>NCEF01000077.1 GCA_002280565.1 Sphingomonas sp. 32-66-10
CCCCTGGCGGAAATAGAGCAGGATAAAGCCGAGGATCAGACCGGCAACGATCCCCAACCCACCGATCGCGGTGCCGACCGTCACGAAAATCTTGATCAGCCCGCTCCGCGTCGCGCCCATCGTGCGCAGAATCGCGATGTCGCGGGTCTTGGCGCGCACCAGCATGATCAGCGACGACAGGATGTTGAACACCGCGACCAGGATCAGGATCGACAGCACGGTGAAGGTCACCAGCCGGTCGACCGCCAGCGCCTCGAACAAAGTCGCGTTGAGCGTGCGCCAGTCGGACAGCTGCGCACTCTGCACCACCTTCTGCGCCAGCGGGGCGAGGATTTCGCCGACCCGGTCGGGGTCCTCAGTGTCGATCTCGACCATGCTGACCGAGTCGCCCATCAGCAGCAGTGTCTGCGCGGTCTCCATCGGCATGACCACAAACGCCTTGTCGTAATCATAGACCCCGACCTCAAAGATCGCGGCGACCCGGTACGACACGATTCGCGGGACGGTGCCGAACGGGGTCGATGGCCCCTGCGGGCTGATCAGCTGGACGCTGCTTCCCAGCGACGCGCCGAGCGTCATGGCGAGGCGTGAGCCGATCGCGACACATTCACAGTCGGGCGTCAGATCCGCCATGCGGCCCATCACCACATTGCGGTTGAGCGTCGGGTTCGCACGCAGGTCGCTTACCGTCATGCCGCGAATCAGCACGCCTTCAACGCGACCTTGAAAGCTCGCCATCAACGGCTGCTCGATCAGCGGCGTGGCGGTCGTCACGCCCGGCGTCTTGCGCGCCTCGGCGACGACCTCACGCCAATCGCGCAGCTGCCCGCCATAGCCCTGCACAACCGCATGGCCGTTCAGCCCAGTGATCTTGTCGAACAGCTCGGCGCGAAAGCCGTTCATCACGCTCATCACGATCACCAGCGCGGCAACGCCCAGCATCACGGCAACCAGGCTGATCGACGCGACCAGCGCGATAAAGGCCTCGCCCCGGCCCGGCAGCAGGTACCGGCGCGCGATCATGCGTTCATATCGGGAAAGGAACATGGCGCGGTGTTAGGGGGT
>NCEF01000078.1 GCA_002280565.1 Sphingomonas sp. 32-66-10
GCGCAGGATGCGGGGGCCAAGGGTGATTGCTTTTGCCGCAGGATGGGCGCGGATCGCCTCGCGTTCGGTATCGTCGAAGCCGCCTTCCGGGCCGATCAGAAGGGCGGCGGGGGCCTGTTTCGCGGCGAAGGCAGCATGGGCGGGATCGCCGCCCAGCTCATCGGCGAAGAACAGCACTCGGCCATCTTCCCAGCCCTTGAGCAAGGCGTCGAGCTTCATTGGCTCGGCAATGCGGGGCAGGGCAGTGCGGGCGCATTGTTCGGCGGCCTCGGCCACCAGCGCACGGGCTCGCTCCAGATTGAGCTTGTCGGCCACGCAGCGCCTTGTGAGTACCGGCTGGATCACCCGCACGCCCAGTTCGGTCGCCTTTTCCAGCACGAGATCGAAACGATCCTTCTTGAGCAGCGCCGCGTACAGAGTGAAGTCGGGCACATCTTCCCGCTCGCGCAGGCGTTCGGCCACTTCCAGCACCACGTCACGCTTGCCGGTGGAGACAACGCGGGCAGCCCATTCGCCGGTTTCGTCATCGCAGAGGATCACGATGTCGCCTTCGCTCACGCGCATCACCCGGGCGAGGTAATTCGCCGGATTGCCGTGCAAGGTCACTGCCGCCCCGGCCGCGAGCGGACCGGGAACGAACAGACGCGGCGCGCTGCGCGGCGGCCAGGCGGGAGTGGCAGGCATGGCTGGTCCTGCTGCGCTTACTTCAGGATCTCGCGCAGCAGGGTTTCCCATTGCTTCACGCCGGGATCGATCGTGGCGACGGGCAGACGTTCGTTCAGGCCATGGGCGAATTCATCGTCCGGCCGCATGAAGATCGCCGAAACACCGTAGCTGGGAATGCCAAGGGCCCGGAAATACATCGAATCGCTGGCCCCCGCGCTCATCTGCGGCACTACGGTGAGCCCCGGCGCGCGCTGGTGCACGGCCTTGGTGATGGCATCCATCATGTCCTTGCGCAGCGGGCTTTCGGGCGATTCAATCGAGCCATCGTCCATCATTTCCAGCGTGATGCGGGGATCGTCGATCACCTTCTTGAGGATTTCACCAGCCTGCGCGC
>NCEF01000079.1 GCA_002280565.1 Sphingomonas sp. 32-66-10
CAGCTATCGGCCGACCGATCCGCAGATCGTCTGGCATCTGGCCCGCTTCATTGAGCAGACGCGCGCCATCCCGGCCGATCCCATCGTGCTGCGCCAGAACTGGCTGCGTGCCTACGACTACACCACCGACCAAGGCGCGCTGGCCCTCAATGACTACGCCCGCGTCAACGACCCCTTCGCCAAGCTCGGGCGTGAACAGGTCTCAATCGAGGTCTCCAGCGTCATCCGGGCCTCGCCCGACAGCTTCCGCGTCGCCTGGGTCGAACGCCGCTATGTCGACGGCGCCCTGGCCGCCACCGAGCGGTGGACGGCCATTCTAACCATCACCATCCAAACCCCCCGCGACGTGGAGCGCCTGCGTAAGAACCCGCTCGGCGTCTACGTCCACGCCCTCAACTGGTCCAAGGAGCTCGGCTGATGCGACTGACCGCACTCCCTCTCGTTTTACTCGCGTCGGTATCCGTCGCCGCCTGCTCCCACACCTGGACGCCGCCCGACATTACCTATGACGCCGCGGCGACCCCGCAGCCGGCGGTCCTGGAAGCGGAGCCGCCCAAAGCAGTCGAGATCGTCGAAATACCGACGCCCCTGCCGCTTCCCGGCCAGCTGCAGCGAATCCCGGAGGCGCGACCGCGGCCGCCCGAGCCAGCGGACCCGCGAGCACGCGTCGAGGCCGCCAACAGCGCCGCGCGCATCCAGCCCAGTCGGTCCGGCTACTTCAATGCGGTGCAGGTCTACCCCTATGCCGACGGCGCGCTCTACCAAGTCTATACCGCGCCGGGTCAGGTCACCGACATCGCCTTGCAAGCGGGCGAGCAACTGGTCGGCGCCGGTCCCGTGGCCGCTGGCGACACGGTGCGCTGGATCATCGGCGACACCGAAAGCGGAAGCGGCGCGAACCGGAGGATACACATTCTGGTGAAGCCGACCCGCGCGGACCTGCAGACCAATCTCGTCATCAACACCGACCGTCGGACCTATCACCTCGAGCTGAGGGCGGCCGAGCGGACCTATATGGCGAGCGTCTCCTGGTCCTATCCGCAGGAC
>NCEF01000080.1 GCA_002280565.1 Sphingomonas sp. 32-66-10
CCTTGCCATCGTGGGCGAATAGCAGGCCGTGATACATGCAGCGCAGCCTGTCTCCCTCGCACCGGCCAAGGGATAAGGGCGCCAGGCGGTGGACGCAGCGATCTTCCAGTGCGGTCAGATGGCCGCTTTCCCCCCGGTAGAGCACCAGCGGTTCATCCAGAATCGTTACGGCAAACGGCTTCCCGTCCTCGATCTGGTTCGACCACGCGGCGACGTACCACGCATTGCGCACATAATTCATGGCAGCCCTCTTCGACTCCGCTCTCCTTGCCGAAAGTTGACTTAACACTGTTAAATAGTCAATCCGTCTCAGGATGGCCACGCGCACTCCCCCCGCACTCGACCGCAAACTGGTTGTCGATGCTGCATTCTCGCTCCTGCGGGAGGAAGGGATCGAAGCGCTCAGCATGCGGCGCCTTGCCGGGCGGCTGAAGGTGCAGGCGCCTGCGCTCTACTGGCATTTTCGCGACAAGAGCGAATTGCTGGGCCTGATGACCGGCGCGATCTACCGGCAGGCGCAGGACGAAGTTGGCCCCTGCGCGGACTGGCGCGAATGGCTGGTGGAATATGGCAGGGCCTTGAGGAGAGGCATGTTGCGGGAACGGGATGCCGCCCGGCTGTTCGCCATCGCCCCGCCGGTGTCGGACGGCGATGCCGCACATGCCGAAGCCATCGCCGCTCCGCTCACCCGTTTCGGGCTGGATCAGTCAAGCGCGCTGAGCGCGACGGCTGCGGTCATCTCGCTGGCGCTGGGCTGGAGCACATTCGAGGCGAACGGCCCGATGCAGCATTTCCTCGAAGGCCTGCTTGACCTCGACCAGAGTTTCGATGCCGGGCTGCAGGCGCTGGTCCGGGGTTTCGAGCCGCTCGCGGCGCCGGGGCTTTGCTGACAGGAGCAGGGGCCTGACAGACAAGCGCCACAAAACCACTTTCCTACAGACATGCGAATGGCGTTTAAGCTCCGCGATGAACGAGCTTGCCCTGACAGCCCCGGTCCGCGCCTTTCCTGCCCCGGTTCGCCCTGCCTGCGTGGACGGGGGCG
>NCEF01000028.1 GCA_002280565.1 Sphingomonas sp. 32-66-10
TCACCGACCTGTTCGGCGGCACCCCGTCGAACCTCGCCATTTCGCTGCTGGAGGCGGGCCGGGTCGAGGTGATCGCCGGCATCAACCTGCCCATGCTGATTCGCCTGGGCGGCGCACGCAAGACGATGAAGGTGACCGAGGCCGTCGCCGCCGCGCGTGAGGCGGGCAAGAAATACATCACCGTCGCATCCGAAGTGCTCGGCGAGGCTGCCGCTTGAGCCGGGTCAGCCGTACCGTCCTGATCGCCAATCGTCGGGGGCTGCACGCACGCGCCAGCGCGAAATTCGTCACGCTCGCCTCATCGCTGCCGTGCGATCTGACCGTCGAGAAGGACGGAAATGCGGTCACCGGCACGTCGATCATGGGCCTGATGATGCTGGGCGCCGCGATGGGCGACACGATCACGATCAGCGCGGCCGGCGACGGCGCCGAGGACGCGGTGCTCAAGCTGGTTGAACTGGTCGAGGATCGCTTCGGCGAGGATTGAGCCGGTGCGCGAAATAACCGCCTTTTCCAACCCGCTGGTCAAGCGGGTCCGCAGCTTGCGCGACAAGAAGCATCGGCGCGACGCGGCGCTGTTCCTCGCCGAAGGGCTGCGCATCCTGACCGAGGCGCGCGAGGCGGGGCATCTCCCGGCCTATCTGTTCTTCGCCAAGGGGCATGACGGGCATCCGCTGGCACAGGAGCTGATCGCCGCGACCGAAGCTGCGGGCGGTGAGGTTATCCAGACGGATAACGACATCCTGTCCAAGCTGTCGGGCAAGGATAATCCGGGCGCGGTGGTCGGCGTCTATGCCGAACTGTCCACCGACCTCGCCCGCATCGACCGCTCCGCCGCGCCGCTCTGGCTGGTGGCCGAGCGGCTGCGCGATCCGGGCAATCTCGGCACGATCCTGCGCACGGCCGACGCGGTCGGCGCGGGCGGCCTGATCCTCGTCGACGAGTGCGTCGATCCGTTCAGCGTCGAGGCGGTGCGCGCAAGCATGGGCGCGCTGTTCACGATTCCGATCGCACGTGCGCCGTGGGCGGAGTTCCACACCTGGCTGCGGTCCGGGCCGGGGCAGCTGGTCGGCCTCGCGCTGGAAGGCGCGGTCGATTACCGCGCGCCGGACTTTGCCGCGCCGGTGTTCCTGCTGACCGGAAACGAGGCGCAGGGCCTCCCCGCCGACTATGCCGCGGCGTGCGATGTGCGGGTGAAAATCCCGATGCTGGGCAAGGCCGACAGCCTCAACGCCGCGGTCGCAACCGCCGTCATGGCCTATACCGTGCTCGACCGAATCCGTCCGTTGGACTGACTGGCGACGTGTTGCAGTTTGGCGACACCTGACCCGCTCCGTCGATACGTGCTTGGAACAAAATTCGGATTCCGTGCGTCGAACCGGGCAAGTCTGGAGACGAGCCGATGTTTTACGACACGACCCCCTTTACCGCCGCCAACAGCGGCTACCGCATTGCCTTTCGCCCCGGCGAGCAGAATATCTGCCCCGGATGCGGCCAATCCCATTGGTCCATTGGGCGGATGACCGCCGAATGTGCCTTTTGCGCCACCGCGCTGCCGATCAACAATGGCGGCAGTTTTGGTGCGGGGACGTTCCGCGTCGTTGAGAAGGCCAAACCGCTCGCTGCCTAAAACCGCGCGGGGAGGTTGGTAAGCCGCCTCCCCCGCGCTATGCGCGGCGCATGACTGGCGCCACGCTCACCCTCTACAACAGCCTCACCCGCGCGACCGAAGCCTTCGCGCCGATCGACTCCGCCAAGGGCGTGCGCGTCTATTCGTGCGGGCCGACGGTTTATAGCGACCCGCATCTCGGCAATCTGCGCGCCTATGTCTTCACCGATACGCTCAGCCGGGTACTGCGGTGGAAGGGTCACGCCCTGACCCATGTCATCAACATCACCGATGTCGGCCATCTGACTTCCGACGCCGATGCAGGCGAGGACAAGATGGAAGCGGCGGCGAAGCAGCGCGGCCTGAGCGCGTGGGACATTTCGCGCCATTACGCCGATGTGTTCCGCCGCAACCTGCGCGACCTCAACATCCGCACCCCCGATCACATGCCGCTGGCGACCGATTACGTTGAGAAGATGATCGACTTCGCCAAGGGCATCGCGGACGAACATTGCTACCAGCTCGACAGCGGCCTGTATTTCGACAGCAGCACCGTGCCCGATTACGGCAAGCTGTCGGGCGGGCAGGACGATGCCGGCGAAGGCCGGATCGAGAGCGTCGAAGGCAAGCGTCACCCACAGGATTTCGCGATCTGGCGCACCACCCCGCCGGGCGAGACGCGGCAGATGGAGTGGGATTCGCCTTGGGGCCGCGGCGCGCCGGGCTGGCACCTCGAATGCTCGGTGATGAGCGCCGAGCTGCTTGGCTTGCCGTTCGACATCCACACCGGCGGGATCGACCATCGCGAGATTCACCACGTCAACGAAATCGCGCAGAATCAGGCGCATTGCGGCTGCGCGAATTCGGGCGCGAAGATCTGGATGCACAACAACTTCCTCGTCGATCGCGGCGGGAAGATGTCGAAGTCCAAGGGCGGCATCGCAACGCTCGACGCGCTGGTGGCAAAGGGCGTGCATCCGCTCGCCTATCGCCTGATGTGCCTTAGCGCGCATTATCGCAGCGAGCTGGAGTTCAGCGGCGAGAATCTGATGGCGGCGCTGGTGCGGCTGCGGCGGCTGGTGCTGGCGGCGGAGAAATTCCGTACGCGGCGGTGTCGGACGACCTCAACACCCCCAAGGCGCTGCCGGTGCTGGAGGAACTGCTCGCCGACAAGCAATTGGGGCAGGAAGCGCGGCTGATGACGCTGGCGCAATTCGACACCGCGCTCGGCCTCAACCTGCTCGACCTGTCCCGCGCCGACCTGCGCGTGCGTCCGGCGGATGCACTGGTCACCGAAGCGGAAATCGAGGCGCGCCTCGCCCAGCGCAAGGAAGCCCGCGCCGCAAAGGACTTCGCTCGATCAGACGCGATCCGCGACGAACTGATCGGCGCCGGAGTCGAGGTGATGGACGGCGACCCGATCGGCTGGGACTGGCGAGTGGAGGTATAGGGTCGGGTAGCTGAAATCGGTTGGATTGCGGGCATCTGACGTTGCATCTTCCGCGACGCCGCGCCACCGTCCCCGCATGCCCTACTCAGTAGCTAAGCAAGCACATTGGACTTCGGACTGGACACTGCTGGCACAGCTTGAAGGTGCCGCTGAACTGACTGCATGGTTCGGCTTCCTTCCTGATTTTCACGACTCGACCATTCGGAGCATGAGGTTCGAGGAATCGTCTGGAACACTTGTTCTTTCGACATTTCGGATCACAAGTGAGCTTGATGAACGGGGTTTCTTCGTTCTCGACCGTCACGCGAGCGTATGTCTACGCTTCGAGGGGGTTAGTGGTGTCGTACTCGATTGTAATCCGCTCACTACCGTTTTGGAGGTCGGGCTTAGACGGCTCACATCTGAGCACCTCCCAATCTTAAACACCTCGGCGTCCGCGGGCGACTATGAGCTGGGCTTTGATGATGTTTTCGGCGGTTCCGGTGCCATCTACGCGAAGTCTGTCAGCATTTCAGTGCAACCAGAACCCCAATGACGCCAACTTCCGCAATGGGGTCGTTTGCCGACCGACAGCTTTCTGCACGCCCCCCTCAAACAAACCCCAGATTCGTTGTCGAGTAATTCCCGATATTCGGCAGCACCGTCGACATATTGCCCGCCGACACCCCGAACCAGCTCGCCAGCGTCGCGGCATATTGATCGACCGAGGTGGTCGGCAGCAGCCGCCCCTGCCCGACATCGCTCGGCGTATTGTGCCCGAAATCGGGGGCGGTGCCGTAGATGCGTCCGCCCTGTACTGCACCGCCCAGCACGAAATGCATGCTGCCCCAGCCATGGTCGGAGCCGTCGTCATTCTGCGTCAGCGTGCGGCCGAAATCGGACGCGGTAAAGCTGGTCACCTTGTCCGCCACGCCCAGCGCGGCGGTGGTGTCGTAAAAGGCGCGCATCGCGTCGGCGACGCGGCCGACCAGGGTCGGGTGATCGCGCAGCAGGAAGTCGTGCATGTCCCACCCGCCGATCGACACGAAGAACACCTGCCGCTTCGCGCCCAGTTCCTGTGAAACCGAAATCAGCCGCGCGACGATCTTGAGCTGATCCGCCAGCGAATTGCCGGTCGGGAATAGCGGGAAGTTGGACGCGGGCGCTCCGCCCAGCGCACCATTGACCTGCGTATACAGGTCGAGTGCGCGTTTCGACACGGTGGCGTGTTCGTTGGCGATCAGGTTCGCCTGTGCCCCGCCCATCAGCGTCCGCAGCGTGCTGGCGGCGGTGGCCGATCCGAACAGGGTCGATGCGCCGTTGATCAGCGCGGTCGGGCCGTTGGTGCCGGTGACATATTGGATCGAGTTGCGCCCCGACAGATACACGGCATTGCCCGACGCACTGATACAGGTCAGCGCGCTGGTGCCGTTGCCGCTTTGCAGCAGGTCGCCGATCCGCCCGCCCCAGCCCGATGTCGCGCCCTCTGCGCTCGATGCCTGCCAATAGCTTTGCTGGTCGTTATGGCTGAACAGCTTGGGCGGCAGCGCCACGGACCGCGCGGTGTATTCCGCCTTGGTCGTCGGGCGCACCAGCGTGCCGACATTGAGCACCGGGGCGAGCTTGCCCGCGTTGAACAGCGGCAGCAACGACGCCATCGTCGGCGCGAGCGCGAATTGCCGCCCGCCCAGCGCATTGCTCGGGTTGAGCAGGGTCGCGGTCAGGCTGTCGCGCGTGTGGCCCAGCGTCGGGCGCTGTGCGAGATAGGCGGCGTGCGTCGCGCTGTCATAGGGCGGCAGCGTGTTGGCGTAATCATTGCCGCCATAGAGGAAGATGCACACCAAAGCCTTGTAATCGCTGGCGACTGCCGCCGATGCCTCGCCGATCGCGGCGAGTTGGGTGACGAAGGGCGCGGCGGCGCCCGCTGCACCGAGCGCGGCGGTACGCTTCAAAAAGGCGCGGCGCGATTGGTTCTGGTCCATGTCCCAGCCCCTCACTTCAGCGTCAGAAATTCGGGCGATGCCATCGTCAGCAGGACGGCGATCGCGATGCGGTTGTTGGTGCTGGTCGAACTGTCGACCGCGGCACGGATCGCGGTCACCGTGGCGCTCGACAGCTGTCCTGCGGCGAGCCACAAATTGACCCGGTCGACCAATGCCGCGCTGTCCCCGGCGATGCCGCTGATCGATCCGTAGTCGGTGCGCAGATCGGTGCCGTTGTTCACCACCGACTGCATATAATTCACATAGCCGACGACGCTGATTTCATTGGTGATCTGCAATTCCGGCGCGACCAGCCCGGCGGTGGCGATCGGCGTGTTGGGCGGGGTGTAGCCGGGGCGGAAGAAGTTGAAGACCGACGGGCTGCGTCCCATCGATTGCGCCAGCCGGTTGGTCCCGCTGCTGGTATTCCCCGTCGTCCAGTTGCCCGACACGCTGGTCGCGCCGAATGCGCGCGCCCAACCGGTCAGGCGCATCACCGGTTCGCGCAGCTTGCCCGCGCTGGCGGCGGTCGGCTCGGTCCGCGCCTCGCTGTCCATCAGGATCGCGCGGATCACCGCTTGCATGTCGCCGCGCACGCCCGATCCATTGTCGGCGAACTTTGCCGCGACGCGGCCGACATAGGCCGTCGAGGGGTTGCTGGTGACCAGCCGCTGGATCAGCTGTTTCGACACGAATGGCGGCACATTCGGGTGCGCAAAGATCGTGTCGAGCGCCTGTTTGACCGCGTCGGCTCCTGACACTCCCGCCGGCACATCGGCGCCGAGGAAGGTCGACGCGCCAGTCTCATGCTGGCCGGTGTTGAAGATCATCGCCCGGCGATACCGGTCGGGCGTGCTGTTGTCGGAGCCGTCGAGCACGAGGCCGGTGAACACCCGCGCCAGGCCGGACACATCCGCCGGGGTATAGGTTTCGATCGGTTGCCCGCCCGACGTCACCACGCTGCCATCCATGTTCAGCCGTTGCAGGCCGATGGTGAACAGCTGCATCAGCTCGCGCGCGTAATTCTCGTCCGGGACCGATCCGGTGCGGCTGTCCGCCTTGCGGTTGCCGAGATAGGTCAGGAACGACCCCATCGCCGGATTATAGGTGACGCGCTCGATCAGCGTGCGGAAATTGCCGAACGCATTGTCCATGAGGATGTCGACATAGGCGGCCATGGCGAATTGCCGCCAGCTCAGGTTCACCCCGTCGATCCCGACCACCAGGATCTCGAGCAGCGCCATGCCGACGCGCTGGCGCAGCTGATCGCCGGCACCGGCCAGCTGGCTCCACATCGCATTGTCGAAGCCGTTCTGGTTATTGACGTTGGCCGCGTCATTATAACCCTTGCCCACCAGCCAGTCCCACAGGCTGGTCGGGCGCGGTTTGGCGAATTCGGCGGTGATCCAGCCGTCATAACCGCGCGCCTGGACATCGGCGATGTCGGCGGCGGTCGCGCCCATGGTCGCCTGGGACAGGAAGCGGCTGGCCTGCGCCGCGCTGATCGGTGCCGGGCTGGGACTGGGCGTCGGGGTCGGCCCGGGCGTGGAGACCACTCCACCGCCGCTGCCACCACCCGAGTCGCACGCCGCCAATGCCAGCGCGAGCCCGCTGACCCCGACTGCCGTGAAGCTGCCACCCGCGCGTGCCACATCGCCCGCGACCGCTGGTTGCGGCGCGAACGGTTCATCCACCGCGATCAGCGGTGCTTCCAGTTTGTCCATCGGTCCCACCCCAGACGCACGGCACCTCCCGCGCCATGTCGCCCGATGCAAGCATTCCTCTTTCTGCTGCCGGGCACCAGCCGAAAAGAGTATCAATTTGTCGCAAACCAACTTCCCGTCGCGCGATTGCCCCGGCGCGCGGATCGCGCCATCCTTGGCGCATGAAAGCCGTGCTGCCCGCGCTCGCCCGCCCGCTGATCGAACCCGGCCTGCCCGCCGGAATCGACGCGCATTGGTTCGCCAGTCGCGAGGAGGCGCTGGCGATGATCGGCGATGCCGATATCGGCTGGGTCGACATGAACCGGCCGGGCTGGACCGGGGAGATTGCGGCGGCGGGCGCACGGCTCAAATGGCTCTCGACCATCTATGCCGGGATCGACGCATTCGACATCGACCTGCTCAAGCAACGCGGCACGATTCTGACCAATGGCGTCGGGATCAACGCGATCGCGGTCGCCGAATATGCGGTGCTCGGTATCCTCGCCGCCGCCAAGCGCTTCGACGAGGTGGTGCGGATCGCCGACCGCCACGAATGGCCGGACGATGCGCCGGGCAAGGTCGAGCTGTTCGAAACGCGCGCGCTGGTGATCGGCTATGGCACGATCGGGCGGATGATCGGGGATCGGCTGGCGGCGTTCGGCGTGCGTGTGACCGGTGTTACCCGCTCGGGCCGCGACGGCACGCTCACGCCAGACGCGTGGCGCGAGCGGATCGGCGAGTATGACTGGATCGTCCTCGCCGCCCCGTCGACCGCGCAGACCGGCGCGATGTTCGGTGCGGATGAACTCGCGGCGATGAAGCCCGGCGCATGGCTGATCAACATCGCACGCGGCGACATGGTCGATCAGGACGCGCTGATCGCGGCGCTGCACAAGCGGCGGATCGGCGGCGCGTTCCTCGACGTGGTGACGCCCGAGCCGCTGCCCGCCGATCACCCGCTCTGGACCGCGCCCAACGCGATCCATTCGATGCACCTGTCCGGACGCTCGCAAACAAAGATGTTCATGCGCTCAGCCGCCTTGTTCCTCGACAATGCGCGGGCGTTCATGGCGGGCACGCCGATGCGGAATATCGTCGATCTCGACGCGGGGTATTGAAGCTGTCACACTCGGGCTGAGGGGGAACGACATGCCGCCAATCGACGACCTTACGTTCGACCGCCGCGCCCTGCTGCGCGCCGCCGTGCTCACCAGCGCCGGCGCGGCAATCCCCGGCACCGCCTTTGCCGAACCGATGGCCAACCCGTTCCTCAACGGCATCCACAAACCGATGACCGAGGAAAAGACCCTCGCCAATCTCAAGGTCACCGGCACGATCCCGCCCTCGCTGCGCGGACGCTATCTGCGCATCGGCCCCAATCCGGCGGGTGAGGTCGATGCGGCCAAGGCGCATTGGTTCCTTGGCGACGGCATGGTCCATGGCATCCGGATCGAGGGTGGCAAGGCGGTCTGGTATCGCAACCGCTGGATCCGCTCGAACCGCGTTGCGAAGATCACCGGCCTGCCCGCCGCGCCCGGCGCGGGCGGATCGGTCAACACCAATGTGCTGGGCATCGGCGGCAAGGCATGGGCGCTGGTCGAAGCGGGCGAAGCACCGGTGCGGCTGTCCGAAACGCTCGACTCCGAAGCCTATGACCGGTTCGGCGGGACGCTGAAGGGGCCGATTTCGGCGCATCCGCATCTCGATCCCTATGCGGGCGAGCTCCACGCCGTCTGTTATTTCGGGATGAACCCGAACCAGCTGTGGCACGTCGCGCTGAACACCGATGCCAAGGTGATCCGCAGCGAACCGATCCCGGTGCAGGACGGGCCGTCGGTCCATGACTGCGCGGTCACGCCCAATTATGTGCTGGTGTTCGACCTGCCCGTCACCTTGTCGATGAAGCGCGCGATGTCGGGCTATGCCTTTCCCTATATCTGGAACCCCAGGCATCAGGCGCGGATCGGCCTGATGCCGCGGCGCGGGACCGCCGCCGAGATGATCTGGATCGACGTCGATCCGCTGTACATCTTTCACGCCGCCAATGCGCAGGAGACGGCGGACGGCAAGATCCTGCTCGATGCGATCGTCTATGACAGCATGTTCGCGACCAGCACGATGGGGCCGGACGTCAATCCGCGCGCGCTCGAACGCTGGACGATCGATCCAAGGGCGCGGCGAATCGACCGCGCGGTGATCGACAAGACGCCGCAGGAATTTCCCCGGATCGACGAGCGGTTGACGACCCGCCAGCACCGCTATGCCTATACGCTCGGCTTATCGGTCCTTGCCTCGCCCGATCAGCTGAGCGACGGCAAGATCTTTCGCCACGACCTCAAATCGGGCGGTCGCCTGACCCATGATTTCGGAAGGGGCAAGGTGCCGGGCGAATTCGTCTTCGTCCCCGGCGACACGGGCGAGGACGAAGGCTGGCTGATCGGGCTGGTCGTCGACCGCGACGGCGACTCCACCGATCTCGTCATCCTCGACGCGCAGCGGTTCGGCCGCAAGCCGGTGGCCAGCATCCGCATCCCGCATCGCGTGCCGCCCGGCTTTCACGGCAACTGGATCGCCGATGGCTGAGATTGTCGGAACCCCCGCTTCGCGCTAGGCGGCAATCCATGATCCTTGTCATCGACAATTACGACAGCTTCACCTGGAACCTGGTCCATTACCTGATGGAGCTGGGCGCGGAGGTGAAGGTGGTGCGCAACGACGCGCTGACCGCGCAGGAAGCGATTGCCAGCAATGCGCAGGCATTCCTGCTCTCCCCCGGGCCGTGCACCCCGAACGAAGCGGGGATCAGCCTCGACCTCGTCGCCGCCTGTGCCGATGCCGGCAAGCCGCTGCTCGGCGTGTGTCTTGGCCACCAGTCGATCGGCCAGCATTTCGGGGGCAAGGTCGTGCGCGGCGGACTGATGCACGGCAAGACGTCGCCGGTCAGCCATGACGGCACCGGCCTGTTCGAAGGGCTGCCCAGCCCGTTCACCGCTACCCGCTACCATTCGCTGATCGTCACCGACATTCCCGATGCGCTGGTCGTCAACGCCACCGCATCGGACGGCAGCGTCATGGCCTTCCGCCACCGCGAATTGCCGATCCACTCGGTCCAGTTTCACCCGGAGAGTATCGCGACGGAACATGGCCATGCGATGCTGGCGAATTTCATGAGGATTGCGGGGATCGAGGCGAACATACTGGCGTGAACCGCCGGGGACCGAAGTCAATATCGGCTTAACCCATTGGCGCTACCATTCTGGGCAATGTCGTAACTGCGGGTCCGTATGGGCGGATCCGGAAGGTCAAGCCATGGGTGAACCAGCGATCCACGAATCCCAAACCCCTCGCAAGCCGCGCCAGCAGGTGTTGCTGGGTGCGGAGATTTGCGGCTTTGGCGGCGGCGCACCGACCAAGCATCGCATCAAGGACCTGTCGGCATCCGGTGCGCGGATCGATCGCGCGGACGGACTGAAGCCCGGCGCGACCGTGCTGGTTTCGGTCGGCGTGCTGAAGGCGGTCGGCGCGACCGTGATCTGGGTCAAGGATGACGTGGCGGGTCTTCGCTTCGCCGAAACGATCGACCCGGATGCCGCGCGGTCAAAGGCGATCATCGCCCCGGCAGCGCCGCGCCCGGCGACTGTGGTCAATCGCGGTGTCACCGCGGGTTGGATCAAGGACCTCAACAGCCCGTACCGGCGCTGACGCCGGCAGGGCAGCGTCCCGGATTTCCATTGCCGACCTGAAACGATCGGTTGCATCGCCGCGCGCCGCCTTCCACCCTAGCGCTGGGAGAAAGCTGATGCCGCCAGCGCCATATCGCCTGGTATTCGACAGCGCCGTTCAGCCTGCCGATCCAATGATCCTGTGGATCGGGGTCGCCGGCGGGATCCTGGCGGTGATCGTGCTCGCGCTTGGCGTGCGCATCGTGCAGGGTTATCGCAACACCCGGCCGCGTGCGGGGCGGATGACGTGGTTCGTCACACTGTTCATCGCGGTCTGGGCCGCCGCCTTTATCTTTGGCAGCATCCACCAGCACGCGCGTGAACGCGCGCTCGGCGCGGAACTCGCGGTCGGGCGGGTGCGGGCGGTGGAGGGGTGCCTCGACCATTATGTACCCGAGCCGCGCTCGCGGGCGCTCAGCACCTCGACCACTACCGACGAGCATTGGCGCGTCGCCGGGCAGGAGTTCAGCTATGGCAGCGGCGATATGGGTCGCGCCTTCAAGGCGTCGGCAGTCGATAACGGCCCGATCCGCGCCGACAGCCGCGTCAAGCTGCGCTACATTGTCGATCCCGTGACCGGCATGAACCGGATCGTGCGGCTGGAGGTCGCAGACGGTGCCTGCCCCGCAGCGCCTTGGGAAGAGGGCTGACCGCAGCCGCGCTTTGTCCCTGCGCAACAGGATTTGCTCGACTCGCGCGGCGCGCGCCGGAATAGAGGCGGCGTGACCAGCTTCAGCCTCCTCCCCGACCCCGCCAGCCCGCTTGCCCGCGAAAGCGCGGCGCAGGCCTTTGCCGACATACTGGATGGCCGCGCCGCCGACGCGGAGATCGAGGCGTTCCTGATCGCCCTGTCCGACCGTGGCGAAACCAGCATCGAGATTGCCGAAGCCGCACGGGCGATGCGCGCGCGGGTGATCCCGGTCAGTGCGCCCGCCAATGCCATCGACGTGTGCGGCACCGGCGGCGACGGGCAGCATACGCTCAACGTATCGACCGCCGTCGCCATCGTCGTCGCGGCGGCGGGCGTGCCGGTCGCCAAGCATGGCAATCGCGCCGCCAGCTCGAAATCGGGCGCGGCGGATACGCTGGAGGCACTCGGCCTCGACCTCGACCGCGCCACCACCAACGCCGAGGCGCACCTCAACGATATCGGCATCGCCTTCTTGTTCGCGGCGAAATATCACCCGGCGCTGGGCCGGATCGCGCCGATCCGCAAGCGCATCGGGCGGCGCACGATCTTCAACCTGATGGGGCCGCTCGCCAATCCGGCGGGGGTGCAGCGCCAGCTGATCGGCATCGCCCGGCCCGATTATGCGCCGATCTATGCCGAGGCCCTGGCGCAGCTGGGCGTCAAGGGCGCGGCAATCGTCGCGGGCGAAGAGGGACTCGACGAATTGTCACCCGAAGGTTGCTCGCGGGTGGTCAGCATCGGCGATGTCAGCCTGCCCGCGCGCGTGACGCCCGCCGATGCCGGCCTGTCCGCCCACCCGCTCGCCGCCCTGCGCGGTGGCGATGCGCAGGAGAATGCCGCAGCGCTCCGCCGCCTGCTCGATGGCGAGCGCGGGGCCTATCGCGACGCGGTGCTGCTCAACGCCGCCGCCGCCCTGATCGTGGCGGGTGAAGCGATCGATCTGCGCGAAGGTGCAGAGGAAGCCGCCGAGACGATCGACAAGGGGCTTGCCAAAGCGCTGCTCGACTGCTGGATCGCCGCCGCATGAGCACGATGCTGGATGAGATCATCGCGGTGAAGCGCGGCGAAGTGGCGGACCGCAAGGCGACGACGTCGCTGGCCGACCTTCAGGCGCTGGCGATGGCACAAACCCCGCCGCGCGGCTTTCGCGCCGCATTGGATGCCAAGGCGGCGAGCGGATACGGCCTGATCGCGGAGATCAAGAAGGCGTCGCCCTCCAAGGGGCTGATCCGCGCCGATTTCGATCCCCCCGCCCATGCCCGCGCCTATGCCGCTGGCGGCGCGGCGTGCCTGTCGGTGCTGACCGATGCACCGTTTTTTCAGGGGCATGAGGACTATCTGATCGCCGCGCGCATCGCCTGTCCGCTGCCGGTGATCCGCAAGGATTTCATGGTCGATCCATGGCAGGTGCTGGAGGCGCGCAGCATCGGCGCCGACGCGATCCTGATCATCGTCGCCGCGCTCGAAGACGCGCAGATGGCGGAGATCGAGGATGCGGCGATCGGCCTCGGCATGGACGTGCTGGTCGAAGTCCACGACCCCGCCGAGCTTGACCGCGCACTGGCGCTCCGTTCGCGGCTGATCGGGGTGAACAACCGCAATCTCAAGGACTTCACCGTCTCGTTCGACCGCACTTACGAACTGGTTGGTCGCGCGCCTGAGGGCTGCACCTTCGTCGCCGAAAGCGGGCTGACCAGCCGCGCCGATCTCGACGCGATGGCGCAGCATGGCGTGCGCTGCTTCCTGATCGGCGAGTCGCTGATGCGGCAGGACGATGTGGAGGCGGCAACGCGGGCGATGATCGGGTGAGCGACCTCACCCATCTCGACGCCACCGGCGCGGCACGCATGGTCGATGTCGGCGGGAAAGCCGAGACCGAGCGCGTTGCCATCGCCACCGGGCGGATCACCATGTCGGCCGAAGCCGCCGACGCGATCCGCAACGGCCTGCTCAAGAAAGGCGATGTCATCGCCGTCGCGCGGATCGCCGGGATCATGGCGGCGAAAAAGACCAGCGAGCTGATCCCGCTGTGCCACCCGCTGGCGCTGAGCAAGGTCACGCTGGACCTCGTCCCCGATGATGGCGGCGTCACCGCCACCGCCACGGTCGGCCTGACCGGGCGGACGGGCGTCGAGATGGAGGCGCTGACCGCCGTCACCGTCGCGCTGCTGACCGTCTACGACATGGCCAAGGCGCTCGACCGCACAATGGAGATCGGCGCGGTCCGCCTGATCGAAAAGCGCGGCGGCAAATCCGGCGACTGGCACGCTGACTAACTTACCCTCCTCCGCCGCGCAGGGTTAACCTGCCCCTTACCGCGCTCGCTCAGCGAATCTTGACGGCGCGGGGCCCACAGCTTTTCCGTTCAGTTGTGGGGCGTTATGTCAGGTTCAGGGCGGTCGGCCATATTTTCACTGTCGGACGGACTTGACCCGGTACAGCCCGGCAACGGCGAGAATGCTGCCCATGCCCGACTGATCGGTAGCGACGGCATCCGCGACTGCTTTGTCCACCGCATTACCTCTGCCGGCGCAACGCTCACCGTCATCGGGCCGCTCACCGATGGTGATCGTGGCCGGATCGAACTGCCCTTTGGCGTCAGTGCGGAAGGATCGGTACTGGGCGACGACCCCGCCGCATTCACCTTTTGCTTCGACGAACCGCTCGACGTCGTTGGGGCGCTTGCCCGCTGCCTTGCCGCATTGCCCAGCGAGCGCCGCCAGATGCCGCGCGTCGAACTGCGCCAGCGGCTGTGCATTCGTCACGGCGATCAGGTCGATTTCGCCTGGACCCGCAACCTCTCTCCGGCTGGCCTGGGTGTCGAAACGCGCGCCGCGTTGCAGGTGGGCGAGGTGGTTGAGGTCACGCTCGACGGGCTGCGGCCGATCGCTGGCGAGATCCGCTGGACCGAGCGCGGTCAGGCCGGCATCGCCTTTGCCGAGGAACTGGGGTGGCAGATCCTGATGCCATGGCTGCGTCAGGTCGCCAATCGCCGCCCGCCGGTGGCGCAGGAACCGATGGCGGGGAGCGCGTCGCCGCTGGGCGCGGTCAAGAACGCGATCAAGCTCGACGCCGCCACCCATGTCCGGTCGGGCAGCAGCTGGTGGAATGCGCAGATCACTTCGCTCAGCAACGCGCTGGTCGAGTTCGAGAGCGAAACCGAATTTGCGCCCCTGTGCGGCCTGTGGCTGTCGCTGCCGCAGATCGGCGGCTGGCCGATCCGGGTGATCGAATGTCATGGCGCGCGCCACGTCGCCGAATTCCGCCTGCCGCTGCGCCCGCACGAGATGAGCCGGTTAAGCGAGGCCGCACGGCCCCGGTGACGCCTCGACCATAGGCCCCGCCGCGGCTAATCGGGGCCATGGCCGACATGATCTCTTTGGCAGAAGCGCAAGAACGCTTGTTCGCATTGGCCGATCCGGTAGCGATCGAACAGGTGCCGTTGCGCGACGCCGCGAGCCGCTGGGCCGCCGTACCGGTGGCAGCGCTGCGCACCCAGCCCGAGCTGCCGCTCTCGGCGATGGACGGCTATGCGATCCGGTTCGCCGACCTGCCCGGGCCGTGGCGGGTGATCGGCGAGAGCGCGGCGGGACGGCCCTTTGCCGGATCGGTCGCGCCGGGTGAAGCCGTCCGCATCTTTACCGGTGCGGCGGTGCCCGATGGTGCCGACACGATTCTGGTGCAGGAAGAAGCGGCGCGGGACGCTGACGCGCTGAAACTGGACGGCGACGGTCCGCCCGCGCGCGGCGCGCATGTGCGACCGGTCGGGCTCGATTTTTCCCGCGAGGCCATCGTGATCGATGCGGGCGCGCAACTGACCCCGGCGCGGATCGCGCTCGCCGCGATTGCCGGTCATGCAACCCTGCCCGTCCGTCGCCGCATCCGCATCGCCATTGCCGCCACCGGAGACGAGCTTCGCGCGCCCGGCGCGCTGCTCGGGCAGGGCGAACTTCCCGAGAGCAACGGCGCGATGCTGGCCGCGATGCTGGCGACGCTGCCGGTCGACCTGATCGACCTCGGCATCCTGCCCGACCGGATCGACGCGCTGACGACCGTATTCGCTGCCGTCGACGCCGATCTGCTCGTCACCAGCGGCGGCGCGTCGGTGGGCGACCATGACCTCGTCCGTCCTGCGCTGGCGGCGGCGGGGGCCGAAATCGATTTCTGGAGGGTCGCGATGCGCCCCGGCAAGCCGGTGATGGCTGGGCGGATGCGCGATACCGTCGTGATCGGCCTCCCCGGCAATCCGGTATCGGCGCATGTCACGGCGTTGCTCTTCGTCCTGCCGATGGTCGCGTATCTTTCCGGCGCGGCCGACCCCCTGCCCCGCCGCCGCACCGCAACCCTTGGCACGGCGCTGCCCGCCAACGGGCCGCGCGCCGACCATCTCCGCGCAGTCCACCGCGACGGGTGCGTCATCCCCGCCGACCGCCAGGACAGCTCGATGCTGCGTGTTCTGGCGGCTTGTGACTGCCTGATCGTGCGTGCCCCACATGTTCCCGCAGCCGCACCGGGCGACTCGGTGGAAATCCTCGACATCGGCTGATTCGCACCCGCTTGACGGGGCGTGGAACAAGGCGTAAACGTTCCATGTCTGTTCTTGATAGGGGACGTCCAATGCTTACGAAGAAGCAGCATGAGCTGATCTGCTTCATCGCCGACCGTCTGGCCGATACCGGGGTTTCGCCCTCGTTTGAGGAGATGAAGGACGCGCTCGACCTCAAGTCCAAGTCGGGGGTCCATCGCCTGATCTCGGCATTGGAGGAACGCGGGTTCCTGCGTCGCCTGCCCAATCGTGCGCGTGCGCTCGAAGTGGTCAAGATGCCCGAGCGGGGCGAGACGAAGAAGGCGGCGACGCCCAAGTCGACCGTCGTCGCGATGCCGCGTCCTGCGCCGCAGCCGGCCAATGACGTGATCGAAATCCCGCTGCATGGCCGCATCGCGGCTGGTGTGCCGATCGAGGCGCTGGAGGGATCGACCATGCTCCCCGTCCCCGCCGCGTTGCTCGGTTCGGGCGATCATTATGCGCTTGAAGTTGCCGGTGACTCGATGGTCGAGGCCGGGATCTTCGACGGCGATTATGCGCTGATCCGCCGCCAGGAAACGGCACGCGACGGTGAGATCGTGGTCGCGCTGATCGACGAGATGGAAGCGACGCTAAAATATTTCCGGAACGAAGGCAGCATGGTCCGCCTCGACCCGGCGAACCGCAGCTACGACCCCCAGCGCTACCGCCCCGATCAGGTGCGGGTGCAGGGCAAGCTGGCCGGCCTGCTGCGCCGCTACTGAGGTGACTTAAGCCCCTCCCGTTTACGGGAGGGGTTTGGGGAGGGCCTGTCAGGCCAAGCCCCGTTCGCCCTGAGCCTGTCGAAGGGCATCAAGAGACGCAAGGAGAGCCAGCATGACCCTGACCGGCGGATGCCATTGCGGCGCGGTGCGCTACGCAATCGACGGCGAACCGCTGCACGGCGGACAGGCGCTGTGCCACTGCACCGACTGCCGCCGCTGCGCCGGCGCGCCGATGGTCGGCTGGGCGATGTACCCCGAGGACGCGGTGACGGTAACGCAGGGCAATCCCCGCGAGTACGCCTCGTCGGGCACCGGCCGCCGCTGGTTCTGCGAAATCTGCGGCACCGGCCTGCTCTACCGCAACGCGACCAATCTGCCGGGCCTTGTCGATGTCCAAGCATCGACTCTCGACGACCCCGATGCCGTCCCCGCCGCCGCCCACATCCAGACCGCCGACCGCATCGGCTGGATGAAGGACGCACATGGCTTGCCGGAATTTGAGCGGTTTCCGGGCGGGGCGTAGGGCTTGCGAAACCATGGTGGTCCATCGTAAAATCATACGCACCGTTGGTGCGGCTGATGGAGCGATGCGATGAAGTCGGCGATGCTGGCTATGGCTCTGGTTCTCGCGAGCTGCGCCTCCCCCGAGACGGAAGAGCTTGCTTGCAAGGCAGTCTCCGATGGCAGCACAACGATCCTGCCCTCCAAGGCGGGTGTCCGCTATTTTCCTGAATCCCTGGGACGGCCATCCTATCTGTGCGGTGCGAAGTGCCAGCCAGTCATCGATGAGATTGAAAACGAGTGGTATCCACGCTTTTGGGACGCAGCGGCTGAGCCTTCTCTATATGCGGTATCCCAACAGCCAATGGGAAAGCGCGACTTCGTCCTTCGCTTCACGTGGTTGCGCGCATTTCATCATCCGGTGCTTGTCCGCATCACACGGACAACCGGACGAACGCATTTGATCGCAGCCGAGTTATCGGGTCAGGGTGGTTACGAGGCCGGAGAGGTTCAGAAGCGCATAGATCGAGAACTTTCCGCAGCCGAAGGCGCCGCGCTCGCCAATATCCTCAGCCGCTCCCCGGTATTCGATCAGCCCAGTGCGGTCTGCGATTTCGGCTTGGACGGCGCTCAGTGGATATTCGAGCGCGCCGATCATACCGGATACCGGTTTACCAATCGGTGGTCGCCCGAGAGCGGCCCTTCTCGTGACCTCGGGATGACGCTTCTCAAAATGACCGGTTGGACATTCGACGAAATCTACTGATCATCCCGCATCGGCATCACCGTCTCCGCCTGCAGCCACGGATGCCGCGCCCCCGCCCGCCGCACCGTCACCACTTTCGGGCGCTCCCCAAACGTGATCGCCACCCCGCCGGTTGCCTCCAGCTGGGCGCGATCCAGCTTCAGCCACTTCGGCACGCACCCGCGTGGCAGCCAGCGGTCCGCCACGATGATGTCCGCCGACGCGCAGAACGCGACCATCTCGCGCCACGGCACGCGATAGCCACTGCGCGTCGCCGCGATCCGCCAGCTTCGCCCGCCGCGCTCGACCGTCACCATGCACAGATCCGCACTGCACCGCGCGCCGCGCTGCTCGGCGAGCGCCGGAAGTTCGGCATCCACCCCGCCATTCTCCGCCAGTGTGTCGCGGACATAATCCCCCGCCCGGTCGCGCAGCAGCGCCAGCTCGCCCCCCGGCATCCGCAGCGCAAGATGCCGACCGTCGCCGGTCACCAGCAAGTCCGGCATCGGCGTCGCCAGCGCCCACACTGCCCCCACGGCAACCGGAACCAGCCCGACCAACCGCACCCGCGTCCGCCACAACGCGATCCACGCGCCGCCGCCCACCATCAGCGCATAGGCCCCGCCCGGCATCGCGGGCAGCATCGCCAACGCGCCGGGTGCATTGGCGGCGGTGTGCGCAATCCAAAGCAACAGGTGCAGCCCCTGTTCCGCCACCCACCAGAAGGGCGCGCCCAGCCCCGCTGCATCGAACACCAGCCCCGCCGCCTCGAACGGCATCACGACAAAGGTGGTCAGCGGAATCGCCACGATATTGGCCAGCGAGCCGTACAGGCCCGACTTGTGGAAATGGAAGAGCGCAATCGGCGTCAGCGCGATTTCGACCACCAGGCCCGTGAGCAGCAGTGAGGCAATCCCGCGCACCAGCCGCCGCCCCCACCCCTCCTCGCGCCGCTCGAACCAGCCGCGCACCCGCTGATTCTCGTACAGCGCGACGATCGCGGTGACCGCGGCAAAGCTCATCTGAAAGCTCGGGCCCATCAGCGCCTCGGGCCACAGCAACAGCACCACCAGCGCGCCAAACGCGACGAGACGCAGCGTGATCGCCTGTCGCCCCAGCATCATCGCCGCCAGCACCATCAGCGCGGCGATGCACGACCGCACCGTCGGCACCTCCGCCCCGGTCAGCAGCGTATAGCCCACCGCCGCCAGCCCGGCGACGCCGGCCGCGATCACCGGCAATGGCCAGCGCAGCGCCAGCCACGGGCTGAGCGCCAGCAGCCGCAGCACCAGCAGCATCGTCGCTCCGACCACCGCCGTCACATGCAGCCCGCTCACCGACAACAGATGCGCCAGCCCCGATCGCCGCAACGCCTCGGCATCCTCCTCGCTGATCGCGCCGCGATCACCGGTCACCAGTGCCGCGGCAATCCCGCCCGCACTCCCCTCAACCCGCGACTGCACATGCGCCGTCAGCCGCGCGCGCAGTCCGCTGTCTGGTCGGCCCGGCGCGATTACCTCGACCGGCGCAAACCTCCGCCCGGTCGCGCCCAGTCCATCGAACCACGCCACCCGCTCGAAATCATAGGCCCCCGGCACCGCCGGCGGCGCAGGCGGCATCAACCGCGCGCGCACCCGCACCCGCGCGCCGGGCGTCAGCCCATCCGGCAAATCCTTCACCGCCAGATTGACCCGCACCAGGCCCGGCAAGCCGCTCCCCGCATCGGTCGCGATCCGCAGCCGCACCAGTTCGCGCGCGGGCATCGGTTCGATCCGCGCGACGGTTCCGACGACCTGCACCACCGCCGGACGCGCGAGCACTGGCGCCGCCACCCGCTCCGCCCGCCACCACACCAGCGCGCAACCCAGCGCGACCAGCAGTCCCGCCCACACCAGCGCCCGCGCCGCGCGCCCGCTACGTCCCACCGCCAGCCCCGCCGCCGCCAGCGCGAGCCCGCCCAGGATCACCGCGCCCCAGCGCGCCGCATCGGGCAATGCAAACCACGCCGCGATCCCCGCCCCGATCATCACCGGCACCCACAGGAACAGCTGCCCGCGCTCGGCCTCCAGCCAGCGCTCGACCCGCGCGGCGACGCCGCCCGGCCATGCCGGGGTCGGGAACCGCATCGGCCCCCATGCGCGCGCGGCGTCGGTCCCCATCGGGAGTGCAGCTTGGGCCAGCCATAGTCCCTACGCAACCCACTCCAATACCCTACGTATCACTGCGGTTTGAAGCGCATCGCACCGCGTGCTAGGGGCGCAGCCGGCCATCCCGGCCACCCTTTGCAAGCTGGAGATCGCGCGGTTGAGCGCAGTAGTTGAGCCTTCGGGCGCCACCATCGTTACGCGCTTCGCGCCCTCGCCGACCGGCTTCCTGCACATCGGCGGCGCGCGCACCGCGCTGTTCAACTGGCTGTTCGCCCGTCATCACGGCGGCAAGTTCCTGCTGCGGATCGAGGATACCGATCGCGCCCGCTCGACCGAGCCCGCGATCGCCGCGATCCTGGACGGGATGCGCTGGCTCGGCCTCGATTGGGATGGCGAGGAAGTCTATCAGTTCGCCCGCGCCGCTCGCCACGCCGAAGTCGCGCACGCGATGCTCGAAAGCGGCCACGCCTATCGCTGCTGGATGACGCAGGAGGAAATCGCGGCACAGCGTGAGGCGGCGCAGGCGGCGAAGCAACCCTATCGCATCCGCAGCCCGTGGCGCGACCGGACCGATGGCCCGCTCGATCAGCCTTATGTCGTCCGTATCCGCGCCGAGCGGGAGGGCGCGACGACGATCCGCGACCTCGTCCAGGGCGAAGTGACGGTGCAGAATGCCGAGCTGGACGACATGGTCCTGCTGCGCTCGGACGGCACGCCGACCTATATGCTCGCGGTGGTGGTCGACGATCACGACATGGGCGTGACCCATGTCATTCGCGGCGACGATCACCTCAACAACGCCTTTCGCCAGCTGACCATCATCCGCGCGATGAACTGGGCCGAGCCGACCTATGCCCATATCCCGCTGATCCACGGCGCGGACGGGGCGAAGCTGTCGAAGCGGCACGGCGCGCTGGGTGTCGACAATTATCGCGACGAACTCGGCGTGCTGCCCGAAGCGCTGTTCAACCACCTGCTCCGCCTAGGGTGGGGCCATGGCGATGCCGAGATCATCGACCGGGCACAGGCGATCGAGTGGTTCACGCTCGACGGCGTCGGCAAGTCGCCTTCGCGCTTCGATCTGAAGAAGCTCGACAGCCTGAACGGCCATTATATCCGCGCCGCCGACGATGCGCGCCTTGCCGAACTCGCCGCACCATTCCTGCCATTCGATCCGACGGCGGAACAGCGCGACCTTCTGCAGCGCAGCATGCACGCGCTCAAGCCGCGCGCGGCGAGCCTGATCGAAATCGCCAATGGCGCGGCCTTCCTGTTCGCCACCCGCCCGCTTCAAATCGACGCAGATGCGGTGCCGCTGCTTGAAGGCCCGGCACGCGAACTTATTTCGCAACTGCACAGCGCGCTTGACGCGGTGGCGGACTGGAATACGGAAGCACTCGAAGCTGCGGTACGTGAGGTCGCAGAGTCGGCGGGGGTCAAACTGGGCGCGGTGGCACAGCCATTGCGCGCGGCGCTTACCGGCAAGCGCACCTCACCGGGGATTTACGATGTGCTCTTTCTGCTGGGGCGCGACGAAAGCCTCAGCCGCATTGCAGATCAGATGACGGCCTCCCCGGGCAATTGACACGGACGGCTGAAGGAAAGGAAGTGACGATGACCGACTCCACCCTCAATCTGGGCGACAAGGCATATCCCGTGCGACAGGGTAGCGTCGGCCCCGAGGTCGTCGACATCCGCAAATTCTATGCCCAGACGGGCATGTTCACCTATGATCCGGGCTTCACCTCGACCGCATCGTGCGAGAGCGGCCTCACCTATATCGATGGCGATCAGGGCATCCTGCTGCATCGCGGCTACCCCATCGACCAGCTCGCCGAACAGTCAAGCTTCATGGAAGTCGCCTATCTGCTGCTGAACGGCGAGCTGCCGAACGGCGACGAGCTGGGCAAATTCTCCAACACCATCACCCGCCACACGATGCTGCATGAGCAGCTCGCGACCTTCTATCGCGGCTTCCGTCGCGACGCGCACCCGATGGCGATCATGTGCGGCGTGGTCGGCGCGCTCTCCGCCTTCTACCATGATTCGACCGACATCAGCGATCCGCACCAGCGGATGGTGGCGAGCCACCGCCTGATCGCCAAGATGCCGACGATCGCCGCGATGGCGTACAAGTACAGCGTGGGTCAGCCGTTCCTGTATCCGGACAACTCGCTGTCCTACACCGGCAACTTCCTGCGCATGACCTTCGGCGTCCCGGCTGAGGAGTATGTCGTCGATCCGGTGATCGAAGCGGCGATGGACAAGATCTTCATCCTCCACGCTGATCACGAACAGAACGCATCGACCTCGACCGTGCGCCTGGCCGGTTCGTCGGGTGCCAATCCGTTCGCGTGCATCGCGGCGGGCATCGCCTGCCTCTGGGGTCCGGCACATGGCGGGGCGAACGAAGCCGCGCTCAACATGCTGCGTGAGATCGGCCGTCCCGAGCGCATTCCGGAATATATCGCCCGCGCCAAGAACAAGGACGATCCGTTCCGTCTGATGGGCTTTGGCCACCGCGTGTACAAGAATTTCGACCCGCGCGCGAAGGTGCTGTCCAAGGCCGCGACCGAAGTTCTCGACAAGCTCGGCATCAGCGATCCGGTGCTCGACACCGCGCGCGAGCTGGAGCGGATCGCGCTCAGCGACGATTATTTCATCGAGAAGAAGCTGTATCCGAATGTCGATTTCTACTCGGGCGTGATCCTCTCGGCGATCGGCTTCCCGACGACGATGTTCACCGTGCTGTTCGCGCTCGCCCGCACCGTCGGCTGGGTCGCGCAGTGGAACGAAATGATCAGCGATCCGGACCAGAAGATCGGCCGCCCGCGCCAGCTCTACACCGGCCCGACCCAGCGCGATTACGTGCCGGTCAGCCAGCGCTAAGCCACAGGCGAGCGTGAAATCACGGGGCCCGTCGGAGCGATCCGGCGGGCCTTTTGCTATCCCTCGAACGCCTCCAGGATCGGGCAGCCCGCGGCGCGACTCCGTACAAGGGTACGGACCCTATCCGGTGCGGGCACGTTCGAGACCCAAGGAGTTCCGTCATGTCGAGCAAGCCGACCGCTACGCTCTACCGCATGGTCATGCCCGGCCATATCTGCCCCTATGGTCTCAAGGCCAAGGCGCTGCTGGAGCGCAAGGGCTATACTGTCGAAGACCATTGGTTGAAGACCCGCGCGGAAACCGACGCGTTCAAGGCCGAGCATGGCGTCGCAACCACGCCGCAGACCTTTATCGCGGGGCAACGCATCGGCGGTTATGACGATCTGCGCCGCCAGTTCGGCCTGCACGTGCGCGACAAGGGCGAGACCAGCTACGCCCCGGTGATCGCGCTGTTCGGAATGATGGCGCTGATGGCGTTGGCGGCCAGCCATGCCGCCTATGGCTCGCCCTTCACGACCCGCGCGGCGGAGTGGTTCATTTCCTTCAGCATGGTCGCGCTTGCCATTCAGAAGCTGCGCGATGTCGAGAGTTTCTCGACCATGTTCCTGGGCTATGATCTGCTCGCGCGCCGCTGGGTGCCCTATGCTTACATCTATCCGTTCGCTGAGGGGCTGGCTGGCATCCTGATGACGGCGCAGGCGCTGCACTGGCTGTCGATCCCGCTCGCCGCATTCATCGGCAGCATCGGCGCGGTGTCGGTGTTCAAGGCGGTTTATATCGAGAAGCGCGAGCTCAAATGCGCCTGCATGGGCGGCGACAGCAATGTGCCGCTCGGCTTCATCTCGCTGACGGAAAATGTGATGATGGTGGCGATGGCGGCGTGGATGCTGCTGCGCTGAACCGTCAGGCCGCCGCCACCATCCGCCGCGCTTCGGCGAGGCCAGCGGCGAGGATGTCGGCGTTATCGGGCACCAGCACATCCGGCTCCAGCTGCCAGCGCGGCCGATCCTGCACATCATAGACCGGCTCGGCCGAATATTGGAGTTCGATCCCGGTGCGGTCGAGCCGCAGCGGAAACACGGCGGCACCCAGCCGCATCATGCGCGTGCCGACGATCCGCGCACGGCCCAGCCCGCGCATGCCCATCGGAAAGCCCTCGGCCATGCTCGCGCTCCAATGGTGGCACAACACGACGACGGGACGGTCATAGGTGAACGGGCCGCGCGGCTCGACGACCTCGGTCCAGGCCGGCCCCAGCCCCGCCCCCGCCCGGCGGCGCATCCGCGCATAGGGGCGGGTCTGCGGTATGAAGCGCCCCATGATCGGGCGGGCGACCGCCGTGTCACCGCCGCCATTGTTGCGCACATCGATGATCAGCGCCGGGGCGTCACGCAGCTCGGCCAGCCCCGCATCGAATGCCGCGATCGCCGCGTCGTCGGAAAAGCTGCGGATGGCGATCAGGCCGATCCCGACGTCGAGCCGCCGGTGGCTGACATCCGCGACGGGATCGCGCTGGTTGAGCGGCAGTGCAACCGCGCGCGCTTCGCCCGCCGCGCGCAGCTGCATCGTGCGCGCCATCCCGCGCCCGCCGGCAACCACGCTGTTGATCACGAACGCATCGGCTTCGGGGTCGGCG
This sequence comes from Sphingomonas sp. 32-66-10, assembly GCA_002280565.1. GTDB lineage: Bacteria > Pseudomonadota > Alphaproteobacteria > Sphingomonadales > Sphingomonadaceae > Sphingomonas. The sequence goes on from NCEF01000028.1 coordinate 24,344, forward strand.
CGCCGCTGACAGCGCAGCGCGGCCGCGCGGATCGCGGTATCGACCGCCTGGCCGTTCACGGCGGTCACCACATCCCCGATTACAATGCCGGCCTTCGCCGCAGCCGACTCCTCCTGCACCGCCGTCACGCGCAGCCCGTCGGGAGCGCGCTCCACGATCAGGTCGAACGGCGGCATGCGCGGCGTGCCGTCGGGCGCGGTGCGCACATTGGTGTGGGCATCGTACAGCTCGCCCAGCGCCCCGCGCAGCACCAGCGCGAACGCGTCCCAATCCGGCGCTGCCACCGCCAGCGGGCGATAGACGCGCCGCACCTGCTCCCAATCGGTCGCCTTCTCGCCGAAGAAGCAATAGCGCGCCGCCAGCGTCTCCCACATCTCGTCGAAATCCTGCGCCAGCGTGATGTCGCGCGGCGGCTCCTTCGCCTGCACAGCCGGCGGAAGGGCGGGAAGCGCTAGGCCGGCGGCAAGGCCGCGCAGGGCAGCGCGGCGATCGATCATGGTCATGGGGCGGACGTATCACGCCGCTGCCCCACCATCAACTACAACCGTAATCGAAACGATTAGCGGTCGCGGGCAGGAAGGGTCAGGACAAAGCGCGCACCCTGGCCGGGTGCGCTGTCGACGGTGATATCACCGCCCATCGCGCGGGCAAGTCGCCGCGCGATATAGAGGCCAAGGCCGCTGCCGCCCGGCTCGGTCGGATCGACCCGCCCGAATTTCTCGAAGATGCGCGCGTGGTCCTCCGGCGCGATGCCCTTGCCCTGATCGGCGACGATGACACAGCCAAGCGCGCCTTCGCGCTCCAGCCGCACCCACACCGACCCGCCCGGCGGCGAATAGCGCAGGGCGTTGCCGATCAAATTGACCATGATCTGCAGCACGCGGCGAAACTCGCCGGTCGCGGGCAGGCTCTCGTCCGCCTTGGGTTTATCGATCCGCACATCCGCCTCGCTCGCCCGCACGGCGAGCAAGCCAGCGGCGCGGCGTGCAATATCGGCCAGGTCGATCGGCTCGGCCTCGACCTCGAAATCGTCGCGCTCGACCGCGGTCAGATCGGCCAGGTCGTCGACCAGCGACAGCAAGTGCCGCCCGGCATTCGCGATGTCGCCCGCATATTCCGCATAATCGGTACGCAACGGGCCATCGAGCTGGGCGCTGATGCTGTCAGCATTGGCGATGATCCGGCTCAATGGCTTGCGCAGCGCGCGGTCAAGCCGCTGGCTGAATTCGCCGGTGAACACGGCTTCGGGCGCGGCGGACAGATGCGCGGGCGCATCCTCGTCCGGATCGATCATCTCGGCCGCGCCGGTAAAGCCGGCAAAGCGCAGCTGCGCATCGACTCGCGGACTGGCCGACAGGCGCACGCGCCGCCCGGTGCCGCGCAATTCTGCGACCTGCCCCTCGAACCGCCCCTGCTCCGCCGCCGCCGTTAGGATCGGCAGCGCACCCTCATCATCCGCCTCCAATGCGAACAACAGCGTCAGCGGCTGGCCCAGCATCTTGCCGGCATCGAAACCATAGCGCGCGCCCGCCTCCAGCGAGAGATGCGTCAGCCGCATCGCCGAATCGCATTCCCAAACCCAATCGGCGTCGGATCGCAGGAAATCATCCTCACGCCCCTCATCCGCCACGGCCCGCCACGCGGCGCGCGGGCGCCAGCCACTGACCTCCAGCCGTACGCCATCGGGGTCGGGTTCCGCGCGCACCCACAGGTCGATATCGTCCTCGCCATCCGCCGCGACGATGTTGCGCGAAATGGCGATGCCCAGCCGCAGCGCCAGCCGCGCGATCGACGCGATCTGCGGCACGGCGATCGGTTCGCCCTGCTTGCCCCCGGCCCGCGCGTTGAGGTCGGACAGGCGCGGTTCGGCATCGAGCAGCCGTCCGTCGCGGCCAACCCGTCCGATCGCGATCGGCACATGCGGGTCGATCGCGTTCATGCCGCGCCCCCCAGCGCCTGCACCGCGGCGCGATAATCGGCCGGCAGCCGCAGCCCGGCCAGCGCCGCGCGGGCGTCCGCCACGTCCACGGCCATGATCGTGTCGAGCGTATCTGCGAACGCCTCGATATCGCGGCGCGGGTCGGCTTCGGTCAGCGCAAGGCCGAGCCGGGCAATCGCCTCCCGATCCAGATCCAGTGCGCGCAACGCGACCCACAGCCGCCCGCTGCCGGCATCGAGCGCAAGGCTGCGCGCCACGGGGTATTCCACCCCCAGCGCATGCGCGAGCAGCCCGGCGAACACGTCACGCGTCGGTCGCCCAGCGCTTCGTTGAGCAGTTCAGGCAGCTCGTCCGGCTGCGCATCGATCGCAACCGCCAGCCGCATCACCGCCGCCTCGACCCGATCGCCTTCGTCATGCGCCGCCAGGCTGCGCTGCGCCGCCTCGGCCAGCACGCGATCAAGCGCGGCGAGATCGGACGCGGACAGGTCGGCAGTCGCAGCCACCCGCGCGCGCAGCGCGGCGGCGACCCACCACACCAGCTTGTGATGCAGTTCGGCGGGCAGATCGGTCTGCGGCAACGGTCCCGCTTCGGGCAGGCTGCGGCGGCGGCTTTCGGCGATCAGCACGCCCATCGCGCTCTGCGCCAGCACCCGGTCGGGATGCTGGACGAAACGGTTGATCAGGCTGGGCCGTTCGGGGTCGTCATGCGCCTGCACCGGCATGCCGCTCGCCAGCAGTTCCTGTTGCACCTGCGCGATCAGCTCGGCCATCAGCTCGCGGTCGCGCAGCACGCCCGACTCGGACAGCGCTGCAAACACGCCGTCGGCTGCGCCAAGCGCGGTGGCCAGCTCAGCCTCGCCCTGCACCTGCAACTGGCGCACGCCATGGTCGCGAATCTCGCCCTCGACCGTATCGACCAATGCGCGCAGCAGGCGGGCGAGCCCGATTCGCGTCTGCTCATCGATTCGGTGCGATTCGGGCAGGAAGAAATCGTCGATCGCCGTCGCCAGGCCGCGCCAAGCGGCAGCGTCCGCACTCGCGACATGCGCGAGTAACGTGCGGGCGCCCCGACCGGTGGCGCCGTCACTCATGTCGACATTCGGGTCGGACATGGTCTCCGGGATAACGGAATGCGGTTAAGGCCGCCCTAAGGCTTTTCCCGTCTGCTCTCAACTGCTGCGGCGAGCGTCGCGAATGCGTAGATCGCAATCAGGGCGAGGCCCCAACTGACCCGCCCGGCGATGGCAAAGGGGGTGACCAGCAGCAGATAGGCCGCCGGGCTGCCCCACCAGCGGCGGATCACCGCCTGGCTGCGTTCGGCAATCGCGGTCGCGGCGATCGTCACCAGCGCCAGGATCGTGCCGTCCAGCGTGGCGTCGATCCGCATCTCGCCGAGCCCCAATGCCCCGACGACCGCGCCGACGATTGCGCCAATCAGCGCCTCCTGCATCAGCGCGCGCTTTTCCTCTCCGCGCAACGCCGACAGCGCGGCTCCCGTCGCCAGCGCCGCCACGCCGGGAAGCGCAACTCCGGCACCCCAGGCAAAGCCGAATGCGATCAGCGCGACCGCCCCGGCCCCGGTCAGCGCGCCGCCCGCCATCAGCAGCCAGGCGGGAATGCCCTTTTCGACCACCTTGGGCAGCACCCAGCGCGCGATGCGGGTGAACACATGCCGGTCGGCCCAGCTCGTCCGCCGTTCGGTCAGCGCCGCCAGCACCGCGTTGCTGCGGCTCGCCAGCGCCGCGCCCTCACGCTCGACGCCATGTCCGGCACGCACCGCGCCCGCCGACAGCGGCACCTGCTCCGCCCCGGCCTGGACGATCGCCCGCAGCAGCGTCGACTGAAAATCATAGTCCGGCGGAAAGTCGGCAATGTCCTTGATCCGCCGCGCCGGTGTGTGCGCCACCCCGGCCCAGCAATTGCGCGCGTCGATCCGCTCGAGCGACGCGGCGGGGTCCTGCGTCACCAGGATCGCGTCCTTGCCCTCCCCCGCCATGCGGTCGATCACATCGTCGGTGGTGACCAGCGCGTCGGCAACCACCACGACATGCGCCAGCGGATGCACCCGGGCCGCCGCTTCCGCCGCCGAGCGCACGATATCGACCGGCACCCCGCGCTTCGCCGCGCGGCTGACTGCGCCGAGCAGCGCCGGTGTGACCCGGCTGACCGCCACCAGAATATGCCCCGCGCCCGCCCCGATCAGCAGCCGCGCCTGATATTCGAGCAGGGTCATCCCCCCGAACGGCAGCGTCGCGGCGAGCACCCCCGCGCGATCGCCCGCATCCTCCGTCGCAAAGATCAGCCCCGCCAGCATGTTGATCCGGTTAGGCGAATTGATTCGGCGGGGGAAGGGGCAGAAATCCTCCCCGGACCGGGGAGGATTTAATACAGCAAGAACCGCTCGCGCATCTCCACCCACGCCGCCTCATCCGCCCCAGCCGCCGCATCCAGATCGCCCGGCGCCGCCCCGGCATCGTCAACCCAGTCGCGCAAGCCCGGCCCGCCATTGATCACATCGATCGCCAGCTTCTCGAACTCATATTCATAGGGGAAATCCCGCCACAGATCGTAATCCGGATACAGCGCCCGGATCGCCTTGAACCCCAGCGCCTGCAACCGCCACGGCCGGAACGCATTATGGTCGTATCCCGCCCCTTCGGCATGGATGAACACGCCGCTGCACAACTGCCCGACATGCTTGTGAAAGGTCGGCTGGAACCAGAAGTCGCGCAGCGTGCAGCCCGCGGTCCATTCCGGCGCGATCCGGCGCATTTCCGCGATCACCGCCTTGCCATCGATGTCCGGCGCTCCGAACAGCTCCAGCGCGCGCGTCGTGCCGCGCCCTTCGGACAGCGTCGTCCCCTCCAGCATCACCGTCCCGGCGTAAGCGCGCGCCATGTTGACGTTGGCGGCATTGGGACTGGGGTTGATCCACACCCGCTCCAGCGGCCAGCCAAAGCCCGGTGCAGCGTCGGGCGCCCACCCCTCCATCGCGATCACGCGATAGGCGACGTCGAGCTTGAAGTGATCGATGAACCACGCGCCCATCTCGCCCAGCGTCATGCCGTGCCGCATCGGCATCGGCCCCGCCCCGACGAAGCTCTCCCATCCGGGCAGCAAGGTCAGCCCCTCGACCGGGCGGCCCGCCGGGTTGGGGCGGTCGAGCACCCACACTTCCTTGCCATGCGCGGCTGCGGCTTCGAGCATGTAGAGCAGCGTCGTGACATAGGTGTAGATGCGGCAGCCCAGATCCTGCAGGTCGATCAGGATCACGTCGAATGTGTGCATCGACTGGCCCGTCGGCCGCCGCACCTCGCCATACAGGCTGAACACCGGCATCCCGTAAGTGGGATCGGTATAGTCCGGCGATTCCATCATATTGTCTTGCAGGTCGCCGCGCACCCCATGCTGCGGCCCGAACATCGCCGACACATCCGGCCCCGCCGCGACCAGCGCATCGACGCTATGCGTCAGGTCCGCCGTCACCGACGCCGGATGCGCGAGCAGCGCAACGCGACGGCCCTTGAGTTGAGCCAGCAAAGCGGGGTCGGCGATCAGCCGGTCGATACCGAAGTTCATGGACCTTCAGGTGCCGGGAGTTGGCGCGGAACGCAATCGGGATGATGGTGCGAAGAGGCTGACAGACGCAATCCTCCCCCGCCAGGGGGAGGTGGCACGCGCAGCGTGACGGAGGGGGAGGAAGGGTATCGGCTCGAAGGGAGAGGATATAGCCGTCCTCCCCCTCCGTCGCCTACGGCGCCACCTCCCCCTTGCGGGGGAGGATGATCAAACGCCGCTTAGCCTCAGAACGACGCCGCCACCTGCACATACCAGCTGCGCGGGCGGGCAAAAATCCGCTCGGCGTAACCCAGAGTGGCCAGCGAAGCGTTGCCCTGGATCAGATACTGCTCGTCGAACAGATTGTTGACGCCACCGCTGACCTCGATCCCGTTGCCGAGCTTGAGCGTCAGCGAGGCGTTGCCGACGAAATAGCCATTCTCCTCAATCAGCGGGATACTGCCGGTGATGAAGGTGATCTTCGACTGGTAGCTGCCGTCAAAGCGCGACGTCAGCTTCATGTCGCCGCCCAGCGGGATCGCATAGCTGATCCCGAAATTGGCCTGCATGTCCGGCGTGAACGGCAGATCGTCGTTCGGCGTCACCGTCGCGGTCGCGCCGGGCACCGGGGTGATGCTCTTGATCTTGTCGTCGAGGATGCTGATGCCGGCGTCGAAGATCAGGCCCCAGCTGGTGCGCAGGTTCGCCTCGGCCTCAAGCCCGCGAATGCGCGCCTCGCCTGCGTTGAACAGCAGCGGCACCACGCCCTGGCGGAAGATCAGCTGAATGTCCTGATACTCGGCCTGGAACGCGGCGAGGTTCAGCCGCAACCGACCGATATTGGTCTTCGCGCCGATCTCGTAGCTGGTGACGCTTTCCTCCGCGAACGGCACCGGCAGATTGCCCGCGGGCGGTGCGTTGTAACGCGTGTTGTAGCCGCCCGACTTGAAGCTCTTGGCATAGGACGCATAGGTGCTGATCGCGTCGTTCCAGCGATACTGGATGCTCGCCGACCCGGTCAGTGCCGAGAAATCCTGCTGGAACGGGCGGCTGAAGATGAACAGCGGCCCGCCCTGGCTGGTGGCAAGCGTCGGCAGCGGGCTGGGATCGGGCAACGTCGCGGGGAACAGGTTCAGCACCGTCCCGCGATAATTTTTGCGGTCGCTGGTGTAGCGCAGGCCACCGCTGATCTCGAGCGCGTCGGTGATGTTCCACGCCAGCTCGCCGAACACTGCCACCGAATCGGTCTTGAGCCGCGAAACCTGAAGGTCGCGCGACCCCGGTCCGCCTGCCAGCAGCGATCCGATCACTGGCGGCGAGGGCGGGAAGGCGAGCGGCACGGTCGCGCGCTCGTCCGTGACTTCGTTGAAATAATAGCCGCCGATGATCGCATTGACCGAGCCGAAGTCGAGCTGGAGCTGGACTTCCTGGCTGAACTGCGCCGATTGCGCGGCGACATCGGTGGTGATCAGCAGCAGCGGCGTGTTGTCGCCATCACGAATGCCGCGCGATTCGGTCTCGCGATACGCAGTAATCAGCTTCACCGACGCGACATCGGTCAGGCGGATATTGGCGGTCGCCGCGAGGCCCCATACTTCCGAATTGCTCTCGACCGGCGCCGTGCCGCCATTCACGAACGGCCCGCGCGCCTGAAAGTCGTTGGCACAGCGGATATCGTTGACCATCGGCACGTTCGGCGCGCCGAAACGCGGGTCGCCGGGGGTCAGCGGCGCGAACGGGATCGTCGCACCGGGACAGCCCGCCGCGACGCTGGCGATCGCCGCGACCGGGGCCTGTTCGTTGATCCCCGCAAAGGTGAACGGGGCGCCATTCTCGTCCTGCTTGCTGTAATCGGCGCGCAGGAACAGGTCGAAGTCGCTCGACGGCTCCCACAGCACCGATGCGGCGAGCGAGAAGCGGTTCTCGTTACCGAGGTCGAGGCCGTCGACCGCACGGATCACATAGCCGTCACGCTTGCGGAACCCGCCCGAAACGCGCGCCGCCGCAGTCGTCCCCAGCGGCAAGTTGACGACGCCAAAGCCCTCGATCAGGTTTTCGCTACCGCCCCGCACCCGCGCCCGACCGCTGAATTCGCCGAGCTTCGGCTGCTGCGTCCGTACCAGAATTGCGCCGCCGATCGTGTTGCGACCGAACAACGTCCCCTGCGGCCCGCGCAGCACTTCGACGCCCGCGATATCGCCGAAATCGATCGCGCCGCCGACGGCACGACCCAGATAGACTTCATCGAGATAGACGCCGACGCCCGGATCGACCGCCGCGGTCGGATCGACCTGCCCGACGCCGCGAATGAACACCACCGACGATGCGCTGTTGCCCGACAGCTGGCCGGCGGGCTTGAACTGCAGGCTCGGCGTGATCCGCTCAAGGTCCTGTGTCTGGGTGATCTGCCGCTCCTGCAGCGTCTCGGCGCTGAATGCGGAAATGGCGACCGGCGTATCCTGAAGGCTCTCCTCACGGCGGCGCGCGGTGACGAGAATCTCGCCCTCCGCTGCCGGAGTCGCCTCCTCCGCACTATCCTGCGCCAGTGCCGGCGCGGCGGCGGTAAAGCTCAAAAACGCCGCAATCGCGGCGATGCTGGATGCTGCGCGACCCTGCGCGCGCGAAGTCCCTCGACCCATCGTCACACTCCCCTGTCAGCCGCGATTCTTGGCGATCGTCGGTGCGATATTACTCACATTTGAAATTGTTCATGTCAATAACAGTTATGCGACGAAACTATTCGGGCGGCGGGCAGATGATTTGTATTTACAACGATCTGCTGGCGTCACGATTAAGCTCGCGCGGAGAGGTCGAGGACAAACCCGTCCGGGTGGTGGAAGTCCGGCTTTTCCGACGGATGCGCCAGCGCCCAATAGGATTTGGTGCCGTCGGCTTCTTCGATGACAGCGGTGATCGCGGCCAGCGCGCCGCCCGCCCAACCGAACTGGGCATCCTCCAGGCACGCGCTCAACGCATATTGCGAGGGCGGCGCACGACCGGCATCGCCCAGATCGAGTTCCGCCATCATCTTCGCCGTCTCGGCATCGATGCCCAGCGCGGTCAGATGCGCCGTCATCCCCGCCGCAAACTGCGCCGGATCGGTAGAGGTGATGCGCGGCGGCTCGACCGCCAGCTGCGCCATCCCATCGCGATAATCATCGAACCGATAGGCCGCCCACTCGCCCGAGGGTGAGAAGTTGAACTCGCAATAACCCGCTTCGCCCGGTCGCTTCAGGAACAGTTCGAAACAGGTCCGCTGCCACAATCCGTCGGCGCGCGCCGGGACCACCGCAGGCGGCAGCCGCAACGCTTCGGGCGGCTCACCAACGATATAGTCGAAGCACCAGTTCCCCGGCCCCTGCCAGCTGATCGAACACACCACCGACCCGATCGCGCGCGGCGGCGTGTCCGGATGGGGGGTGAGCGGCACCACGCTCAAGAACGTTTCCAAGACCGACGCCTCCATGCTAACCGCCCGCGCACCATGACCGAATACGCATCCGATCTGCTCCGCACCCTGTCCGACCGTGGCTACATCCATCAGGTCACCGACGCCACTGCGCTCGACGCGCTGGCCGCCAAGCAGATCGTGCCCGGCTATATCGGCTTTGACCCCACCGCGCCCTCGCTGCATGTCGGCAGCCTCGTGCAGATCATGCTGCTGCGCCGCCTGCAACAGAGCGGGCACAAGCCGATCGTGCTGATGGGCGGCGGCACCGGCAAGATCGGCGACCCCAGCTTCAAGGACGAAGCGCGCAAGCTGATGACCGACGACGTCATTCAGTCCAATATCGCCTCGATCAAGACGGTGTTCGCCAAGTTCCTGACCTTTGGCGACGGCCCGACCGACGCGGTGATGGTCGACAATGCCGACTGGCTCGACACGCTCGAATACATCCCGTTCCTGCGCGACATCGGCAAGCATTTCTCGATCAACCGGATGCTCAGCTTCGATTCGGTCAAGCTGCGCCTCGACCGCGAACAGTCGCTCAGCTTCCTCGAATTCAACTACATGATCCTCCAGGGCTACGACTTCCTTGAGCTGTCGCGCCGCGCCGGGTGCCGCCTGCAGATGGGCGGGTCGGACCAGTGGGGGAACATCGTCAACGGCATCGAATTGTCGCGCCGCGTCGACGGGACCGAAGTCTATGGCGTCACCACCCCGCTGATCACCACTGCCGACGGCGGCAAGATGGGCAAGACCATGTCGGGCGCGGTGTGGCTCAACGAAGACGCGCTCCCCGCCTTCGATTACTGGCAATTCTGGCGCAACACCGACGACCGCGATGTCGGCCGATTCCTGCGCCTGTTCACCGACCTGCCCTTGGACGCGATCGCCCGCCTCGAAGCGCTGCAGGGCGCCGAGATCAACGAGGCGAAGAAGATCCTCGCCACCGAAGCCACCGCCATGTGCCGCGGCCGCGACGCCGCGCTCGCCGCCGAAGAGACCGCGCGCAGAACCTTCGAGGACGGCGCCTCCGGCGACGCACTCCCGACCCTGTCGATCAGCGGCGAGATCAGCGTCGTCGATGCGCTCGTCGGCCTTGGCTTTGCCGCGTCAAAGGGCGAGGCCCGCCGCCTGATCAAGGGCGGCGGCGCGCGGATCGATGGCGAAAAGGTCAGCGACGAGGCTGCGACCGTCACGGTCGGTGCGGCGGAGGTGCGCGTCTCGGCGGGCAAGAAGCATCACGGCGTGCTGCGCCCGGAGTGATTGACCCCCGTAGGACTACGTAAGTAACCACTGGTAACCAATCCGGTTGCGGAGCTGTTTACGCCCTGCGGCCTACCCAGATTGACATCGAGCCACGAGTCGGTGGGGGCCAGTATGAGTTTTCAGTTCTCGTCCATTGTGCGGGCCACCGCCGCCGACAGCGATCGTCGGAACACCGACCGCGACGAAGTCCATTTCCGCGCCCGCGCCTTCGGCCCCGACGCCCAGCCGCGCACGCTGCTGATCGTCAACATCTCCCCCCACGGCCTGATGGCCCGCTGCGAACATGAATTTGCCGAGGGCGACCGCCTGCGCGTGATGCTCCCGGTGGTCGGGGTGGCTCCGGCAGAAATCCGCTGGGCACTCGGCGGCCGCATCGGGGTCAGCTTCGACAGCGCGGTCGATCTGGCGAGCTACTACGAACTCCTCGCGCAGATGCTGAAGGCGGGCTGAGCTTGCTAAGCTCCTCCCCTTCAGGGGAGGGGTTGGGGTGGGGCCTATCCTCGCACGCCATCGGTCTCGGTGAGACTGAGACGCCCCACCCCCAACCCCTCCCCTGAAGGGGAGGGGCTTGAACGCCGCACCCGGCCCGCAACACCCCCATCGTCACCCCGGCCGCCGTGCCGGGGTCCACCCCTCCCCAAGCGCAGCCCTCCAGCCTCAAGCCCTACGCCCGTCTCCCGGTGGACCCCGGCACAGGGCCGGGGTGACGAATGAGAATAAGCTTGGGTCAAATCAGTGGTTGGTCGGTATAGCTGCAGGCATGGAGCCAAACTTGACAGCCTTAGAGCGCGACAGAATTACGCTTTATCAAGCGTTGGCAGGCGCTTGCGATGGAGTTCTGCTCAGGACGGACTTCGATCCGCTCGACAATTCAGTCCTTTATGCCTCAAGCGGTTCCCGCACTTTCATCGTTCTAGTGATCGAAGACGTAAGTTGGGGGCCGGAATTGTCGTCTTATGTGGAGGACCCAGACGAGTTTCGGTCAGGTTCAACCATAGTCGTCGATGTGCCGAACAGTCTTGAAGGCCAAGTAGAGGCGGTCCGATCCCTGTTCCAAACATGGTTCAGCGGCGGATAGACACCGAACCAAATCCCCTACCCCGCCCGCAACAACCCCACCGCAGCATCCCGCTCGAACAAATACAACGCCACCCGCGCCGCCTGCCCGCGCGCGCCGTCCAGCCCGCCGTCGCGATCGACCAGCAGCCGCGCGTCATCGGTCGCCGCGGCGATCAGCTCGGCGAACTTTTCCGGCGGGGCGAGCCGGAAGGTCTGTTCCCCCGATTGCCGCGTGCCCAGCATCTCGCCCGCCCCACGCAGCCGCAGGTCCTCCTCGGCAATCCGAAACCCGTCATTGGTCTCGCGCATCAGCGCCAGCCGCGCCCGCGACGTCTCGCTCAATGTCCCCCCGCGCAGCAGCACGCACACCGACCGCCCCCCGCCGCGCCCGACCCGCCCGCGCAGCTGGTGGAGTTGCGCCAGCCCGAACCGGTCCGCCGCCTCGATCACGATCAGCGTCGCGTTGGGGACATCGACCCCCACCTCGATCACCGTCGTCGCGACCAGTACGCCCAGCTCGCCAGCGGAAAAGCGCGCCATCACCGCGTCCTTCTCCGGCCCCTTCATCCGGCCATGGACCAGCCCCACCCGCTCGCCGAACCGCGCGCGCAGCGCCTCGGCCCGCGCTTCGGCGGCAGCCAGGTCGGTCTTCTCGCTCTCCTCGACCAGCGGGCACACCCAATAGGCCTGCCCCCCGCCCGACAGATGCCGGGCAAGGCCGTTGACGACCTCCTCGATCCGCTCCTCGCTGATCACGCTGGTCTCGATCGGCTGGCGGCCCGGCGGCATCTCGTCGAGCTTGCTGACATCCATCTCGCCATGCGTCGCGAGTTGCAGCGTGCGCGGGATCGGCGTCGCGGTCATCACCAGCAGATGCGGCGCGGTCTTCGCCTTGGCCTGCAACATCATCCGCTCGGCCACGCCAAAGCGATGCTGCTCGTCCACCACGACAAGGCCGAGGTCACGATACTCGACCCCCTGCTGAAAGATCGCGTGCGTGCCGATCAAGATGTCGATCGACCCATCCGCGACCCCCATCAGCGTCGCCTCGCGCACCCGGCCCTTGTCGCGCCCGGTGAGGATCGCGATCTCGACGCCAAGGCCAGCGAACAGCTTGCGCAGCGTCTCATAATGCTGGCGCGCGAGGATTTCGGTCGGCGCCAGCATCGCCCCCTGCGCCCCCGCCTCGACCGCGATCAGCAGCGCCATCGCCGCCACCAGCGTCTTGCCCGCGCCGACATCGCCCTGCAGCAGCCGCAGCATCGGGCGCGGCTGCGCCATATCGCCCTCGATCTCGCGGATCGTCCGCGCCTGCGCGCCCGTCGGCGTGTAGGGCAGGTGCAGCGCATCGCGCAGCCGCCCGTCCCCAGCCAGCGCCCGCCCCTTCTTCGCCCGCGCCGCCCCCCGCACCAGCATCAGCGCCAGCTGATTGGCGAACACCTCGTCATAGGCCAGCCGGTCGCGCGCCTTGGCATCCGCCGGGTCCGCATGGATCGCGGCAAGCGCCTCGCGCCAGTCGGGCCAGCCCTTGCGCGCTTTCAAGCTCGGCTCGATCCATTCGGGCAGCTCGGGCGCGCGCGCCACCGCCTGCGCGGCAAAGTCCGCCAGCCGCTTCGACGTCATCCCCTCCGACAGCGGATAGATCGCCTCGCGCCCGCCCGGCCGCGGCTCGCTCAGCGCGACGATCTCCGGGTGCACGATCTGCAATTCCTGCCCGTACTGGTCGAGCCGCCCCGACACCCATTTCGCCTCGTTCAGCGGCAGTTGCTTCTTCGCCCAGCCGCTATTCCCGCCAAAGAACACCAAGGTCACATAATTGCCGCGCGCATCGGTCGCCTCGACCCGCGCCGGCGCCCGCGCGCTCCCGCTCATGCGATAATTCACCGGGGTCAGCTGGATCGCGATCGTCCGCCCGACATCGGCCTGATCCAGCTCTTCGCGCGGCAGCCGGTCGATATATCCGCTCGGCAGATGGAACGCGACATCCACCACCCGCGCCAGCCCCAGCCGCTCCAGCGGCTTGGCCAATTGCGGCCCGACGCCCTTGAGGACGGTGACTTCGGCGAACAGGGGATTGAGGATGTCGGGACGCATGATTATCTGCGGTACCCTACACCCAGCCGACCGCGCGCAAAAGCGCCGTCGGCCAATTTGCGTTGAGACTTATGGACCGCGAAACTCGCATCAAACGCCTCCGCTTCCGCGCCTGGCACCGTGGCGTCAAGGAAGCCGACCTGATGATCGGCGGCTTCTTCGACGCGCATCACGCCGGCTGGACCGATGCCGAGATCGAGACGTTCGAAGCGCTGCTCGAGGAACAGGATGTCGACATCATGGCCTGGGCAATGGGGATGCAGCCGGTCCCGGCCGAATATCAGGGCACGATCATGGCGGCGCTCAAAACGCTGAACTACGTGCCGATCGCGAAATAAGCCCCCTCCCCCTTCGGGGCGAGGGCTAGAAAGAACCAATGCCCGACCTCAACCGCATCCTCACCGCCAAGGCCCCGCTGACCCTGTCCGGCGTCCCCACGGGCTTCCTCCCCTGGCTGCTCGCCGATCTCGCGCGCGCCTCGACCAGCGGTGCGGTGTACATCGCGCCGGACGAATCCGCGATGCGCGCGGTCGCCTCCACCGCGACCTTCTTCGCGCCGGAGCTGGAGATCATCCAGTTCCCCGCCTGGGACTGCCTCCCCTATGACCGCGCCAGCCCGACATTGCGCGTCATGGCCGAACGCATGGCGGCGCTGTCCGCGCTCCAGACGACCACCAGCAAGCCCCGCCTGATCCTCACCACCGTCAACGCCGCCAGCCAGCGCACGCTGAACCCGTTCCGCATCCGCCAGATGACCGCGCGCCTCGCCCCGGGCGAGCGCATCTCGCTCGACAAGCTGGCCGCCCTGCTCTCGTCCAACGGCTATGTCCGCACCGACACCGTCCATGACAGCGGCGAATTCGCGGTGCGCGGTGGCCTGGTCGATCTCTACCCCTCGGGCGCGGAACAGGCGCTCCGCCTCGATTTCTTCGGCGACGAGATCGAAAGCGTCCGCACCTTCGACCCCAGTGATCAGCGCACGACCGGCCGCGTCGACGGCTTCACCCTCCTCCCCGCGTCCGAAGCGCTGCTCGACGAAGACACGATCAAGCGCTTCCGCACCCGCTACCGCGAAAAATTCGGCGCCACTGCCACTGGCGACCCGCTATATCAGGCGATCAGCGAAGGCCGCCGCCTTGCCGGCATGGAGCATTGGCTCCCGCTGTTCGAAGAGCGGATGGATACCCTGTTCGACCACCTCCCCGCCGACGCGGCCGTCGTCCGCGACGCGGGTGACGCGGGTGCCGCCGAAGCCCGTTTCGAGGCGATCGCCGACTATCAGGCCAACCGCGTCCGCGCCCAGTCGACCGACGCCGGCAGCTACCGCCCGCTCGGCACCGACCAGCTCTACCTCCTCCCCGCCGAGTGGGAGACGCGCCTCAAATCCGCCCGCGCCCATCTCGCGACCCCGTTCCACGAGCCCGAAAGCGCCACCGTCCTCGACTTCAACGTCGACGGCCCGCGCGACTTCGCCCCCGAGCGCGCGGCGCAATCGAACATCTACGAAGCCGTCACCGACCACCTCACCAAGCTGCGCAAGGCGGGCAAGAAGCCGATCCTCGCCAGCTACTCGACCGGCTCGCGCGAGCGGCTCAAGGGCCTGCTCGCCGACCATGGCCTGACCAGCACCGTGCTGGCGGACGGCTGGCAGGAGGCGCTCGGCGCCGCAGCGGGCGGCCGCGATTCCGCCAATGTCGCCCTCATCGTCCTCCCGCTCGACCACGGCTTCACCGCGCCCGACATCGCGCTGCTGACCGAACAGGACATGCTCGGCGACCGGCTGATCCGCCGCAACAAGCGCAAGAAGTCGACCGACGCCTTCCTCGCCGAACTCGCCACCCTCTCCCCCGGCGACCTCGTCGTCCACGCCGAACATGGCATCGGCCGCTATGAGGGGCTCACGCAAATCCCGGTGCAACAGGCACCGCATGATTGCGTCGCGCTCTCCTATGCCGGCGGCGACAAGCTCTACGTTCCGGTCGAAAACCTCGAAGTCCTCACCCGCTACGGCTCCTCCGAAGAGGGCGCGACCCTCGACCGCCTCGGCGGCGAAGCCTGGCAGCGGCGCAAGTCGAAGATGAAGGAGCGCATCCGCGAAATCGCGGGTGAACTCATCGCCACCGCCGCCGCCCGCGCCGTCCGCCCGGGTGAGGTGATCGACCCCGACCCCGGCGCCTATCCCGCCTTTGTCGACCGCTTCCCGTTCAGCGAGACCGACGATCAGGAACGCGCCATCGGCGAAACGCTCGACGATCTCGCCGCCGGCCGCCCGATGGACCGGCTCGTCGTCGGCGATGTCGGCTTCGGCAAGACCGAGGTCGCGCTGCGCGCCGCCTTCGTCGCGGCGATGGCCGGCTATCAGGTCGCGATCGTCTGCCCGACCACCCTGCTCGCGCGCCAGCATTACACCAACTTCGTCGCCCGGTTTGAAGGGTTCCCGCTGCGCATCGGCCGCCTCTCCCGCCTCGTCCCCGCTGCCGAGGCCAAGGCGACCAAGGAAGCCCTCGAAAACGGCACGCTCGACGTCGTCGTCGGCACCCACGCCGTCCTCGCCAAGGGCATCGAATTCAAGCGCCTCGGCCTGGTCGTGGTGGATGAGGAACAGCGCTTCGGCGTCACCCACAAGGAACGGCTCAAGGGTCTCAAGGCCGACGTCCACGTCCTCACCCTCACCGCCACCCCGATCCCGCGCACGCTGCAAATGGCGATGTCGGGCCTGCGCGAGCTGTCGGTGATCCAGACCCCGCCGGTCGATCGCCTCGCGGTGCGCACCTATGTCATGCCGTGGGACCCGGTGGTCCTGCGCGAAGCCCTGTTGCGCGAACATTATCGCGGCGGGCAGAGTTTCTTCGTCACCCCGCGCATCGCCGACCTGCCCGACATCGAGAAGTTCCTGCGCGAGGATGTGCCGGAGGTCCGCTACGTCGTCGCCCATGGCCAGATGGCGGCGAGCGAGGTCGAGGAGCGCATGTCCGCCTTCTACGACAAGAAGTATGAGGTGCTGGTCTCTACCACCATCATCGAATCCGGCCTCGACATCCCGTCCGCCAACACGATGATCGTCAACCGCGCCGACCGCTTCGGCCTGGCGCAACTCTATCAGCTGCGCGGCCGCGTCGGGCGCGCCAAGACCCGCGCCTATGCGTACATGACCACCGCGCCCCAGCGGCTGATGACCGATGGCGCGGAAAAGCGCCTCAAGGTCCTCTCCGACCTCGATTCACTGGGCGCGGGGTTTCAGCTCGCCAGCCACGATCTCGACATTCGCGGCGCGGGCAATCTGCTCGGCGACGAACAGTCCGGGCATATCAAGGAGGTCGGCTACGAACTCTACCAGTCGATGCTGGAGGAAGCGATCATGGACGCCAAGGCCGG
The DNA here is from genome assembly GCA_002280565.1 of Sphingomonas sp. 32-66-10. GTDB lineage: Bacteria > Pseudomonadota > Alphaproteobacteria > Sphingomonadales > Sphingomonadaceae > Sphingomonas. The sequence goes on from NCEF01000028.1 coordinate 41,085, forward strand.
CGGCATCCGCGACGACGCCCGCCCGCGCGACCTGTCCCCCCAGATCACCGTCGACGCCCCGATCCTCATCCCCGAAGGCTTCGTCCCCGACCTCGACCTGCGCATGGGCCTCTACCGCCGCCTGAACGAGGTCGAGGACAAGCGCGGCATCGACGAATTCGCCGCCGAGATGATCGACCGCTTCGGCAAGCTGCCGGAGGAGACCGAACACCTCCTCACCCTGATCGAGGCCAAGCTGAACGCCAAGCGCGCCTGCATCGCCAAGATCGACGTCGGCCCAAAGGGCGCGCTCGTCACCTTCCACGAAGACAAATTCCCCAGCGTCGAAGGCCTGATGGCCTATGTCGAACGCCTCGACGGCACCGCCAAGCTGCGCCCCGACATGAAACTGGTCGTGGCGCGGGCGTTCGCGACGCCGAGGGCGCGGCTGAACGCCGCGCTGCAGATTTCGCGGGGGTTGGCTAAGGCGGCGGGGTGAGTCGTCCAACTGCTTGCGTTGTTAACATCTACCGCTCGAACTTATTACTTCCACATTCGCGATAATCTAGGGAATGTAGGTCGCAGTTGTCTTGAACTCCAAACCGTCAAGCAGAGAACGCATAAAACCCTGAATACCTTTCCTCCAAAGAAGGCGATAAACGGTATCATACTCTTCAAGCATTTGTTCCGGCATTTCACGCTGCCTTTGGCCGGTATCAGGATCGCTATAAGTTTGTGTTCCGAACAGAAAATTGAACCAAAGTCCAGAATAGTCGCGGTTTGCCGGCGCTGAAACATCGTAAGTTACCGACAGCCTGCCATCACTACTGTTTCGATCCCAGACATTAACTTTATAATCCGCCCTAGAAATTTCAGTTGAGCTGCCCTCAACCGACTCAATCATACCGTCACTTCCCGGGATCTTTGTAATTAGTCGATTCAAAACTTGATAGTTTTTATTTTCCTTCGCGTCTTTTCGAAAATCATAAGCGACGAATCCAAACCTATATATCACGTTCGTAACATTCATCTTACGTCTCAACAACTCCTCCATCAGATCAAGAAGCGATGATACTAAAGTTCGCATACCTGGAAGAGCGGACTGGTACCAAAAATGAAAAGTTTGCATCTTTAGACCAGATTTACTTATAACAACCTTGTTTTGATATACACTAACTTGAAAATCATAGATATCGTCTTTATAAAGAATCGAGAAATTATCTGCGGATTTGGATTGCTGCAATTGGCTCTCTGAATAAAACTGGGCAGTTTGAAGAAGCGCTATCATGTCGTCATGCAAACGGTCCTGCAATCTTGCACGAATTTCATCGTTCTCCCAGTCTGCGATCATCGGAAAATCGATGGTCATTTGAAACGAATTTATATCGTGCACTTTGTAAGCAAAAGAGTTCGCATCATCAAATTCTAAGTATGACTTGGGCTGAGCGGCGTTCATAAGCTTTTTCCTTCATCTAAATGCCTTAAGTCAACATAAAGATCAGACTGCTCACTATCCTCATTCTCATACGCAAATTTCGACATAGGAGTAAACAACATTTGCTGCAGCCCTCGCGCCCCAATTTGGAGGGCGACAGCGCGTTTTGAGATTTCAATCAAAAATTCGTCTGAAACGATTAAATTTTTTCCAATTTCAGCAAAATGATTTGTCCAAATCGCTAAAGGAGATGACACAGGATGCCTCAATATATCTAACAAGGCCGATTCATCGAGCCCTGTGTACTGAATAATGGCCGGAAGCCTTGAAACGAACTCGGGTATCATTCCATAATTCTTGATGTCTTCCGCGACCACGTCGTTCGTTCGTTTAGAACGACTTAACATTCTCTGCGTCTCTGGCGATCTAAGCCGACGAACGCGCTCAATTCCTGAGAAAGCGCCCCCCATTATAAAAAGAGCTCTTGGCTCTTCCGACGAAGTATCCACGTACTGTGTTTCTATAAATTTTAGTAACGATCGCTGGATATCACTCTTCCAATAGGCATTATTGTCTTTCTCATCAGCGGCCAACTTATCAATTTCATCAATAAAAACGATAACTTTAGATGCAGACTGTCGGCTTATTTCCGCGCGCAGTTCGCTAATTGAGCTTCCAGTTCGCGCACCTTCGGGGACAAGATTGGTCGCATCAAAGACATGAACAGGTATATTTAAGGCTGACGAAGCAACCTTAATTGAAAAGGTTTTGCCACTTCCGGTGGGTCCCAAAATTATACCATTAGGCGGGGGGTTAAGCGCAGCTGAGGAAGGATTCCAGTGCAGAAACATCGATATCAGAATGCTGAGAGACTGCTTGGCGGGTTCTTGACCTATAACCTTTTCATCTAATATCTTTTTAATATCAGACGCCCTAGCAGTAGAAATGCTTTGTTCTGAACAATCGATCTCGGCCGCACCCACCTTTTCGTTTACATCATCTAATTCTGCTGACCGGATTTTTGGCCGTGAGCGAAAATAATCTAACCTGCCCCTCCTGTTAGAGCTTGCATGGCTATTGAACCAAAGGCGCTCGTGTCGATTTACAACCTTAGCCATTAACCTTATCCAGCTCATTTTTTAGGACATTTACCTGATTTTGAAGCGCTATTAGTTCGTCTATTCGCTGACAAGCCTCAATTAAATGAGAATTATCTTTAGTCTGCGCTATTTCACGGCTAACTCGTATTTTTAACTCGACAAGCCGATCTTCAGAAATTGGAATTTTAGCAACGAATGGTACTAAGTCTGGGATTGCCTGCCGATGTTCTTCGATACTGCTGCGGCATGCTTGAAGACGAATCGTGCAAAGAGCCTGATCCATTTCTCGTTTTTCTCTCAACCTTAGCTCTTCTGCTTGGTTGAACCGGTTTTGAGTATCCCATCGCTGC
>NCEF01000046.1 GCA_002280565.1 Sphingomonas sp. 32-66-10
TAGCCCGCGCGGAGCCCTCCCACCGCTCCAGGCCAAGCTCCGTGGCGAAAATACGGGGCCGCTCCAGCATGCGCTGGGCGAAGGCCCGACGGTGGGCCCGCCACTGCGCCGGAGGCAGCCCCGGGAGCTCAGCCCTGATCGCCTGCACGTTGGCCAGGTACCGCTCCCAGGTGAGCCCCAGACCGTGCAGATCCGCATCCGCGACGCGGGCGGCCCGCTGGTCCCCGGCTGTGGGCGCGTGGGAAATCGTGATCAACACCAGCCGGCACACCTCATCCACCTCCGTGGGAGTCAGGTGCGGTGCGAGGAGAGCGCGGGCCACCTCTGCCGAGGCCAGTTCGTCCTGGGGGGAGGTGTTGGTGTGCACCGCGTCGTGGCACCAGTAGGCCAGACGCTCGAGGTCACCGGCCCCCAGCAGCTCAAGGGCCTCCAGCCCGTCGGCGAGGTCCACGCCTATGATAAGGACGGAGACGCCGCGCTCCCGTCCATCCTCTGCGACCATCACAGCCTCGAATATAACGGGCAGGCCTCGACCCGCACCATCGCCCTCGAAGACGCGCTCGCCGCTTTTGCCGAGAATGCCGTCTGCGCGCGGCACGCCGGCTGGGAAGACGGCGAGGGCGCATGCGGGACGATCGCCATCGAGGTCGCCAGCGGCGCCGTCACGCTGACGCATAACTGCCGCTTTATTGACTATGACACCACCGAGGCCGAGATCTAGCCATGTCACACTGCTATTATCATGCGCTGAGCTCGGTTCGGCGATGGGGCGGCGATCCGGAGGACTATCTCCCGCTCCACCAATGGTTCGACGAATCCAAGAAGATCATCGCCGATCCGCGCCATCGCGCTTTGCGCCACCATGCTGAGGGTATCTTCCTCTTGGAGGCTATCTTCGGCGTCACGATCCGCAACAGCGATGGCCGCGATGTCCCGGTCCGCCTAATTGGCGAACTCCATGTCCAGGAGGATCTCGGTCGGATACCGTCGTTCGCCGACTGGGCACGGCTCATCCAGCCCATGCCCTGGATCCTGCGCGGGAACCCGGCGGGTTCGCCCGGGCTCGACCCCGATCTTGTCGTGCCTGTTCACGGTTCACGCGCCGCCATCCCTGATATAGCCTGATCGCATGGACAGGGGCCCCTTCAGCAAAACCGCCGCGCGCAATGCCCTCGACCGCCTGATCGAGATCGCCCGATCCGACACGGGCCAGGCGCGCCGCGTTGCGAACTTCCTCCTTGCCTGGTGGAACGGTGAGGATTGCGGCCATTTCCCGATCGCCGATCTGTTCGGCGTCGATCCCACGATCGCTACCCATATCACCACCATCGTCGGCTTCCTCGGCCAGCACGAGGGGGCAATCTATCCCGATGCCTTTGATCGCAAGGCCGAGATGATCGAACTGGTCCATCGCTGGCGCGACTTTGAGACCGATTGACGACAGCGCCGGCCGGTTTCTGGCCTTCGGCCAGCCGCCACTGCGTCCTCGCGGCGATCGCGATGAAAGGGAAGGGGGAGCTTAGCGGCTGGCCCGGGATGAACCGAGGCCGCCCACGCGGCGCGCTCCCGCGCGCCCTCCCCACGAGGCTTCCTCCATGGCCAATCACTTCACCAAGGCGAGCTTCACGCTCGCCGTCACGCCCGCCGAGGCCGACGTCCTCCGCCAGATCGACGACGCCATCGAGGCGCTCGACGATACTTCGCTCGACCCGGATCAGCGCGCCGCACGGTTCGCCGCGCTGGGGCCGGGTTTCGAGGCGGCCTTTCCGCCGACCGACGAGGAGCCGTTCTCGGGCTTCCTCGAAATCTTCCCCGACCCCGACTGTCCGCGGCTCGGCTTCACCGTGCAGGTCGACCCTGCCGGCGACGATGAAACAGTCGGCGTCTGGATCCACGGCGATCAGGTCGACATCGAGGCCGCCGCGGCGCTTATCCAGGCGGCGGCGCGATCCACCTTACCCTTCGCGTTCGAATATGCGCTCGACTGCGGTCGCATGCGGCCCGGCGAATTCGGCGGCGGCTTCGTCGTGATCCGCGAGGACGACATCGAATTCGCCAGCTCGGCCCGAGGCCTCGAAAAGGCCCTGACGCGCCGCGTCGGCGAGCCCGAGAACGGTATGATCATCGCCACGCGCGATGCCGAAGAGGGCCTCCTGTTCTGGAACAGCAAGACAGGCTTCGGCTCGCTCGAGACCGCGACCGTGTTCTCCGAGGCCGAGGCCGCGAACTACGACCTGCCGATCGCGAACGACCAGCCCGAATGGCTGGCCATGCCGGCACCGCTTGCGTGAACGAACTGGGCGGACGCCGTCGAGTGCGCCGCTCAGGCCCCTCAAGCCGGAGTATCTCCATGCCGACCTATCACGTCGTCTTCACGGCGCCCGTCCCCGACCGGATTCTCGCCAAAGCCGAGGCCGAGGATGCGCGTCGCGCGCGCAGCTGGATTCTCTCCCAAAGCTGGTACGACCGCCGGCGCATCGACTGGACCGCCAAGCGCACCGTCGTGCCGGAGAGCGGCCAGTCTCCCGTCCGGCACGAAGCCGTTCTCGAGCTCAACTGTGAGAACAGCCCGAGCCCGGCAACGGGATCGCTCGCCTTGCAGGTTGCTATCAGTGCCCGCCAGAACGACGATCCGCTCGAGAAGGCGCGCCGCGTGCTCGACCTTCCTCGCACCGGCAGACCCAAACGGCGTGTGCTCAATCCTGACAGCCTGTGGGATCGCGGCTCGTTCAGCACTATCAGGAGCAGCGGCGTCATCGGTCCCATGCCGCCGAAATGGCCGGAAGGCCGCATGCTCACGGGCTATTCGAGCCACCTCGGCAGCTACGGGCAGGGGGGAGTCGGGCTCTCCGGGTGGCAATGTAACCGCGGCTCATGGATCGTCCTGCCGCTCACGGGCTCGGACGGGTGGATCTGGCTCACTCGCGAGCAGATCGAGCCGGCCCAGGATTTCCGGTCGCTCAAGGCCGTCATCGACCAGCGCATTCTTGGCGTGCATCCCGATCAGCTTGCGGATTTCACACCGTGGGAGCATCGCTATGCCGGCCATGATCAGATCCTCGACATGCCCGACTTCGGTAACGAGAAAGCGACCATAGAGCGCTTCGATGCGAATGAGGCCGGCTTCGTCCTGGAAGCAGCGAATGGCCTCACCCGCTGGCGCTTCGCCATGGGCGACGATCTGCCCCGTCCGATCTGGGCCGGCTCGCGCGAGCCGCGCCTGCTCGCCGAAGGCGAATCCCTCGCCGAGGCCTTCCTGCTCGCCCATGACTGCTATCTCGATGTGTAGCCGCGCAAGCAGCGGCCTTACGCCGGATCGGTTGAATGTACCCCATGGAGCATGTATATGCTAATGTATATGCAAGGAGGCCCTCATGGCACAATCCGACCTCACCCCTGCTCGAGAGGCCAAGCTTTTCCGCAACAACAAAAGCCAGGCGGTGCGAATACCAGCCGACTTCGAGTTTCCCGGCGACCGCGTTTTGATCCACCGCGAGGGCGACCGGCTCATTATCGAGCCAATCCGCCGCAAGAACTTGCTGGAAGTGCTGGCCGGACTGGAACCCCTTGGGGCGGAGGATCAGTTCCCCGATATCGATGATTCGCTGCTGCCAGCCAAGGCCATCGTCCTGTGACCAACCTCTACATGCTCGACACCAACATCGTGTCCGACCTTGCGCGCAATCCCCAGGGCGCCGTCGCGAAGCGGATCGCGGATGTCGGGCCGGACACGATCTGCGTCAGCATCATTACCGCCGCGGAACTGCGTTACGGTTGCGCGAAAAAGGGATCGCCGCGGTTGCTCGCTCAGATCGAAGCCATTCTCGACAGCGTGCAGATACTTGCGCTCCAAGTCCCCGCCGACACGGAATATGGCGGCATCCGCGCCGAACTCGAAGCCGCGGGCAAGCCCATCACCCCCAACGATCTCTTCATCGCTGCCCACGCCTATGCCCTCGAAGCGGTCCTAGTGACCGCCAATGTGGGTGAGTTCTCGCGGGTACGCGCGCTCAAGGTCGAGAACTGGCTGGACGGGGTCCATTGACTCATGGCCGGGCCGCGCCTTTGGCCTGACCCGAGCTCCAAAAACGACAGCCCATCATATCGCCATGGGCAATCCCGAGGCCGCGGACGCGGGCCTCGGATGGGGCGCTTGCGCGCCTGCTCGGCCGAACGGCCGAGGAGAGGAGTGGGGAGGAGGAATTTGGCTCGGACACGGTGTTCGAGACCAGCTTCCAGGAGACTTTCCCATGAACATCGGTTCGATCAAGCAGAATGACGCCGGCATTTTCGTCGGCAAGATCGCGACGCTGACGATTGCCATGACGATCGCGCTGCGCGAGGTGCACTCGGCCAATCCAAAGGCGCCGAAGTACGAGGTGCTGGCGCTGTCGGCCTCGCGCTCTTGGGTGCAGGTGGGCGCGCTGTTCGAGCTGTTCTCGAACGGCACGGGCGAGGCGTTCCTCAACGGCAAGATCGAGGACCCGAGCCTGGCCGCGCCGCTCTACATCTCGGCGTTCCGTCAGGAGGACGGCAGCTACAACATCGTGTGGTCGCGCCCGACCCGCCGCCGCGATCTCGCTGCCGAGATGGCGCCCAAGGCCGACGATGGCCTGCCGCCGCTGCCCGGTGCCGACGAGGCCGCCGAGCGCGGCCAGGGCGCCGAAGCCGGCCTCGGCCAGTCCTCCGCCGAACACGCGTTCG
>NCEF01000081.1 GCA_002280565.1 Sphingomonas sp. 32-66-10
GACGTGTCTGAAAAGAGCCCGGGCGAAGTGGTTACCAGCGCGGATCTGGAGGCAGAACGTCTGCTGTCCGATGGGCTGGCCGGCCTGTGTCCCGGTGCGCGTGTTGTGGGCGAGGAAGCGGTCTCGGCTGATCCGGGACTGCTTTCCGGCGTGGGCGAAGGGCTGGTCTGGCTGGTCGATCCGCTCGACGGCACGGCTAATTTCGCCGCCGGAAAGGCGCTGTTCGGCATGATGGTGGCGCTGGTGGAAGATGGTGTGCCGCAGATGGGCTGGATCCTCGACGTGGTCACCGGGCGCATGTGCTTTGCCGAAGCGGGCAAGGGCGCGAGGATTGACGGGGAGCGTATCACCGCGCGCAATACCGGTGCCCATCAGCCGGTCGCGGCGCTGGGCACTCATTTCCTCGAGCCACACCGGCGCGAGCAGGTTCACGCCCATGCCTATGGCAGGTTGCAGCGAGTGTCTGTGCCTCGCTGCGCGGCGGAGAGCTATCCTCGCCTGGTACTGGGCGAAAACGATATCGCCCTGTTCCAGCGCTCCTTGCCGTGGGACCACGCGGCGGGCGCCCTGTTCGTGAACGAGGCGGGTGGGCGGGTGACCCATTGGGATCGCTCTCCCTATCGTGTCGGGGGCAGCGGCACTGGCATCCTCGCCGCTTCGGATGTGCATTTGTGGGAAGTGGGCGCTCAGGTGCTGCTCGGCCCCGAGGCCGGCCTTGTGAAGATGGAAGAACTGGTTCGATGATCGCTGTTTCGCGGCGGATTGCCGCTGGCCTGGTTGCGACCACATTGTTGCTGGCGGCGCCTGCCGCATCGCAGTTGGCCTTGCCGGTCGATCCCTCGACCCAGCAGCAAGGTTCCGCCGCACGTGGCGGAGTGGGTAATGACGCGGAAGTGCCAGGCGTCGTGCCGGCTACGGTTGCCCCCTACCAACCCGACACGCTCGATAGTGGGCAGCCCATTCGCGAACAGGCGTCGCCGCAATCGGCCCGGGAGGCCCCGCCCAAGGTTCTGACCAAGGCGCCGCCG
>NCEF01000082.1 GCA_002280565.1 Sphingomonas sp. 32-66-10
GATGCAAAGGTCCGTCAGGACCGGCGGAAAATAGCCCGGCGCAGCCGTTGCCGGCCCGGTCCGCCTCCGGTCCGATCGCCCTCTCGGAAGGCCGTGGGCACGGCTCTCCCGCCGATGCGAGGAACACGCAGCCCCGCTCGCGTTCCGGCCGGCATGATCTTCGCGGACGACGCTGTTCATCGCGCGCAGAAGCACGCCGCATCCTGCGCGACGAGTTGGCTCCGCACCTGTGCCGCCAGCGCCTCGCGTCCCAGTCGGCGAAGATCGTCGTTGAAGTCGTCGTGGGCCGGTTCGAGCGGCGCCACCTCGATGCCGAGGTCTTCGGCCCGTCTGGCGAGCGTTTCATGCGCCCGTTCGCCGGCGGGATCCTGGTCGCGCGCGATGTAGAGCCGGCGCAGTGTCGGCGGCAGACGCAGGGCGGCGAGGTGATTGGCCGACAGGGCGGCGGCCATCGGCAGGTCGGGGGCGATTTGCCGGAGCGACAACATCGTCTCGATGCCCTCGCCGGCGACGAGCAGGTCCGTTGCGCGGCCGAAACGCACGGCATTGCCGAGAAGATGGCCCATGGCGCGTCGGGACGAGGAGACCGGCGCCTTGTCGTCGCCTGAGGAGGCGAGCCAGGTGCGATGTGCGCCGGTGATCGCGCCGTCGAGATCGGTGACGGCGGCGATGAGCGCCGGCCAGGCGTCGCGTGCGCGGTCGCGCGGGTCGTTCGCATCGCCGCGATACCAGCAGCGAGGATGAAAACGGAGCGCTCCGCAGTCGCGCAGATCCGTAATGCCGCGTTGGCGCAAATACGCTTGTGCGATTGTGCCCCCAATCGGCTTGGCCATCGCGAACAGGCGCCGTGCGGCTTCGGGGGAGCCGGTCGGCGCCGGGGGCTCGCGGCGGCCGGTGACGCACGGCTCGGGCCGGGGCAGGCTGAGAAACAGCCGCGCTTCATCCAGAGTGTCGCGCAGCGTGTGCAGCCGCTTGCGGGCGGCGATCAGGTCGAGGAGATCGCCATGATCGCCGGTGGC
>NCEF01000047.1 GCA_002280565.1 Sphingomonas sp. 32-66-10
CCGAAGCGGTCTGGGCCGCGGTTCACGACACGTCCGGCCGGCTTCAGTTTCCGGCAGGGGCCGACGCCGTCTCTCTCTTTCAAGCCTGTCGGACTTGAGAGCAGGCTCGGTTCAATCTCACAGAGTGCGGCGAACCCGCGGATCTGCACCGTTAAGAATGAAGTGGCCGGTCACCATCCGACCCTATCTCCCGACGTGAGTAGCCCACTACGATTTTCCGAAACTCGCGGTTCACGGCGGCGGCTGCTGCGATAAAGCGCGGGCGCCGCTTGGTGGGCAGCAGAGGTGCAGCTTTGGTTCAAGTGCGGCTGCCACGCAAACGTCGAGCCGGCCATTTCGAGACCAAGATATGAGACGCGCAACCGCCTGAAATTCAGTCGCCGCCGTTTGTCTCATAACGCTGTCCACATGATCCGGCTGTGTGAGGCAGATTTCCCGCCGCATCATGCGGGTTCGCTCCCGTCCGCGTGAGGCCACGACGCCGCAGCGACGATCAGGCTCTGGATGGCGAAACCCGAGACCCAGGCGGGATTGCCGGCCACAAGTTCACCTGGCCTGGACCGCACGACATGAAGGGCTTGATCCGGTTCTGGAAGCAGGCGCAACCCCGCCTGAATGGCCTCCAGGTCGAACATGTCAGCCGGCGGCGCGGACGCACTCGCGCTGAGCCTCGCCGCCATCGCCAGAAGCTCAGTCCGGTGGCGGGCATAGCGCACGAAGCGGTCGTCGAACAGGCCGAGCTTGTGGCGCGCCAGCCGCACCCGCTCGGGCAAAATACCGCGCATGGCCCGGCGAAAGGGCTGCCGCGCCTGTCCGTCGGCAAGAAAAAAGTGGACAGGCAAGGACAGTACGAAATCCACGACCCGGCGGTCCAGCAGGGGAAAGCTGGCCGCGAGCCCATGGCGTGCCGCAAGCAGAGCGTAATAGGTGCAGCGCGAGGGAATGTGGTGGTCGGCAAACGCCCGCACCCGGTCCGCCGGCCCGTTGCTGTGCAGGACGGGCGACATGCGCCGGCTCATCGCCGCCGGCCGGAGCGCTGCCGACAGATATCGAATAGCTCCGTGAACGGGATCCGCGACGCCCGTGCGCCGGCCCCGACGAAGGCGCGCCGGCAGTAGGGGGCCGATCAGCCGCCCGCGTATGGCGCGCGGAAGCGACACGCCGTCGCTTTTCGCCCGCGCCGCCAGTTCGCGTGACAGGATCTTAAGACGCCCGGTTTTCAGGAGTGACAGGTAGAGATTGGCGCCGTTATAGCTTGCGCCCTCGTCTCCGCCGACACCGCTGAGGATCCGGTCGGCCCCGAAGGCGGCAGCGGCCGCCATCATCTCGTCATCCGGTCCACCGATCATGCTTCCGGGCCAGTCTGGATCACCGATGTGCCCCGGCATGGGCAGTATGTCGTCCACCTTGCAATGGACGATATCCGCCTCCTGGGCGAGGACGTCCACGATCATCGGCCTTTCATCCTGCTCCGGTGGCCCCATCGGCGTGGGCGCGAGAATGGTGAGGGCGAGGACCTTGCCTTCCCCGTGGCGCGCGTGCCGTGCCGCCAGAACAGTGATGGCGGAACTATCCAGCCCACCGGTCAGGTGACAGGCCACCGGCCCCGTTGCGGGCATCCGGGCAGCAACCGCCTCACGCACCAGTTGCTGCAGCGTCTCTGCCGCCTGCGCGGGCGTGCCGCGCCAACGCCCCACCTGCGCTGGGCTGACGCGAAAGGCGCGGTATGGACAGGGCCGCAGGTCATCATGAGGCCGGACGCACAGGCTGTGCCCGGCCTCCAGATAGGCGATGTCCGCGAAGCCCGAATCCGGTCCTGAGAAATAGGTCTGCACGACCTTGGCCCCCACCGCGCCCCTGTCGATGGCGGCAGAGGCAAGACCCGCCCCATGCAGGCCCTTCGGCAGGCTGGCGAAGGCGAACCAGCGGCCGGGCTGGTACGTCCATGCCAACGGCCGGACGCCGATAAAATCTCGGCCGAGCCACAACTCCCCGGCCTCCCGGCGCCAGAGGGCAACGGCGAAATCCCCACGGAGATGGTCGGGAAAGTCCGCCCCGTGACGGTGAAACGCCGCCAGCAGCGCCACGTCCGGCGGGTCGTCCGCACGGTCAAGCCGCAGGTCGGACGCGAGCACCCAGCCATCCCGCTCGGCCACGCCGCCACCGCCGCCGCCAAAGTCAAGAACCGCCAGCCCCGTGGGGCCGTCCAGCCGGCAGGTCACCGAGGGCGCCAGACCCGGCCCGGTCATTGCGGCCGCCATGCGGTGCAGGACCATCTCTGTCGCCACAGCACCATCCAGGCGCAGCATGCCGCAGATGAGACGCATGCTCAGTCGTCGATCAGCAGGCTGCGCGCGCGCAGTTCCGTCAGGAATGCGCCGACCTCACGCCGGCAATCTTCCGGGGAGACTTCGAACTCCGCCACGAGGCGGGCCAACAGTCCGGCCTCGTCGATCGGATCGGCCAGCAGGTCCCATATATGCGCCGCGACCGGATTAAGGCCGTGATACCGCCCGGTCTCGGCGCTCAGCAGCAATGTGGTCTCTTCCATCGGTGCCGCGAACACATCGCCCTTCCGGTGAAACAACTGACCCATGTTCCCTCCTCATTTTTTATCATCATCGCCGCCGGCTCCGCATTCGCGCGGATGATGCGGCGGTCAGCCTTCCGGATGATAGCCGAACCGCGCCATGACCGGCGCGAACCGATCCTCCACGGCGCGCACCTGCGCAGCCGTCAGCACGTCCCGCCATTCCCCCACCCGGCCGGAGCGGAAAAAGCGGTCCTGCCCCGGAACACTCTCCCGGAAGCCTCTGTCGGCTTCCTGACGCTGCAATTCATCAAGGCTGGAATGACCAACGGCGCGAAGGATCTCCGCGCCTGTCGCCCGTCCCCCCAGAAAATCCACGATGCTCTCCAGGGTACCCGCCGTTTCGGCGCGCAGGTCCTCGTATCGCACGACTTTCGTGCGTATCAGTGACTGGTCGGTCCACTGCGAGACATGCCCGGCCCAGTCTCCGACATACGAAGCCAGCTGCACGCGGCCGCGGAGGCACAGGTCCGGGTCGTTCATTCCCGCAATCGCCGCATCCAGCGGAATGCTGGCATGATGATGCAGGGACACGGCCACGTCGCGGGGATCGCGTACCAGATAGAGGGCGCCGCGCGCCCGCGTCCCCAGAAGCGGGTGGCCGGCCCGGCCGGTGAAGCGGTCATGGGTCTTGCAGAAAAACGGCATCGTCAGGCCCTCGGCCGCGACGTCGCACTGCAACGGGCGCAGCCGCTCCACCTCCAGTTCATCCAGAAGATCGGGCTCGACCAGAAGATCGTCGGCAAAGCGCCAGCGGCCCAGAAGCGTGAAGGGCTCTGAGAGATTGTTGATGTCCGCCGGCCCGGCCTTGCCGGCGGTCAGGTTGGCCAGCAGCACGCGCATCCAGGTGTTGCCGGACTTGGGATAGGAGGCGAGCCAGACCAGACCTGGAGGAAAGAAAGCCATCGTCCGTCCTCAGGCCAGGCCGTCCAAGTGACTTCGAATCCGGCCCACGGTTTCCTCCAGCCGGGCGAAGTCCCTCGGCCGGCGCAGATGAAAGACCGGAACATGGGACAGCAGCGACGCCGTCCGCATCGCGAGCATCCCATGCCCGCAATAGGCGAGTGCAATCCGGCGACGATACGTGTGATGAAGCAAAGACTGGGCGGCCTCGAGAACCGGCGAGCGGTCGATGCCGGACGGGAAGGCGGCATTGGCATCCGCCAGCATATAGACGGCCGCGAGCGGCACGGCCTCCGGGGCGGGGTCGGGCTGCGGCGGGATGACGTGAAACTTCTCGATACGCCGCCGCACCCGGTCGCCCACCGCATCCGCAAGTCCCACCTGCCCGATGCTGTCGGCATAGAGGCGGAGCGCACGCCCGTCCGAAAGGATCATCGGGGCCCCGCCACCGTCCCCTTCGACCGCACACACATCGTCAGACAGGACCCGGCAGCCCGCCCGGCTCAGGGCAGCAGCAAGAGTCGACTTTCCCGCCCCGCTCGGGCCGCAGAACAGATAGGCACGCCCCGCGCAGATCACTGCCGAAGCATGCAGAAGCAAGCCCCCACGCTGGTAGAGGATGGCAGCAAAAGCCGTGCCGGTGACGAAGACGAGAATGTCGTCCAGTGGCATGCCGGGGGCTGGACAGATGGTCACGCGCCGCCCGTCCTCACACAGGAAGCGGCCGATATCCGGAAGATCCAGCAGGAAGCGGCGATCATCGGCCATCCAGTTGGGGCCGCGATGCGTCGGATGATCCAGTTGTTCCGGCACATGTCCGACCCTGAACGCAACGTCCACCGGAACGTCTCCGACGGTATCAGCCTCTCTGCGCGCGGGAAGGGCGACCTCCGACGAGACGTAGAGCCCCGACAAGCGATAGCGGTAACTTGGTAGCAAAACGCTCGCCTTCATATGCGTTGATTGCCACCCGTAAATACTGGACAGCTAGGCCTTTTGGACCGCGCTGAATATACGCGAAAACCGAG
>NCEF01000048.1 GCA_002280565.1 Sphingomonas sp. 32-66-10
GGTGCGGCGGATCGTGCTGGGGGTGATGCTGGCGCTGCTCGTTTGTCAGATTGCCTTTTATGCCAGCGTGCCGACCCTTGCGGTCAATTTGCAGCGGCCTGTCGCGGCAGGGTTGGCGGCGGTGCTGCTGGCGCTGATGGTCGCGGCGATGGTTGTTCGTGGCGAGCGACTGAGCATTACGGTGATGGTGGCGCTGGTGGCGCGCTACCTGGTCGTTTACCTCATCTGAAAATGAAAGAGGCCACCGGGGCCATCTCTGGCACCCGGTGACCTCCGACATGGTCAGCGGCCGGAGAGCTCCAGCCCGGGAGACCATGCGGACCGCGGTTCGCATTCTGCGGCGTCGTTGATTGGAGGAGGATACCTCCCGAACGCCAGATCGGACGGAGCGCCTCCGGCGGCCATCCGATGCAGAAAACTTAGCGGCGCGTCTCCCGAACGAACTGAACCGACCTCACTGCTGAACCATGAGACATCGGATCACCTCCTTTCGCTTGTTGAAACGGCGTACCCCGATCTGGGTACGGGAGCGACTGTGAATCAAACTAAGGGACAGAACAAGTCTTGTATTACATCGCGAAATGCGCGATTCATGGAGTTCTGGCGCGAAGAGATTAATCTCAGGCGTTCAGCCGGGCTTCCGAAATCGATAGACGACGCGATCGGTCTTGCCGCGCACTGCGGGGTCGAACACCAGTTTGGCGATATCGTCACCAACGACGCGGAGCAGCGGACTTTCGCCCTCGAGGATGAAGCCCGCTGCCTTGAAATCGGCCTTGATCACAGCGGGGTCGATGCGGTGGAGGGCGTCCACGATGGCACGCGTATCCCCCGCAGCACCGACATGATCGACCACTCCGACGATCCCGCCCGGCTTGGTCGCTGCGTAAAGCGACTTGAGAAATGCGGCGGGGTCAACGCGCGGCACCTTATATTGGGCGCTTTCCCAATAGAGGTCATGATAGACCAGGCCCTTTGGACCGACTGCGCGGGCCATGATCTCAGTATAATAGCCGCTTCCCGCCATGATGTCGGCAGCCACGTCACCGGGTTTGAGGCCGAGAAAGGCGAGCACCTCGGCTGGTTTGCGACCGGCATCCAGCGCGATCTGATCGACTGGGCGGCCTGGCCCGGCGACCGCGGCCGACAGATCGGCTTGCGCCGATGCGGCGATGGGGCACAGGCTGATTGCAAATGCGGCGGCGATCCAACGGGTCATAAATCCTCCCTCAAAGGACGGGATCATGCACCGCATTGGTCACATAAGACACGTCGCTGGTCGAAGCCGATCGACGATTGGTCGATCAGCGTCGGCAATCCTCCACCACGCGCTGCACCTCTGCCCAGGTCGGGACGACCAATGGCGCGAGCGGCGGCATCTCCACCACGAACCGGCCGCGACTGTAGCCCATTGCGTCGAGGATCGGATCGTTCGCGGCCAGCAACACCGCCATGTAAGGCTGGGCCCCGGGCGTTGACTGGGCATTGAGGCCACGCGCAGTCGTCGAGGTGCGGATGGTTACCGGACCGGGGGTCGCGCCACGGCGGGATATCTGAATCTGGCGCGTCGCGCGGACGCAGCGCATCGACAATTCAGGCTGGTCGGCGCGCAATCCGAACAATGCGATCGTCCCCTGCCCCTCCTGCCGATAGGTCCAGTTGCCCAGCGTTGCCGGCCAGTCGCGCCAGTCGGTGCTGGCTGGCGGCGGCGCAGGTGCCGGAGCGGGTGCAGGGGTTGGCACCGGACGCGGCGGCGGTGGCGCCGGAGCGGGCGCCGGCGGCACGACGTTTGAGCAGCTGGCAAGAGCGACCGACGCCGCGAGAAGGAGAATGAAGCGCATGCCGCGCCTTATGGGCGAAGCGGCGGACAGGCTCAACCGGCTCACTTTTTCCCCCCACCCCATTTGCGCTGCACCTTGCCGTACCGCGTCTTGCGCGTGCCCGGTTTCCCTTCGTTGCTGCGGCCCATGACGGGTGCCTTGTGCTCGCCGGCGGGGAGGCCGAGTTCCTGGGCTTCGAGGCTGCGGATCTCGTCGCGCAGACGACCGGCTTCTTCGAACTCCAGGTTCGCGGCGGCGTTGCGCATCTTTTTTTCGAGCTCTTCGATGTACGCGCGCAGGTTGTGGCCGACCATGTGAGCCGGGCCGTCCTCGATCTCGACCGTCACCTGATCCTTCGACGCGACATGGGCGATGATGTCGCCGATGTTGCGCTTGATCGTGGTCGGGGTGATGCCGTGCTCGCGGTTATACGCCTCCTGCTTTTCGCGGCGGCGGCCGGTCTCGTTGAGCGCGCGCTCCATGCTGCCGGTGATGCGGTCGGCATAGAGGATCACGCGGCCATCGACGTTGCGCGCGGCGCGGCCGATCGTCTGGATCAGCGACGTTTCCGAACGCAGGAACCCTTCCTTGTCCGCGTCGAGAATCGCGACCAGCCCGCACTCAGGAATATCAAGCCCTTCGCGCAGCAGGTTGATTCCGATCAGGACGTCATACACGCCCATGCGCAAGTCGCGGATCAGCTCAATGCGCTCGAGCGTCTCGACGTCGCTGTGCATGTAGCGGACCTTGATCCCCGCTTCGTGCATATACTCGGTCAGATCCTCGGCCATGCGCTTGGTCAGCGTGGTGACGAGGGTGCGATAGCCCAGCTCGGCGGTCTTTTTGCACTCGACGATCAGGTCCTGGACCTGTTCCTCGACCGGCTTGATCTCGACCGGCGGGTCAATGAGGCCGGTGGGGCGGATCACCTGTTCGCTGAACACGCCGCCCGTCTGCTCCATCTCCCACCCGCCCGGCGTCGCCGAGACGCTGACGGTCTGCGGGCGCATCGCGTCCCATTCGTTGAAGCGCAGCGGGCGGTTGTCGATGCAACTGGGCAGGCGGAAGCCATATTCGGCCAGCGTGATCTTGCGACGGTGATCGCCGCGCGCCATCGCGCCGATCTGTGGCACGGTCTGGTGGCTTTCATCGACGAACAGCAATGCGTTTTCGGGGAGATATTCGAACAGGGTCGGCGGCGGCTCGCCGGGCAGGCGGCCGGTGAGGAAGCGGCTGTAATTCTCGATCCCCGCGCAGCTGCCGGTCGCGGCGATCATCTCAAGGTCGAAATTGGTGCGCTGCTCCAGTCGCTGCGCTTCGAGCAATTTGCCCTCGATATGCAGTTCCTTCAGCCGCTCGGCGAGCTCGTGCTTGATCGCCTCCATCGCCTGTTTGAGCGTTGGGCCGGGGGTGACGTGGTGCGAGTTGGCATAAACGCGGATGCTGTCGAGGCTTGCGACCTTTGACCCGGTCAGCGGATCGAACTCGGTAATCTCCTCAATATCGTCGCCGAAGAAGCTGATCCGCCAGGCGGTGTCGTCATGGGCAAAGGCGGCGTCGTTGCGCTTGTATTGCAGCGCGACGAGCTTGCGGATGATCTCCCGCTGGTCGGCGACCTGACCCTTTTTGAGGTCGAAGATCATCGCCGAATAGGTTTCGACCGAACCGATGCCGTAGATGCAGGACACCGATGCGACGATGATCACGTCATCGCGTTCGAGCAGCGACCGGGTGGCCGAGTGGCGCATCCGGTCGATCGCCTCGTTCACCGAGCTTTCCTTCTCGATATAGGTGTCCGACCGGGGGACATAGGCCTCGGGCTGATAATAGTCGTAATAGCTGACGAAATATTCGACGGCATTGTCGGGGAAGAAGCTCTTGAACTCGCCATAGAGCTGTGCGGCGAGAATCTTGTTGGGGGCGAGGATCAGCGCCGGGCGCTGAAGATTGTTGATGACGCTCGCCATCGTGAAGGTCTTGCCCGAGCCGGTGACGCCGAGCAGCACCTGATCGCGCTCGCCGCCCAGCGCCGCTTCGGTCAGTTCCTTGATCGCGGTCGGCTGGTCGCCCGCCGGGGAATAGTCGCTGACCAGCTTGAACGCCCGCCCGCCCTCGCTCTTTTGCGGGCGTTGCGGGCGGTGAGGCACGAAACCGGGGCCGGTTTCGGGTTCGGCAAGACTGGTACGGATCTGGATCGCCATGGGGGGAATATGGGGCCTTCAGATGGGGGTGCAAATGGGGGCGACTGTCAGGCTGACAGACGATGCTGACAAAAACACGCGGGTTGCGGGCGGTTCCCCAGAGAGCGGCAGAGGGAACGCGACTGGAACGCGACACCATCGCGATCGATGCACGCCAGTGACGCGACGGCGACCGCACCGCGACGCGACTGCGACAGGACCCGCACGCGACACCTGCGCGTCAGATGGGCGACGCCCACGCGCCGGGTTGACGACGCCGTGATCTGGATTGTTGTCAGAGCCCAGGGAATGCCGGATTCTCATGCGCAGTCGCCTCCCCGATTGCGATAGCATGATAACGTGAACAAATAAAGAACACGTTGCAACGTCTTGTCTGTTGCGCTTTGCGGCACAGGGGTTCAGCATCATTGCGAAACCGAGAGGAGCCTTGATATGCGCACCATCGCCTTCACCTCCATCGCCGCCCTCGCCCTTGCCGCCTGTGGCAGCGGGGATGTGTCTGTCACCAACGCCTCGCCCGAGGAGGTCGCCGCCAAGGTCGATGCGGCGGGTGGGGCGCGGTTCAATCCGGGGGAGTGGGAGACGACGGTCGAGACGGTCTCGATCGACATTCCGGGCCTTGAAGGGCCGATGAAGGACGAGATGACCAAGCTGATGCTGCAGAAGAAGCAGGTCGGAAAGAATTGCGTCACGCCCGAACAGGCCAAGTCGCCCCCGGCCGAGGTGCTGGCGCAGAGCAAAGGCCGCTGCACCTATGAGACCTTCGACATGTCCGGTGGCAAGATCGACGGGACGATGGTGTGCGATGCCGAGGGCGGCAAGATGACGATGAAGATCAGCGGGACGTTCAGCGACGACGCCTTTGCGATCGACAACGACATGGAAACGACGATGCCGGGCGGCGCGCAGACGATGAAGATCAAGGCGAAGACGACCGGCAAGCGGATCGGCGATTGCCCGGGGACGAAGGCGTAGGATCTGAGCCATCCTCCCCCGCCCGGGGAGGATTGGAGGTCACATCACCCGGCGATACGCCACTCGCCACATCGCCAGTGCGATTCCCGCGGCGACGGTCGCCAGCAGCGCACTGGTGCCGAGTGCGCTGATCCAGCGGAACAAGGTGGTGCGCAGATCGCTGGCCGGCACGGCGAGGAAGCCGAAGCCATAGGTCTGTGCACCGACGAACAGGACGAGCGAGATCAGCGCGCCCAGCACGGCGGCGTGCCACGCGCGGCGATAGCCGGCCAGATGAAGGACCAGCCAGAGCGGCCCCCCGGCCCCCGCGATGCCGAGCGCCGAGAAGATCGTGCCGAGCACCCATGCGGCACCCAGCGACACCACCTCGCGCTGTCCCGCCGCGATGACGAGCAGCAGCACGACCAGTCCACCCAATGCGCCGCCCAGGGCCAGTGCCAGCCCCGCACGGTCGAGCGTCGTGTCATAATGCGGCGCGGACGCGCGCATTGCGTGTTCAGTCACCAGAAACCCCTCCCCGGTGCGCGGGGCTTAGCATCGCGCGGCAGCGCGGCTCAAGCACGCAGAATACGGCAGTAACCAAATCCGGGACAGCCGGATACGCGGCGTGACGAATGGGGCTTTCAATGCGCCGGCCAACCCGGCTAGCGAAGCCTGATGGACACCCTCCCCGCTACCGAGACTGACGCCGCCGCCGAACTCGAGCGGCTCGCCGCCGAGATCGCGCGCCACAACGCGCTGTACCATACCGAGGATTCGCCCGAGATCAGCGACGCCGCCTATGACGCGCTGGTCCGGCGCAATGCCGCGATCGAGGCGGCGTTCCCGCAGCTGGTGCGCGCGGATTCGCCGTCACGGCTGGTCGGTGCGGCGCCGGCCGGGCATCTCGCCAAGGTGCCGCATGCGCGGGCGATGATGAGCCTGGACAATGCGTTCAGCGACGAGGACGTGATCGAGTTCGTGCTGCGCGTGCGGCGGTTTCTGTCGCTGGGCGAAGGCGACCGCGTCGCGCTGACCGCCGAGCCGAAGATCGACGGGCTGTCCTGCTCGCTGCGTTACGAGGGGCGTCGGCTGGTGCTGGCGGCGACGCGCGGCGATGGGCAGGTGGGTGAGAATGTCACCGCCAATGTGCTGACGATATCCGACATTCCGACCGAATTGCCCGCCGATGCCCCGGACGTGTTCGAG
Organism: Sphingomonas sp. 32-66-10; assembly: GCA_002280565.1. GTDB lineage: Bacteria > Pseudomonadota > Alphaproteobacteria > Sphingomonadales > Sphingomonadaceae > Sphingomonas. The sequence goes on from NCEF01000048.1 coordinate 6,185, forward strand.
GTGCGTGGCGAGGTCTATATGGCCAAGGACGACTTTCTGGCGCTCAACGCGCGGCTGCTGGCCGAGGCGGAAGACAGCGGCAAGGAAGCGCGCCAGTTCGCCAATCCGCGCAACGCCGCCGCCGGGTCGCTGCGACAAAAAGATGCGAGCGTCACGGCCGCCCGGCCGCTGCGGTTTCTGGCACATGGCTGGGGCGAGACCAGCGCGCTGCCGGGCGAGAGCCAGTTTGCGGTGATGAAGGCGATCGAAGGCTGGGGCTTTCCGGTCCATCCGCTGTTCGTCGCGTGCGCGCAGGTCGAGCCGGCGCTGGCGCAGTATCGCAAGATCGAGAAACTGCGCGCGGACCTGCCGTTCGACATCGATGGCGTGGTGTACAAGGTCGACCGGCTCGACTGGCAGGAGCGGCTGGGCAGTGTCGGGCGCGCGCCGCGCTGGGCGATTGCGCACAAATTCCCGGCCGAGCGCGCCGAGACGACGTTGCGCGACATCGACATTCAAGTCGGGCGCACCGGCAAGCTGACCCCCGTGGCACGGCTGGAGCCGGTGACGGTGGGCGGCGTGGTCGTGACCAACGCGACGCTGCACAATGCCGACGAGATCGAACGGCTGGGGGTGCGTCCGGGCGACCGGGTGGTGCTGCAGCGCGCGGGCGATGTGATCCCGCAGATCGTCGAGAATCTGACGCGCGACGTCGATCGGCCGGCGTTCGTCTTTCCCACCCATTGCCCGATCTGCCAGTCCGAGGCGACGCGCGAGGAGGGTGAGGTCGATGTGCGCTGCACCGGTGGCTTGATCTGCCCGGCGCAGCGGCTTGAGCGGCTCAAGCATTTCGTCAGTCGCGGCGCGCTCGACATCGAGGGACTGGGCGAGAAGACGATCGTCGAGTTTCTCGAGCTGGGCTGGATCGCCGAGCCGGCCGACATCTTCCGCCTGTCGCAGCACCGCGAGGCACTGCTGTTGCGCGAGGGGTGGAAGGAGAAGTCGGTCGACAATCTGCTCGCCGCCATCGAAGCCAAGCGGGAGCCGGACGCCGCGCGACTGCTGTTCGGCCTTGGCATCCGGCACGTCGGCGCGATCACCGCGCGCGATCTGATGAAGCGGCTGGAGACCCTCCCCGCCCTTGCCGTGCTGGCGGACGAGATCATCGCGTTGCGCGCGTCGGTCACCCCCGCGCTGGGCGAACCGGAGGCGAAGTTCCACGCGCGGCGCGACAAGGCAATCGCCGAGCATATCGGGATCGAGAATGTCGGTGCCGCCGTTGGCCATGCGCTGGCCGACTTTTTCCACGAGCCGCATAACCGCGCGGTGTGGGACGACCTGCTCGCCCAAGTGGCCCCGCCCTCGTTCGTGGTCGAGGCGCGCGACTCGGAAGTGTCGGGAAAGACAATTGTCTTCACCGGATCACTCGAAACGCTGAGTCGCGACGAAGCGAAGGCTCAGGCAGAATCGCTGGGTGCGCGCGTGTCAGGATCGGTCTCGGCCAAGACCGACC
>NCEF01000049.1 GCA_002280565.1 Sphingomonas sp. 32-66-10
GCTCTTCCGATCTGTCGACGCTGTTGCAAGCGGTGGGGCTGCTCGAAGGCGGGTTCGAGGGATCGATCCGCATTGCCGGGATCGAGGTGGCGAAGCTCGAAAGCCATGAGCGGACGGTGACGCGGCGCGACAAGCTCGGCTTCGTCTATCAGTTCCACCATCTCCTGCCCGATTTCGACGCGACCGAGAATGTCGTGCTGCCGCAGCTGATCCAGAACGGGACCCATGCCGCTGCGCGGACACGGGCGGAGGGGCTGCTGACCGCGCTGGGCCTTGGCCACCGGCTGACGCATCGCCCGAGCCAGCTGTCGGGCGGCGAGCAGCAGCGCGTCGCGGTCGCCCGCGCGCTCGCCAACCGCCCGGCGCTGGTGCTGGCGGATGAGCCGACCGGCAATCTGGACGAGAAGACCGCCGATGTGGTGTTCGCCGAACTGCTGCGGCTGGTGCGCGGCGAGGGGGCGGCGGCGCTGATCGCAACGCATAACGAACGGCTGGCGGCCAGGATGGACCGGGTCGTGCGGTTGCACGAAGGGTTGCTGGAGGAAACGGCATGACGACGATCACTGAAATCCCTGTCACGACCGCAAGCGGCGCGCTGGCCGACCTGTCGGAATTCGCCGGCAATGTGCTGCTGATCGTCAACGTCGCGTCGAAATGCGGGTTTACGCCGCAATATACTGGCCTTGAGGAGTTGCACCGCCGCTATGGCAATCGCGGGTTCGAAGTGCTGGGGTTCCCGTGCAACCAGTTCGGCGCGCAGGAGCCGGGCGACGCGGCGGAGATCGCGAATTTCTGCTCGCTGACCTATGATGTGACCTTCCCGGTGTTCGGCAAGGTCGACGTCAATGGCGCGGATGCGGCGCCGCTGTACCGCTGGCTCAAGAAACAGGCGCCGGGGCTGTTCGGGACCGAGGGGATCAAGTGGAACTTCACCAAGTTCCTGATCGACCGCGAGGGGAATGTGGTCGAGCGCTACGCCCCGCAGACGAAGCCTGAGGATATCGCGGCGGATATCGAGAAGCTGCTTTAGCGAAAATCCTCCCCGGAACGGGGAGGGGGACCATGCGCAGCATGGTGGAGGGGGCCCGAGGCAAGCGACTTGTTTCGAGGAGGGCCCCCTCCGTCAGCGCTTCGCGCTGCCACCTCCCCGTTCCGGGGAGGATTTAAGCTGTGGAAAACGCGCTCGCTCGCTTTGCCCTCTCGCGATCGGGTCCATATAACCACCCCATGCCTCATTCCGGTTTCGTGCCCCTTCGCGTCTTTTCCGCCTACACGATGCTGGAGGGCGCAATCGAGCCGAAGGCGATTGCGGCACGGGCGCGGGAGCTGGGCTTTCCGGCGGCGGGACTGTGTGATCGCAACGGGCTATATGCCGCGATGCCCTATTCGGACGCGGCGAAGAAGGCGGGGGTGCAGCCGATCATCGGGTCGCTGCTCTGCGTCGAGCGGCCCGACATGCCCGATGGCGTCACGCCACCGCTCGACTGGCTGGCACTGTTTGCGCAGGACGCGACGGGGTATGAAAATCTCTGTCACCTCGTGTCGATGGCGCATCTCGACCGGCCGATTGAAAAGGACGCGCATGTTCCGTTTGCAGCGCTGGAAGGGCGCACCGACGGGCTGATCGCGCTGACCGCCGGGCGTGAGGGCGCGCTGGCGCGGCTGTTCGCCGAGGAGCAGGAGGATGCGGCGTTGACCTATGCCGACCGGCTGCAAACGCTGTTCGGCGACCGGCTCTATATCGAGATCATCCGACGGCTGGACGAGGTCGAGGCACGCGCCGAGCCCAAGCTGCTCGAGCTGGCCTATGACCGGGGCCTGCCAATCGTCGCGACCAATCCGGCCTGTTACGCCGTGCCCGACTTCCATCAGGCGCACGACGCGATGCTGTGCATTGCCGGATCGGCCTATGTCGCGAGCGACGATCGCCAGCGCTCTTCGCCCGATGCGTGGATGAAGCCCGCGACCGAGATGAAGCGGCTGTTCGACGACCTGCCCGAGGCGATCGACAATACGCTGGTGGTGGCGCAGCGCTGTGCCTTTGCCGCACCCAAGCGCAAGCCGATCCTGCCCAGCCTGGCCGGCGATATCGAAGGCGAGGCGGCGCAGCTGCGCGCGGATGCGCGTGCCGGCCTGGAGGCGCGGTTGGAGACGGCGGGGATCACCGATCCGGCCAAGCGGCAGGACTATTTCGACCGGCTGGCGTTCGAAACCGACATCATCGTGCAGATGGGGTTCCCCGGTTACTTCCTGATCGTTGCGGACTTCATCAAATGGGCCAAGGCGAACGGGATTCCGGTGGGGCCGGGGCGTGGTTCGGGCGCAGGCAGCGTGGTTGCCTGGGCGCTGACCATCACCGACCTCGACCCGCTGGCGCTGGGGCTGCTGTTCGAGCGCTTCCTGAACCCGGAACGTGTGTCGATGCCCGACTTCGACATCGACTTTTGCGAAACCCGGCGTGGCGAAGTGATCCGCTACGTCCAGGCGAAATATGGGCGCAATCAGGTCGCGCAAATCATCACCTTTGGAACGATGAAGGCGCGCGCGGTGCTCAAGGACACCGGGCGCGTGCTGCAGATGAGCTATGGCCAGGTCGATCGCCTCGCCAAGCTGGTGCCCAACCACCCGACCGACCCGTGGACGCTGTCGCGGTCGCTGAACGGGGTGAGCGAGTTCAAGGCCGAGTATGATGGCGCAACCGATGTCCGCCATCTGATCGATCTCGCCATGCGGCTGGAAGGTTTGCCACGCCACTCGTCAACGCACGCGGCTGGCGTGGTGATCGGCGACCGCCCGCTGGCCGAGCTCGTGCCGCTCTACCGCGATCCGCGCTCGGACATGCCGGTCACGCAATTCGACATGAAATATGTCGAGGGTGCCGGGCTGGTGAAGTTCGACTTTCTCGGCCTCAAGACGCTGTCGGTGCTGCAAAAGGCGATCGACCTGCTCGCAGCGCGCAACATCAGCATCGATCTCGCTGCGCTCGGCTGGGACGATCCGGCGGTGTATGAATTGCTCCAGCGCGGCGAGACGGTGGGCGTGTTCCAGCTCGAATCCGAAGGGATGCGGCGCACGCTGACGGCGGTGCGGCCGTTCGGGCGGCGTAAGCAGGGGCTGGAGCCGATCGAATATCCGCACCCGTTGCTGGAGGGAATCCTCAAGGAAACCTACGGCATTTTCGTCTATCAGGAACAGGTGATGCAGGCCGCGCAGATCTTGGCCGGCTATTCGCTCGGCGGCGCCGACCTGCTGCGCCGCGCGATGGGCAAGAAGATCAAGGCGGAGATGGACGCCCAGCGCGCGCTGTTCGTCGAGGGCTGCGCGAAAATGAACAACATCTCCGAGGCGAAGGCCAACGAGCTGTTCGACTTGATCGACAAGTTCGCAGGATACGGCTTCAACAAGTCGCACGCGGCGGCCTATGCGCTGCTCGCCTACCACACCGCGTGGCTGAAGGCGCATTATCCGCACGAATTCTACGCCGCGTCGATGTGTTTCGAACTCGGCCAGACCGAGAAACTGGCGGTGTTCGTCGAGGATATGAAGCGGCTGGGCACGCCATGTCTGCCCCCCGACATCAATGCCAGCGAGGCGGAGTTTTCGGTCGCGGAGACGCAGGAGGGGTTTGCCGTCCGCTATGCGCTCGCGGGCCTGAAGGGTGTGGGCGAGCGGGCGATGGAGCTGTTGGTCGAGGAGCGGCAGGCCAAGGGCCGGTTCCAGAGCCTGGACGATTTCGCGCGGCGGGTGGACCCGCGCTTGCTCAACAAGCGGCAGGTCGAGGCGCTGGCCGCCGCGCTGGAGCAATTCATACACCGCCGGATCGCGCCAAGGTTCATGCCGCAGCCGAGACGATCATGGCGGTGGCGCAGCGCACGCATGAGAACCGCACCAGCGGGCAGGGCGGCCTGTTTGGTGAAGCCGAGCCGGTGGGATCGGCGATCCAGCTGCCCAAGAGCGCGCACTGGACGCTGGGCCAGCGGATCGAGGCGGAGAAGGAGGCGTTCGGCTTCTTCTTCTCGGCGCATCCGCTCGACCGCTACCAGCATCTCGCCCGGCTGCATTCGGCGCGGAGCATCGCTAGCCTGAACGAGATCGAGATTGCCGAAGGCGGGCGCGCCGGCGCGACCATCGCCGCGCTGATCGAGGATGCGCGCTGGCGCACCTCGGCCCGGGGCAAGCGTTACATGATGGCGACGCTGTCCGATGCTAGCGGGACGGTTCCGTGCACCTGCTTCGAGGAGTTTACCGCGAAGGAGATGGAGGATGCGGCACGCGTCGGCGGGTGCGGCATCCTGACGGTCGAGCTCGACCGGCGACCGGGTGAGGACAGTGCGCGCGTGACGGTGCGCAAGGTGCAGCCGTTCGAGGGGATGGCGAAGGACGTCCGCCTGACACTGCGCATGGCGGTGCGTGAGGCCGGCGCGCTGGCGGCGGTTGCCAAACTGCTGGAGGATGCGCGCGGCGGGCGGTGCGAGGTGGTGATCGACGCGCCGCTGCCCGACGGCGGTGAGGCGGAACTGGTGCTCGGGCGCAATTTCAGGCTCGACGGCGAGCTGGCGACGCGGATCGAAGGGCTGCCGGGGATCGAGCGCGCCGAGCTCAAGCCGACCGAACAGCCGAGGCTGGCGCTGGCGAGCTGATCCGCCCCTTGCATCCCTGCGCTCGAACGGACAGGATGGCCTTACGAATACGGAAAGCCGTACACATAAGGAGAGAGTGATGCTGGGCGCGATGCAGGATTTCGAGCTTCGGGTACCTCGGGTGATCGAGCATGCCGAGCGCGAATATGGATCGCGGGAAATCATCAGCCGCTGGGCCGATGGTAGCGAGACGGTGACCAACTGGGCGGGAATCGCGCGGGATTCGCGCAAGCTGGCGCAGGCTTTGGAGCGGCGCGGGATCAAGCCGGGCGATCGCGTGGCGACGCTGGCGATGAACCACAGCCGCCATCTCGTCGCATGGCATGGCACGATCGGCATGGGCGGCATCGTCCACACGATCAACCCGCGCCTGTTCGAAGATCAGCTCGCCTATATCGGTAACCATGCCGAGGATCGCGTGCTGATCTATGACCGCATGTTCCAGCCGATCGTCGACAAGCTGAAGCCGCAATGGAAGACGATCGAGCATTATATTGTGTTCGATGGAGACGGCCCGGACAGTTTCGAGGCGGTGATCGGCGCGGAGGACGGCAATTATACCTGGGTAGAGGGCGACGAGCGCGAGCCGTGCATGCTCTGCTACACCAGCGGTACGACGGGTAATCCGAAGGGCGTCCTCTACACCCACCGCTCGTCGATGATCCACGCGATGGCGGAGCTGCAGCCGGCCGTCTTTGACCTCTCGACCCAGTCGGTGGTGCTGCCGGTGGTGCCGATGTTCCATGCAGTCGGCTGGGGCCTGCCCTTTGCCGCGCCAATGGCGGGCGTGAAGCTCGTCATGTCGGCGGTCAATGACGGCAAGACGCTGTGCGACCTCATGAACCGCGAGCGGGTGACGCATACGGCGGGTGTGCCGACCGTATGGTTCGCCATGTTCCAGCATATGGACGCGACCGGTGAAGCGCCCCAGCACCTGAAGGTGGTGACGATCGGCGGATCGGCCGCGCCGCGCGCAATGATCGAGCGGATCATGAAGATGGGGGCACGGGTCAACCATGCCTGGGGCATGACCGAAACCTCGCCGATCGGCACGATGGGCGCGCCGACACACGACTGGGACGAGCTGAGCTTCGAGCAGAAGGTCGAAAAGACCGTGTTTCAGGGGCGCGCGCCATTCGGGGTCGAGCTGCGCACGGTTGATGAGGATGGCACGGTCCTGCCGCGCGATGGCGTCAGCTCGGGGCGGCTCCAGATCAGGGGGCCGTGGATCATCAAGCAGTATTTCGAGGACGCGAACGGGCCGTGTCTGACAGCGGATGGCTGGTTCGATACCGGCGACGTCGCGGTGCTGCATCCTGACGGGATCATGCAGATCACCGACCGCGCCAAGGATGTGATCAAATCGGGCGGTGAGTGGATCAGCTCGGTCGAGCTGGAGAATGCTGCAGTCGGCTGCCCCGGTGTTGCCGAAGCGGCGGCGATCGGCATCTATCACCCCAAATGGGACGAACGCCCGCTGCTGCTGGTGGTGCGCAAGCCGGGGAGCGACGTCACGGCGATGCAGGTGCAGCAGCATCTGGCGACGCAGGTCGCGAAATGGTGGCTGCCCGATGAGATCCGTTTCGTCGAATCGCTGCCGCACACCGCGACGGGCAAGCTGCTCAAGACGGCGTTGCGCGAGCAATATCGCGACTTCCGCTTTGCGGCGGCGGGGTGACCCGCCGCCGGTAACGGTTCAGGCGGTGCGCTGCGCCGGCAGGAAGCGCGGATTGCACAGCAGCGCTGCCGAAACGAGTGCGACGAGCAATCCGATTGGAAGAATCTCGGTCAGGGTAATCAGCACACGGAACAGCGGGTTGGCATAGAGGTCCTGCATCTGCGCCATCTGCGATTGGAGTGAAGCCAGTTCACCGGCGGTCGCTCCGGCGGCGCGGCGTTCTTCCAGCATCCGGGCGCTCATCTCAGCGATGAAATCACCGCCATTGATCGCGAGCACCGCCTCCCACGCGACGACGTAGAACAGGCTTGCGATCAGCGCGATCGCCGCGCCCATGCCGAGCGCGGGCAGGAAGCGGATGACGCCGCCCTTATGGTCGTCGCGATGCCGCTTCACCGCGACGAAGATGGCGGTAAAGGCGATCGCGACGACGAAACCGGCGATCACGCCATAGGTCAGAATGATGCGCTGCATGTGTGTCCCTCCTCTTGGTTCAGGTCGCGCGAGTTGCGGGCCGCAGCGCGTTTGGAGCAATCGCCCAAAGGGGTGATTTGGCGGCGATCACCCCAATTTCGTTCAGGACAGCAACCCGATCTCCCGCGCCCGCGCGATGGCGTCGGTGCGTCGCCGCGCGCCCAGCTTTTCGAACAGACGCGCGACATGGGTCTTGACCGTGTTGGGCGACACGTCGAGCCGCCGGGCGATTTCCTTGTTCGAATAGCCCGCTGCCAGCTCGAGGAGCACCGCCATTTCGCGCTCGCTGACCCCGAGCGATTTGCGCGCGTCCGGATTGCCGGGTTCGCGCACCGGCGCCGGGCGCCCGATCACCCGCGCGCCGACATAGAGACCGAGCGCGAGAAAGCCGATCGCAACGAGCAATAGATAGAATTCGAACGATAGCGTCCGTGCGACCCAGCGATAATCGAGCCACTGCAACAGCGCCGCCGCCAGTGCCAGCAGAACGCCATACAGCGCGGCGTGTCGCCACCAGTGCAAGTCGGGCCAGCGTCGCTTCGGCATGGGCGCAGCATCACTCCGCGCGCGGAGCAAGGCAAGCCGCCGCGTGCCCAGCCTTGGATGCGTCTGTTACCTGACGGCGCCTTGCCCAACTGTGTTGATTGTGTAATACACGTTGGATGCGAAACGTTCGATTGCTGATCCTGCTCCTGGCTCTGGTTTGCGGCTTTGCCACCCCGACCCTGGCGCGTCCGGTCAAAGCGACGACGGAGGTCGTGCTCACGCGTGACGGTGACGGCGACTGGCTGCTGGAATATCGCTTCGCGCGTGTGGCGCCGGCGTGGTTCTTTGTCCGATCGGCCAATGCGCTCGACGGCAAGCCATGGCGACCGCAGAGTTGGCGGGTCGAGACGCCGGGCGTTCGCCTCGAGCGCATTGGGCATCACGATGTGCTGACCGGTGACGGTACGCCGCTAAAGACCGTTCGCATCCGCGTGCGGCCCTATAGCGATCCTGTCCAGGCGGATTATCAGCCGGTGCTGGCGTTCTCCGACGGCGGAGTCGGGGTGTATACCGACCATCACCTCGCCGCGCCGCTTTCGACGATCGCCGCTGCCCGCGATCTCCCGGCCGATCTCAACGGTGTTGCGTTCGATCAGGTGCCGACCCAGTTCACCTTGCGCGACCCGGGAAAGACGTTGCTGTTCAACGGAAGGCGCCATCGCGGGTCGGTCCGCCTGATGCTCGATCAGCATCAGTCCTATGTCTATTCGGGTCCGGCACGGGCGCTCGCAACGCCTGCCTTTGTCGGGATCATCGATCCCGGCTTGCCGGCCTGGGCGAGGGACGAGCTCAACCGGTTCACCCCGCGCCTGTTCGACTATTACACCGCGCGGCTGGGCCGACCTGCGGGCACCCGCCCTACCTTGCTGGCGTCATGGGGCGGTACGACGCTGCCGGGCGTATCGCTTGGCGGGAGCGTGCTTGATGGGATGGTGGTGATGAACCTGGAGGGCGCGGCAATGGTCGACCCCCAGCCCGCCCTGCTCGCGCAAACACGCTGGTTCATCGGGCATGAAGGCGCGCATTTCTGGATGGGGCAGACGGTCCGCACTGCGCGGCGCAGTGCAGCGTGGATGACTGAAGGCGCCGCCGACATTATGGCGGTTCGTGCGCTTGCACATTTCTACCCGGATTATGATGCGCGCGGGCGCCTGCAGAAGTCGATCGATGACTGTATCGCGATCAATGGCAGCAAGCCTCTTTCCGGGGCGTTTGAGCGGGGTGAGCATCGCGCAAACTATGCCTGCGGCGCGGTGCTGATGATGGCCGCCGAAGGTGCAGCGCGAAAGCGCGATCCCCGCGCGGACCTGTTCACATGGCTGTGCACGCTGATCGATCCGAACCGCAAGGCGGGGGTGGTCACCCCCGATCACTGGCTGACCGTATTTGCGGCGAGCGGCGGTGCAGGTGCGGAGCAGGTGCGGTCATTTCTGGATCGCGGCATGCCCGATCCCGCCGCATTCATCGCCGAGCTGCTGGAAGCCAATGGTGTCGCGGTCCGCCGCGATGGCGCTCGCGTGATCCTGACCTAGAACAACTCCCCCTGGTCCCCGGCGGGCGCGCGAAACAGGTCGCGGCGGAGCGGGGGGAAGGGCTGATCGAGCCCAAACCTTTTCGCCGCGATCCGGAAGCGAGTGCGCAGCAGTTCCGCCCATGGCCCTTGCCCACGCATGCGCGTGTGAAAATTGGGGTCATTGTCGCGCCCGCCGCGCAGGGACTGGATCGTTGCCATCACCTTTGCCGCGCGGTCGGGGAAATGTTCGTCCAGCCAGGCGCGGAACAGCGGTGCGACTTCGTGCGGCAGACGGACAGGGAGGAAGAAACAGCCGAGCGCTCCCGCTTCCGCCGCGCGCTCCATAATGTGTTCGATCTCATGGTCGGTGATCGCCGGGATGACGGGGGAAAGCGAGACGAAGGTCGGGATGCCGGCGGCGCGCAGCTTCGCCACGGCGGCAAGGCGGCGTTCGGGGTGGGGCGCGCGGGGTTCGACGGTGCGCGCGACCCTGGGATCGAGCGAGGTAATCGACAGCATCACCGCCGCCAGCCCCTTTGCTGCCATCGGCCCGAGCAGGTCGATGTCGCGCGTCACCCGGTCCGACTTGGTGGTGATGGTGATCGGGTGATTGCACTCGGCCAGCACCGCGATGCACTCGCGCGTGATCCGCCAGGTTGCTTCGATGGGCTGATAGGGGTCGGTATTGGTACCAAACGCGATCGGCTGACAATCATAGCCGCGCTTGCCCAGCGCGGCGCGGAGCAGCGTGGGGGCATCGGGCTTGGCGAACAGCTTCGTCTCGAAGTCCAACCCGGGCGACAGGTCATGCCAGGCATGGGTCGGTCGCGCGAAACAGTAGATGCAGCCATGCTCGCAGCCGCGATAGGGGTTCAGCGACCGGTCGAACGGGATATCGGGCGACTGGTTACGCGACAGGATCGTGCGTGGATGCTCGACCGTTACTGTCGTCCGCAGCGGTTGCACCGCACCATCAACATCTGTGCGTGCATCGAGCCAGTCGCCATCCGCTTCGCGTGTCGGAAGGGCGAAGCGGGTGCTTTCGCGATTATGCGTCGCGCCGCGGACGGGGCGGGTGTCGGCCATTCCGCACGGTACAGGGTCAGTGAAAACAAAACAAGAACGAAAGGGCGCGAAGCCGTGCGTTCCGGGGGATCATTCCTCGCGCAGGCGCGGCATCAGTTCGACGAAATTGCAGGGGCGGTGACGGATGTCGAGCTGGCTCGCCAAGATGCCGTCCCAGCCGTCCTTGACCGCGCCGGTCGATCCGGGAAGCGCGAAGAGATAGGTGCCGCGCGCGACGCAGGCGGTGGCGCGCGACTGGATGGTGGACGTGCCGATCTTGGCATAGCTGAGCCAGCGGAACAGCTCACCAAAGCCCGGGATCATCTTGTCGGCGACGCGTTCGAGCGCTTCGGGCGTGACGTCGCGACCGGTGACTCCGGTGCCGCCGGTAGTGATGATGCAGTCGACCTGCTCGTCATCGATCCACGCGTGGAGCTTGCCGACGATCAGGTCGGGGTCGTCCGGAACGATCGCGCGGTCTGCTAGCGCATGGCCAGCGCCGGTCAGCCGTTCGACCAGCGTATCGCCCGAGCGGTCATCCGCATGGGTCCGGGTATCGGAGACGGTGAGGACTGCGATCCGGACGGGCCGGAACGCGATGCTGTCGTCAATTGGCACTGGTTACGCGGTCGTCCTGCGGGATCGACGCGGTCATCCGCACTGCCGACGCCCCGTTGCTGCCTGGCACCTTGGGCCACAGCCCCTGGCTCATCGCCGCGCGGCTGCTGCTCTCACGCCCGGCATGTTTTTCATACATCCAATAGTTGCGCAGCACGGTCATGACGTAGCCGCGCGTCTCCCAATAGGGGATGCTTTCGATGTACAGCAGCGGGTCGCCCTTGTCGCGGATCTGGACGTTCCAGTTCCCGATGGTGACGCCGCGCTTGCGGGCGATGTCGGTCGCCGCAGCGGGCATGATCTGCATCAGGCCATAGGCACCGGCCGGGCTCTGCACCTTGGCGTCGAAGCGCGATTCCTGCAGCGTGTGGGCAAAGACCAGCGCCTTGTCGACGCGCCAGCCGCCGTCCGGGGTCCAGTCGGGCGCGGGGTAGCGGGCCTCTTCGACCGGACGTGCGCCGACCGGGCAATTATGGGTTAGCCACAGCTGCGTCGCGGGGAGGCCGAGACGACCGGCGAGGCGGGTGAGCGATGCATGTTCGCGCGCGTCGCCGATCCGCGACTGGTGCTTGATCACCTCGCTAGCCAGGCTGTCCTCGCCGATCTCCGCCAATGCGGCAGCGAGGCGGACATTGGGGCGGCGGTCGAGCGCCTTCCAGTCGGCGGCGACGAACTTTTCGGCGCGCACGGGCGCTTCCTTCATGCCGAGCGCCTGACGCGCGAGCATGCCGTAAAAGGTCTCGTCATGCTGCGCCGCGCCCTTGAGGCGGGTGCTGACGAGATCGGGGCGGCCGCATGCCATGTCGGCGCGCGAGGCCCAATAGAGGCCGGCAGTGCGCTTTTCGGTGTCAGCGGCGCGCTGCGCGACGGCGGTGAACGCAGCCTGCGCACCGGCGCAGTCATTCTGACGCCACGCGGCGAGGCCCTGAACCCAATCGGCCAGCGGCGCGAACTCGCCGCTCCCGGTCTGCGCCAGCGCGGCAACGCGGCGGGCATCGGCGTCGCGACCGGTCGTATAGTACATCCACGCGATCCGCTGCCGCCATTCGGTCAGCGTTTCGGGGTCGAGATCGGCGGCACGGGTATCGAGCAACGCTTCTGCGCCGGAAGCGTCGTCGAGCTTGATCAACGGCGCCATTGCGCTGGCGACCTGCGCGGCGGCTGCGTCCGACTTGGCCGAGCGGTAGCGTTTGCGGATCGGAGCACCGGCATGCCAGATCATCCGCTGTGCTGCAGGCAGGCTTGGCAGCTCGGTCGCCCCGCGCAGCTTGGCGAGGCGTGCGATCTGCTCGGCCTGCGGCAGCTCGGGCGCTTCGCCGAGCAGTGCCATCAGCTGCGGCAGCTCAACCTTGGGCGACCCCTTGGCAAGATAGAGTTCGGCGCGCGCGGTGGCATGCAATAGACCGGGGCGCATCGCGTCGAGCTTGATCTGCGCATCGGCCCAGCGTGCTTCGCGGATCGCGGCAAACACGGCGCGATAAGCCTCGCGTTCTTCGCGGGCGAGCTGGGCAGGAACGCCGTCGCTTGCCTCCCGCCGCTCGATCGACATCGTGCGTTCGTCCGAGGCATGGGCGGTCAGCGGTGCGATCAATGCACAAGCGGCTAGCAGGATACGCGCAGTCACAGGCTCTGCTCCCCGATTAGCAATTGCAGGTCTTTCCAGGCGTCGGCCTTGGCCGCCGGCTTGTTCAACAAAAAGCGCGGATGGCGGATAGCGACGACGTCACACTTACCCCCGGAATAGTTAAATGGCGTTAAACCCTCAGCATTTCTGGCGGCGTCAGTCCCGAGAACGGCACGGCTCGTCGCCTGACCGAGTAGCAGGAGCCGCGCAGGGGCGGTCAGCGCGATGTGATGCCGCAGGACTTCACCAAGTTTCTCTTCGAAATCGCGCGGCACCTGACCCGTGATCGGTCGCGCGGCGCAAAGCGGGACCAGATAGATCGACTCGCGCGACTGGCCGATCGCGGCGAGAATTCGGTCGAACAAGCGGCCCGCTGCGCCGTCGAGTAAGGCGGGGACGCTGTCGAACTCCGGCAGGTCGGTGACGATCATCAGCGGGGCGGTGGGATCGCCCTCTGCCGGGGCGAGCGGCTCGCC
>NCEF01000050.1 GCA_002280565.1 Sphingomonas sp. 32-66-10
AGTTCGGTCACCAGGATAGCATCGATGTGACGCGCCTGCGCCAGCTTCATCACCTCGGCACGCGCCGAGCGGTTGGCCTTCATGCCAGAGGCGGTTTCGCGGAACACCTCGACCACCTCATAGCCGCCCCGTTCGGCGAAACCGGCGAGATCGCGCAACTGCCGTTCGCACGACTGGTCGGCTGTAGAAACCCTGGCGTAGATGGCGGCGCGCTGTCCCAATTGAACCCTTCTGGAATTAGGCCTCGAAAAGCCTTGATCTGCGTGGGGTCAGTGTTGTCCAAAACAGACTTCTGTTCAACAGGGACAAAGCCGCATGCCGAGACGCCATATCCTGAGCGCCCGGCAGCGGTCGTCGCTGCTCGACCTGCCGACCGACGAAGCGTCGCTGCTACGGCATTATATCCTGGCGGACGACGACCTGATCCACATCGACCGGCGACGCCGACCGGAAAACCGGATCGGCTTCGCGCTGCAACTGTGCGCGCTGCGCTATCCGGGACGAATGCTGGTGCCGGGCGAGGTGATCCCGCTCGCGGTATCCGCTTTCCTCGGCGCCCAGCTCGGCATCGCCGGTGACGTGCTCGTCCACTACGCCGTCCGGCGCCAGACCCGCCAGCAACATATGGAGGTGCTGCGCTCCATCTACGGATACAGGACGTTTCCTGGTCAGGGCGCGCCGGCACGGACGTTCCGTGACTGGCTGTTCGCCGAAGCCGAGCAGGCACACTCGAACGACGATCTCGCCCGGCGCTTCATCTCCCGCTGCCGCGATACCATGACCATCCTGCCGGCGATCACGACGATCGAGCGCCTGTGCGCGGATGCGCTCGTCGCGGCCGAACGCAGCATCGAGAAGCGCATCGCATCTCGCCTTGATCTTGTCGCCTGCACCCGTCTCGACCGGCTGACGACCGAGATGCTGCCGGGGGCAATCAGTCGCTTCATCTGGCTGCGCCGGATCGAGCCGGGCAACAATTCCGCCGCGGCAAATCGACTGCTCGACCGGCTTGAGTTCCTGCGTGCGATGAACCTCGATGCCCGCCTGCTCGGCGACGTCCCGCCGCATCGCGTCGCCCGGCTGCGCCGACAGGGCGAACGTTACTTCGCCGATGGCCTGCGCGATCTCGGTGCCGACCGGCGTCGCGCCATCCTCGCGGTCTGCATCATCGAGTGGGCTACCGCGACCGCGGATGCGGTGATCGAGACGCATGACCGGATCGTCGGGCGCACCTGGCGCGAGGCGAAGCAGCTACATGACGTACGCGCCGCGGAAACCAGAGGTGGGGTCACTGCGACGCTGAGCGGCTTCACTGCGCTTGGCCAGTCGCTGCTCGAAGCGCATGGCGACGGCGCGTCGCTGGAGGATGCGGTCGCGCGTGCGGCGGGATGGGACCATCTCTCCCGCCTCGTCGCGACGGCCAGGATTCTGACGGACACGCTTGGCGATGATCCGCTGGCGCATGTCGATCAGGGGTATCACCGCTTCCGTCGCTATGCCCCGCGTATGCTGCGCTGCCTCCATCTCCAAGCCGCGTCGGCTGCGCGCCCCTTGCTGGACGCGGTGATCGCCATCGCCACCAAAGACGCGCTCCCGGCGACCGACGATTTCCTGCGCCCACATTCCAAATGGCGGCGTCAATTGCGGGCGAAGGGCGACGATGATGCGCGCCTCCGGGAAGTCGCGGTCATGTTCCATCTGCGCGACGCGCTGCGCTCGGGTGACATCTGGCTCGACCGCTCGCACCGGTACGGTGACCTTCGCAACGTCCTCGTATCGATGGAAGTCGCGCATGCTGCGAAGCTGGCCGTACCGTCCGATCCGCATGTCTGGCTCGCGGACCGCAAGGCCCGTCTCGCCGATGGCCTCGCCCGGCTCGGTTGCGCCGCGCGCAACGGTACGATCCCGAAAGGCAGCATCGAGGACGGGACGCTGCGCATCGATCGCCTGGCCGCCGATGCGCCGGACGGGATCGATGACCTGGTGCTGGACCTTTACCGTCGCCTGCCGCCCATCCGCATTACCGACCTGCTGCTCGAAGTGGACGCTGCGCTGGAGTTCACCGACGCCTTCACCCATCTGCGCACCGGTGTTCCGTGTGGCGACCGGATCGGCCTGCTCAACGTCCTGCTCGCCGAGGGATTGAACCTGGGGCTGCGTAAGATGGCCGAGGCGTCCAACACCCATGATTACTGGCAACTGTCCCGTCTCGCACGCTGGCATGTCGAAAGCGCGGCGATCGACCAGGCGCTGGCCAACGTGGTCGCCGCGCAAGGCGCGCTGCCGATGGCGCGGGTCTGGGGCATGGGCACCACTGCCTCGGCCGATGGCCAGTTCTACCCCGCCGCGCGGCAGGGCGAGGCGATGAACACGGTCAATGCCCGCTACGGCAACGACCCCGGCATCAAGGCTTATACTCACGTCAACGACCGCTTCGCGCCGTTCGCATCGCGGACCATCCCCGCAACCGTCAGCGAGGCACCCTATCTGCTCGATGGGCTGACGATGAACGAGGCCGGGCGACGGATCGAGGAGCAGTACGCCGACACCGGCGGGTTCACCGATCATCTGTTCGGGACCAGCGCCATGCTCGGCTACCGCCTCGTGCTGCGCATCCGCGACCTGCCGTCCAAACGGCTCTACGTGTTCGATCCGGACGCCACACCGAGCGAGCTGCGACCGCTGGTGGGCGGGAAGGCGCGTGAGGGGCTGATCGTCTCCAACTGGCCCGACCTGTTCCGCTGCGCGGCCACCATGAGCGCGGGGCAGGTTGCGCCGAGCCGCATCCTGCGCAAGCTCGCCGCCTATCCGCGCCAGAACGATCTGGCAGCCGCACTGCGCGAGGTTGGTCGGATCGAGCGGACGCTGTTCATCATCGAATGGATACTCGATGCCGGCATGCAGCGCCGAACGCAGGTCGGCCTCAACAAAGGCGAAGCGCACCATGCACTGAAGAATGCCCTGCGCATCGGCCGCCAAGGCGAGATCCGCGACCGCACCACCGAGGGTCAGCACTACCGGATCGCCGGACTCAACCTGCTCACCGCCATCATCGTCTACTGGAACACCCTGCACCTCGGCCATGCCGTCGAAGCCCGACGACGCGAAGGGCTGGATACCCCCGACCATCTTCTCGCCCATGTCTCACCGCTCGGATGGGCGCACATCCTCCTCACCGGAGAATACCTGTGGCCCAAGGACCCCAGCGCTTAGGGTGTCATTTCGCCCTCAGCCGGAACCGACCCCATCATCTTGATGCCGGTGCTGTCGACCAGAAGATGCAGGCCGCCCGAACTGGGGCGACCGCCAAGCGTCACCGGCAGCGTCTTCTGACGCCGGCACAACGTCGTATAATCCGGCACCGGCCAGTCCAGCTCAGCCAGCTTGAGCAGGCTCGCCACCAACCCCGTCACCTGCCGCAACGGCAGGTTGAAAAGCGCTTTCAGCGTCAGGCACAGTTCGATCGCGCTGTCAGAAAAACGAGCCGGGCGACCAGGGCGGCCACATGGTGCCGATAGCCACTGCATGTCCGGATCAAACCAAATATCCAGAGAACCACGCTGCTTCAGCGCCGCGTTATACGCGCTCCAGTTCGTCGTGCGATATTTCGGTGAGGTTGGCTTGGGCATCGCTGCCCCCTACAGCGCTCGATTCATTCAAGGAATCCCTCGCCCCTCAATTTTGCAACAAAGCCTTTTCCGACTATAAGGTCAGCGTCCGCTTCGAGGGCCCGGTCGCACTCGCTACCGAGACCTATCGCTATCGGATCGAGCCGAAGAACGGGGCTGTTGCCGAACGTATTGGCGTCGCGACCAGCGTCTTAACGCGCGTGGGGAGCAGCTGGAAGATCATCAGCATGCACAGTAGCGCTCGCAGGCCGAAAGGCTCCTGATCGGTCTATGGCCGATACTGCTTCTTCGCTGGATTCGACGTAGCCGGCTGCGGTGTCGCGTTTGTCGAATTCGTCGGATGATCGTGCTCCGGTATGCCGGCATAATGGTTCATCTGATCCTCGGAGATGTCCGACGTTTCCTCGTTGCTGCCACAAGCCGTTACAATCAGGGGTAACAGAAACATGGCCGTGATAATCGCCCTCGATCTTCTCATAGCAGAATACCCTTCGATGCCGAGCTG
>NCEF01000083.1 GCA_002280565.1 Sphingomonas sp. 32-66-10
ACACCACGACCGAGGAAGAGAGCCCCGTTGAGGAGACCGCGCGCAAGGGCAAGCGCAAGCGGCTCTTCTTGGCGCTGGCAGCGGGCGTTGCGGTGTTGGGCGGGCTCTACTGGGCTTACGATTCCGTTTTTGCCTCGCGCTATGTTTCGACCGACAATGCCTATGTTGGGGCGGACGTGGCGCAGGTTACTCCGCTGGTTGCCGGGCCGGTGGTCGAAGTGACGGTGCAGGATACGCACACAGTCAAGCGCGGCGATGTGCTGGTCCGGCTCGACGACACCGACGCTAGGCTGGCTCTGGCCGAAGCCGAGGCTGCCCTGCAGGCGGCAGAACGCCGGGTGCGCGGCATCGTGGCTACCGACAGCGGGCTTGCCTCGCAGGTGGCGGCACGCGGTGCCGAGCGGGCTCAGGCGGCCGCCCGGCTCGCCTCCCGCCGGGCCGATCTCGACAAGGCCCGGATCGATCTCGAACGGCGCGAAGCTCTGGCCGCTTCCGGCTCGGTTTCAGGCGAGGAACTGACCATTGCCCGCAATGCGTTCAACATCGCCTCGGCCAATCTGCGCTCGGCGGAAGCCGAACAGGCACTGGCGGCGGCGAACCAGTCTGCCTCGGCCAATCTGCGCTCGGCGGAAGCCGAACAGGCACTGGCGGCGGCGAACCAGTCTGCGGCAGCAAGCCAGCAGCGTGCCAATTCAGCGCTGATCGAGAATTCGACCATCGAGACCAATCCCGAAGTGGCGGCGGCCCGCGCGCGCCGCGACAGGGCGAAGGTCGATCTGGAACGAACAGTGATCCGCGCGGCAGTGGACGGCGTCATTACGCGCCGTCAGGTCCAGATCGGGCAGCGCGTCCAGCCGGGTGCAGTGCTGATGGTGATTGTCCCCACGCAGCAGGCCTATGTCGATGCCAACTTCCAGGAAGTGCAACTGGCCAAGGTCCGTCCGGGCCAGGCAGTGACTCTCCATTCGGACCTCTATGGCAGCGATGTGGAATATCACGGCAAGGTCGTGGGTTTCTCGGGTGGCACCGGGGCTGCGTTCTCCGTCGTCCCGGCGCAGAACGCGACCGGCAACTGGATCAAGGTGGTCCAGCGGCTGCCTGTCCGGATCGCGCTCGACCCCAGGGAACTTGCTCGGCATCCGCTGCGGGTCGGCCTGTCCATGAACGTCACCGTTGACGTTTCCGAATAGGTCCGGTCCCATGGCCAGCACCGCGATCACTCCATCGGCGGCGGGGCAGGCCCCCGCCGGCCCGGTTCCGCTCACCGGCTTGCGGTTGCTGATCGCCGCGCTGGCCATCGGTTTCGGTAATTTCCTGGTCGTTCTCGATACGACCATCGCCAATGTCTCGGTGCCGAACATTGCCGGCTCGCTGGGCGTTTCGGCCAGTCAGGGAACCTGGGTCATAACCTCCTATGCCGTGGCGGAGGCGATCACGGTTCCGCTGACGGGCTGGCTGAC
>NCEF01000029.1 GCA_002280565.1 Sphingomonas sp. 32-66-10
TCAACGAGCCAATGGCGCGGTTGAAGCGTGTAGCGTAGCCCATGTTCCGCTTATGTCCGAGAAATCGTTGTCTGGCGAACAAACCTTGAGGTGACGCCTCCATCTCGGCCGGGCCGTAGGGGTTGGCCGCGGTTGGCTGCATCATCTTGGAATGATCCATGCCTTGATGGTTCATGCCCTGATGCCCCGCCTGCTGGGCTAGGGCCGGGGTAGCGAGCAAGGCAAGGGTCGCCAGCACGGGTACAATACGCAGCTCGATCTCCTCGGGTCGTGTCAATTTTCTACGCGCCGGAAGCGCGCCCCCCTCATCCGCCGAAGCGATAATCGTTGGGTGGCTTGTCCTATCAGTCGCGCTTCGGTTCAAAGCCGGGGAAGAATGGCCTTCATCTGATCGATCTCGCGGCGCTGCCCCTTGATGATTTCGCCGCATAGCGCTTTCAACTCGGGATCACGGAGCGACGCCTCTTGGCACATCAGGATCGCGCCCGAGTGATGCGGAATCATCGACCGCGTGAACGCCCGGTCTCCGATCGTCGTCTGCGTCCGGATCAGCGCGTAGCTGCCGAGGAAGACCGCGATCGAGCCGATAATTAGTGCGCTGTTCGCCGCCCTGGAAGGAAACATATGGCGCATGGCGAGGATCATCGCGACTACCATCGGCGCGACCATCATCAGCGTCATATAGAACATATTCAGGTTGTTGTAGAAGCTGCCTAAACTGTCGATCATCACGAACATAACGAAATACATGATGATGCCGCTGACGACGGTCTGCACCGCCAAGCTCACATATGCGTTCTTCATCATCGCTACTCTCCCGTGTTGATGCCGCCCGCCCGCATAAGTGCGCCGCGCCGTGTCGCGCGTCGCCGGACAGGCTAGCGCATCCATAACAGTCAGTGGATGATACGTGCGTAATCCATCCACCCCTCACCGATTCGACAAGCCTTGCTGCAGTTCTAGGATACCAAACGGCCCGCGCACGCTTTCTGGACGGTCAACAGCTTGGCGTAGAAGAAGGTGCGTACCCGCGCGGTGTGCCGTTCGGTGAGAGTCGCAAACAGACCACAGGCAAAAACTGCAAGTGCGAGCGTAGCGCCAACAAGTGCGATGTTGCCCGCCGTTGGTGGTAAGCGCTCAGAGCCCACTAACAACGCTGCGGCGAATGCCATGATTGGAAAGTGCATGGCATAGAGTGAAAAGCTGGCTTTTGCTCCATAACCGGCGAACGGTCGCAACCAGCGCGGCGTTGGCGGATTCGCTCGTAGCAATATATATAGAAAAAGTGCGAATGCGCCCGCCAGTGCCAGTTCAAGGCCCTCCAGTCCGACAACCCGCACAACGATAAGTATTGCCGGTAATATGCTGCTCGCAATGATCAGCCAGGTGCGGCCAATCGGTGATCGGGGAAAATCGGTCAGATGCGTTTTGGTCATACCATGAAG
Source organism: Sphingomonas sp. 32-66-10 (assembly GCA_002280565.1). GTDB lineage: Bacteria > Pseudomonadota > Alphaproteobacteria > Sphingomonadales > Sphingomonadaceae > Sphingomonas. The sequence continues at coordinate 1,446 of NCEF01000029.1, forward strand.
CGCAGCACCACAAAGCCAACAAGCAAAGCCGATCAGCATGAATGGCGTAATCCAGGCCAGACCGATAAAAATTAAGAAGATTGACGGGCGACGTTGCCTCCAACTGACGACAATGGCCGGAAACCAGATGTAAAACCAGAATTCATAAGCGAGGCTCCAAAGTGGTCCGTTAGTGCCGAACGGCGCAACCACGATGCCCTGCAAGAAGAGAATGTTGCCTAGCAGCACATGCCACTCGAGCGCGCCGACGACATCCTTGCGCAGCACGTAAGTCTCGGTCGTGCCGAGATGGGTCGATGACTCGAGGGCGTAGAGGCCCACCGCGTCGAGCGCTCCACCGATCACCAATGCCGGCACTAGCACGACCAGCAATCGCGCAAGGCGGTCGATCAGGTAGCTTGACCAATGCCAATCCCCGATCCGTCTGTCGATACTGCGCGCGATCCAGAAGCCGCTGAGCACGAAGAAAAGAATGACGCTTGCATGCGCATAACCAGCCAAAAAATAGCCGGCCGAAGCCGCGACCGAGGCTTGCCCGCAATAATCTTCGATGAGGAGATACCAAGCATGTGCGAACGCGACTACGACTGCCAGGACACAGCGCATGGCATCCATAACCGCAAAAGCGCCCTGACCCGACTTCTGGTCGCCGCGCTCCATGTCTTGCCCAGATTTGGTCGAAAAGCCGTCTCCGCGGCGCGCATCCGTTGTATCCCCCATCCCACGCGACGTAAGCGACCGATATCGCGGTCAGCACGAACCATCCGATCAACACGGCGTCGAGCCAGGGGGCCGGGGAAGGCATCGTCATGGCAGCTCTCCTCTACATGCTAGAGGATACGTGGCTCCCCGCGCCAGCCCTCGCGCGGGGCGTGTCAGGCGAGCTTGCTGGATACGGCCTTGATCGCCTTCAGCCCCGATCCGAACCGCGCGATGGCCTCGCGGTTCCTCTCCAGCTCGCCGTAAGGGAGGTAGGATATGTCGAGGTCGGCGACGCGGCTGAACGCGGGCCGCTGCAATTGCGCACGAACGTCCGCCTCGCGCGCGTCGGGCGCGACGAGGAACAGTCCCGCGGTCGCGTGAAGGTCGCTACCGCTCAAGGCCAGGTCGAGCATCCTGACGATGCCCGAATAGATCGACGTCGAATGCTCCACCTCGAACGCTGCGGCGACGTGATCGCCGGCCTTTTCAAGCCACAGCACGTCGATCAGCCGGATGGAATCAGCGCCCTTCGACCTCGCGATCGTCTCGGGCAAGCGCTCAAGGCACCCTGCGCCCAAGGGCGATCCGTTGAAGGCTCGGCTGCGATCGTTTGCGGCGATCCATACGTCATAGCCGAGTGCCAAGCCTAGATCGCGAAGCCATGCCTGAATTTCGGTATGGGTGCGCTCGTTCTCGCCTTCACGCTGCGCGGCCTTGCTAAGCGTGCGCGCCTCTTCGCGCGCCGCCTCGAGCCGCTGCCCCCAGCTCGCCAGAGCCGCGCCGCTCACGTCGAGCGGCGGGGCCGGGTAGCGATCGGAGCCGATGTCGAACAGCAAGCCGCCGATCGCGCCCAAGTCGTTCGATAAAAGGTCGCGGAAGCGGTCGTTGAGGTCGAGGATGCCGGTTCGCATCGCTAGGAAATGCTCCCAGCTCCCAAGCTTCACGTTCGCCCCCGTCAGCGCGTTGTAACCCTTGACGATCGCGGTGTTGAAGGGCGGCACCAGCGTCGGGTGAAGGAAGTAGAGGAGGTTGGCGACAGCAGGCCCAAGCCCCTTGATCTTCAGGCGGTCGATCGCGTGGATATGGCCGATGATCTCCTCGGCCGTGTCGCAACACGAACAGGCGTCTAGCAGGCGGCCGAACGCGCGCTGGTTCTCGGGGCTCTCGTATATGTCGGGGATGCGCAGCTTCGGTTTCCAGAGGAACGCATGGTCCGCACCTTTGAAGATTTGGCGCTGTTCGGCAACGGAATGGACGACGGTTTCGAGCGACGATCCGCGATAGGCGACGCCAAACGAACCGCGCTCGATCTCGCCGACGACCTGGGTGATACCGCGCCGGATCGAACGAAAATTCTTCAGCCGCTCGTCCCACAGGAACCAGCTTCGATAGGTCGCGCCCGGATCGTCACGCCAACGGGTAATGAGCCGACGCACAAGGCCGTCGTGATCCTCTTTGGTAGTTATTTGATCAAGTTGCGCGGCCATGTTGTCGTTGCGATGCCCCCTTCGTTAAAGCGAGACCTAAGCCGCCGGTCGGCCAGCGTCGAGCCGTTCCGTTAAGTGGACCGGGACTTCGCTCGGGCTGAACGTACCGATTTTGCAACGGTGCAGACGCTTGGTGGCACGATGAGCCGTGAGGGGAACGTCCGCCGCTACGTATTGACCAAAGTAAGCAAATTTGCGGGAAGCGCTGAATCATGCGGACTTCGAAGCTGACTTTGCTGGCGGCGGCACTGGCGCTCGGCATGGCGATGGGTCGTGGGCACGATGAGGCCGCAACCAAAAACAAGACCTTCGGACAGCGCTTAGCAAGCTGGCTCGGTTGCCTGCACACGGTGGTGATTCACTTTCCGATCGCCTTGATCATCGGTGCGTTCGCAGTGGAGCTACTCGGGCTTTGGCGGCGCAAGCCTTTACCGAGATACGGCACGCGTCATGCTGGTCGTCGGCTCGGTAGGCGCGATCATCGCCATCGCCGTCCAGGGTTGGCTAGGGGGTTCTTTCATGCATGGCGGCCTCGACCATCTCGCGTTCTGACGTCAGCCGCTGCTCCATATTGATGCGTCAAATGGAGATATCCTAAGGTCGGCTAATTTTGTTTTGGGAGATGATAAATGAGCACCTGCGTGAAGATGATTATAGCGGTGTCGATCGCTCTTCCTGCCGCAGCGTGGGCGCAGTCAGACGCCCGCACCACTGACACACGTGCCGTGGCGGCGGCGCTGTCACAGTATAAGGACGCGATCGAAAAGCTTGACGCTGCTGGAACCGAGCAACTGTTCACGACCGACGCGCGGGTTTTCGAGACAGGAGCATCTGAGGGCAGCTACGCCACCTACCTGGCTCATCATCTCGGTCCCGAGCTGAAGCAGTTCAAATCGTTCCGCTTCTCCGACTACAAGGTTGACGTCCGCTTCGAAGGGTCGGTTGCCCTTGCGACCGAGACCTACCGTTACCGGATCGAGCCAAAAACCGGTGAGGCCGCCGAACGACTCGGCGTCGCCACAAGCGTGCTTAAGAAGATGAACGGACGATGGAAGATCGTGTCCATGCACAACAGCGCTCGGAAACTGAAGGGCACCTAACGGATTGCCGGCAGAGACTGTCGCGTGAACGTTTTTGGCACGTGCGTGCGGTCCGGGTCGTCCGCCCGTGCATGGACGGCGATCATGCCGGAAGCTGGGGGCGGATCATCCCCCAGCCATAGCACCAGGTCGGCGGCTGCCATGCTCTCGCGCGCACGCTCCACCCCGATGGCTTCAATCGGATCGCTCGTGTCGGTGCGCCCCGCGGTGTCTGTGAAGACCCATGCCAGCCCGCCCCGCTCGACCGGCGCCTCGATCCGATCGCGCGTCGTGCCGGCAATTCGCAGCACCGGATTACCGATCCAGGGATGTGCTTTCGGCAGATTGCGCTAGACCGGCATACTCATGATGTCCTTGTAGGCCGAAAGCACTTTATTGCGAACTTGTAACGTCGCCTCGAAGGCGATTGAGGACTCCTGCCGCGCTAGCATGACCTTCGCAATGTCGGTTTCCTCTCCTCGTTCGTAGGCGACCGTCAAAGCACCAGCGCGCGCATTGATCGCGTTAATTTTTTGAAGCTGCGTCTGAAAAGTGGTGGCGAAGCCGCCTGGCTCCGCGAGTCCTGATTGCGACACGCCCGCCGCTCCGCTCACTCCTGAGACGGAATTCGGGCTATCCGCCTTTCCCAGCGCGGTGTTCATCGCTGCGTCAAAAGCCGCTCCTCTCGTAGCCCCAGAAACGGTGTCAGAATTCGGGTTGCTCGCTACATTCCGAAGCGCCGCGTTCTTGTCGAGTACGGCGTTCCGCAAGGCCATGACATCGTTGATGGAGATGCTGCTCATATTCACCTCAGTGCGCCTTCAGCGCACCTACATGTCGCATTGAAACCGTTAGGTTACGGTTAACTGAACTTAGTACTGATTGCCTATTCGTGAAGCCATGCACCGACTCGCAATTAGGTCCGCGCAAGGCTGCTACGGTTAGGCTATGGTCGGATGGTATAATTATCAATTACTTAGCGGAATAGACACGCGGTTACTATGGGGCGATCCTAATCGTGCATCGTACCGCCTCGTCTGCTTTGCCTGCCGCTTTTCTGCATCGGTCGATCGTCTCGCGGTTGGCCGTCACGATCTTGTCGGCCCCGACGATCGCGCGGAACGCGGCCGGGCTGGCGCTCTGCATCATCCGCTGCCCCGCTTCCCAACGGGGAAGGTCGAGCGTCCGCGCCGCCATGCGCTCGGGCCATTGCCAGCTCGCCGGCGCGATCTCGCGCGCGACGAGGCCCGGCACGATCGCCCATGCAAGGATGCCGGCCACCGCCCCGCCCAGGGCGAACCATAGTTGCCGGTTCCTCTGGTCGGCGCGTGTCCATGCGGACCCGGCGATGGCGCGAAGCTCGGCCATGACGCGGGCCTTGTCCTCGCCCGCCTTGGCGAGCGCGGCCTGGTCCTCGCGCCGGGCGGCGTTGCCCGCCGCCGCGATCCGCTGCGCCATTTGCTCGGGCGTCATCGCCAGCGCCGGGGCGGCCTTCAGAAACTGGCCGATGCGCGCGATGTTCTCGCCCGCCGTGTCCACGCCCTGCTGCATCCGCCCCAGCGTCTCGGAATAATCGGGTATGTCTTGTCCGCCGCGCTCGGCCGCCAAGCCCTCCACGGCGCGGCGCAACAGCGCAAGCTCGCCGCGCATCGCCTCGAACGCCTCGGCTGCGTCGGCTCCTTGGCTATCGTCCTCGTCCGTCACCTGTCCCCCTTACCGGCTCATGCCACGATCGCGGTCGCGGCCTTGTCCGACCGACTGCGCGAGCTCCTGCCCGATCGACCGGCCCCGCTCCATGCGCAACGCCAGCTCGGACGCGCGGGCGCGCAACACGGATTCGAGCTGCGGATCGCGATGCAATCCGCCCGCCATGTTCTCCATGCGCTTGCCCAACTTATCAGCGCCCGCACGGTCGCCGGCACGCTCCATGCTGGCGCGCGCCTCCTTCATGCCCTGCCACTGCTCCACGAACCGGTCCGCGCGCTTCTCCGGGTCGATGCGGACCTGGCGCTCCGTCTCCATCGCCTTCACCGCGCCGCCCGTATTCCCCTCGGCCGCGTCGCGCGCGAGTCGGGGGTCGCGCTCGATCGCGCTGGCAAGGTCGCGGCTCCCAAGCGGTCGCACCTGGTCGAGCGCGTCGCCAGCCTTCGCCAGCGCCTGTTCCTGGTGCGCCAGCACCGGCAACCCCTTGTCCCGCATCCGGCCTATATCCGCTGCGGCGCGCCCATAGCGCTCGATCGCGCGGGCCTGCGAGGATGCCGGCGGCCGATCGGCCGCGACACGCTCCGGCGACGTCGCTTTCTCGGTCGCCGGCTTCGGCCGGAACCCCGCGAACATGCCCCGCGCCTTGTCGCGGACCTTCGCCACTATTTCACGCGCGAGTTCCGGGAACCGGATCTCGCGCCGATCGGCGAACGCGCGGGCCTGGTCCTGTTCCGGGCGCGCATAGTCGCCCGCCATGTCCTTGCCCCGATCACGCGACAGGGCGCGGACGAGCTGACGCTGATCGGCGAAGTCGTCGCGGCCATAATAAAGCTGCACGTCGTCGCGATGCCGCGACATGCCGACATAGGCGCTGTGGCGGTCCATGCCGGGGGTGGCGAGGACGTGGGCGCGATCGACCGTCACCCCCTGCGATTTATGGATGGTGGCGGCATAGCCATGATCAACATGGGCATAGTCCTTGGTGTCGAACGCGACCCCGCGCCCGTCATCTAGGCGCACCGCCATGCCTTCGGGCGATACCCGCTCGATCGTGGCAAGCGTACCGTTCTTGACACCCATGCCGCGTTCGTTGCGCAGGAACATGATGCGGTCGCCGGTCGCGAACTGCCGCTCGCCGCGGTCCGCCTTCACCGTCACGTCGTCGCCAAGATCACCGGATGCCCGCAACCGGTCGCGCGCCTCACCATTGAGGCTCTGCACCTCGGCGTTGGTGTGGGTGAGAATGATCCGGCTCTTGCCCGGCTCGGCCTGGCGCGCGCGATCCCAACCGTCCACCAGCTCGCCCCGCGCCTGCTCACGCGTGTCGGCCGCGTGGACCATGCCCTTGCCGTCATAGGCGTGGATCGCCTCGCCCGTGCGTCCGGTCGCCAAGGCGCGTGTGGCGTCGCGCTGCCAGCCCTCGCGCTGCCGGCGTATCTCGGTGATCTCGGCCGCGCCGTGGCGCTCGGTGATGCTGCGGAACGCCGCGCCGGCCTCGATCGCCTGCAACTGTTCGGGGTCGCCGACCATCACGACCTTGGCCCCGGCGTCGCGTGCCTGGCTCAACACGCGCTCCATCTGGCGCGAGCCGATCATGCCGGCCTCGTCCACCACCAGCACGTCCTTGGGACCTAGCTGCTCGCGCCCCTGCCCCCATGAGTGCTCAAGGCTGGCAATGGTCCGCGATGCGATACCCGACCCGCCCTCAAGGTTCTCGGCCGCGATGCCCGACAACGCCGCACCGCGAACCGTGTAGCCCTGGCCCTCCCACGCCTCACGCGCGACGCCAAGCATCGCCGATTTGCCCGAACCGGCATAGCCGACGACGAACGCCAGCCCCGCATCGCCGGTGACATGATCGAAGGCGTCGCGCTGCTCATCCGACAGGACAAGTCCACGCCCCTCGGCCGCGCCGATCGCGGCGTCACGGGTAGCCTCGCCAACGCCATGCCCGGCGCGGCTCGCCAGCTTGTCGCCGGCACGCTCAAGCCGGTTCTCCACCGCGATCATGTCGCGGGACGTGAACCGCTCCTGGTCGCGCCCGTCCTTCCCCAATGCGACCAGCTCGGGCGATCCCCGAACTGCTCCCATCACCTGGTCGAACTGCTCCTTGCCGTCGCTATGCCGGAACGCGAACGTCGCAAGATCGCGGGTGGTGAACGTCGCCTGCTGCCGCGTGATCGCGTCCAGCGCGACATTGGGATTGGCGATGATCTTCGCGCCGTTCTCACGGGCGATGCGCGTGTGATCCTCGATCCGCTCCGCCTCTAGCCCCTGCTCCGGTCGCCGCGATGCAGCGGGGCCGATCTTGTGCTGCGGCTCCAGCTCGATCCCCTGCGCCTCGTAAGAGCGATGGTCGATCCGGCCCTCAAGCCCGAGCTCGGCCATGCGCTCGTTGACGTGCGCGCTCCACGCCTCGCGCCAGTCCTTCAACAGCTCGGTCGAGTTCCAGTCGCGGTTCTTCTTGCCGAACCCCTCCGGCCCCACATCGCGCATCGCCAGCATGACATGTGCGTGCGGCTTCGGCGTGCCGTCCTTCGCCTTGTCCCAATGCACGTTCAGGTCGGCGACCATGCCGCGATCGACAAACTGCTTCTTCACGAAGTCTTGCGCGAGCGCGACGCCCTGCTTCTCGTTCATCTCACGCGGAATCGAGAACTCCACCTCGCGGGCAAGCTGTGCGTCCTTGCGCTTCTCCCCAGCCTCCACCTCGTTCCACAAGGTCGAGCGATCGTTTAAACGCTCCGGCGCGCCCTCCGGTAACATTACCTCGGAGTGGATCACGCCCGCCTTGTTCGAGAAGTCGTGATCGCGTCCAAGCCGGACGTCGTGCAGCTCGGACGCGGAACGATAGGCGGCGCTCGCGACGGCGCTCGATCCGTTTGCGCGGCTCACAACCTTGGCGGAGAAATGGTAGATCGCCATGACGCCCTGCTTATTGCACTTCTGGGCGCACGTCGGCAACGACGTATAAGCGCGCACTCATCATTCGCTTCGCTCCTGTGATTGACTGCCGAACGTTCCGGTTGTGGGTTGCCTGTCCGCTCTCGTTTGCTAGGCTGCGGTGGACCTGACGCGGAAGGAGAGAGCACCATGCGCAAGGTGCGCGACTATGATGCGGAGCTGAAGGCGCTGGAGAACCGTGCCAAGGCGATCAAGGCACGTCGCATCGAACAGCTCGGCCAGCTCGTCACCGCCACCGGCGCGGACGCGCTCGACATGGAAACGCTCGCCGGCGCGCTGCTCGATGCCGTCGCGTCCAAGGATACAGAAGCGAAGGAGGCGTGGCGCGTGAAAGGCGCCGCCTTCTTTCAGCGGCGCGGGCGGAAAGGTGGCAACGCTGCTGCAATCGACGGATCGGGCGCTGCGGCTGAACCGGGCGGCGACGCTGCGGGCGGAAGCGGCGGAACGGCGAACGGATAGCAGGGTCTGGGTCGTGCAACGCCGCGAACGGACGCGCCACCTGATCGAGCTGGGCGGGCTGGTCCAGAAAGCCGGACTAGTCGAGCTGACCGACGACGATCGCGCGACGCTCTACGGCGCGCTGCTCGATCTCGCCGGCCGCGCGCGCGGTGATGATGCCGGCGACGTGCTGGCGCTGTGGAAGCGGCGCGGCAAGCGGGCGTTCGATGCGGAAGCGGAAACGACGGAGGCGAGCTGATGGCGGATTTCGATATCGAGGCGATCCGCGCCGAAGTGCGCGCGATGGATTTCACGCGCGGCACGCCGGCGGAAGTCGCCATGTGGCGCGAGGACATGGCGGACTCGCGCGCCAACCTCGTGATCGAGGACATGATCCCGACGCCCAACGACGATGCGTTCTTCGAGATGATGCTGGTCGAGGCGGTCCCCCCTCCCCTCGCCACGCAAATCCTGCTCCGGCTGCTCGATCATCCCGACTCCGATCGGTCCCTGCCGATTACGCCCGTCGCAGCGGCGCGCTGATGGCGGGGCCGCTCATCGGCGGGCGTCGACCGATCTCCTGGCGGCTCGCGATCGTCGTCTCGTTCGTCGCCGCCTATGCGACCGCCCGCTGGCTCGAAGGCATCTTCGGGGTGGGCAGCATTTCCGGCACGGTGTCGTTCTTCGTCCTGGTCGGGCTGATCGCCGCGACCTGGCGCATCAACAGCCGCGCCGCCAACCGGCAAAGCGAGCTGCTGGGGTCGGCCCGCTTCGGCGACCGCGCCGACGTGCGAAAGCTGGAAGCGAGCGGGGATCTCCTGATCGGCCGCTCCGCCAAATCGGGGAAGCTGCTCCGCTATGACGGCGCGGCACATCTGCTGACGATGGCTCCGACCCGGTCGGGGAAGGGTGTCGGCACGATCATCCCCAACCTGCTGCTGCTCGATCGCTCGGTGATCTGCATCGACCCCAAGGGTGAGAACGCGCGTGTCACCGCCCGCGCCCGCGCCACCAAGGGGCCGGTCTGGTGCCTCGATCCGTTCGGTGTGTCGGGCCGGCCCCCTGCCTGCTACAATCCGCTCGATCGGCTCGATCCCGCCAGCCTCGATCTCGCGGAAGATGCCAACACGCTCGCCGACGCCCTGGTCCATGACGCGCCGGGACAGTCCGGCGAAGCGCACTGGAACGAGGAAGCCAAGGCGCTCATCGCCGGGCTGATCCTCCATGTCGTCACCACCGAACCCCTCGATCGCCGGACGCTGGCGACGGTGCGCGAGTATCTGACGCTTGCCCCTGCCCGCTTCGCCGATCTGCTAGCCGCGATGCAGGACAGCGCCGGTGCCGGTGGCCTGGTCGCGCGCGCCGCCAACCGCCAGCTCGGCAAGTCCGATCGCGAAGCCGCGGGCGTGCTGTCGTCGGCCCAGCGCCATACCCACTTTCTCGATAGCCCGCGCATCGTCGCCAGCACGGCCACGTCGGATTTCACGTTCGCGGGATTGAAAGAATCGACCGCCACGGTGTTCCTGTGCCTGCCGCCCGATCGGCTCGACACCTATGCACGCTGGCTGCGGCTGCTCGTATCGCAAGCCGTCACCGACATGGCGCGATCGACCGCCCGCCCTGCCCGTCCGGTATTGTTCCTGCTCGACGAGTTCGCCGCGCTTGGCCGTCTGGAGCCGGTCGAGCGCGCGATGGGGCTGATGGCGGGCTATGGCCTCCAACTCTGGCCGATCCTCCAGGACATGCACCAGCTCAAGGCGAACTATGGCGAGCGCGCTGGTACGTTCATGTCCAACGCCGGCGTGATCCAAGCGTTCGGGGTGAACGATCATGCCACCGCCGACATGCTCTCGCGCACGATCGGCGACACGACGCTGGAATACGATACCGTCAGCACCTCGCGCGGCACCGGCTGGGGTGAAAACCGCGCTGGCCCCTCGGAAAGCGTCAGCGCACACGTCACCGCCCGGCGGCTCGCCACCCCTGACGAAATCATGCGGATGCGGCCCGACCAGGTTCTGTTGCTGCGCCAGGGCGAACACCCGCTCGCGGTCGAAAAAATCCGCTATTACGATCAGCGCGAGTTTGCCGGGTTGTTCGATCCGGCCTGAACGGTCGCCGAAAGCACGAAGTCCACACACCGCCGGGCCGGAAGTTGGACCCGCTACGGGTAGCAGCCGCGGCGGGTCCGGTCGCGATCGCTGGGCAGCTCGCTTCGCACGTCATAGTCGATCTGACCAGTTAGCGCGAGGGGCCGCGCTGGCGCTGCCCTGGCCTTCGTAGGGCTCTGCCCTCCCCTCGCCTCTCGATCGGCGCACCACGGCCCGGAAACCCGCCCCTGAGACCGATTTGCCGGTCACTGTCGCTCGAAGTCGAAGCGCCGCCGGTCGCGCTTGGCTTTTCCGGAAAGCCTGCGGCGCTTGCGCCGCCCTGGTGACGCCGAAGGCGGCACGCAACTAAAGCGCATCGGCCGTTAGGCCGATTCCGTTTCTCCCCTCCCCTTTCGGACGTGTGATGTCGCTGATGGAGGGAGCTGCCGTTGTCCTAGCCTAACGGGCTTCTGCGGGTCCAGCGGTGCCGCTCGGGGTTAAGAGATTCTGTTAAAGAGGAATCGTTAAGAAGGTTAAGGGCCGCGCGAAGCGGAATCTTCGCTTTGCTATCAGGCAGTTGCGGATGTGCATGGTGGGTGAAACCCCGTGATTCGGTGGGTGATCCCCCGATAGTCCGGTGGGTGATCCCCCGAAGCGATGGTGGGTGATCCCCCGAGTCCGCCAATCCTGAAAAGCGGCTTTCCGGGACGGTTATCCACAAGCTGGCGGGCCGTTCGGCCTCGATCGCGGCGCGGTGCGGCCGGCCGGTCGACTCGGGCCGGTGGGCGAAACCCCGATAGTGACGGCTGCGGTGGGTGAAACCCCGATAGTCAGCGACGCCCGGCGAGCCGATCCATGCGGGCGTCGACCTCCTCGGTTCGCCGGCGATCGACGTCGAAGCGCGCGCGCCGCTCCTCTTCGGCCCGCATCCGCTCGGCAAGCGCCAGCGCCTCGGCCTCGCCGCGTCGCCTGAACAGGACGGCGGGGCTTTTGTCGGCCGTCTCGGTCGTCTCCATCGTATAGTCGGGGAGCTGGTCGGCCTCGATCACCCGCCGGAGCATCCGGTTGAACTCCTTGGGCTGGGCGTCGCTGCCGGTCTTGTCGCGTAGCAGCTCCACCCGGCACACCCACCCACCCTGCTGCGCGCCGACATGCTTGCGCGCGATGCGATACAGCGCCCGCTCCAACCCCCCGGATAGCAGGAAGTAATCGGGGTGCATGGTGAGCAGCGACTTTTCGTTGACGATCCCCTCGTAAACCCAATCCGAGAGGGTCAGCGTCATGCCGCGCGGCTGCTCGGTCTCGGCGTCGGTGTCGAAGGTCCAGCTATCGAGCCAGTTGAACCCGGCTTTCTGCCTGCGTGCTGACGCCCGGATCGAGGTCGTGATGGAAGTCGTCTGGAGCCGGAGCAATGCCGCCTGCAGCTCCTGATAGTCCCTGCCCCCGGTGCTGCGCTTGATCGCCCGCAACAGGTCGTAGGGCGTCGTGGTCAGCGTGCGCGGCAGGTCGTTCAAGCCCTGCTGCTTCATGCGATTGAGCGTCGATGCCGCCCATATCAGAATATCGGCATCCCATATCGTCGCCATGCCGTAGTCGGGGATTGCCTGCACGCGCACCCACGCCTCGCCGTCCGGGCTGCGATACTCGATCGGCTTCAACCGCTTGCGCTTCTGGAGCGAGAAGAACGGCCGCTCCATGACCTCGCGCTGGTCGCGGAGCGGAAGGTCGCCCAGCGCCGGGATGAACAGGTCGAACTCGGGGTTGGGATCGCGCCGCTTGCTCACGGCGCGAACCTGGTGTGGCCCCGCTTGACCAGATACTGGCGGAGCAGCCGTTCGGTGATGACGGTAAGCGGCTCCCCGCCCTCCTCGACACTAAGCTGGCGCAATGCACGGTGCATGTCCTCGGGAATGTGGATCAGCACCGGCTTCTTGCCCGGATGGCTGCTGCGCCGCGCCGGTGTCGCCGGGGTGGGCGTGTCGGCCGATCGGCGCGGCGCTGCCGCCCGTTGCGGCTCGAGGGTCGGCTCGGAAACGGAAGCCAGTGCCGGCTCCTCGGCCTCGTCATCGAAGATGCTGGCGAGCGCGGAAGGCTTTTTCGCCATTATGCCGCCTCGCTTACTGGCTTAGTCGTAAAGCCGCTTAGTCGCTTAGCCTCATTATAGGCGGCGCGCAGCTCGGCCGCCGCCTTGCTGTCCGGCTCGGTTTCGACCGCGGTGCGGCCCAACGGCGTTGCCTTGTAGAAGTCCTTCCGGAAGTGAAGGCGACTGTCGAACATCGTCACCCCCTTCGCCGCAAAGCCGGCATGGGCCTCCTGCCCCTCCCCGCCCTGGTGCGGAACCTGGGTCAGAATGACGGCGAAGGGGGTGCCGGCCTGCTGCACCTGCTTGACGGTCTGCAACACCGAATGAACGTCCAGCCCGCGCGGTGCCACGGGGATGATGACGAAATCCGCCTGCTCTGCCGCGAGCATGGCGATGTCCTTGGAGTTGGCCGGTGTGTCGATGATGATGAGGTCAATCTTGCCGCTGCCGCGCCCGCGCGAGACGTGCAGCGGTAGGCCGGCGACGCTGCTGTCCTTCACCGTCACGTCGTCGTCGTCGCGGCGCTCCGACCAATAGAGCGCCGAACCTTGCCGGTCGTCGGCGTCGAGGATCACGACGGACGCTCCTTCCCGCGCCGCCTCGACGGCGAACCCGGTCGAAAGGGTGGTTTTCGATTGCCCACCCTTCTGCGCGATCACGGCCCATACCTGCATCGCTGTTGCTCCTACTAAGCGGTTAAGCGACTTATGCCGCTTAACCGCTTAGTCGTAAAGGGTCTTAGTCGCTTAGCTATCGCCGGCTTCGTCGTCGGGATCGAGCGGATCGTGCTGCATCGGCCCATGTCCGGCGATCGGACATAGGGGCGCGCCCGTCGTCTCCAGCCATTTGCGCGCGGTCCTCACCGTATAGCCGCACGCCGCGCACTCGCATTTGGGCATCCCCGTCGCCTGCTTCTTGGGTGCCATGGTCTCGCCACCGGTGTCGAGCCGGGCATGGGTGAGGGGCGTGCGCTAAGTCCGGCCGAATGAATATCTCGAAATGGCCGTCGCCGCTGCGCCGATTATCCCAGCACTCGCCAATCGCCTTGCCCTTCGCGCCCCGGCTGGTGAAGCCGATCGCGACGCGCACGCGGGCGGGCAGGGGAGTGTCCAGCGCGTCGAACAGCGGGGCCATGCCGATCGCCACCCGGTTCAACCAGCTCTCGCGATTGTCCTGCTCCATGATCTTCTCCCTTCAAATCGCCCTTGGCGACGGCCTCGCCATCGGCCCTGCCTCGTGGCGAACAGCGGGGGAGAGGGGGCAATGGGAATCTGCCGGGGTGGTGCGGGCGCAGTGAGTGAAGCGAGGGAGCCACGGCCCGGCTGATTGCCGTTGCTGGGGAGAGGGGGCGGCGCTCCCTTTCCCCACCTGATGGAGATCTCGCCGGCATCGCCGGCGTCCGCCTCGGCGGGGCGCACCCCGCCCGCGCGAGCGATCGTTGCCCGTCAGGGGCGAGACGCCGCCACGGAGGCTCGATCGGAGCGCGAGCGGAGATAGAGCGCGGCCCGTCACGGGTGCGCGCGCCGATGCAACTATTCCCTAGCGCTTGGGTTTATGCTACACCGGCCTATGCCTGTCGTGTTCCGTATCGGTGGCCTGCGGGTCGTTATCTGGCCCAACGATCATCGCCCGGCGCACGTTCATGTGAAGGGCGCGGACGGAGAAGCGGTGTTCAACCTAAACTGCCCCGCCGGTCCGCCCGAGCTGCGCGATAGCTTCGGCTTCAAGCTGTCGGACGTGAACCGGATCGAAGCGGCGCTGGCGGACGTGGTGCCGATGCTGTGCGAGGAATGGAGGACCATACATGGCGATTACTGAGCAGGAACTGGCGAAAGCCGAAGCGCGCATGGCGGAAACCCGCGCCGCGGGCCATGCCGTGTCCGCTCGCTACGATCGCCGCCGTTCGCGCGTGGTGGTTGCCCTCAACACCGGGATCGAGCTGACCTTCCCGACGCAGCTCGCCGAAGGGCTGGCCGATGCCTCGCCCGACAACCTCGCCGACATTGAAATCAGTCCGGCCGGGCTGGGGCTGCACTGGCCGAAGCTCGATGCGGACCTCTATGTGCCGGCGCTGCTCCAGGGCGTGTTCGGCTCGAAGACGTGGATGGCCCGTCAGCTCGGGGCGGCCGGGGGCAGGGCGCGCTCGGCCGTCAAGGTCGCCGCGTCGCGCGCGAACGGCCAAAAGGGCGGTCGGCCACGCAAGGTGGCATCGGCATAATCAGGGCAGAGCGCGTCAAGCGGTCTCGAATAAGGGCAGCGGCTGAATCGCGCGCGCCGGCACGGGCTGATAGACGCCGATCGTCACCCATTCCGGCGGCCAATCGACCGTCACCGTGTCGCCGGCGATGCGCGTGATCCCTCCGTCCTCGATCTTCGGTGTCGTATTCGCCAGCGATCAGCGCCCCGTCGCTGATCGCGAGATGAAAGTGGTCCTCGTTGCCGTCGAAGGGGACGCACAATTTCATCCCAACGTCGCCGGTGACGCCTAGGCGCCTGGGGAAAGCCGGGTGACGGTGATGCTCATGCGATTCTTCGTCCTGCCTGAACGGCCAGAACACAGCGGGAACAGACATAAAGCTAGGTCGGTTTCCTCGGCGGCAACTTATTCGCAGATTCGCTTAGTCGCTTAGTCTTGATGATATTGTTGAATCAGAGCCGTTTTCTGCTTTCGTTCTCGCCCATCTTGACTCATAGAAATCGTCATGCCGATCGCGCGCGAACATCGCTGGCTTTACCCGATCGACTGGCGCGAGCTGTCCGCCTTCATCCGTTTCGGCCGCGCCAAAGGGCGCTGCGAGCATTGCCGTCGCCCGCACGGCCGCGACGTGCTGCACCTCGGCAATGGTATCTGGTGGGACGAGGACGCCGCGCGCTGGCGCGACGGGCGGGGCAGGGAGATTCGTCGCCTGTCGTCGCCGGACGAGCTGGTGCGCGCGCAACCGGGGTTCGTGGGTATCGACCCGCCCCCCTCGATGCGGGTCACGCGCGTCGTCCTCGCCAGCGCGCACCTCAATCACGATCCGGGTGATAACCGGCCGCGCAACCTCGCCGCGCTCTGCCAACGCTGCCACATGGTCCACGATGCGACCGAGCATCGCCGGCGCCGTTGGCGCAACGCCTTCCGGTTGCGCGCGGTCGGCGACCTGTTCACCTGAACGGTGCTCCGCGCCCAGGTCGGGCCGCAAGGCCCGGCCAGGGGTGGGTGGGTGGGTGGGACAAAGACGCGGCCATCCGTTCGGGGCGGCCTCCACTACGCTAGCGAGCTTAGCGAACTGCGGCCGCCTGGTATGTGGCGGTAGAGCGTCGACGGCTGCACGCCCAATTGCTGCGCTACCTCCTCAACGGTGATGGTGGGGTCTGCGAGCATCGCCTTGGCGCGCTTGATCTCGGCCGGCCCCATCGCCGGCTTGCGCCCGCCGCGCCGCCCTAGCGCCTTGGCCTGAGCAAGCCCGGCATGGGTGCGCTCCAGCATCAACTCACGCTCAAACTCGGCGACGGCCGCGAAGACGTGGAACACAAGCCGCCCGCCGGGGCTGGTGGTGTCGATCGCCTGGGTGAGTACACGAAGGCCGATCTCGCGCTTAGCAAGATCTTCGGCCGTCTCCACGAGCTGCCGGACGGAGCGCGCGAGCCGATCGAGCTTCCAAACCACCAGCGTGTCGCCGGCACGAAGGTAATCAAGCGCGGCTTTCAGCTCAGGCCGATCGCGCTGCGCACCGGACGCCTTCTCCATAAACACTCGCTCGCATCCGGCTTGCCTGAGTGCGTCGAGTTGAAGGGCAGGAGATTGGTCCCTAGTAGACACGCGCGCATAGCCGACGAGCAAAGACTTTCTCCGAAAACTCGACTCGCCATAGTCGGATTTCGGAGAAGGAAACAAGAGACTGTTTTCGGAAGCTGAACAGGCCGTTCTCGCCGCTTCGGGCGCGATCGGCGCGATCCTCCCGCAATCGAGCGTTCGCGGGAGACGGGAGATAGGACATTATCACATGCTAGACAGGGGGGAAATCGTGGCTGGACCCTTCATGTCATCTTGCGGAGGTACACGTTGCCATTGAAGGCTGGCTGGCGCCATTCATCCGCTCTGGAAACGATGGATTGAGAAGCCGGCGTGCGCTCGCAACAGCCCAGACAAGCGCACCTGGCAAACCCTGCGGTATATCTGAGCTGCCCAAAGCCGGCTCAGCGTACGTTCGCGTAAGAAGCAGCAACAGCGCGCGCTCGTCCGCGCTGAGCATTGGATTACAACAGCATTCGGCAACCAATGCCCGGCCAAGGCATCCTTCAGTGAGTTGAAAAACGCTGGCCAGGGCGACCACCGCAGGAGCCGGAATCCCGAACTCGCCCCCTAGTCTGGTGAGCGGCGGCAGGGGTTGCTCACCGAGTTGCCGGCACGCCGCGTAGCGGCGCAGCAGCCGCACCACGATCCGCTCGGCGTCCCCTGCATTGGGGTCCATGCGCACCATCACCGTCATCGCCCATATTTCATCAGAGTCACTATTGCGATGCATTCGCATCTAGCATAGGGCGCGTCAATGATTGAGAACGATTCGCAAAGGGGGTGAAATGAGGAAAAGTAGATTATGCGGTGCGCTAGGCCTTGGAATGATGGCCGTGCCCGCAGCGGCTCAGGATCAGCCAGCCATCCCGGCTACGGACGCCCGCCAAACAATCATCGTCACCGGCGTCCGGGACGGCTACCAAGTCGACGCGACCAGCACCGCCACCCGCACACCGACCAGTCTCAAGGACGTTCCGCAGGCGGCGTCGATCATCACCGAGGCGCAGATTGACGACCAGGCGATGCGCTCGATCGCCGACGTGCTTCGCTATGTCCCCGGCGCGGTGATCTCTCAGGGCGAGGGCCACCGCGATCAGATCATCCTGCGCGGCAATAACAGCACCGCGGACTTCTTCGTCGACGGCCTGCGTGACGATGTGCAATATTACCGCGGCCTCTACAATGCAGAGCGGATCGAGGTCCTGAAAGGCCCCAACGCGATGATCTTCGGGCGCGGCGGTGGGGGTGGGATCGTCAACCGCGTCACCAAGCGCCCCGTTGCCAACGCCTTCATCAGCGGCAGCGGCTCGGCGGACACATATGGCGCATGGTATGTCGACACCGACATCAACCAGCCGATCGGCGAATCCGCCTCCGCTCGGCTGAACGCCGTTTACGAGGAGTTCAACAGCAACCGCGATTTCTACGACGGACGCCGGATTGCGATCAATCCGACCTTTGCCCTATCCCTCGGTGGCACCACCCGGATCGACCTGGGGTTCGAATATAACAATGACAAGCGCACGATCGATCGAGGCGTCCCCTCGGCTGCGCAGGGCTCTCTGACGAGCCCGTCACGCCCCCTCACCGGCTTCCGCGACACCTTCTTCGGTGTTCCGGGTTTCAACGTCAGCGATTTCGAGGCCAAGGTCCTGAGCGGGCGCATCGAGCATCGGTTCAGCGACAACCTGACCCTGACCAGTCGGGTCCTGTACGGCGACTATGACAAGCTCTATCGGAACGCCTTTGCGGTGACCCCGGTCACGCCGCGCGTCGGCATCCAAAGCGTCGGCATCGAAGCCTATAGCGATCCCACGACGCGCAAGAACTTCTTCAACCAGAACGACCTTGTCTGGACCGTCACCACCGGCCCCGTCCGCCACGTGCTGCTCGCCGGCTTTGAAGTTGGTGATCAGCGCACGCGCAACCAGCGGATCAACGGCTTTTTCGGAAGCGGCGATATCGTCAATGGAGGGCGGCGTGTCTTTGTGGGGTTGGCCGACCGGATCACGGTGCCGCCGGTGACGCTGCGCACCACCGCCAATACCGGCTACCGGTCGATCCGGACAAATGCCGACGCCACTGCCTTCTATGTGCAGGACCAGATTTCGATCGGCGAACATGTCGATGTCATCGGCGGCGTTCGCCGCGACCGCTTCAAGCTCAGCGTCGACGACCTGGTCGCCGGGCAGAGCTATAGCCGGACGGACACTCTCTGGTCTCCCCGTCTGGGGGTGGTGCTGAAGCCGGTGCAACCCGTCTCGATCTACGCCAGCTATAGCCGGTCCTTCCTGCCCCAGTCGGGCGATCAGTTTTCATCGCTCGACATTACAAGCGCCGCGCTGGAGCCGGAGAAGTTCGACAATTACGAACTTGGCCTCAAATGGGATATCTTTCCAACGCTGAACCTGACCGCTGCTGTCTACCGCCTCGACCGTACCAACACCCGCGCGACCGACCCCAACGACGCCACGCGGACGGTGCTTACGGGCGCGCAGCGCAGCAAAGGGCTTGAGCTCGGCCTGAGCGGCGCGATCACACCCCAATGGCAGGTCAGTGCGGGCTATGCACTGCAGGACGCGAAGATTCGCAAGACGACGAGCGCGGCCCCGGCCGGGCGCGAGGTACCGCTGGTTCCCAAACAGCAGGCTTCGCTCTGGACCCGCTACGACTTCACCCCTCGCTTCGGGGCCGGCGTCGGCGTCTACCACCAGTCGAAGAGCTTCACTTCCATCAGCAACACCGCCGTCCTGCCCGCCTTCACCCGTGTGGATGCTGCCGCATTCTTCAAGCTCACCCCCCAGATCGAGGCGCAAATCAACGTCGAGAACCTCCTCAACAGCAACTATTTCTCGTCCGCCTACAACGACAACAAC
>NCEF01000003.1 GCA_002280565.1 Sphingomonas sp. 32-66-10
ATTCCAGCTCGTCGCAATAATCGGATGCCCGGCGGGAAACGCCGCCTCGTACAGCGCCAGTGCCTTGCGATACAGCGGCTCGGCCTCCGCTGCGCGGCCGCGTTCCTCGATGTTGTACGCCAGATTGTTCCAGCTGGTCGCAATATCCGGATGCCCGGCGGGAAGCGCCGCTTCGCGCAGCGCCAGTGCCTTGCGATACAGCGGCTCGGCCTCCGCTGCACGGCCCTGCGCCTGGATGTTGTACGCCAGATTATTCCAGCTCGTCGCGATATCCGGATGCCCGGCGGGAAACGCCGCCTCGTACAGTGCCAGTGCCTTGCGATACAGCGGCTCGGCCTCCGCTGCGCGGCCCTGCGCCTGGATGTTCGCCGCGAGATTGTTCCAGCTCGTGGCAATGTCCGGGTGTCCGGCGCGCAATGTGCGTTGCGCCAGATCAAGGGCCTGTCGGGCGTAGACCTCGCCCAACCGCGCGTCGCCATTCATTCTCGCCAAATTCGACGCCGCCAGCAGCAGACCGAGGCATTCGTCCGCTGCGGGTCGCGTTGCCTCGCATTTCGCAAGCTCGGCGCGCTGCGCGGCCAAGGCCGCAGAGAGATCGCCCTTGTTGAACGCAGCGAGCACCACATCGCCAATTGGCCAGCGCTGCGCCGCCAGCGCGGCCTGTGGCAGGGCCAGGGCCGCGCATATGGCGAGGCAAAGAGAAAGCGTCCGCATGCGGTGATGTTACCCATACGCAACGAAACGCAAACCGACATTTTCGGTCCGCTCCCCCGGATCGCCGCGCCAAAGGTTGCTTGTGGGACCGGCCCGCCGCTATGGGCCGTTGCGTGAGCGACCGCGACTTTTCCCCGGCGTCAGGCCGTTTCGACGGTGTCGAGCATGTCTTCCCCGTCCGTGTCTATTTTGAGGACACTGACCTGTCGGGAGTGGTGTATCACGCCAATTACCTGAGGTTCATGGAACGCGCGCGATCGGATATGCTGCGCTGTGCCGGGATCGATCAGCGGGCGGCGCATGAGGCGGGCGAAGGCGTCTATGTCGTGCGTGACATCGCCATCCGTTATGTCGCACCCGCGCGGCTCGACGATGCGTTGGTGGTCGTCAGCCGGGTGATGCGCGTGCGGGCGGCGGCGGTGAATATTCAGCAACGAGTCATGCGGAACGGGGAATTGCTGACCCAGGCGGATGTGGAAGCGGCGTTCGTGACCCCGATGGGGCGCGCGCGGCGGCAACCGCCGGAGTGGGTCGAAGCGTTCGTGCCGCTGGTCTGGAAGGGAAACTGAGCGACACATGGACTGGTTCGCAAATCTGAAATTCGACAGCGCATCCTATATCGGCCTGTTCTTGCAGGCCGAATGGGACGTGAAGGCGATCATGGTCGGTCTGGTGCTCGCCAGCATCTGGACCTGGGCGATCATCCTGTCGCTGCGCGGGCGCATCGCCGCCGCGCGCAAGGCCGCCGACCGGTTCGAGGGCGATTATCGCAAGACCGACGATATCGACGCCTTTTACAAGCTGCATGGCGACGAGGATCACCCGACCGCGCGGGTGTTCGCGGCGGGTGTGACCGAATGGCGGCGCTCCACTGGCGGACGCGCGCTCGACAAGGACGGGACGCGCGAGCGGCTGGCGACGACGATGGGCACGGCGGTCGCGCTCGAAGTCGACCGCCTGTCCGACCGGCTGAACATCCTCGCCACGGTCGGCGCGACCGCGCCGTTCGTCGGGCTGCTCGGCACGGTGCTGGGCATCATGCGCAGCTTTACCGCGATTGCAGGTGCGCAGAGCACCTCGCTCGCGGTCGTCGCACCGGGCATTGCCGAGGCGTTGTTCGCGACCGCAATCGGCCTGTTTGCGGCGATCCCCGCGGTGATCGCCTATAACCGCTTCAGCCATGGCATCGACAAGGTCGAGGCGCGGCTGAACCGCTTTGCCGACGGCTTCCACGCGACGCTCAGCCGCCAGCTCGACAGCGCGCCGGCGGGCAGCAAGCCGCTGCTCTGATGGGCGCGAAGCTTCCCTCTTCGCGCGGCAAGGGGCGCCGCGCGCCAATGGCGGACATCAATGTCACGCCGCTGGTCGACGTGATGCTGGTGCTGCTGATCATATTCATGGTCACCGCGCCGCTGCTGACTGCAGGCGTGCCGGTCAACCTGCCCGAAAGCCGTGCCAAGCCGCTGGAGCAGGACGACAAGCCGATCCAGATCTCGATCGATGAACGCGGCACCGTGTTCCTCGACGATAGCGAGGTGGCGGAGGGCCAGTTGCCCGGCCTGCTCGCCGACATCGCCAGCGCGCGCGGGGAGCAGAAGCCGCAAGTGTTCCTGCGCGCCGACACAAGGCTGGATTACGGCACGGTGATCGAGACCGAAGCGCCCGCCGAGCGGCTGGCCGAAGTTCCTGCCCCGCCCGAACCCAATTCGCCGCCACCGGTGCCGGAAACTCAGCCCGAGCCGGTGACCAAGCCCGACCCGACCCCGCCCAAGGCCGCGCCCGCCCCGGCGCCAAAGCCCCAGCCCAAGGCGGAAGCGAAGAAGTCGAACCCCGCCCCCGCCAAGGCACAGCAAAAGAGCGAGCGACAGGCCGTACGCCCGACCGGTCGCCTGACCGGCATCACCGACGGGCTGACTGACCAGGCGAGCAAGGGTAAGGCGACGACGCCCCAGGCCGCGCAGATGGGACCTGAGGTCCGCTCATCGATCTTCGGCCTGATCCGGCGGCAGGTGAAGCCGCATTGGCGCGCGCCGACCGGTGCCGACGTCAATCTGCTTGCGACGATCGTCGAGGTGCGGCTGAACCGCGATGGATCGCTCGCGGGGCAACCCCGCGTGGTCCAGCAGACCGGGCAGACCGCCAGCAATCGCCCCCAGCAGGAGTTGCACAAGGAGCGCGCGCTTGCCGCGATCCGGCTTGCCGCACCCTTTGAAGGGTTGCCCGAGGAATATTATGACGGCTGGAAAGCCTTCCGACTGTCCTTCGACAGGAGACTGTAAATGAAGTTGCGCACCCTTTTTTCCGCCACGACCGCGTTCCTTGTTGCGGTGCCGACCCTGGCACAGGAACAGCCCACCGCCCAGCCTGCGGCCCCGGCGGGCGAGAGCCAGGAGCTGCCGACCATCGACGTGACCGATGAGAGCGCCCAGGACCTGACCATCATCATCCCGCCAATGCCAACGCAGCAGGTCGTCAGCACGGCGGCGGGCAGCACCGATGCGCTGGGCCGGCAGGTGTCGCAGATCATCGCCGACAATCTGCGCAACACCGGCTTGTTCAAGCCACTCGGCCCGACCGGCGTGCGCGCGATTCCGGTGAGCGAAGTGAGCGCGCCGGACTTTGGCTATTGGCGCGGCGCGACCGCGCAGGCGCTGGTACACGGATTCGTGCGCGCCAATGGCGACGGCAATCTGACCGTCGGCTGCTACCTCTATGACGTCGCGCTGGGCACCGAGCTGGCGCGCGAGGGGTTTGTCGTGCGCCCGGCCGACTGGCGGCGGGCGGCGCATAAATGCTCCGACACGGTCTATACCCGCCTGACCGGCGAGGGGCCGTATTTCGACAGCCGGGTGATCTATGTCAGCGAGACCGGGCCGAAGAACCGCCGCATCAAGCGGCTGGCGATCATGGATCAGGACGGCGCGAACCACCGGTTCCTGACCAATGGCCAGTCGATCGTGCTGACGCCGCGCTTTTCTCCGGACGAACGGCGCATCGCCTATATGAGCTACCAGAACGACAAGCCGTCGCTCTATGTCTATGACCTGTCGAACGGCACGCAGCGGCTGTTGGTGACCAATGTCAGCCTGGCGTTTGCGCCGCGTTTCTCGCCGGACGGTCGCTGGGTGCTGTTCACCATGTCGGTGGCGGGCAATGCCGATGTCTATCGCATCGCGGCGGGCGGCGGCACGCCGCAGCGGCTGACGACCGCGCCGGGAATCGACACCGGCGGCAGCTACTCGCCCGATGGCTCCAAGATCGTGTTCGAGAGCGATCGCTCGGGCAGCCAGCAGCTCTATGTGATGAACGCCGATGGTTCGAACCAGCAGCGGATCAGCTTTGGCGGCGGGCGCTATGCCACCCCGGCGTGGAGCCCGCGCGGCGACCTGATCGCGTTCACGCGCATGGGCGGCGGATTCCGCATCGGCGTGATGAACCCGTCGGGCGGCGGCGAAAAGCTGCTGACCGACGCCTGGGGCGACGAGGGGCCGAGCTGGTCGCCCAATGGCCGCGTGCTGCTCTTCTCGCGTGGTGCGCAGGGGCCGTCGGGCAAGTCCGACATCTGGTCGGTCGATTTGACCGGCAGCACGTCGCGACGGATTCCGACCCAATTGGACGGTTCCGATCCGTCATGGGGACCGTTACGACCGTAAACGGGTTGACGCAGCGGGAACTCACCCGCACCCTGTCTGTTACGCAGGGGTATCGAAATCACGATAGCCAAGGGAGAATAGGCCAATGGCGAAGTTCAAAACCGCCCTGATCGTTGCGACGATGGCAGTTGCCGTCGTCGGCTGCCAGAAAAAGCGGCCCGAAACCTTGCCGCCGGGCCCTGGCGGTCCGGTCGACCCCGGCCCCGGTCCCGGACCGGGCGGCGGCGCACAGCCGGGCAGCGCCGAGCATTTCCGCCAGAATGTCGTCAGCGACACGATCAACTTCGATTTCGACCAGTACGACATCGATTCGCGCGCACGGCAGATCCTGGACAGCCAGGCGCAGTGGTTGACGCAGTATCCCACCACGCGGATCACGCTGGAAGGCCACGCCGACGAGCGCGGCACACGCGAATATAACCTGGCGCTGGGCGACCGGCGCGCCAATGCGGCGAAGAACTACCTCGCCGCACGCGGCGTTTCGCCGACGCGGATCACGACGATCAGCTATGGCAAGGAACGCCCGATCGCGCTGGGTTCGGACGAAGCCAGCTGGGCGCAGAACCGTCGCGCGGTGACCATCGTCATCAACTGACGTCCTGCATCTCCGACCGATCAGGGGCGCGAACCACCCGGTTCGCGCCCCTTTTTCGTTGCCTTTCGATTCCACTTGCACGCCGCCCGATTCGATATAAATATGATATCATCTTTTCAGGGAGGCAAATTATGTCGGAGTTCGATTCGCGCGCGCTGCGCTCCAGTGCCGAGCGGCCTGCCAGCACCGCCAGCGGCTATGCCATGCTGCTCGTCGCACTCGCCACATTGATCGGCATTATCGCGTCCGCGCCGCAGATCGGCGAAGCGGCATGGGCACCGTTTGCGCTGGTGCTGGGCGTGCTGATCCTGGCGTTCGTCGCGCCGGGTTTCTACCTGCTCCAGCCAAATCAGGCGGCGGCGATCCTGTTGTTCGGCGACTATAAGGGCACCGATCGGGTCACCGGCCTGCGCTGGACCTGGCCGTGGATGACCAAGTCCAAGGTGTCGGTGCGCATCCACAACATCACATCTGAGCGGCTGAAGGTGAATGACCTGCGCGGCAACCCGATCGAGATCGCGTCGAACGTGGTGTGGCGCGTGGCGGATACTGCACAGGCACTGTTCGACGTCGATGACTATCGCGAGTTCGTGCACATCCAGATCGAAAGCGCCGTGCGCGCGATCGGATCGCGCTACCCCTATGACGACTTCACGCATGAGGAGATGACGCTGCGCGGCAATGCCGAGCATGTCAGCGAGGAACTGCGCGTCGAATTGCAGGAGCGGGTGCTGGCGGCGGGCGTGCATATCGACGAGTGCCGCCTGACCCACCTCGCTTATGCGCAGGAGATCGCGCAGGCGATGCTGCGCCGGCAACAGGCCGAGGCGGTGGTCGCCGCGCGCAAGACATTGGTCGAGGGTGCGGTCGGCATGGTCGAAATGGCGCTGGAACAGCTGTCGGAGAAGAATGTCGTCGAGCTGGACGACGAGCGTCGCGCGGCGATGGTGTCGAACCTGATGGTCGTGCTCTGCTCCGAACGCGACACGCAGCCGGTGGTGAACGCCGGGTCGCTTTACCAGTAACGGGAGAGGAAGGCCCATGGCCGCTCCACCCAAGAAGGCGTTCCCGCTCCGCCTCGACCCCGCGCTCTATGCGGCGATCGAGCGGAGCGCGGCGACCGACCTGCGCAGCGTCAACGCGCAGGTCGAATGCCTGCTGCGCGAGGCGCTGGCGAAGCGCGGCGTGAAACTGGCCGACCCGGTGCGCGCCAAGCGCGGGCGGCCGCCCAAGGACGAAGGAGACGCATCATGCTGACCACCCTGTTCGCCCCGCGCCGCCACTTTCCCTGGCTGATCGCCGCCTCTGCGCTTGCGCTGGGCATCGGCCTGCTGGCGGCGCTGACATGAGCCTGAAACGCTATCGCGACGCACTCAGGGTGCGCGAGGGTTACTGGTTTGCGCCCAAGCTGTTCGGCTGGGGCGCAACGCCGGTGACGTGGCAGGGGTGGCTGACGGTGCTGCTCTTCGTCCTCGCCTTTGTCGCGGTCCTGCACTGGGCACCGACCCGGTTTGTGCGGATCGGGGTGGTGGTGCCGATGCTCGCGCTGTTCGTCTGGTTCGTGTGGACCAAGACCGACGGCGGCTTCCGCTGGCGCTGGGGTCCGGACCGGGACTGAGGATCAGCGGCGCGGCTGTACCGGCGGCGGTGGGCCAAAGGCTTCGTCGAGCAGCCGGGCAAGGCGCAGGCCGCCGCGCTTGATCTGTTCCTGCATCATCGGGACCAGCTTCGCGATATCTCCATCGTCGAGCTTGCCGCGTGCGGGCAGGTCGGCGCGGCAGGGGTCGCCATCGAACGCGGCCTCATAGGCCATGTGCGCCGCCTGCCAATTCTCGCGGCTCCAGTCCTCGACGGTTCCCGCGCTTTCCTTGGCGCGTTCCTCGGCGGAATAGACCTGGATCACCGGCGGCGGCGAGGTGATCGCGCGCTCGGCCAGCCAGCCGTCCATGATGCTGTGCAGGTTGAGCCGCTCGGGCGCATAGATGCCGTAATCGGTGCGCGCGCGGTTGCCGCCCAAATCGCCCCTGTCGCCCGCGTGGAGTGGCTGGTGCAGGTCGCCAACGAAGTGGGTGAGGAAGGCGAGCGCCATCACCTTTTCGCGAACCGGCACGTCCTTGTCCTGCAACAGCTTCACGCCGCGTTCGATCTGCGCCGAGACGCAATTGCCGTCGGGGCAATTCCCCTTGAGCGTGAACGGCTTGCAAACGTTCACATTCTGATAGTGCCAGTTGTAGGTATAGTTGAAGCGGGCGCCAAAGGGCTTGATGCAGTCCGCCCACACGCTCGCCTCTTCCAGCGTTTTCGCGGGGCAGGTCGGGGTTTCGAGCAACCCCTGTCGCGCCAACAACCGGTCGATCGCGCGGCGCGTTTCGGGCTTTGCGTTCTTGTAGGCGATGGTCGCGATCGTCTGATGCCCGAATTCCCAATAGGCAAGCGCAGGGGTGGCGGCGAAGCTGGCAGCGAGCGCGAACAGCGCGATGAGGGAGCGAATCATGACGCGGTCCTTACTGTTCGTCGCCATAGATCGCGACGGTCTTGGCGCCGCCGGCTGATACCTTGCCGCGATACATGCCCGGGGTGTTGAAGCTCCACGCCATTTCACCGGTCGGTCCGGTGACGATGACGCCGCCGGTGCCGCCGAGCGCGCGGGTTTCGGCCATGACGGTGTCAGCCGCCACCTTGAGGCTTTCGCCCTTGAAGCGCACGCGGGCACAGATCTCGTGGGCGACGCCTTCGCGAATGAAGAACTCCCCTGCCCCGGTCGCCGACACGGCGCAGGCGCGGTTGTCGGCATAGGTGCCGGCCCCGATCAGCGGCGAATCGCCGACGCGGCCCCAGCGCTTGCCGGTGACGCCGCCGGTCGAGGTCGCGGCGGCGACGTTGCCCTTTGCGTCCTTCGCCACTGCGCCGACCGTGCCGTATTTCATGTCGACATCGAACCAGCTGGTCTTTTGCGCCCTCATCTTTTCAAGCTGCTGACGGCGCTCGTCGGTGGCGAACCATTCGGGACCGACCTGCTCCAGCCCCTGTTCCGCGCTGAAGATGTCCGCGCCCTTGCCCGCGAGCATGACGTGCGGGCTGTCCTCCATCACCTTGCGCGCGAGGGTGATCGGGTTCTTGGTCCGCGTGACCCCGGCCACCGCGCCGGCCTTGCGGTCCGCGCCGTCCATGATCGCGGCGTCGAGTTCGTTGGTGCCTTCATAGGTGAACACCGCCCCGCGCCCGGCGTTGAAGTGTGGATCATCCTCCAGCACCTTGACGCGCTCGAGCACGCCGGCGCCGCCATGGATGACGAGCGTCCAGTCGGGTTGCGTCTGGGCGGTGGCGGGGGCGGACATCAGCAGGGCTCCGATCAACAGGGAAAGGCGGTTCATACGGCCTCCGGGGTCAGTTTGGGCGGCACGGCGACGCGCGGGGCGTAGCGCAGGCCGATCAGCGGCCGCAGCCACGGGACTTCGCGCCCATAGCGGTAGAAGAGCCAGCAACCCAGCGCGGTCACCGGCACCAGCACCACGAACTCGACCGCGGCGGGCAGCGCGAGTTTGAGCAGCCAGTACATCGCGACGACGATGATCGTCTGGTGGATCAGGTAAAAGGGGAACACCGCTTCGGTCAGCATCGGGCGCCAGCGATGGTCGCGGTTGAGATAGACCTCTGCAATCCCGATCAGCGCCGCGATCATCATCCACGCCTGGATGTAGCGCGCGGCGAGCATGATGCGGCCGGGCAACCACGGGATGCGGCCGGTATAGGCGACGTCGATCGCGGCGGTGACGGCATATCCAGCGAGGCCGATCGCCAGCGCCGGTTTCCACAGCCGCGCGATCCACCCCATCACCGGCGTCGACCCGGCGAGCGCGAAGCCGAACAGGAAGGCGGGGAAATAGGCAAGGTGCGCGATGCCATCGCCAATCACGTCATGGGTGTCGCTCCAGCGCTGAAACACCACCACCTGCGTCATCAGCAGCCAGGCGGCGGGCAACCACAGGACGCGGGTTCCGGCAAATAGCTGGTCGAACACCCGCTGTACCGTCGCGCCGCCGGGCAGGCTGGCGATCAGCACCAGGCCGAGCGTGTAGAGGTAGAGATAGCCGACGAACCACAGATGGTTCCAGGTCGGCAGGATGATCGGGCCGAAGTCGCCGAAATACCAATAATGATGGGTCCAGAAGGTCCAGAAATCATAGGGATAGGGCCATTGGGTGCGTAGTTCGACCCAAGCCTGTGGCGGCACGATCACGGCCACGCCGAACAGCAATGGCAGGATCAGCCGCCACGTGCGATCGGCAACGAAGTGCCCTGCTCCGCGCGACTTGAGCCATAAGGCGCGGCTGGCATAGCCCGACACGACGAACAACAGGGTCAGCCGCCACGGGTTGGTGAACAGCATCGGCACCGTCACCCATGCCGCGGGATCGGCGGTCTTCACATGATACCCCCATGGTACAAAGACCATGCCGATATGGTAGAAGATCAGCAGGCCGAACGCCCCGATCCGCAGCCAGTCCATGCCATAATGCCGTTCCACGCGCGCGCCATAGCGCCGGCGAAGCAGCTTGTCAGGCGGCTTGCGGCGAGATTTTGGCGGGCGTGGCGCGCTGGCGGGGGCCAAGGCCGATCAACGGGCGCAGCCAGCCGATCTCCCGCCCGATCAGATAGGTGAATGTGCAGACCAGCGCCGTACCGCCGAGCAGGACCAGGAACTGCATCCCCGCCGACAGCCGCAGCGGCAATGTGTGCCAGGCGATCAGCACGATCGCGGGCTGATGGACGAGGTAGAAGGGGAACACCGCCTCTGCCGCCGTCTTGCGCCAGCGATGGTCGCGGTTCCAGAAGCGATCGGCGAGCTGAATCAGGACGAGGGTCATCGCCCAGCCCATCGCCACCTGCCCCGCGCGCGCGAGCGCCA
Organism: Sphingomonas sp. 32-66-10; assembly: GCA_002280565.1. Taxonomy (GTDB): domain Bacteria; phylum Pseudomonadota; class Alphaproteobacteria; order Sphingomonadales; family Sphingomonadaceae; genus Sphingomonas. Next base: position 9,872 of record NCEF01000003.1, read on the forward strand.
TCACCCAGTGTGGGGGCACGGCGTTGCCGGGATAGGTGGTTTCGACCAATACCACGGCGACCCCGCTGACTGCAGCCAATGCGAGCGCACCGCCCCAGACGCGGCGCAGCACGGGCCACAGCATCGGAGATCCCGCGAGCACGAACCCGAACAGGAACAGCGGGAGATAATTGGCATGCCCGGCCCAGTCGCGCAGCAACCCCTGTTCATCCGCGACGACGAATTGCAGCGCCAGCCGTGCGATCACCAGCAGCACGGCTGGCACCCACACCAGCCGCCTACCCTGCGCCATCCATGGCACCACGCGATCGGTCACCAGGTCAAGCAGGCCACGGCCGCGCCACAGGATCATGGCGAGGACGACCGTATAGGCCCAGAGATAGACGACGAACCACAAATGCTCCCAGCTGGGGAAGTTGCGGCCCCAAAACTCGCCGATGCGCCAATAATCGCTGGTCCAGAAGCGCAGATAGCCGTGCGGATAGCCTGCCTCGACCACGCGAACCCACATTTCGACCGGGATCAGCACCGCCATGCCAAAGCCGAGCGGGATCAGCAGGCGCAGGTTGCGCGCGTGCAGAAATGTGCGCGGATCGCGCGACTTGGCGAACAGATGCCAGGAGGCAAAGCCCGACACCGCGAACAGCAAAGGCAGCCGCCACGGCGTCAGCAGCGCCATCGGAGCGATCAGCCAAGAGAGCTTATAGTCGGTATGGATCACCCATGGCCAGGGCGAGAAGACCATGGCGATGTGATAGACGATCAGCAGCGCGAACGCGGCAATGCGCAGCCAGTCGAGGCCGTAATGCCGCCCGGAGCGCTCAAGACCATGGTTCGCTTCACTCACCCGCCGCGCTATAGGCGGTCGAGCCTCACCAATTGGTTAGCGGGAGCGTCGATGCGGCGGACGACATTATTCTGCATGGCGCTGGCGATCGGCGCGGCGTTTGCGCCGGCACAGGCGCAGCGGACGATCACCACCGATACGCCCCCCGCCGGCCGCTTCGATGCGGCCAGCGCGCCGCCTGCGCCCGATTATGACGGCCCCGCCAACTGGGCGTCGCTGCCCTGGATTCGCGACGATGGCGACATGACGCCGCAGGGCGTGGCCGAGCCGCCGCAGCTGAAGGCTCCGGTCGATGTCTTCTTCATCCATTCGCCCGTCCCGCTGCGCCGCGCGGTATGGAACGCTGACACGACCGATGTCTGGTTCAACGGCGATGTCGGGCAGACGACGATCCGCAATCATGCCAGCGCATTCAACGGCTGCTGCGCGATCTATGCGCCGCGCTATCGCCAGATGAACCGAGCGGGAGACGACTCCGCCGCGCGGGAGCTCGCTTATTCCGATGTTGCCCGGGCTTTTGCCGTGTTCCGCGCCCGCGTCGGCGACCGACCCTTCATCCTTGCCGGGCATGGTGAGGGCGCGCGGATCGGGCAGATGCTGATCGAGCGGGTGATCGATGGCCAGCCGGTCGCGGGCCGCATGGTCGCGGCCTATCTGGTCGGCACGCCGGTCACCCGCGACTGGCTGGCGGCGCGGCGTGGCATTGCGGCATGCAGCAGCGCGACCGACACCGGCTGCGTCGTCAGCTGGGTCAGCCGGAGCGAGGGCAGCAAGCGGTTGCGTCAGCGCCCGCCGATCCTGTGCTCCAATCCGATCAGCTGGACGACCGGACCCGAAGCGTCGCCACGCAGCGCCCATCGCGGGGCCTGGATGCGCAACGGTGCGGAATTTCCCGAAGCGCTGCGCGCGCCCGATGCGGGACAAGTGAGCGCGCGGTGCGACCGCGATGGCGTGTTGCGCGTGTCCGATCCGGGCGGGGCCTATGCCGAACTGGCCGGGCCGGATGGCAGCTTTGCCGCGCTCGACATCCCGCTGTTCTGGATGGACCTGCGGCAGAATGCGGTTGACCGCGTCGCCGCCTTTCTCGCCGCCCGGCGATAGGCTATAGCCGCGGCGAACCTAGAGGAACTTCCATGTCCGTGCGTCCCTGGCGCGATATCACGCGCCGCCACAGCCGTCAGATCATGGTCGGCAACGTCCCGGTCGGCGGCGATGCGCCCGTCACCGTGCAGACGATGACCAACACCCCGACGTCCGATCCCGTCGCGACGCTCAACCAGATTCGCCGGTGCGAGGATGCGGGCGCGGACATCATCCGCGTCTCCTGCCCCGATGTCGAAAGCACCGCAGCGCTGAAGCAGATCGTCCGCGCCGCGCGCGTGCCGATCGTCGCCGATATCCATTTCCACTATAAGCGCGCGCTCGAAGCGGCGGACGCGGGCGCGGCGTGCCTGCGCATCAATCCCGGCAATATCGGATCGGCCGAACGCGTGAACGAGGTCGTCAACGCAGCCAAGGCCAATGGCTGCGCGATCCGCATCGGCGTCAACGCGGGGTCGCTCGAAAAGGATTTGCTCGAGAAGTACGGCGAGCCTTGCCCCGAGGCGCTGGTCGAAAGCGCGCTCGACCATATCAAGCTGTTGCAGGACCGCGATTTTCACGAGTTCAAGGTCGCGGTGAAGGCCAGCGACCTGTTCCTCGCAGCCGCCGCCTATCAGCAGCTCGCCGAAGCGGTCGATTGCCCGCTGCATCTGGGCATCACCGAAGCGGGCGGATTTGTCGGCGGGACGGTGAAGAGCGCGATCGGGATGGGGTCGCTGCTGTGGTACGGCATCGGCGACACGATCCGCGTGTCGCTCTCCGCCGAGCCGGAAGAGGAAGTGCGGGTCGGGTTCGAAATCCTGAAGGCGCTCGGCATCCGCAACCGCGGCGTGCGCGTCGTCAGCTGCCCCAGCTGCGCGCGTCAGGGCTTCGACGTGATCCGCACGGTGCAGGCGCTGGAGGAACGGCTCCAGCACATTCGCACCCCGCTCTCGCTCAGCGTGCTCGGCTGTGTCGTCAACGGCCCGGGCGAAGCGCGTGAGACCGATATCGGCCTGACCGGCGGCGGCAACGGCAAGCATATGGTCTATCTGGCCGGGGTCACCGATCACACGGTCGAGGACGCCGACATGCTGGAGCATATCGTCAAGCTGGTCGAGGCGAAGGCGGCGGAGATCGAGGCGGAGAGCGCGGCGGCGGCGGTAGCGGCTTGAGTTGGAGCCACCTGTTCGCTCAGGTTATGCCGACCTACATTATCGCGTTCGCGGTCTTTGCGATCAGGCACACGTTGAGTGCGCTGCTCTGGCCTCGGTTCGCGCGCCATGAGCGGTTTCACGCCAGTTTACCCTTGGGTTTTCAGATCGCTCGTCCGGCACCAGGCGGGATGTTCCTCGCGCTCCGAATTGCGCTTTGGGGGATGGGACTGGGCGCCCTGTTCATGCCGATCTTCCTGGCGGTCGTTTGGGAAGTGACCGATGACGGCGGTGACACCCGCTTACGATTACTCGCGCTCGCAAACGTGCTTCTGATCGTCTGCACCTACATGATCGACCGTCGCCTGATGCAGCGCTGGAAGGCCCGAGCCTTCGGCTGACCTGCACAACTTCGTTGTTTAGCAAAGTGCGGCGGCTCGTATCCCGCCTTTGAAGCTGCTATTGTCAGAGAATGAAGCCCGAACGCGCCCTATACGAAGACCGCGATGCACCGGCGCGCGCACGTGAGCGAGCGTTGGCGGATATTGCGGCGGGCCGGACTGTCCCACATGAGCAGGTCGCCGAATGGCTGAAGACCTGGGGCACGCCTGACGAAAAGCCGATGCCATCGGAATGGCTCAAATAATCTGGACGCGCGAGGCGCTTGCCGACCTCGCCGCCATCCGCGCCTATATCGCGCAGTTCGATCCCGACGCAGCTGCGCGGTTCGCCGCACGGCTGATTGAAGCTGGTGAGGGACTGGCGGATTTCCCGCGCAAAGGCCCAGAAATCGAGGATGGCCTGCGTCGCTGGTCGCTCGTTCGGCCCTATTCGATCCGATATCTGATCGACGGTGACGCGGTTTACATTCTCGACATCGTCCACGGCGCACGCGACGAGCACGCATGACATTCATCTGATTCCGTTGCGCGCCTAAATCCTCTAGGGCGCCCGCCATGCGTCCCGCCTCCCCCCTCATCGCCTTTGCCGTCGCGTCGCTTGGTATCGCCATCTTCTCGTCGATGGACGCGGTGATGAAGGGGCTGGTGCTGGCGCTTGGCGCGTATAACGCGCTGACCTGGCGGACGATGGCGGGGATTGTCGCGAGCGGCGTTCCCTACGCCCTGTCGCGTCCCCCCCGCCCAAGCCGCGCGGCGATGCGGCTGCACCTGATCCGCGCGGCGGTGTCGGCGGTGATGGCGTTTCTGTTCTTCTGGGGGCTGGGTCGCGTGCCGATGGCGCAGGCGATAGCGCTGGCGTTCATCGCGCCGATCATCGCGCTGTTCCTGGCCGCCTGGCTGCTCAAGGAGCGCATCACCCGCGTCACGATCATCGCCACCGCACTGGCCTTTGCCGGCGTGCTGCTGATCCTGTGGGGACAGGCGCAGGCGGAGCTGGGGCGTGAGGCGTTCTGGGGCGCGATTGCGATCCTGGTTTCGGCCGTCGCCTATGCCTGGAACATCATCCTGATGCGCCAGCAATCGCTCGTCGCCGGGGCGATCGAGGTTGCCTTTTACCAGTCGCTGTTCATTTCGATCATCTTCCTGTTCGCCGCACCGTGGCTGCTGACGCTTCCGCCGGTCGAGCATGTCCCGGCACTGGCGCTGGCGGCAGTGCTGGCGACGATGTCGCTGTTCCTGCTCAGCTGGGCCTATGCCCGGGCCGAGGCCAATTATCTTGCGCCGACCGAATATACCGGCTTCCTGTGGGCGACCCTGTGGGGATGGGTGGTGTTCGACGAGGGCGTTTCGTTCTTCACCGTGGCGGGCGCGGCGTTGATCGTCGGCGGCTGCATCATCGCCGCGCGGCGACGCGACCATGCCCCGGTCGCTGATACGGAGGCACAGATTTGATTACGATTCGTCAGGCGGGTGAGCAGGATTTCGAGCTGGTCGCGGGGTTCATCCGCAAGCTCGCCGATTATGAGAAGCTCGCCCATGAAGTCCGCTTCGACAATGCGACGCTGCACCGCCATCTGTTCGGGCCGCACCGCGCCGCCGAAGTGCTGATCGGCGAAGTCGACGGTACGCCCGCGGGCTTCGCGCTGTTCTTCCAGACCTTTTCGACGTTCGAGGGCAAGCCCGGCATCTGGCTGGAGGATCTGTTCGTCGAACCGCATGCGCGCGGCGCCGGGCTGGGCCGAGCGCTGCTATCGCGCCTCGCCGCGCTGGTCATCGAACGCGGCGGCGCGCGGCTGGAGTGGAATGTCCTCGACTGGAATGAGCTCGGCAAAGGCTTCTACCGGACCATCGGCGCGGCGCATGTCGATGGCTGGGAGCGCTGGCGGATACAGGACGACGCGCTGGAGGCGCTGGCGAATGGCCTATGACTCTGGGCTGATCGCGTGGGCCAGGGAAGCGCTGGAGCCGCTCGGCACCATCACGCACCGCCCGATGATGGGCGCGGCGGTTCTCTATTGCGACGGCCTGGTCTTCGCCGTGGTCGATGAAGAGGCGATCTACTTCAAGAATGACACGGTGACCGCGCCGCTTTGGGACGAAGCGGGCTGTCCGCCCTTCACCTTCATCGGCAAGGACGGCGAGACCGTGTCGATGAACTATCGCCGCGCGCCGGACGACGTCTATGACGATGCCGAGGCGATGCAGCGCTGGGCGGCGCTGGCGCTGGAGGCGAGCCGACGCGCGCCGGTTAAGAAGAAGCGCGGCTGACGCACTTCACGCCCCCTGCAGCTGCGCAATGTCACGGCGCGGCGGGGCACCGAACAGGCGGCGATATTCGCGGCTGAACTGCGACGGACTGTCATAGCCGACGGCAAATCCGGCGCTGCCCGCGCTCGCCCCTTCCGCCAGCATCAGCCGTCGCGCTTCCTGCAGCCGCAGCTGTTTCTGATATTCGATGGGCGTCATCCGGGTCATCGCCTTGAAATGCGCATGGAGCGCGGATTCGCTCATGCCCGCCGCGTCGGCGATGTCGCGGATGCGCAGTTGCTTGTCGAAGCTGCTGCGAATCGTCGCGATGGCGCGGCTGACCTGGCGCAAATGGCTGTCTCCCGCCGCGATGTGGCGCAGCATCGGCCCGTGCGGTCCGGCGAGCAGGCGGTAGAGAATCTCCCGCTCGATCAGCGGCGCGAGCATCGCGATGTCGCCGGGCGTGTCGAGCAGCGCGACCAGCCGGGACGCCGCGTCAATCAGCCCGGGATCGCTGGGGCACACCGCCAGCGCCGGCATTCCCGTAGGGGCACCCGGCCCGCCCTGCGCCACCACCAGATCCGCCAGCGCCGTCATGTCGAGCCCGATCGCGCAGCAGAAATAGGGCCGCTCGGGACTCGCCTCCAGCACATGTCCGACCAGCGGCAGATCGACCGAGACCACCAGATAATTGGCAGCATCGTAGATCAGGCTATCGCCCCCGACCGAAATCCGCTTCGATCCTTGGGCGATCAGGCAAAGCGATGCTTCATAGACTGCCGGCGTCGGGTCGGTCGGCGCATGTCCCCGGATCAACGACACCCGCGGCACCGCTGACGCAAACATGCCGGGTTCGTGCGTGTGGCGGGCAATGATCGCCGCGAGTTCGGTAACGCGCTCCATGCCTTCGCATGTCGTGCACGGGTAAATCGATCGCAAGTCGCGGCGGACAGATTTGGAGGATCGTGCAAGTTCTTCGGGCAATCGCTCTACCACTCCGACGAGGATCGGGGCCATTTCCGCTGCACCCACTCAAGCAGAAAGGAACCGACCCATGACCACCGGAACCAACGACAAGACCATCCTCGTCACCGGCGCATCGAGCGGCATCGGTGAGGCCACCGTGCGCGACCTTGCCGCCACCGGCGCCCGCCTGTTCATCGGTGCGCGCCGTACCGACCGCCTCGCCGCACTGGCAGACGAACTCGGCGATAACGTCGCCTGGCAGCAACTCGATGTCGCCGATGGCGACAGTTTCGAGGCGTTCGTCGCAGCGGCGGAAGCACGCTTCGGGCGCGTCGACGTGCTGGTCAACAACGCCGGCGTGATGCCGCTTTCGCGCCTCGACGCGCTGAAGCGTGACGAGTGGAAGCGGATGGTCGACGTCAACATCCATGGCGTGCTGAACGGCATCGCCGCAGTGTTGCCGCGCTTCGCCGCGCAGGGCGGTGGGCATGTCGTCAATGTCGCGTCGATCGCGGCGCACATGGTTGCCCCGACCGCGGCGGTCTATTGCGGCACCAAATATGCCGTCTGGGCGATCACCGAAGGGCTGCGGATGGAGCATGACGATATCCGCACCACGATCATCTCCCCCGGCGTGGTCGCGACCGAATTGGGCGACGACATCACCGTCCCGGAGATTGCCGAGGGGCTGAAGCAGTGGCGCCAGAAGTCGCTGACACCCGACGCCATCGCCCACGCGATTGCCTACGCCATCGCCCAGCCCGACGGGGTCGATGTCAGCGAGATCATCGTCCGCCCGGCGGGTGGTGCATTCTGAACGAACAAGGCCCCGAATGCCTGTGCATCCGGGGCCTTGCGAACTTCGATACGGGAAGCGGGTCAGGCGGCTGCGGCGGCCTTGGCCTGCTTCGCCGCCTCGATCGCTTCGATCACGATCCGCTTGGCTTCCTCGGCATCGCCCCACTCGCCGATGCGGACCCACTTTTCGGACTCCAGGTCCTTATAATGTTTGAAGAAATGCTCGATCTGCTGAAGCACGATCGAGGGCAGGTCGCCGCGCTCGCCGACATCGGTGTAATAGGGGAAGGTCGTATCGACCGGGACGCACACCAGCTTTTCGTCGCCGCCAGCCTCGTCTTCCAGCTTGAGCACGCCGATCGGGCGCGCGCGGACGACGCAGCCCGGGATGAAGGGCGAGCGCGAGATCACCAGCGCGTCGAGTGGATCGCCATCGGGCGACAGCGTGTGCGGCACGAAGCCATAATTCGCCGGGTAGCGCATCGGCGTGTGCAGGATGCGGTCGACGAACAGCGCGCCCGATTCCTTGTCGAACTCATACTTCACCGGCTCACCGCCGGTCGGCACTTCGATGATGACGTTGAGGCTGTGCGGCGGATTGTCGCCGACAGGGATTTTGTCGATACGCATTGGTCGTCCTCTGTTTGGTCGAGCGGCACCAGCCCGCTCCCCCACCCGGCCACCCAACGCCAGTATCCTATGGGTGGCCGGGTGGGGGAGCGGGCTGGTGCCGTACTCGCGTCAGCGAGCTGACAAAAGTCTATCCAGGCCACCCTCTCCGGTGCCGATTTTTTCGAGGCGCGGATAGCGCAGGCCGCCGGTATAGTCGATGGTCGTTTCGCGATAGCGCGTGCCGCTTTTCACGAGCAGCTTGATTGGCGTTTTTGAGGTCTTGGCTTCGGTCACTGCCGCCTTCAGCCGGTCGTCGCTATATTCCCGACCCGCGATCGCCACGATCGTGTCGCCCAGGTCGAGCCCGGCGTTGAACGCGGGCGAATCCCAGGTGACGCTGGACACCGCACCGCCCTTGCCCACGGCCAGCCCCAGCGAATAGCTGAGATCCGTCCGCCCGCCGCGCTTTTCGGCGTTCTTGAACGCTGCGGTCGGCTCGTCGGTGTAGATCAGGCGGTAGCCATTTTCGGTGAAACCGGCGAGCGGCGCCTTGGGCGCGACATCATAGACGCGCGCCGTCAGGAACCCGGCCCAGTCATAGGGCTGGATGGCGTTCAGCGTCGCCGCGACCTCGGTCAGGTCATAGGTGAGCACGCCCCAGTCGCCGTCGCGCATCCCGAAGAACGCACGCGCGAAATCGTCCATCGACTGTTTGCCGCGCGACAGCTCACGCAGCTTGGCGTCGGCCTCCAGCCAGATCAGCAGGCCTTCATTGTAATAATCCTCCGACCGCTGCCAGCTCACCCAGCCCTTCGGACGGCGCGCGGAGATGATCGGATCGTTGGTCGTGTCGACCAGGGGACGCCACTCCCGCGCCGGGCGGTTGTCGAGGCTCGCGGCGATGTTGGCGAGCATGTCGAGCGTATCCTGTTTCGACACGATGCCCGAGCGCGCCTGGAGGACATAGCCCCAGAACTGCGTTTGCCCCTCATACACCCACAACAAGGAGTCGCGCATCGGGGTGCGGAAATCGGGGGTCCAGCTGTCATTGCCGCGGCGGAACTTGCCGTTCCAGCTATGGACGAATTCGTGCGGGAGCAGGTTGCGCGATCCGGGGCCGTCGTTCCACTTGGTGAAATAGCCCGGCCCGACTCCATTCTCCGAACTGCGGTGATGCTCGAGGCCGATGCCGCCCATCTCGTCGCTGATCGCCAGCAGGAATTCATACTGGTCATAATGCTGCGCGCCGAACAGCTTGATCGACTGTTCAACCAGCTTCCTGTGCGCCTCGATCTGCTCGGGCTTGGCGTCCAGCTCCTCGGGCTCGTCGGCGAAGACGTTGAGGTCGACGCGGTCGGACAGTTTGAACTCGCGATAGTTGCGGCCGGCGAACACCGGCGAGTCGATCAGCGTTTCGTAATCGGTGGTTTCGTAGACATAGGCGTCACCCTGCTTCTTCGCAGGCAGGCCCGACACGGCAGTCCAGCCCTTGGGGTAGGTGACGGTCGCCGACACCGGGATGCGGCGGGTGAAATAGCCGGCGGGATAGAGGCTGACCTGTTCGAACTGCAGGTTGAGCATGGTGGGGGCAATCGACACGCGGCCCTGATCGCGGTTGGTAGCCCCGACGAACTGGAATTCGATGTCGAGCTGCTTCGCGCCGGCCGGCACGTCGAGATGGAACGCCCAGACGTCGACCGTGTCGCGGGTCCAGGCGACCGGCTTGCCATTGGCGCTGATCTTCAGGCCCGCCAGCTTCTCGATCTCGCCGCGCGCGGCATGCTTGCCGGGCAGCCAGGCGGGCATCATCAGCACCATCGGGCCGGCATCGGCGACCGGGATCACCTGCTTCACGCGATAGATCGCCTGCTGCACATCGGTCGCATCGACCTTGACCGTCATCGTGCCGGGATAGGCGACGTCCTTGGCGACCGGGATGCGGTTGTCGAACGGCAGCGGCTGGGGCGTGCTGTTCTGGGCGGTGGCGCCAAAGGAGACGGATGCGGTGGCGAGCAACAGGGCGGTAAGCGCAACGGCGCGACGCATGAACGAACCTTTCGGGAGGAGGCGAGTTATTTTGTTACCCTAATCAGTCCAAGGCGACGAGGTAAAGCCTTGCTGCAAATAGGCTTCACGGCTTGCTTACCATTTTCGCGCTAAACCGTGCGCCATGTATCACGACCCCGCCCTTGCCCGCAGCGTGAAGGTCGATCCGCGGCCCAAATCCGCCGTCAGCACCGGATGCGGCCTGGCCGGTCTGGTCGGGATGGCGATCTGGCTGACCATCGCGCGCACCTATGGTCTCGATGGCCCGTTCGCGGCGTTGGTGAACCTCGCGGCGGGCGGCATCCCGATGGTGTTGTGGGCGGTGTTCGTCGACAAGGTGCACCGCAATCCGACGACCGGGGTCAAGTGGAGCGATCCGCGCCCGCTCAGCGAAACGCGCGACATTTCGATCACCAAGCTGGCCGGGCTGTGGCTGACCTGGGGCGGGATTGCCGGCATCTATGCCGTGTGCCGTTTCTACTGGGAGGGCAATTTCGCCTTTGCCATGTGGTGCTTCCAGATGGCGGCGCCGGCGCTGTTCATCCTGTCGATCCCCTATGTGCTGTGGATCGACCGCCACCTCGAAAAGCCCAAGGATGGCGCGTTCATGCTGGGCGCATGGCTGATCGGATCGAAGGAGCCGGTGGACGAGGCCGCGATCCACAACCATCTGCGCAGCTGGGCGGTGAAGGCGTTCTTCCTCGCCTTCATGCTCGCGATCGTGCCGCCGGGGTTCGGCGCATTCGTGCGCGCAGATGCGAGCGGCATCCTGACCAACCCGATCGCGCTCGCCAACTGGCTGATCACCGGCATGTTCATGCTCGACGTGGCGTTTGCGACGGTCGGCTATATCCTCACCTTCCGCCCGCTCGACAGCCATATCCGCACCGCCAACCCATATGCGGGGGCATGGGCGGTGGCGCTGATCTGCTACCCGCCGTTCATCCTGATGGGCAATGGCGGCCCGCTCGACTATCACCCCGGCACGTCGGACTGGACGCACTGGCTGGCGGGGCATGACGTGCTGTTGTGGATCGTCGGTGCGGTGCTTGTGGCGCTGACCGGCATCTATGCCTGGGCGACGATGGCGTTCGGATTTCGCTTTTCGAACCTCACCCATCGCGGGATCATCACCCACGGGCCCTATGCCTGGACGCGGCACCCGGCGTATCTGTCGAAGAACCTGTTCTGGTGGATCGCGACCTGCCCGCTGCTGGTCACGACCGGGAGCCTGGCGGATGCGGCGCGCGCGACCCTGCTGCTCGGGCTGGTCAGCCTGATCTATTATGTCCGCGCGAAGACCGAGGAAAAGCATCTCGGCGAAGACCCCGACTATCGGGCATATAGCGAATGGATGGAGCGCAACGCGCCGATCCCGCGGCTTTTTGCGTGGGTGATGGGGAAGACGGGGAAGGTTGAGGTGGCGTAGGTTTTGAGGTTGGGCGTGACCGCAAGTGCTAGAATGTCCGACTAACGTTAGAAACTGGACTTAGCCTGTTCGACCTCGAAAAGCTTGTTTCAGAAGCGCGGTAGTGGCCCACCCTGCCATGCCGCCGATAACGAATGCGGCGAAAGCTGCTCCTAAAATGCGTATTTCAAGTGAAGGGCTGCAATCATCAGAAATGCAGTGTGCTGCAAATGAATCAAAAAATAGCCCAAACAAGAAGAAGCCCGCGATGACCCACACAACAAAACCTGCAATACCAGCCCAACTAGGGCCTCGCGATTCAGAGTAAGTCATTGGCCTATGATATCGGCGGAAATAACCGTCCGCTAGGGGTCGGTTCCCAACAGACAGCTTTTGTAGGTTCGCAGCTTAGAACAACCTCGTCACCCCGGCCTTGTGCCGGGGTCCACCCATCCTCGCCTCCGACGATCGATCCTCCTGCTTCGCGCCTGCCTCCCGGTGGACCCCGGCGCACCGTCAGTTCGTGGCGGAAGGTGTGCCGGTTCGCCTCGACCGCGATCCAGGCCAGCGGGCGTTCGGGCGTTGCCGTCGCGCCCGCTACTTCCATCGCGTCGGTGATCGCCGCCTGTCGCTCGGCACCGAGATATTGCCAGACGATTGAATGCATCAGCACGCGGGTCGTCCCCGCTGCCTGTGGCCGGGCGAGCGCCGCGACGACAAATGCCGCCGCATCCGCCTCGACCAGATCGGGCGCGCGCCGGGCCGCCTCCGCCGCTGCGATCTCCAGCCGCTCCGCGCGCACGCGATGCTCGGGCCAGGCATAGGCGCGCAGCCGCAGCAATTCCTCAGGGTCGGTCAGGTCGATCGGCGCGACGTCGCAGCCGCGTAGCGCCACGATCTCGACCGCAGCCTCGGGCGGTGGCGGGCCACGCCAGTCGGGGGCGATCCGCATTGCCGCATCGTCCGGCCCGACCGCGATCCCGCCCAGGTCGTAGCGATAGCGGTCCATCATCAGGTTGATCCCGGCGCTCGACCCGATTTCGATACATTCGAACCGTCCCGGCAGGCCGTGCGCCGCCAGCCACAGCATTGCGGCGGCATAGTTGCTCGACCGCGCTGCCTCATTGGTTTGCGGCGGGCCGTCGAGCCAGGGAAGTAAGGGCGCGTCGTGCGCGTCGATTGCGGCGTTGACCAGCGGTCCGGCATCGACCGCCTCCCCCGCATAGAGCGGCGCCAGCGACGGCGCCGCGCCGGTCAGGTGCAGCGCATGCAGCCCGCCCGCCGCGCGCAGCGGCAATGCGTCAGCCATCGGCTTGCCGGGCCAGTCGCGCAGCCTTGCGCGGAACGCCCCCGGCCCGTCGATCCCGTCGAGGATCGCCTGCACCACGCTGGCGGTCAGGCCCGCGTCGTTGGCGCGGCAATAGTCCACCTGATTGGCGAACGCGGTCCGTACATCCTCCAGCGTCATCCAGTCGGCCATATCTACCTCCGACCCTCTTGTTGCGCCGCAACGCCCCCCCAAGTAAAGGCGCGCAACCCATGACCGACACCAGCACCGATCCGATCATCCTTGCCGTACCCAAGGGCCGCATCCTCGAAGAGGCGCTGCCGCTGCTGGCGCATGCCGGAATCGTGCCCGAAGCGGCGTTTTCGGATGAGAGCAGCCGCGCGCTGCGCTTCAAGACCAACCGCCCCGATATCGACCTGATCCGGGTGCGCGCGTTCGATGTCGCGACCTTTGTCGCGCATGGCGCGGCACAGCTGGGCATCGTCGGGTCGGACGTGCTCGCCGAGTTCGCCTATTCGGAGCTGTATGCGCCGGTCGACCTTGGCATCGGGCATTGCCGCCTGTCGGTGGCCGAGCCGGCCGCGCTCGCCGCGACCGACGATCCGCGCGGGTGGAGCCATGTCCGCGTCGCGACCAAGTACCCGCATCTGACGCGCAAGCATTTCGAGGCGCGCGGCGTGCAGGCCGAGTGCATCAAGCTGAATGGCGCGATGGAGCTGGCCCCGCTGCTCGACCTGGCCCCGCGCATCGTCGATCTGGTGTCGTCGGGCCGCACGCTCAAGGAAAACGGGCTGGTCGAGGTCGAGACGATCATGGAGGTGTCGAGCCGCCTGATCGCCAACCGCGCCGCGTTCAAGACGCGGCCGGAGATCGTGCCGCTGGTCGACGCCTTTCGGCGCGCGGTGGAAAGCGAGGCTGCCGCATGATCCGCCTGTCTACGTCCGAGCCGGGCTTTGCCCAGGCGTTCCGCGAACTGGTCGATGCGCGGCGCGAGGCCGATGCCGATGTCGCGCGCGACGTCCGCACCATCGTCGCATCCGTGCGCGACGAGGGCGATGCCGCGCTGCACGCCTTTACCCGCAAGTTCGACCGGCACGACCTCAATGAAACCGGCTGGCGAATCGAAAAGAGCGACTGCATCGCGGCCTATGAGGCGCTCGCGCCCGATCTGCGCGCGGCGCTCGAACTCGCGGCCAAGCGGATCACCGCTTATCACGAAAAGCAGAAGCCGGCGGACAGCGACACCACCGACGCCGATGGCGTGCGCACCGGCGCGCGCTGGGGCGCGGTCGAAGCGGCGGGCGTCTATGTCCCCGGCGGGCGCGCGGCCTATCCCAGCTCAGTGCTGATGAACGCGATTCCCGCCAAGGTCGCGGGCGTCGATCGCGTCGTGATGGTCACGCCGACCCCGGATGGCGAGATCAACCCGCTCGTCCTTGCCGCCGCGCACATCGCTGGCGTCGACGAAATCTGGCGCGTCGGCGGGGCGCAGGCGATTGCGGCGCTTGCCTATGGCACAAAGCGAATCGCGGCGGTCGACGTGATCACAGGCCCCGGCAATGCCTGGGTCGCGGAGGCCAAGCGCCAGCTTTATGGCGTGGTCGGCATCGACATGGTCGCGGGGCCGAGCGAGATCGTCGTCGTTGCGGACGGCAAGAACGACCCCGAATGGATCGCCGCCGACCTGCTCAGCCAGTCCGAACATGACCCGACCAGCCAGTCGATCCTGCTGACCGATGACGCGATCCTTGCGGGCAAGGTGGCCGAGGCGGTCGATCGTCAGATCGGCGAGCTGTCGACGCGCAAGGTCGCGCGGCAGAGCTGGGACGCCAATGGTGCGATCATCCTGACCGCGAACCTCGACGAGGCGATCCCGCTGGTCAACAAGCTCGCGCCCGAGCATCTCGAGCTGGCGGTGGACGATCCCGATGGGCTGTTCGCGCGGGTGCGCCATGCCGGTTCCGTGTTCCTCGGCCGGATGACGCCCGAGGCGATCGGCGACTATGTCGCCGGTCCCAACCACGTCCTGCCCACCGGCCGCCGTGCGCGCTTTGCCAGCGGCCTGTCGGTGCTCGACTTCATGAAGCGCACCAGCTTCCTGGCGCTCGATGCGCAGGGGCTGGCGGCGATCGGCCCGGCGGCGGTGGCGCTGGCGGAGGCCGAAGGGCTTCCGGCGCATGCCAAGTCGGTGGCGCTGCGGCTGATGCCCTAGCCGCGTTCGGCTTCCAAAAAACACCTGCCCTTCGACAAAGTCGGGGCAAACCGACTAAGAGAGATTATGCCTAGCCCATCTGCAAAGACCCGTTCCAAAGCCCGTGCCGCTGCGCGCCTTGCCGCCGTGCAGGCACTATACCAGCAGGAGATGGAGAAGACCCCCCTGCCCCAGCTGCTAACCGAGTTTCACCAGCACCGGCTGGGCGCGACGATCGAGGACGCCGAATATATCGACGCCGATGCGACGTTTTTCGACGATCTGGTCAAGGGCGTCGATGCGCGCCGCGACGAGATCGACGCGCTGATCGCGTCGAAGCTGGCGGTGGACTGGAGCTTTGACCGGCTCGACCGCCCGATGCGCCAGATCCTGCGCGCCGGAACCTATGAGCTGCTCGCGCGCAAGGATGTACCGGTGGGCGCGGCGATCAGCGAGTATCTCGACGTCACCGACGCCTTTTACGACCGGCGCGAGAAGGGGTTCGTCAACGGCCTGCTCGACGCGATTGCGAAGGTGGTGCGGGCTTAAGAAGGGTTATTGCGGCCCCACATTCTTGACCCGGCCGAGCGCGGGCGGCTCCACCACCTGCCCGCGCGCGAACCACGCCTCCAGCGCGTCGAGATCCAGCACGCCGCCCGCGACGATCCGTCCGACCTTCAGCGTGGTGAAGCTGTCGCCGCCCCCGGCCAGAAACCCGTTCATCGCCACGCGATAGGTCGCCGCTGCATCGAGCGGCTTGCCTTGCACCAATGGTGCGAGGATTCGCTGACCCTCGGGCCGCGACCGGTCGTAGCTGTAGGTCAGGCCCGACGGGAACAGCAGCTTGGGGCCGTCCGCGTTGGTGAATTGCTGCTCCAGCACCGCCAACAGCTGTGCACCGCTATATTCGCGGACCTGCAGGTTATTCCCGAACGGCTGGGTGGTGTAGAGATCGCCGAAGGTCACCGTACCATCCGCGGCAGGGGCGATCGACGCGCGCACGCCGCCGGGGTTCATCAGTGCGATCTGTGCCCCGTCCTTGCGCGTCGCGGCGAGCTGCGAATCGGCGATCAACAGGCCGAGCGGCGATTCGACCATCTCGCTATCCTCGTCGCGCAGGATCGGCGCGGACGCCCTCCCCACCGCGCGGCGCGCGAGCGGGGCAGCGGCGGCGGCGTAGCGCGCGACATGTGCCGCGACCGCCGGCTCGGCGGGATAGGTCGGGAAGGCCGGGTTCGCCTTGACCGGGCCGCCCGCGCTCACCGCACCATCGCCCTGCACGATCACCTGCCGCGCCGAGCGCGCCGACACCTTTTTCGTGGTCGGGTCGAAGGTCAGGTCAATGCCGGTCAGCATAACGCCATTATTGCCCGCGCTGGTCAGCAGCACCGGCCTGGCCGGGTTGGTCGCTGAATAATCGCAGACATAGGCACGGTGGGTATGGCCGGAGACAATCACGTCCACGCCGGGATCAAGCCGCTCCATGATGTCGAGGATCGGCCCTGACAGGCCGTCGCACTGGTTGGGCTGATCCGAGCGCGCGGGATAGCCGCCCTCATGCACCATCATGACGATCGCGTCGGCGCCCTGAGCCTTGAGCTGGGGGATCAGCGTGTTCGCGGTCTCCGCCTCATCGGCGAAGCGATAGCCGGTGATCCCCGCCGGATCGACATAGGTGCCGGTCATCCGCGTGGTCAGGCCGATAAAGCCGATCGTGATCTTGGTCTTGCCGGCACCGAACGTCTTGAGCCCGGTCGCGGGCATCAGGCTCTTGCCCGACGCATCCAGCGTGTTCCCGGCGAGATAGGTGTAGGACGCGCCCTTGAAGGGTTCGAGCTGGCATGGCTGCGCGATCGCATTCTTGTCGCATCCGCCCTGCTGGAGGCGCAGCAACTCCTTCGTCCCGCGATCGAATTCGTGGTTGCCGGCGGCATTGAACTCAAGGCCCGCCATGCTCAGCGCCTTGACCGTCGGTTCGTCGAGGAACAGCGACGAGACAAGCGGGCTGGCGCTGGTCAGGTCGCCCGCCGCGACGACGACGTTGTTGGGGTTGCCTGCCTTGAGCGCCTTCACCGCCGAGGCGAAATAGGCCGCACCGCCCGCAGGCACCTTGACCGTCGTGCCGTCCGCCGCCTCCACGTCGATCGGCCGCGCCGGGGTTTCGAGCGCGCCGTGGAAATCGTTGAACGCGATGATCCGCACGCTGACCGGCGCGGCCGGCGTCTCGGCCCGCTGCGCCGCGCAACCGCCCAGCGCCAGCCCGGCGAGCAATCCAACGATTCTGCGCATGTCATTCTCCCGGCGAGTCGTTCGCCGGTCAGGTAACAGCCTGCGCGTCAGCCGTCACCGACGCGTTCGATGTCGGCCCCGACGCCCTGCAGCTTTTCCTCGAGCCGCTCATAGCCGCGGTCGAGGTGATAGATGCGGCTGACCTGGGTCTCGCCCTCGGCAACGAGGCCGGCGAGGATCAGGCTCATCGATGCGCGAAGGTCCGTCGCCATCACCGGCGCACCGACCATGCGATCGACGCCGCGCACGACGGCGGTGCGGCCGCTGACGGTGATGTCCGCGCCCATGCGCGCCAGTTCGGGCACGTGCATGTAGCGGTTTTCGAAAATCGTCTCGGTCAGCACGCTGGCACCGTCGGCCTTGCACAGCATCGCCATGAACTGTGCCTGCATATCGGTTGCGAAGCCCGGATAGGGCGCGGTCGACAGGGTGATCGGCTTGAGCGGGCCGTCAGCGGCGACGCGGATGCCGTTCGCCTTTTCCTCGATGGTCACGCCAGCCTCGACCAGCGCATCGAGCGTCGCGCGCATGTCATCGGCCTTCGCCCCTTCGAGTACCACATCGCCGCCAGTGATCGCGGCGGCACAGGCATAGCTGCCCGCCTCGATCCGGTCGGGCATCACGGCATATGTCGCGCCGTGCAGCCGGTCGCGCCCCTCGATCGTCAGCGTCTCGGTACCGATGCCGTGGATTGAAGCGCCCATTGCGACCAGCAGGTTGCACAGATCGACAATCTCCGGCTCGCGCGCGGCATTGTCGAGCACCGTGGTGCCGCGTGCGGTCGATGCCGCCATCACCGCATTTTCGGTTGCGCCGACCGACACCACCGGGAAACGATAGTTGCCGCCGGCCAAGCGTCCGCCGGGAGCGGTCGCCTTCACATAACCCGCCGCGAGCTCGATCTCCGCGCCCATCGCCTCCAGCGCCTTGAGATGCAGGTCGATCGGACGGTTGCCGATCGCGCAGCCGCCGGGCAGCGAGACGGTCGCCACGCCTTCGCGGCCCAGCAGCGGGCCGAGCACCAGGATCGATGCGCGCATCTTGCGCACGATGTCATAGGGTGCGACGGTGGAGGTCAGACGCGATGCGCGGACCGTGAGCACGCGACCGAAATCGGTGGGCCGCGTCCCTTCGATCGCGGTCGAAGCGCCGAGTTCGTTGAGCAGATGCCCGAAACTGTCGGCATCGGCGAGACGCGGCAGGTTGCGCAGCGTCAGCGGCTCGTCGGTTAACAGCGCGCACGGCATGAGCGTCAACGCGGCGTTCTTCGCGCCGGATATAGCAATATTACCGGATAGGCGGTTTCCGCCGCGGATGAGAATACGGTCCATTGATGGGCTTCTATCGCTTCAAAGGGCGCGCGCAAGTGCGGCAGACCGCACTGCGGCTTGATCGACTTTAATGCGCTGATTTTTCAGTGCTGCTTTGCAGGAGGAAGTTGGGGGAAGGGACAGAGTGTCAGGGAGTTGTTTCGCGGAAATCCTGGGCGAGCTGGTTAGGCTCGTACCGGGAGAACGGGCTGCGCTCGAACGGCTGGAGGAACGGCAACGCCATATCCGGCGTGGCGCGATCCTGCTGCGCGAGAATGAATCGGCGGATGAGCTGTATATTCTGCGCAAGGGACTGGTGATGAGCTATGTCCTGCTCGACGATGGCAGCCGCCAGATCCTGCGCTTTCACTTCCCCGGCGACGTGCTGGGCATTTCCGGCATCGTCTACCGCGAATCTCCCGAAACCCTGTGCGCGCTGTCAGATTGCGTGGTCTGTCCGTTCGATCGCCAGGCGTTCAGCGCGCTATGTGTTGCGCATCCGCGCCTGTCCGCGCTGATCCTGGTGCTGTGCCAGATCGAGCGGGTGGCACTCACCGACCGGCTCGCCGCGTTGGGGCGGACTTCGGCCAAGGCGCGCGTCGCCGCACTGTTGCTCGAAATGCGCAACCGGCTGCGCGGGACCGACAAGACGATCGACAAGGCCTTCAACCTTGGCCTGGAAGAAGGGATGATCGGGCGCGAGTCGGGCCGGGTCACGCTGATCGACGAAGCGGCGATGGCGCGCGCGGCGAATTATGTGAACCGCTATGAGGGGCTGGACCTCAGCTGGTTGCCAGAGCCGCGCTGAGTACATCGCCAGCGGGGCGGCGACATGGTAACCGATCGGCATGGCTGACCCTGCGATCCTGAACTGGCGCCGCCTTGGCCCCGCGCTGACCAGTTCGGGCCAGCCGTCCGAGGCACAGCTCGCCGAAATTGCCGCGCTGGGCGTGAGCGAGATCATCAATCTCGGCCCGCATGCGCATGTGCAGGCGTTGCCCGACGAGGCCGCCAGCGTCACAGCACTGGGGATGCGCTATACCTATATCCCGGTCGATTTCGCCGCACCGACTGAGAGCGATTACGCCGCCTTTGCCGCCGCGATGGGCGAGGCACAGGCGGCGGGGCGAGCGGTGCATGTCCATTGCATCGTCAACGCGCGCGTCTCGGCCTTTTTCTACCGCTATCGCCGCAATGCGATCGGCGAAGCTGCCGCGCGTGCGGAGCTGGAGTCGGTATGGCAACCTGCCGGCGTGTGGGCCACGTTCATCGGCGATGCGCCGGTCGAGGGGGCGGACCACCGCTATCGCGGGCGGGACTACTGAACCGCTACGCCTTTTCCAGCGTGCACTGCAGCGGGTGCTGGTTCTGTCGGGCGAAGTCCATGACCTGCGCGACCTTGGTCTCCGCGACCTCATAGCTGAACACGCCGCACACGCCGACGCCGCGCTGATGCACCTGCAGCATCACCCGTGTCGCCTCTTCCATGTCCATCTTGAAGAAGCGCTGCAACACCAGCACGACGAACTCCATCGGCGTGTAATCGTCGTTGAGCATCAGCACGCGATAGGGGGTCGGCTTCTTGGTCTTGGCGCGCGTGCGGGTGACGACACCGGTGCCGGTGCCTTCGTCATCGTCGCGATCGGGATCGCCCATCGTGATCGGAGTCATCGGGGTCGTAGTGCGCAGCGCTGTCATGAGACTTGCGAAAATATGGCAGCGACCAGTCAAGGGCAAGGGGGGAGCGGCCCGGAGCCGCATTTCATTGCACCGGAACACGAAAAAGGGCGGCCGCGCATAGCGACCGCCCTTGATCTGTTCCGTCAGGACCAATGGCCAGATCAGGCCGCGGTCTTGATCTTCTCCATCGCGACCGCGACGCGGTTCGAGACGGGCTGCGCGGCGTCGCCGGCCAGCTTGATGAACGCTTCGGTGTTCTTCGAGGTCTCGGCGACCATCGAATCGAACGCGGTGCGGACATAGTCGCTCTGCAGCTTGAAGAAATCGGCCGGCGACTTGACGGCGGCCAGGCTCTTCATCGTGGCGGTCGCCTGCTCGAACTGCTTGCGGCTATATTCGGCAGCGTCCTGACCCATGGTCTCAAAGCCCTTGGCTGCGATCTTGCCGCTTTCCACCAGCGCTTCGACATTGCCCTTGGCCAGCTCGGTCATTTCGCCGACCAGCTTGGTGTTCTTTTCGACAGCGGCCTTCGCCTTGTCGTTCAGTTCGGCGAACATCGCCTGGCTCTTTTCAATGGCTTCCATGGTATAGATTCCCTTGCTTGCGGTGTCCGCCATCTGCGGGGCGGCGTCTTCGATAATCTCGGTTACAGGTGCAGCTGCCGTTTCAGCGGCTTCCGCGACAGTTTCGGCGACCGTCTCGACCACCGGTGCGGCCGCTTCGACGATCTCCGCGGCTTCGGCGACCGGCTCGGTCACGGCTTCAACGACCGGTTCGACCGGAGCCGTCACCGCCTCGACGACGGGTTCGGGCTTCGCTTCGACTACCGGAGCCGCCGCTGCGGCAACCTTGGGTGCGGCCTTTGCGGCCGGCGCCTTGGCTACCGGCTTCTTCGCCCCGGTACGCGGACCCTTGCTGGCCATATCGACGTCCTCGCTGCGATTATTGCAATGCAGCATATACGGCGATGCAACCCGGGTTTCAAGGGGCTTATTGTGCAGTGCACAAAAAATTTAGCGGGTTCGAACGTACCGCCCGGGCGCTGCGCCGAGTTCCTTATTTACCCTAGGGATTCGGGCATTTTTTGCAGGGACGCGCTTGTCGTCGAGCGTTTCGATCCACTTGATCCAGTCGGGCCACCAGCTGCCTTTGGTCTCGACTGCACCTGCAACAAAATCGTCAAGATTTGCTGCGCCTGCCTCGTTGATCCAATATTGATATTTGCCCGATGCGGGCGGATTGACGACCCCCGCAATATGCCCCGATCCGGCGAGCACGAAGCGGATGGGGCCGGCGAGATGTCCGGTCAGCTTCCACACGCTGCGCGGCGGGGCGATATGATCCTCACGCCCCGCCTGAACATAGGCAGGCGTGGTCACGCGGGTCAGGTCGATCGGCGTGCCCCCGATCGCCAGTGCCCCCGGCTGGATCAGCAGATTGTCGCGATACAGGTCGGAGAGATAGCTGGCATGCCACTTCGCCGGCAGGTTGGTGACGTCCGAATTCCAGTGGAGCAGGTCGAACGGGGTATATTCCTCACCCAACAGATAATTGCTGGTGACATAGTTCCAGATCAGGTCGCGGCCGCGCAGCAGGTTGAAGGTCGCGGCCATGTAGCGCCCGTCGAGGAAGCCATCGCTAGTCAGCGACTGGATCAGTGCCAGCTGCTCGTCATCGACGAAGACGTTGAGGTCGCCCGCCTCGCTGAAATCGACCTGTGCGGTGAAGAAGGTCGCACTTTTGACCTTTGCCGCCTCGCCCCGCGCGGCGAGCACCGCCAGCGTCGCAGCGAGCGTGGTCCCGGCGACGCAATAGCCGATCGCGTGAACGCTCTCGACGCCCAGCAGGTCGCGGATCGTGTCGATCGCGTCGATCTGCCCGCGCTCGACATAATCGTCCCAGACCACATCGGCCATGCTGGCATCGGCCGATTTCCACGACACGACGAACACCGTCAGCCCCTGCTCCACCGCCCAGCGGATGAAGCTCTTCTCGGGTGTCAAGTCGAGGATGTAGAAGCGGTTGATCCACGGCGGGAAGATTACCAGCGGCGTTTCGAACACCGTGTCGGACGTCGGCGAATATTGGATCAGCTCATAGAGCGGGGTGCGCTTGACCACCCGGCCCGGCGTGGTCGCGATGTTTTCGCCGACCGCGAACGCCCCCTCGACCGTCTGGGTCATCTGCCCCTTGGACAGGTCGTTGAGGATGTGCGCGAGGCCCTTGAGCAGATTCTCGCCCTTGGTCTCGATCGTCCGTTCGAGCACCAGCGGGTTGGTCGCGGGGAAGTTGCTCGGGCTCATCGCGTCGATGAACGCCTGCGTCGCAAAGCGCAGCTGATCCTTCTGCTTCGGAGTCAGCCCTTCGATCTGGTCGACGCCCTTGAGCAGGTGGCCGGACAGCGTGAGATAGCTCTGGCGGATGAAGTCGAACACCGGCTGTTCGCGCCATTGCGGTGCCTTGAACCGTTTGTCGCGCGCCTGTTCGGGGGTTTCCTCGAACTTCGGCGCCTTGGCGGGATCGAGGAAGCGCTGCCACAAGGTCATGGTGTCGGCCCAGAATTCCGCGCCCGCGCGCATCGCCGCGGCGGGATCGAGCGGCGGGCTGGCCGGCATCTGTGGCATCGCGGGCATATGGGCCGGCATATGCCCGGCCAGGTCCAGCCCCTGTTCCATCATCATCTGCTGCGCGCGCCCGAACACCCAGGTCCAGTGCTGAAAATCCTCCAGCGCCGGCGCGGCTGCGGTCGTCGCCTCGGGCTTGGGTGCCTTGGCCGCCTTGGGCTTGGGCTGGGGCGACCGTTTCGGCTTGGGCTCGGTCGCAGCATCTGCCTTGGGTGCGGCCGCAGCCTTTGGCTTGGCCGCCCGCTTGGGCTTTGCGGTCGTCGCGCTGGTCGGCTCAGGCTTCGTCTTTGCGGTCGTCGTCTTTTTCTTTGCCGTCGCCACGCGCCTCTCCTCTGGCTTGCCGCCCTGCCCCCTGTATAACGAGGCATCGCGCGCAGCGCACCACCCCGAGGAGCCGGAACCCAAGACGATGTCCGAAGAATTCTACCGCATGAAGCGCCTGCCCCCCTATGTCATCGCCGAAGTCAACGCGATGCGGGCAGCGGCGCGCGCGGGCGGAGAGGACATTATCGACCTGGGCATGGGCAATCCCGACCTGCCCCCGCCCGACCATGTCATCGAAAAGCTGATCGAAGTCGCGCGCAAACCCGACGCGCATGGCTATTCGCAGTCCAAGGGCATTCCCGGCCTGCGCCGCGCCCAGGCGAATTATTATGGCCGCCGCTTCGGGGTCGATATCGACCCGGACAGCGAGGTCGTGGTAACGATGGGGTCGAAAGAGGGGCTGGCCAGCCTTGCCACCGCGATCACCGCGCCGGGCGATGTCGTGCTCGCGCCGAACCCCAGCTATCCGATCCACACCTTCGGCTTCATCCTCGCTGGCGCCACGATCCGCGCGGTGCCGACAACGCCCAATGAGGCCTATTTCGAAAGCCTTGAGCGCGCGATCGCCTTCACCGTGCCGCGCCCGAGCATCCTGGTCGTCAACTATCCGTCCAACCCGACGGCAGAGACGGTCGACCTCGCTTTTTACGAGCGGCTCGTCGCCTGGGCGAAGGAAAACAAGGTGTGGATCCTGTCCGACCTTGCCTATTCGGAGCTGTATTTCGACGGCAAGCCGACGGTCTCGATCCTGCAGGTGCCAGGTGCCAAGGATATCGCGATCGAGTTTACCTCGCTGTCCAAGACCTATTCGATGGCCGGTTGGCGCATGGGCTTTGCGGTCGGCAACAAACAGCTGATCGCGGCGATGACGCGGGTGAAGTCGTACCTGGACTATGGTGCCTTCACCCCGATTCAGGCCGCCGCCTGCGCCGCGCTCAACGGTCCGCAGGATATCGTCGACAAGAACCGCCAGCTCTATCACAAGCGCCGCGACGTGCTGGTCGAAAGCTTTGGCCGCGCCGGGTGGGACATCCCGCCCCCGCCCGCGTCGATGTTTGCCTGGGCCCCGCTTCCGCCCGCACTTGCGCATCTTGGCAGTCTTGAGTTTTCCAAGCAGCTGCTGACCCATGCCAAGGTCGCGGTCGCGCCGGGCGTCGGCTATGGCGAGAATGGCGAAGGGTTCGTGCGCATCGCGATGGTCGAGAATGAACAAAGGCTGCGTCAGGCCGCGCGCAACGTGAAGAAATATCTCCAGTCGATGGGCGTCAACACCGGTGCGAAATCGGCATGACAAAAAAGGGGCGCCCCGTGCGGAGCGCCCCTTTTCGTTACCGATCCGAATGGATCAGAAGCGGAAGCCGAACCCGACCGACGCCTGGCGGCGCTGCAGGTTGAAGCCGGTGCCATAGAAGTCACCGAAATCGGCGTAAGCACCCTCGACATTGATATAGGCATTCTTGGTGACCGCGATCTCGACGCCGAGCGCGCCGTAAACGCCGCCCTTGCTGTCGCTCGCCGCGACCGCGCCGCTGCTCGCCTCGATCGTCAGCGAGGCATAGCCCAGCTTGCCATAGAGCGCGGTGGTCGGGCTCAGCTCGACGCCAACGCGACCGCCTGCCGCCAGATTGCCCTTGACCTTGAGGCAGTCGGGACCGTCGCACAATTCGACGCCCGAAAACTCATAGTTGACGAACGGGCCGACGGTGACCTTGTTGCTGACCGCGAGGTCGAAGCCGATCTCGGCACCATAGGATACCGCGCTGCCGATCTTGTAGATGTCGCCATCGCCGCTGACGGTCGGGGTTTCGTAGCCGAGACGCGCCTCGATGCGGGCGCCGTCGAACAAATTGCCCGCCGATTGCTCGTCCTGTGCGAAGGCGATGCCGGGCACACACGACAAAGCCGCCGCAGCGACCAGAAGCTTCTTCATAGTTCCCCCCAATATTGGCGGCCGGAATGGCCTAAAATACCTGCCATAAGTGTTTGATTCGGCAGGCGCGCTGCGGATATTGCGGCGCGACTTCGCCGTCCATTCGAATTTGGTGCGATGCCGGTGTCGGCGATTGAATTCGGGACAGTGTTGCGCCACTGCAACGACATGACCCGACCCGGCTTCATCTTCTCCCACCGGCTGCGTGTGCGCTATGCCGAGATTGACGGCCAGAAGGTCGTGTTCAACTCCCGCTACCTGGAATATGCCGATGTTGCGCTCAGCGAATATTGGCGCTGGCTGGCGCTGGCCGAACTGCCCGAATGGCGCACGATGGAGTTTCACGTCGCCCGCGCCACGGTCGATTACAAGGCACCGTTCCGCTATGACGACGCGTTCGACGCCTATGTCCGCACCGCGCGCATCGGAATATCGAGCGTCACCAGCCTGATCGACCTGGTCCATGCCGATACCGGTGCGCTGCACACGGTGATCGAACTGGTCCATGTCAATGTCGATCTGGACACCGGACGGTCGGCGCCGATCCCGGCGGCAGTCCGCGCGCGGATGATGCCGACCGACTGAAACGCTTGCGATACGCGATCAACCGGGATCGCGGGAAAGGCGCTGTTAACCGGTGCGGACTAGCGTCCGGACATGCGCCGCAGCAGCCTGTTTCGAACCGATCTGTTGGTCGTCGCCGCGGTGGCGATGGTCTATTTCCTGTGCGCCGCGGCGGCAATCGCGTTCACCATCCTGAGCGGCAATGTCGCGCTGTTGTGGATCGCCAATGCCGTGCTGATCGCGGCGCTGCTCACGCGCCCGGCGACCGAGCGCCCGCTGCATGTCGCCAGCTGTTTCGCCGCATCGGTCGCCGCATCGGTCGCGGTTTCGCCCTACATCCCGCTCGCCCCGCTATTCGGCGTCGCCAATATTGCCGAGACGCTGATCGCCTGGGCACTGCTGCGACGGTTCAACATCGACGCGCGCCTGTTTCTCTCGCTCCGCGCGTTGGGGGTGTTCGTCGCGACCGCCGGGGTCATCGCACCGCTCGCCAGCGGAGTCATTCCCGCAGCGGCGCTAGCGCTGTATCAGGGGGCGGACCCGTGGGTGGTGTGGATAAGTTGGGGCATCGGCCATGGGCTCGGTGCGCTGATCTGCACGCCGATCGCGCTGCTCGCCTTGGCCGGAACCACCTATCGCGACCGGTTTTCGGGGCCAGCCGCGCTGCCGCGTTTTTTCGGCATCGCGCTGCTGATGATCGCCGTGACCAGCCTGAGTTTCGCGCAGGCGCGCCTGCCGCTGTTGTTCGTGCCGGTCCTGCCGCTGATCGCCGCGACCATGGCGTTTCGGGTTGCCGGCGCGACGCTGGGCGTCTTTGCGATTGCGCTGATCGGCGCGGCCTGCACCGTGGCGGGGACGGGACCGCTCCAGATGATCGACGGCACCGAGGCGTTCCGGCTGCAGTTCTTTCAGTTTTACCTTTCCGTCCTGTTCCTGATCGCGGTTCCGTTCGCGACGATGATCGCACAGAGCCAGCGCCTGGCTGCGTCGGTTGCGGTGAGCGAGGCGCGCTACCGGTTGATCAGCGACCATGTGTCCGACGTCGTGCTGACGCTCGATCCGCACGGCGCGGTGCAGTTCGCCTCCCCGTCGATGCAGGAAGTCACCGGCCATGCGCCCGAAACGATCATCGGAAAGAGCCCGGCCGAGCTGGTCCACGAAGTCGATCTTGAGCGGGTGCGCGAAGCCTATCGCCGGGTCATGGCCGAGCCGGAGACGGTTCATCGCTTTGAATTTCGCGGCCATACCGCAACCGGCGGCATCCGCTGGTTCGAAACCACCGCCCGCGCCGTCCGCGACGCCGACAGGGCGGTGCTGAGCGTCGTCACCGTGGTTCGCGAAGTCAGCCACCGCAAGGCGCGCGAGGCCGATCTGCTGCGTCAGGCCAATACCGATCCGATGACCGGCGTGCTCAACCGCCGTGCGTTTCAGGACCGCATCGACCGGTTCCGCACCGACACCCCCGAGCGCCCCGGCACGCTGGCGCTGTTCGATCTTGACCATTTCAAGCAGGTCAATGACGGGCATGGCCATGATGCAGGTGACGCCGCCCTGCTCCATTTCGCGGATGTGCTGCGCGCCAATTTGCGGGTTGAGGACGTGATCGGGCGGCTGGGCGGGGAGGAATTTGCGGTGCTGTTCCCCGGCCTGTCGACCGCCGCCGCAATGGCCGCCTGCGAGCGGGTGCGTAATTCGCTACAGGACGCGCGCATCCATGCCGGCGACACGACATTCACCATCACTGTGAGCGCCGGCGTCGCACCGATCCGCCCGGACCTGTCATCCGACGAAGTGTTTCGCGTCGCCGATGCCGCGCTGTATCGCGCAAAGTCGGCGGGCCGCAATCGCAGCGAACTCGCGGCGGCCTGATTACTCAGCAGCCTCGGCTGCCCCGTCGCCCACGACATCCTCGGGCAGCGACCACAGCAGGTCATGCTTGCCGAGCACGCGTCCGTCATGGCTCTGCACCTGCACCGGGGCGATGCGGCGATGGTCGCGCGCATCGACCAGCACCGGCGTGGCGGGCGTCCCGGTCTCCCAGCGCTCGCCCCATTGCCGCAGTGCAACCATGGTCGGCAGCAGCGCGAAGCCCTTTTCGGTCAGGCGATATTCGACCTTGCGGCGATCATCGTCGCAGGTCTGTCGCGCCAAGATGCCATGATCGACCAGCCGCGCGAGCCGGTTGGCGAGGATGTTGCGCGCGATCCCGAGTTCCGACTGGAACTCCTCGAAATGATAGAGGCCGTTGAACGCGGCGCGCAGGATCAGGAAGGACCAGCGCTCTCTCATCGCCTCCAACGCCGCCGGAAGGCTGCAATTGGTGGCGAGCTGTCGCAGCGGTTCTCGCAGTCCAGTATGACCCATGACCGGCAAATCTACCTTAATTTCACCGCTGCACAACGCGATAAGTTCCTTGCGGTGCAGCAACAGTTTCTCGTTGCAACTGAATACCTATGGGAGTAAGTGGCGATTCGCAACCTTTGTTGCAGTGCACCCCAGGGAGAGTATCATGATCCGCTTCGCCCCGATCGCCGCTGTCGCGCTCTGCCTTAGCGCCGCGACCCCTGCGCTGGCCCAGTCCGGCCATTACACCGCCACCCCGACCGAGGCGCCGAAAAAGGCCAGCTTCATCACCCAGACCACCGTCTGGAAGTGCAAGGACGGTACCTGCGCCGCGCCCAAGTCGACGATGAGCGACAAAGTAATGTGCGAGCGCGTCGTGCAGCGCGTCGGCGCCCTGACCACCTTCACGGTTGGTGGTACCAGCTTCGACGCAGAGACACTGGCCGCCTGCAACGCACGCGCCAAGTAAGCCACACAGCCGTCACTTCGACGCAACAGTAAAACGGGCATCGGCCAGCGCCGGTGCCCGTTTTGCGTGAATCCTGTTGCAAAGCAGCAGCATCCCCCCCCACATTCCCACTGTGCTGCGTCAATATGAACTCGTCGACCGGGTCCTGTCCTATGACCCCGAAGCCAATGAGGCGCTGTTGAACCGCGCCTATGTGTTTTCGATGCACGCGCATGGGAGCCAGAAGCGCGCGAGCGGCGACCCCTATTTCAGCCACCCGATCGAGGTGGCGGGCATATTGACAGATCTGCACCTCGACGACGAGACGATCGCGACCGCGATCCTGCACGACACGATCGAGGATACGGTCGCGACGCCCGAGGAAATCCTCGCCAAATTCGGACCCAGCGTCGCCCGGCTGGTCGATGGCGTGACCAAGCTGTCCAAGATCGAGGCGCAGACCGAGAGCGAGCGTGCGGCGGAGAATCTGCGCAAGTTCCTGCTCGCCATGTCGGACGATATCCGCGTGCTGCTGGTCAAACTGGCCGACCGGCTGCACAATATGCGCACGCTGCACCATATCGCGAAGCCGGAGAAACGGCGGCGGATCGCGCGCGAGACGATGGACATCTATGCCCCGCTCGCCGAGCGGATCGGCATGTACGAGTTCATGAAGGAGATGCAGACGCTCGCCTTCCAGCAGCTCGAACCGGAAGCACATGAATCGATTACCAAGCGGCTCGCCGCGCTGACGGTCGAGGGCGAGGACCGCATCGCCAAGATTGGCTCCGGCCTCAAATTGCTGCTGTCGCGCGGCGGGGTCGAAGCGGAGATTTCGGGGCGTGAGAAACACCCCTATTCGATCTGGAAGAAGATGTCGGAGCGCCATGTCAGCTTCGAACAGCTGTCCGACATCATGGCGTTCCGGGCGATCGTTGGCACCGAAGAGGAATGTTACCGCGCGCTCGGCATCATCCACCGCCGCTGGCCGATGGTGCCGGGACGGTTCAAGGATTACATCTCGACGCCCAAGCGCAACGGCTATCGCTCGCTGCACACCAGCATCATCCATGCCGGCGACACCCGCGTCGAAATCCAGATCCGCACCCGCGAAATGCACAGCCAGGCCGAACACGGCCTCGCCGCGCACTGGTCGTACAAGCAGAATGCGGTGCGCCCCGATACGCAGGTCAGCTGGATCCGCGACCTCGTCGATATCCTCGAACAGGCCGAAAGCCCCGAGGAGCTGCTCGAACATACCAAGATGGCGATGTATCAGGATCGCATCTTCGCCTTTACGCCCAAGGGTGAGCTGATCCAGCTGCCCAAGGGCGCGACGCCGATCGACTTTGCCTATGCCGTGCACACCGACCTTGGCGATCAGGCGGTCGGCGCCAAGATCAACGGGCGCGTCGTCCCGCTGCGCACCGAAATCGCGCAGGGCGATCAGGTCGCGATCCTGCGCTCCAAGGCACAGCGGCCGCAGGATAACTGGCTCAATTTCGCGATCACCGGCAAGGCGCGCGCCGCGATCCGTCGCCATTTGCGGCACAAAGAGCGCGACGAGTCGATCGCGCTCGGCCGCAAACTCTATGACGACATCGTCGGCCGCCTGCCCGTGCCGATCGGGGAGGAGGCGCTGGGCGCTGCGCTGACCCGCCTCAAGCTCGACGATGCCGACGCACTGATGGAGGCGATCGCGCGGCAAAAGGTCACCGACGCGCAGGTGATGGAAGCGCTGATGCCCGGATCGACCGAGGATGAGGCAGCGCTGATGCCCGTCCAGCGCGTGCCGATTTCGATCAAGGGCCTGACCCCCGGCGTCGCCTTTACCCTCGCCGCCTGCTGCCACCCGGTTCCCGGCGACCGCATAGTCGGCGTGCGCCACCCCGATGCGCCGATCGAAATCCACCAGATCAGCTGCGCCAAGCTTGACGCGGTCGAGGATCAGGACTGGGTCGATATCGGCTGGGGCGACAAGGCCGAGGGCGGCACCGCGCGGATCGCGGTGACGCTGAAGAACGAGCCCGGCGCGCTCGGCGCGGTCGCGACATTGCTCGGCCAGCACAAGGCGAACATCCTCAACATCCGCTTCGACACGCGCGACACGACCTTCCACACGAATCTGATCGATCTGGAAGTGCGCGACGCCGCGCATCTGATGAAGCTGATCGCGGCGTTGCGGGCGGCGGATGCGGTGAGTTCGGCCGAACGGGTTTAAGGGTAAGTCAGACGCAAACCGTCGTTTGTGCTGAGCCTGTCGAAGCACCGTTCGTGCGCTCAGTGACGACGGGCTGCTGCCTTCGACAAGCCAGGGCAAACGGCTGTGGAGCGACGCGCGATCCTCTAGCCAACCTCCCCACTCCGCGGCTGACGAAAACACCCGCCCCGGTGGCTGATCCGGGGCGGGCAGGAACCGGCAAGTTCGCGCGGGCCGGAGCGTCTGGTTCAGTTCGCGACCTTAGTCGTGGCGGCCACAAATCCCGCATGACGAGGGCCGCGCGGCGCGCTAAGACCGCGCCATGCAACGTCCAAAGCTCTCGGTCGTCGTGCCGTGCTACAATGAAGAAGGCTGTCTCGAGCTGCTGCACGCCCGTGTGTCGGCGGCGGCGCGCGCGGCGGTCGGCGACGATTATGAGGTCGTCCTGGTCAATGACGGATCGCGCGATGGCAGCTGGTCCGTCATGCAGCGGCTGTCGGCCAGCGACCCGCATCTCGTCGCGGTCAATCTGTCGCGCAATCACGGGCATCAGCTCGCGCTGACCGCCGGGCTGGACCTGTGCGCGGGCGACGAGATCCTGGTGATCGACGCTGACCTGCAGGACCCGCCCGAGCTGTTGTCCGACATGCGCGCGACGATGCGCGAACAGGGCGCGGACGTGGTCTATGCCGTGCGCCGCAAGCGCGATGGCGAGACGTTCTTCAAAAAGGCGACCGCGGCGCTGTTCTATCGCATGCTCGACCGGATCACCGACACGCCGATCCCGCTCGACACCGGCGATTTCCGCCTGATGAGCCGCCGTGCGCTCGACGCCTTCCTGTCGCTGCCCGAACAGGCGCGCTTCATCCGTGGCATGGTTGCCTGGGTCGGTTTCCGGCAGGTGCCGTTCGTCTATGACCGGCATGAGCGGCATGCGGGCGAGACCAAATATCCGCTGGCCAAGATGGTCCGCTTCGCGCTCGACGCGGTCACCGGCTTCTCAACCGCGCCGCTGCGCTTTGCCAGCCATGTCGGCCTTGCGCTCACCGGTCTGTCGGTGCTGCTGTTCCTCTACATCGTGATCGGCTGGCTGTTCGGCATGGCAGTGCAGGGCTGGACCTCGACCATGCTGGTAGTCGTGTTTCTCGGCGCGGTGCAGATGTTCGTGCTCGGCATGATCGGCGAATATTTGGGGCGCCTCTATGTCGAGTCGAAGCGGCGGCCGCTCTATCTGGTCGCGGACGTTGCGGGTCCGGTGAAGGGCCATGCCTCGCTTGGATACCGTTTCCAGGATTCGGGCGAGGTCACCGTCGCGCCATTCGCGCCACCGCGCGCGGATCTGGAGGAGCCTGTTCCGGCCCCGACCAAGGCAAGGCGCAAGTCCGAGCCGCCCACGCTGCTGTGAAGGGCATGCTCGCCCTAGTCGCGCTCGCGCTGGCGCCGCCGGTTCTGGCGCAGGACGCTCCGGCACTGCGCGACCGGGTCGAAGCAGAGTTCGCAAAGGCCCCGGCCGGAGCGCGGTTCGGGCTCGTGGTCGGCGACGGCGCTGGGCGCGAGATTATCGCGATCCGCCCGGACGAGCGCTTCATTCCGGCATCGAATACCAAGGTCGTGACCACTGCCGCCGCATGGTGGGCAATGCCCGACGCGATCACCGCGCCCGATGCGACCGGCGGCGCTGCTGTCCGGGTCGCGGGCAAGGACCTGATCCTCACCGGACGCGGCGATGCCCGGCTGTCGAGCGCAGCGGACTGCGTCACCAATTGCCTCAGCCAGCTGGCCAACGCCATTGCCGCGGGCATCCGCCGGGTGCGCAACATCACCGGCGACGCCACCTTGTTCCCCGACGAGCGCTGGAGCGCGGGAATGAGCTGGAACAACATCCCGTCGCGTTACGGCACCGCCAATTCCGCGCTCACCCTCGACGATAATGAGCTGGTCGCGACGGTCACCCCGGCCAAGCCCGGTGCGGCACCGAAGGTGGATCATCTCGGCTATGTGACGATCGACAATCGCGTGGCGACGGTTGCGGAGGGCGGCAAGACGGATATCGCGTTCGACCGGCTGCCATTTGACCGAACGATCCGCCTGACCGGAACGATCGCCGCCGATGCGCCGCCACGCACGCTCCGCTTCGCCATCGACGATCCGGCGCATTATGCGGCGTGGCGGCTCGCCGCGTTGCTGCGCGAGCGGGGCGTGAAGGTCAGCGGGACGGTGACGTCGCGCTATCGCACGCTCGATCCCGCGACCGACGACCCGGCAAAGCGCACCGCCCCGTCGCCGCGCCCGCCCGAGCCGGTGTGGGTCGCCGCACTGACCCCGCCCCCGCTGGCGGAGGATGTGCGCACGATCAACAAAGTCAGCCAGAACCTGCACGCCGAATTGCTGTTGCGCCGCGCCGGCCTGATCGACGGGACCGGATCGGTTGCCGACGGGCAAAAGCGGGTCGAGGCAATGTTCGCCGCCGCCGGGGTGCCGCGCACCGCGTTCGACTTTTCCGACGGGTCGGGCATGTCGACCTATAACCGCATCGCCCCGCGCGGCATGGTGACGCTGCTCGACTGGATCGCGCGCCAGCCTTGGGGCACGGCGTGGCGCGAGACGCTGCCGATCGGCGGCGTCGACGGCACGCTGGCACGGCGGTTCAAGGGGACGACGCTGGAGGGCCGCATCTTCGCCAAGACCGGGTCGCTCAACGCGACCAACGCGCTGGCCGGCTATATGGTGGCCAAGAGCGGGAAATTGCTCAGCTTCGCCGCCTATGCCAATGATGTGCCGGGGGATGCGTCGGGCACGCCGACGATCGACGCGGCGCTGGTGGCGGTCGCCGAGGCGAACTGAGGCTAAGCCAGTCCAACAGCTTGCCGGGGCAAGACCTTATCATCGCTATTCTCTGACTGACCCGCTGCCTGCACCTCTAGCGTCGAAACACCAGTCGGTGGGAAGCTCAACAGCGCGATGACGTAGCCCAGGATCGCGCTGCCGCCGTAGCCGACCAGCGGCGTCGGATAGTTGCCGAGCACCGCTGCCGCGATCAATGCCGTCCAGACGGCTCCGAACACCAACACCGGCTCATCACCTGCAGTGCGGCGCGCCAGTGTCGGGGCGACTGGCACCAGCAACAGCGTGAGCCCGGCCAGAACGGCGGCGCCCGGCACCAGTCCGGAACTGAACGCCGTGTACACAATCCGATCGACATAGGGCATGGCAGGCTGCACATCGACCCGCAGCATCGTCGCGCCAAACGCGAAGGCGGACAGCGCGAATGCGATCACGACCGACCGGGTGGGGCGCAGCATCGCCAGTGCCGCCATTCCGGCAGCAAGCGCTCCCGCGCCCCCGCGGTCCGGCTGAATCGCCAGCGCCAGCGCCGCCACTGCCACACCCGCCAGCCCAAGCCATCCGCGCGATCGCGCAAATCCGGTGGCGATCAGCGGGAGCACGATGAGCGCGGGCTGGAGCGCCAAGCCGGCCATGCGAACCCAGCGGGTCGCACCGTTGACCGATATGCCAAACGAGGCGGTGGCCAATAGACCGATGGCAAGCGCCAGTGTGACCAGCGCGCCCGACGCCCAGCTGCGGCGGGAGAGCAACGCGGCGAGACCGAGACCGATTGCCAATGCGGCCGTATTGACCAGCAGATAGCGCATCGGCGCTCCAGCCAGTGCCATATAGCCCAGCCCCAGGATCGTCGCCGCCACTGCGCACATCGCTACGCGGCGGCGCGGCCCGTTCCACATCTCTCTGACGTTCGGCATCTCGATCCCCATTGCGCTTTGTGTCTTGCGATGGCGTCTCGCTCTGGCCAGCCATTCGGTTGCCCGGGCGGTCATCGCTTCGCGCAGGGCGCAGCCGAGGCAACCGAGCGCGAAGCCCAGCGCGGCGTGCGGCGCATCAATGGCATCCAGCTCTGCGCGCATTGCCGAAACCCAACGCCCCAGCCGCGCGGGCATTACATGGCGGGTGAGCCAAAGCAAAAATCGAGCAATCGCCATCATGCCGGTCGCATTCGCGGCGATAAGCCACGCGGTGCTGCATCCGCACTGTTACGTGCAAGTTCTCGGCCCGTTGCGGTCAGCCGATAGACATGGCGCGGGGGCCGTCCGGGCGCGGGTTCCTCCCACCGTGCCTCAAGATGCCCCTGCGACTCCAGCCGGATCAGCAACGGATATAGCGTACCCGACTTGATCCCGGCCGCGCGACACAGGGCGTAGCCATGCGACCAGTCCGCCCCAGCCCTGTCGAGCAAGGCGAGGATGGTTTTGGCATGTGGCGAGAGGGCCCGGGACCGAAGCATTCGCCATAACTCTACCTATGTAGATTTATAGTCAATGGGGTTCGCGGCGATTATTTTTCTTTCGGCTCGGCCAGCACGATGATCGACAGACCCGGCGGCAGCGGGACGCGGCCGAGCAGATGGCGCTCCAGCCCGAAAATCCTTTCGAACGCCCAGTTGAGCGGCTTCGGCGGTGGCGAATCGTCGCTGTCGTCCTTGCCGGTCAGCTTGCCCGCGACCCGCGCGGCGACCGCGGCGGGGAACAACAGCGAGTTGAACCAGCGCAGCTTGCGCCATTTGAGGCCGGCCTTGTCGAGCGCGGCGGTCAGCGTTGCCTTTGAATAGCGGCGCTTGTGGTGGTTCACCACGTCATGCGCGCTCCACATCCACTGATGCGCGGGGACCGTGATCAGGATCTTCCCGCCGGGCTTCAGCCGCTTGGCCATGCCGGCGAGTGCCGCAACGTCGTCCTCGACATGTTCGACGACGTCGAGCACGGCGATCAGGTCATATTGCCCCTCGGCCACCCCGGTGAGCTCAGGCAGCGGCGCGCTGCCGACGTCCTTGCCCAGCCGTGCGCTGGCGACGGTGCGGGCGGCCTCGTCGATCTCGATCGCATCGACCGAACCGAATGCTCCAAGCATCGGGAGGTTGTGGCCGGTGCCGCACCCAATCTCCAGGATCCGCGCACCCGCAGGCGGCTGCACATAGCGCGCGATATAATCGGCGAGGATGTCGCGGCGCGCCACATACCACCAATGGGTGGAATCATGTTCGGCCATGCGGTCGTAAACGATGCGGTCCATATCAGCGGAATACCAGCCAGCGATTGAGGATGAAGGTAAAAATCGTCGCGAGCCCGACTGCGGGCAGCAGCGGCACCCATCCGGGATAGCCGAGCACTGCCGTGCCAAGCCAGGTGATGACCGCGTTCAGCGCAACGCCCGACCCCTGCACCGCCACGAACTGCACCTTTTGTCGCGGGCCAGGATCGCGCGTGCCATGGCCCTTGAAGCTCCAGCGGCTGTGCAGGAAATAGCCCGCCGTTACCGCCACGGCAAAGGCGAAGGGCACGGCATAGACCGCATCCTTGCGCGCAAATACCCAAAAGGTCAGCGGCAGATAGACGGCGGAATAGATCACGGTGGAAATGCCCCCCGCGATCCCGAAGCGGATCAGCTGGCCCAGCATCCCGCTCCGCCGCAAATCGTCCAGTCGATGATAGAGTGAAGCCACGCCCGCCTTGCCCTGAAGTCGCGCGCCGCCCTAATGCTCGCGCTGCAGAAGGGGAAGCGGTTTTGAGTTCGACACGATTCGCGGGGTTCGACCTCGAACGGGAACTGCGGACGCGCTGGGTGCGCTGGACGCTGCTCGTCTGGGTCGCGATTGCGGCCTGGTATGTGTGGCAACGCTGGGGGTTGATCAACGCGCTCGCGCTCAGCGACACCGACGACAATATGCGGATGATGCAGGTGCGCGGCCTGCTCGCCGGGCAGGACTGGTATGACCTGCGCCAATATCGCCTCAGCCCGCCGAACGGCCTCGACATCCACTGGTCGCGGCTGGTCGATCTGCCGATCGCGGCGCTGATCCTGATCGTTCAGCCCTTTACCGGGACCGCAATGGCCGAGCGGTTGGCGGCGGGGATCGCCCCGCTCTTCCCGCTGGCCGTGACGATGCTGGCGATGGGCGCGGCAGTGCGCCGCTTGATCGCGCCCGCCGCCTGGCCGCTGGCGGTGCTGATCCTGATGGGCTGCACCGCGACGATGGCGCAGTTTGTGCCGCTGCGCATCGACCATCATGGCTGGCAGCTCGCCTTTCTCGCGCTCGCCGTCATGGGCATCGCCGATCCGCAGCGGACGCGCGGCGGGCTGACCGTTGGCCTGGCCAGCGCGGGATCGTTGACGATCGGGCTGGAGCTGCTGCCCTTTTGCGCGATGGCCGGCGCAATCGTCGCGCTGCGCTGGGTATGGGACCGCGACGAGATGCCGCGCATGCGCGCTTATGGCCTCAGCCTGGCGGGCGGGAGCAGCGCCGGGTTCGTGCTGTTCGCGTCCAACGCCAATTACGCGATGCGCTGCGACGCGCTCACCCCGGTTTGGCTATCGGTGATGGTGGTCGCGGGCGCGCTGCTGGTGGTGCTGAGCCTGCTCAACCCCGCCAATCGCCTCGTCCGGCTGGGCGTAGCGGCAGCGGCGGGAGGGATCGTCGTCGGGGGCTTTGCCGGGCTGTTCCCGCAATGCCTGCAACGCCCGGAAGGCGTGTCGGACGAGCTGGCCAACACCTGGCTCAACAATGTCCGCGAGGCGCGGCCGATCTACAAGCACAGCTTCACCATGGCGTTCCCGATGGCGGTGCTGCCCGTGATCGGGATCATCGGCGCGGGATTCGCCGCGTGGCGCGCCAAGACCGCCGACAATCTGGTCGCCTGGGTTGCCATCGGGCTGTTCACGGCCTTCGCCGGGGCGATGCTGCTCTGGCAGGTGCGCGCGGGACCGGCGGCGCAGTTGCTGGCGGTGCCGGGCGTGGTTTGGCTCGTCTGGACGATCCTGCCCTGGTTCCTGCGGCACCGGTTGATGCTGGTGCGGATCTTTGGATCGGTCGTGGCGTTCCTGCTGGTATCGGGCCTGTTCGCCGGGCTGGTGGTCAAATATCTGCCCGTCAGCGACCCGCCCTCCAAATACCGTAGTACGGTGAGCCGCGCCAACAACCGCTGTGCCAGCGGCGCCGCGATGCGGATGATCGACCGCACGCTGCCGCCCACGACGCTGTTCACCCATGTCGATCTGGGCCCGCGGCTGATCGTGATGACGCGGCACAAGGGGATTGCCGGGCCGTACCACCGCAACGAGCGTGCGATCCTGGACGTGCATCATGGCTTTACCGGCAAGCCGGAGGCATTCCGGGGCATCGCGCAGCGCTATGGCGCGCAATATCTGCTGGTCTGCCCGAACATGGCCGAGACCACCGTCTATCGCGCACGGGAGAAGGATGGATTCTACGGGCAGCTTGCCAAGGGCAAGATTCCGGACTGGCTCGAACCGGTACCGCTGCCCAAGGGTGCGCCCTACCGGCTCTGGCGGATTCGGTACGATAGACCCTAAATCCCGAAGCTCTGCTTCACCCCGTCGATCACGAACTGGATCGCCAGCGCCGCCAGCAGCACGCCGAGCAACCGGGTGATGACCGATTCGATCTTTGCGCCGAGCACCCGCATCAGCGGCCCGGCGGCGAGCAACGCGACGAGGGTCAGGACCAGCACCAGCGCGAGCGCGCCGAACACTGCGGCGGTCTCGCCCGGCCCCTCGGCGCGCGAGACGAGCAGCATGATCGTCGCAATCGATCCCGGTCCCGCAATCATCGGCATCGCCATCGGAAAGACCGAGACATCGTCGACCGTCGGTGCCTGCATCACCTTTTCCGCGCGATCCTCGCGGCGCTCCTGGCGCTTTTCGAACACCATTTCGAGCGCGATGATGAACAGCATGATCCCGCCCGCGATGCGAAACGCGCTGAGGCTGATGCCGAGCGTGCGCAGCAGCGCCTCGCCCACCAGTGCGAACACCAGCAGGATCGCGGTCGCGATCATGACCGCGCGCATCGCCATCGCCCGCTGCAACGTGGGGCGCGCGCCCTTGGTCAGGCCGGCATAGATCGGCGCGCAGCCCGGCGGGTCGATCACCACGAACAGCATGGCAAAGGCGGACAGGAACAGCTCGATCATTGGGCTTGCCTCTCTGCCAGTTTGCGCTCCCAGGCGAGGGCGTCGCGGACGATCCGCTCAAGGTCGTCATATTGCGGGCGCCACGGCAGCGCGGCGAGGATCGCGCGATTGTCCGACACCAGTTCATCGGGATCGCCCGCACGACGCCCTTCGAGCCGACGATCGATCGTCACATTGGTCACGCGATCGACCGCGTCGAGCACTTCGAGCACCGAATAGCCGCGGCCATAGCCGGCGTTGAGCGTGTGGCTCGCGCTCGGATCGGCGATCAGCAGATCGAGCGCGTGGACATGCGCGGCGGCGAGATCGCTGACATGGATATAGTCGCGCACCCCGGTGCCATCGGGCGTGGCAAAGTCCGTCCCGAACACAGAAACCCCGTCGCGCTTCCCGGTCGCCGCCTCGACCGCGACCTTGATCAGATGCGTCGCGCCCGCCGTGCTCTGGCCGCTGCGCCCCTGCGGATCGGCACCCGCGACGTTGAAATAGCGCAGCGCGCAATAGTTGATCGGGTGCGCAGCAGCGACGTCCTTCAGCATGATCTCGGTCATCAGCTTGGACATGCCATAGGGGTTGATTGGCTGCTTCGGCGCATCCTCACGCACCGGCACGACTTCGGGGATGCCATAGGTTGCGGCGGTGGAGGAGAAGATGAAGTGCTTTACCCCCTCGGCCACCGCGCTTTCGATCAGGCTGCGGCTGGCGGCGGTGTTGTTGCGGTAATATTTGAGGGGGTCGCTGACCGACTCAGGCACCACCACCGATCCGGCGAAGTGCATGATTGCGGTCACTTGATGCTCGCGCAGCGCGGCGCGGACCTTGTCCTCATCGGCGATATTGGCAACGACCAGCGCCGCGCGCGGATCGACCGCCCAGTCGAAACCCGTGACCAGATTGTCCAGAACCACGACGCGCCAGCCCGCATCGAGCAGCGCGAGCACCGCATGGCTGCCGATATAGCCCGCCCCGCCCGTCACCATCACCGTGCCGTCATGCATGTTCGTCTTGCCCCTAGTTGCGCGTCGCGCTCAATCCTATCTTGGCTCCCGTAGCAAGGAGTTGAAGCGCATGACTACCGAAACCGCAATTCTCGCGGGTGGTTGCTTCTGGTGTGTGGAAGCAGTGTTCAAGGACCTGATCGGCGTCGAGTCGGTCGAAAGCGGCTATATTGGCGGCCATGTCGACAACCCGACCTACAAGGCGGTGTGCAGCGGCAATACCGGCCATGCCGAGGCGCTGAAGGTCACGTTCGACCCGACGCAGCTGCGCTATGACGACCTGCTCGACATCTTCTTTGCGACGCATGATCCGACGACGCTGAACCGTCAGGGCGGCGATGTCGGCACGCAATATCGCTCGGCGATCTTCCCCCAGTCGCCCGAGCAGGAAGCGGCAGCGCGCGCCGGCATCGAACGCAACGCCAGCGAATGGCCGGCGCCGATCGTCACCACGATCGAACATGCCGACACCTGGTGGCCGGCCGAGGACTATCACCAGAATTACTGGGAAGGCGAAGGCCAGCGCAACCCCTATTGCCTGGGCGTCATCCCGCCCAAGCTCAACAAGCTGCGCAAGAGCTTTGCCGCGCGGTTGAAGGCGAAAGAGGGGGCGTGAGCCCCCTCCCCGCTTACCCCTCTGCTGTCGGCAGCGGCCCGCCTTCGACCGGCGGCCGCTTGCCGGCATCGGCCCCCAGCACTTTGTAGGCGATCCCGCCCAGCACACCGCCGACGATCGGGGCGAGCCAGAACAGCCACAGCTGCTGGATCGCCCAGCCACCGACGATCAGCGCGGGACCGGTGCTGCGCGCCGGGTTGACCGAGGTGTTGGTGATCGGGATCGAAATCAGATGGATCAGTGTGAGCGCAAGGCCGATCGCGATCGGCGCGAACCCGGCGGGCGCGCGGCTGTCGGTCGATCCCATGATGACGAGCAGGAAGACGAAGGTCAGCACAACCTCGATCGTCAGCGCTGCTTCGATGCTGAACTTGCCCGGCGAATGATCGCCATAGCCGTTCGCCGCAAGACCGCCCGCCAGATCATAGCCGCCCGGGGCTCCGCTCGCGACCGTGTAGAGCAGCCACGCCGCCACCGCCGCGCCGATCAGCTGTGCGATGACATAGAGCGGGATATCCTTCCCCGAAAAACGCCCGCCCGCCCACAGACCCAGCGTCACCGCCGGGTTGAGGTGGCAGCCCGAAATATGCCCGATCGAATAGGCCATGGTCAGCACCGTCAGGCCAAAGGCCAGGCTGACGCCGAGCAGCCCGATCCCCACATCCGGAAATGCCGCCGCCAGCACCGCGCTGCCGCACCCGCCGAACACGAGCCAGAAGGTGCCGATCATCTCGGCCAGGCCCCGTTGCACATTGGTCATCTCGCTCTCCCGCTATCGTGTCGTGACACGCCAGCTACGCGGCCAAACGAGCTTAGGAGTCGTTTCGTAGGTGTAAAGAGCTACCGCGTCGCAGCCCGCTTCAGTCGATCGTTGATGGCGAGGCCAATCCCGTCCTCCGGCACCACCGCGACTGCAATGGCCGCTCGGTCGCTGGCATCCGCGCGGTGGAGTGCGTCGAACAGGCGCGCGGCGGCTTGTGTGAGGTCGCCGGTCGCGGACAGCGTGTCATCGCCGTCAACCGCGCCAAAGCCGATCAGCCACTCGCCGTCCCGCGCCTCGGTTGCGTTCAGCCGCAATGGCTTCCGCGGGGCGTAATGGCTGGCGAGCTGGCCCGGCGCTTCGATCGCGTCCCCTGACCCGCCCAGCCAGCGCCCGATTTCCCGCTCGATCGCCTCCGCCGACACCGGACCGGGGCGCAGCAGGCGCGGTTGCGCGCCGACCGCGACGATGGTCGATTCGATCCCGCCGCTGGTCGCGCCATCGTCGATGATCAGCGGGATGCGGTCAGCGAGCGACGCAGCGACATGGGCGGCGCGGGTCGGGCTGATGCTGCCGCTGGCATTGGCGGAGGGCGCGGCGAGCGGCTTACCGGTCGCCGCCAGCAATGCCTGCATGGCGCGATGCTGTGGCACCCGGATCGCGACCGTGGACAGCCCCGCTGTCACCAACCCCGCAATCGGCGCATCGGGGCGGAGCGGCAGCACCAATGTCAGCGGCCCCGGCCAAAAGGCATCGGCCAGCGCCCGCGCATCGCGGTCGAACATCGCGATCGCCTCG
Source organism: Sphingomonas sp. 32-66-10 (assembly GCA_002280565.1). GTDB lineage: Bacteria > Pseudomonadota > Alphaproteobacteria > Sphingomonadales > Sphingomonadaceae > Sphingomonas. Next base: position 51,797 of record NCEF01000003.1, read on the forward strand.
GCCGCGCGGCGATCGGCGACATGGACGATCAGCGGGTTGAAACTCGGCCGCCCCTTGGCGGCATAGATGCCCGCCACCGCCTCCGCATTGGTGGCGTCGGCGGCGAGCCCATAGACCGTCTCGGTCGGAGTCGCGACACACCGTCCCGCTGCAATGATCGCGGCGGCATCGGCAATGGCCGCCTCGCCGTAGGGTAAGATGCGGGGATTTGGCGCGGTCATTTGCCATCGCTATAGCGCAGGCAAAAGCGCCGCAAGAGAGAGGACGAAATGAGCTTCACCCCCGCCATCGCCGAACAGCGTTTCGTGCTGGAGCATGTCGCGCAAATCGCGGACCTGGGCGTCGAATCCGACATCCTCGACGCGGTGCTGGAGGGCGCGGGTGCGTTCGCCGCGGGCGAATGGGCGCCGCTCGACCGAGCGGGCGACACCGTGGGCGCGAAATGGTCGCCCGAGGGCGTGACCATGCCCGATGGCTATCGCGCAGCGTATCAGGCCTATGTCGAGGGCGGCTGGGGCACGATCGGATCGCCCGAAGCCTTTGGCGGACAGGGCCTGCCCTTCGCCCTGTCGACCGCGGTGCTGGAGACCCTCGGCAGCGCGAATATGGGCTTTGCGCTGTGCCCGACGCTGACCGTCGGCGCGATCGAGTCGCTGATGCACCATGGCACGCCCGAGCAGCAGGCGGCGTACCTGCCCAAGCTGGCGACCGGCGAATGGACCGGCACGATGAACCTGACCGAGCCGCAGGCCGGATCGGATGTCGGCGCGCTCAAGACCAAGGCCGAGCCGCGCGCGGACGGCAAGTGGAGCATCAGCGGGACGAAGATCTATATCAGCTTTGGCGACCATGATCTGGCCGACAATATCGTCCATCTGGTGCTGGCGCGCACCCCCGGAGCACCGGCGGGGACCAAGGGCATTTCGCTGTTCCTGGTACCGAAATATCGCCTGAACGCCGATGGCACGCCGGGCGAGTTCAACGATGTCCGCGTGGTGTCGATCGAGCACAAGATGGGGCTGCACGCCTCCCCCACCTGTGTCCTGTCGTTCGGCGACAATGGTGATTGTGTCGGCGAGTTGATCGGCCCGGAAATGGGCGGCATGCGCGCGATGTTCACGATGATGAACAATGCGCGGCTGAATGTCGGCCTGCAGGGCGTGCAGGTCGCCGAGCGCGCGACCCAGCGCGCCGTCGCCTATGCCCGCGACCGCGTGCAGGGTGTGCGTGAGGGCAAGCCCGCGACGATCGTCGAATTCCCCGATGTCCGCCGCATGCTGATGCGGATGAAGGCGCAGACGATGGCCGCGCGCGCTTTGGTTTATCTCGCGGCGGCGCAGGTCGACCGCGCCAATGCCGGCGACGCACAGGCCCGCGCGCTGCTCGACCTGCTCACCCCGCTCGCCAAGGCGCATGGCACCGATATCGGCTGCGAAGTGACCAGCATCGGCATCCAGGTGCACGGCGGCATGGGCTATATCGAGGAGACCGGCGCCGCCCAGCATTTCCGCGACGCGCGCATCACCCCGATCTATGAAGGTACCAACGGCATCCAGGCCGCCGATCTGGTCGGGCGCAAGCTCAACATGGATGGCGGCGCGACGCTGACGGCGCTGCTGGCGCGGATGAAGGCCGACGCGCAGGATTCCGGGCTGATCGCGCTGATCGATGCGTGCGCGGACGTGACGCAGCATATGCTTGCCAGCGAGATGGATGACCGGCTGGCGGGCAGCTATCCGTTTCTGACCATGGTCGCCACCGCCGTGTGCGGATGGCTGATGGAAGCGCAGGGGCGGATCGCGGCGGGGGCGCAGGGCGACCCCGCGTTCCTGGCGATGAAGGTTGCGGCAGCGCGCTTCTACGTCGCGCAGGTCGTGCCGGAAGCGATGGGCCTGAAGGCAGCGGCGATGGCGAGTGCGGAGGCGCTTTACGCCGTCGATGCGGAGACGTTTGCCGCCTGACCGCGCAGATGCGTGATCGTCTGGGCTTCGAATGCGGCGGGGTCGCTGCGCGCGCTGGCCAGCGCAGCGGCGTCGAGTTCGAGCGCGACGCGTCCTTCGGCCAGTAGCGCACCGGCCTGACACGCGCTGCTGAGCGTCGCGAGGTCGTGGAGCGCGGTGACCAGGGTCAGGCCAGCGGCGACCCGTGCGGCGAGCGCGTGGCGCAGGTCATAGGCCGCGACCGGATCGAGCCAGTTGAACGGTTCGTCGAGGATCACGATGCCCTGCCCGGCGGCGAAGGCACAGGCGATGGCGATGCGCTGACGCTGTCCCGCCGAACAGGCACCGATGCGGCGGTCGAGCAGCGGGGCGAGCACCAGTGCGTCGGCGATGCTCCCGACTGCCGCCAGTGCGCGGTCGGAATCGCCCGCGACGATGCCAAGCACGGCACGCGCCGTCAGCGCGGCAGGGAGCATCGCGGCGTCGGGCGCATAACCAATCGCCGTCGCCCGCCCCGCCCGGTCGGCGGTGCAATCGGTGCCGCCGATCCGCACCGTTCCGCCCTGCACCTCCAGCCGTCCCGCAACCGCGCGCAAATAGCTGGTCTTGCCCGATCCATTGGCTCCGATCAGCCCGAACCAGCGGCCCCGTGCGATCGACAGCGAGATGTCGCGCACCGCCGGTACGCCGTCGCGAAGGACCGAAAGCGTCGCGGTGCCGAGCGCCTCGATCATGCCATGCTCCAGGTTGCACGTGTCGCACGGCGCAGCAGGGCGAAGCTGACAACCGCCCCATAGGGCACCAGCAGCGGGGGGAAGCTGGTCCCGAGCACCGCGCCACCGACCGCGCCGAACAGCAGGATCATGTCGGCAAATCGCCTCGAATAGGCGCGAAGGCTCCACACCCGCAGCAGCGTGAACTGGGCGATTGCAACGACCGCCGCCGCACAGGGCCAGACGGCGTGCGGCGCGAACAGCGCCATGAGCGGGAGAAGGATCGCGGCAAAGCGTGCCGACGCGCCGAGGTGCAGCACCGCGCTGCGCCACGCTCCATGCCCCGCGCGCGCCAGAAAGACGACGATGTCGGCATCGACACGGGTCAGCGCGAGCATTGCCAGCACGACGGCCCCCGCCGGAACGGCGAGGCGCAGAATGGGGTTCCAATGGGTCGGCAGGAACAGGGCGAGGCCGACACTCGCCAGCGCGGCGACCAGCGGGACGACAGTGCGCCAGTGCGGGTGACCGGAAAAGAGCTGATACCCGCTGACCGCGTCCGCAGGCGAGAGCGACCGGGTCGCACGGCGCAGCGGCTGCACCCGCGGGCGGAGATTAAGGATGCGCAGGGGGAGCAATGCTGCGGCGATCGCCCCGACCAGCTGCCCGACGAGCAGTGCAGCAATGACGGACGGGCGCGCGAGCGCGCCGAATGCCACCAGCGCCAACGCGACAAATGCCAGGACTGCCGCGAAACCGTGCCGCTGCCCCACCGGATCGAGCGCGGCTGCAGCAACCACCGATTCACGGGCCAGATGATCGAGCCGCCGCCGTGCCGCGCGGATGCCAGCCCATCCGGCAAGCGCCCCGACGGCCGCCGCCACGCGGCTATCGTGCAGCGCCGCGGCAGCATCCGATGCGATGAAGAGTGCCAGCCCAAGCGCGACCATGACGGCGAGCATCAGCCAGTCACGCCAGCCCGGCAACGCCAATGCGGCCTCGCCGCGCGCTACTGCCCATTCATGGCGCAACAGCGGGTGCATCGCGCTGCGCCCGGCAGGCTCAGGCGATCTCGCGGTCCAGCAGTTCGTGGGCGCTCAGGCCCAGCAGCGCGATATGGTCGCGCACCTTGGGCCAGTATCCGGTGAGGAAGCGGTCGCGCTCGGCCAGTTTCAGCCGTTCGACCGCGCCGGGCAGAACGAACATGCCGACGCCGCGGCGCACCTCGACATAGCCGTCGTCCTGGAAGCTCTGATAGGCTTTGGCCACCGTCAGCGGGTTGGCACCATGTTCGGCGGCGAGCGCGCGCACCGATGGCAATTGATCCCCCGCGCGGTATTCGCCGCGCAGGATCGCCGTCGCAATCGTCGCACGCAGCTTCAGGTAAACCGGGCTGTCTTCATGTTCGAGCGCTGTCATGGTGACTTAATACAGCACAGGACGTTAAAGTTCCACCCCCAATGCGGTTTCTACTGAAACCGTCAGACGCTCAACCTGCCCAGTTTGACACGACAGCATCGAGATCGGGCCGGGGGCGCTCTTCCAGCGGCTTGGACTGGGTGCCGATAAAGATGAATCCCGCAATCCGCTCGGGCGCGGCGCCGAACAGGTCGCGCACCGCATCGCTGAACGTGGCCCAGCCGGTGAGCCAATTCGCCGCAAACCCCATCGCATGCGCGGCGTGGAGCAAGTTCATCGTTGCCGCGCCGACCGACAATTCCTGTTCCCAGAGCGGGATGTGACTGCCAACCTTGGGCGAATAGAGGACGACCACCAGCATTGGCGATTGCCGCGCGAACTGTTCCATCGCCTCGATTTCCAGCCGCGCGGCAGTGGGGCGCTCGGCGCGATAGGCGTCGACCAGCTGCGCCGAAAAGGCATCGCGCGCCTCGGGTGGCACCACCACGAAACGCCACGGGGCAAGCTTGCCATGATCTGGCGTGCGCGCGGCGATTTCGAGGATGTCGCGCAGCTGCGCCGCATCGGGGCCGGGCGCGACCAGATCGCGCGCCTTGCCCGAGCGGCGAGTGCGCAGCAGGGACAGCGGGCTGGTGGTGTCGTTGAAGGTCATGCGGGCTGCGTTAGCCGCTCCAGCCCAACGCGCCAAGCATTTTTGCGAACGGTTCGCAACTTCATCGGCCGCAAGCGCGGTTAACCGTGTGACAATCAGGCTTCACATGTGGGTGTTTGTCGCTAGTCTCCGCGCGATCCGGCCCCCAGAGGCCAAAAATGTCAGGGAGTTTCGTGCCGATGGCGCACACACCAGCAGCCGCACCGGGCGGTGAGCGAACCTTTTTGGGCCACCCGCTCGGCCTGTTCATCCTGTTCTTCGCCGAAATGTGGGAGCGGTTCTCCTACTATGGCATGCGCGCGCTGCTGATCTTCTACCTGACCCAGCACTGGCTTTTTTCGGATGAAAAGTCGGGCGTCATCTACGGCGCCTACACCGCTTTGGTGTACATCACCCCGGTGCTCGGCGGCTATCTCGCCGACCGCTACCTGGGCCAGCGTAAGGCCGTGCTGTATGGCGCGGTGCTGCTGACCTTCGGCCACTTCCTGATGGGATTTGAGGGCAATGGCGGCACCGACAGCGGTGCGCTCAACATCTTTTGGCTGGCGCTCAGCTTCATCATCGTCGGCTCGGGCTTTCTGAAGGCGAACATTTCGGTGATCGTGGGCCAGCTCTATCCGCGCACTGATGTGCGGCGCGATGGTGCGTACACGATCTTCTACATGGGGATTAACCTCGGCGCGGCGCTCGGCTCGCTGCTCTGCGGCTATCTCGGCCAGACCTATGGCTGGAGCTATGGCTTCGGCGCGGCGGGCGTCGGCATGCTGCTCGGCCTGATCGTGTTCGTGATCGGCAAGCCGCTGCTGATGGGCAAGGGCGAAGCGCCCGACCCCGCAGCGCTCAAGAAGTCGGTGGTCGGCATCAAGCTCGAATGGCTGCTCTACCTGATCGGTGTCGCCGCCGTGGTTGGTATCTGGCAGCTGATCCAGTATCAGGCGGTGATCGGCTGGCTGCTGATGGTCGCGGGCGCGATCCTGGTCGGTTATGTCCTGTTCACGGCTGTGGTGAAGCTCGACCGCGAGGCGCGCGACCGTATTTTCGCTGCGATGTTCCTGATCCTCGGCTCGATCCTGTTCTGGGCGCTGTTCGAACAGGCCGGTTCGTCGCTCAACCTGTTCACCGATCGCTATGTCGACCGCGCGGGCGTTCCGGCGTCGATGTTCCAGTCGATCAACGCGATCTACATCGTGCTGCTGGCCCCGCTGTTCGCGGCGGCGTGGACCTTCCTCGGTCGTCGCGGGCTGGAGCCGTCGACCCCGGCCAAGTTCGGCCTGGCGATGCTTCAGCTTGGCCTGGGCTTCCTGGTCCTCGTCTGGGGTTCGCAGGCGGCGGGCATGGAGAATCTGACCCCGGTCATCTTCATCTTCCTGATCTACCTGCTGCACACCACCGGTGAGCTGTGCCTGTCGCCGGTCGGCCTCAGCGCGATGAACCGGCTGGCCCCGGCGCATATGGCCAGCCTGATCATGGGCACCTGGTTCTTCGCATCGGCCACCGGCAACTTCGCCGCCGGCCTGATCGCGGCGGCAACGGGATCGGAAGCTGCAGCGGGCGAAGGCGCGAACAAGGCGGTCGTGCTCGACGTCTACTCGACCGTCGGCTGGGTCGCGATCGGCTTTGGCGTCGCGGTCGTGCTGATCTCGCCGCTGATCAAGAAGCTGATGCATCTCGACACGCTGAAGGATGACGATCTGGCGGGCACGGCGGAACTGGCCGAGCCGCAGGCGCCGGGCATCCATATCAAGGACGAAACGCGCTGATCGCTTGAATATCGGGAGGGGGAAATGGGTACATTGATCGCGGCCTGTGTGGCGTTTCTGGGGACCCATTTCCTCCTCTCCCACCCCTTGCGAAAGCCGCTGGTCGACGCTGTCGGCGAGCGGCTTTTTCTTGGGATCTATTCGCTGGTCGCCTTCGCCACACTCGGTTGGATGGCGCATGTCTATGGGCGGATGCCCGACGAGGCACCGCTGTGGGCGGTCAGCGATGGCCTGTGGGCGGTCGCCAGCGCGATCATGTTGCTCGCATCGGTACTGCTGATCGGATCGCTGATCGGCAACCCCGCCCTTCCCGACCCGACCGGCAAACCCAAGCCCGTGCCGCGTCCGCGCGGGGTGTTCGCGATCACCCGGCATCCGATGATGTGGAGCTTTGCCCTGTGGGCGCTCGCGCACATCCTCGTCTTTCCGCAACCGGCGCAGATCGTGCTGGCGTCCAGCATCGGCCTGCTCGCACTGGTCGGCGCGGCGTTGCAGGACGGCAAGAAGCGGCGGCTCCAACCCGATTTCTGGCCGCGCTGGCAGGATGTGACCAGCTATTGGCCGTTCGTCGCGATCGCCCGCGGCCGCGCGCAGGGTGCGGCGGCGTGGCCCGGCACCATCGCCATCATCGGGGGCACGATCCTGTGGCTCGGCGCGACCTGGGCGCATCTGCCGCTTGCCAACATGCCGGCCGGCATCTGGCGCTGGATAGGAGGCTAAGGTCTATGCATGTCGATCCGACCCGCGAACAGTTCGACGCGTTCAAGGCGCTCCCGCGCGACACGCCGATCATGATGATCAACCTGGTCCGCTATCGCGATCGCGCCGCCTATCCCGACGGCCACCCCTATGCAGCGGAAGGGCTGAGCGGCGCCGACGCCTATCGCCGCTATTCCAAAGAAAGCGGACCGATCTTCACCCGCGTTGGCGGCACGATCCTGTGGACGGGCAAGCCCGAAGTCGTGCTTACCGGCCCGTCGGACGAACACTGGGACGCAGCCTTTATCGCGCGCTACCCGAACGCTGCGGCTTTTCTCGAGATGGTGACCGATCCGGACTATCGCGCCGCCGTGATCAACCGGCAGGCAGCCGTTCTGGATTCCCGGCTGATCCGCTGCGGCGAGCGCGGCGGGACCGGCCAAAGTTTCGGTTGAAGCGATCCCCAAGGAGCCCGCGCAACCAATTCGTTTCGCGCATGTTCCAACGCAGATGCTTACAATTTGCGACACTCTTTTGGTGGACGCCCCGACCGGCGCTGGCCATTTTCGGCGCATGATGGTTCGCCCCTTCCTGATCCTCGGCATGGCCGCGCTCCCTTTGGCAGGCTGTGCGGCCGGCCCCGATTACCGACCGAGCAGCGCCGCCCAGCTTGCCCTCCCGCCCGCCTTCTCGGTCGCGGCGGACCAGCAGGCTCAGGCTGATCTCAAACGCTGGTGGACCGCGTTCGACGATCCGATGCTGACCGGGCTGGTCGAGCAGGCGGCGGGCCAGAATCTCGATGTGGCGCAGGCCGTGACCCGACTGCGTCAGGCGCGCGAGGCGCTGGTCCAGTCGCGCGCATCGCTCCTCCCGTCGGTCAGCGCCGGGGGCAGCGCGTCGCGCAGTGAACCGATCCGCGGGACCAGCACGCAGGTGACCCTGCCCGACGGCACGGTCACCACCGTATCGCAGGGCGGCAGCACCAGCTTCTCGCTCGGCGGCGACGTCAATTATCAGGTCGATCTGTTCGGCGGCGTGCGGCGCGGGATCGAGGTGAGCCGCGCGCAGCTAGAGGCATCGGGCTACAGCTATGCCGCGACATTGGTGTCGATTCAGGGTGAGATCGCGCGCAACTACATCCTCGCCCGTGCCGCGCAGGCGCAGCTGGCCAATGCGCGCGAGAGCCTGACCATTCAGGACGATAATCTGGAGATTGCGGGCTTTCGCGTGCAGGCGGGCCTCGTCTCCTCGCTCGATCAGGAACAGGCGCGCTCCACCCGCGCCCAGACCGCCGCGTCGATCCCCTCGATCGAGGCAAGCTACAATAGCGCCGTCGCCCGCCTCGGCGTGCTGACCGGGCAAGCGCCCGGCGCGCTCAAGGCGCAGATGGAGGCGGTGCGCCCGATCCCGCAGGGGCCGGAGCGGATCGCAGTCGGCATCCCCGCCGATACGCTGCGTCAGCGGCCCGATGTGCGGCTCGCCGAACGCAACCTCGCCGGCGCGGTCGCGCAGATCGGGGTGTCGGAAGCGCAGCTCTACCCGCAGCTCGCGCTCAGCGGCAGCATCGATGCCGGAGCGGGCAGCATCACCGGCCTGTTAGACGTGATCATCGGGCGCGTCTTCGCCAATCTCGCCCAGACGATTTTCGACGCCGGCCGTACCCGCGCGCAGGTGCGATCGGCCCAGGCGGCGGCGGATGGCGCCTTCTACGCCTATAAACAGACGGTGCTGGCGGGCCTTGAGGATGTCGAGAACGCCGTCGTCGCGCTGCAGACCGCCCAGGCGCGCGAACGCGAATTCACCATCGCGCTCGATGCCGCGAACAACAGCGCAATCCTGTCGCGCAGTTCCTACCGCGCCGGCCTTGCCGATTTCCTGACGCTCAGCCAGGCCGAAGCGTCGCTGATTTCCGCGCGTAACGGGCTCAATCAGGCGCGGTCGGACAAGGCATCGGCGCTGATCCAGCTGTACCTCGCGCTCGGCGGCGGCTGGGATGCCGGCGCGGCGCCGACGCCCGAAACCGTCCCCGCCCCGCCCCCCGCACTCATTACCGGAAGCAATTGATGGCCGACGCTGCAAATCCCAAGCTCGACGAATTTCTGGGCGGCAAGGCGACCCCGGCGTGGCAACGCTACGCCAAATGGATCGCGCTTGCATTGGTCGTCGTGGCCGTCCTGTTCGGTGCATGGAAGATGTTCGGCGGGACCGAAGAAGCGGGCTATGCGACGCGCGCGGTGGAAAAGGGATCGCTGACCGTCACCGTCTCCGCGACGGGCAAGCTCGCGCCAACCAATCAGGTGCAGGTCGGCTCCGAACTGTCGGGTCTGGTCAATCGCGTGCTGGTCGACGTCAACGATCGGGTGACGGCTGGCCAGCCGCTCGCGCTGATCGACCCCGAACGGCTTGACGACGCGATCACCCAGGCGCGCGCCTCCGTCGCGGCGGCGCAGGCAACGGTCGCACAGAATCAGGCGACGCTGACCGAAGCACAGAGCCAGCTGGCGCGGTTCGAGGAAGTCAGCCGCCTGTCGGGCGGGCGCGTTCCTGCAAGACCGAGCTCGACAATGCCCGCGCCGCGCTCGCCCGCGCAGTCGCGACCGTGCGCGCCAGCCAGGCACAGGTGACCTCGCAGCAAGCGGCGCTGCGCTCGGCGGTGACGCAGCGGAACAAGGCGATCATCCGCTCGCCCGTCAATGGCGTGGTGCTCGCGCGGCAGGTCGAACCGGGCCAGACGGTCGCGGCATCGTTCAACACCCCGACCCTGTTCGTGATCGCCGAGGACCTCAGCGCCATGGAGCTGGAAGTCGCAATCGACGAGGCCGATGTCGGCCAGGTCAAGCAGGGGCAAAGGGCAAGCTTCACCGTCGACGCCTTCCCCGGCGAAACCTTCCCCGCGGTGATCCAGCGCGTCGATGTCGGCTCCAACCTGTCGGCCCAGACGACCACGACGACCAGCAGCACGACGGCGCAGGTCGTCTCCTATGCCGCCACCTTGTCGGTCGCCAATCCGGACCAGAAGCTGCGCCCCGGAATGACCGCGACTGCGGAGATCATCACGCTGCAAAAGGACAATGTCCTGCTTGTCCCCAATGCCGCGCTGCGCTTTACGCCGGCAGCGAGCGGCGGGCAGGCATCAAGGGGCGGCGGCGTGGCGGGAGCGCTGGTCCCACGCGGCCGTCGCGGCGCGCAGGGTGCCGAGAAGTCGGCCACCATCCGGCGCGGCGCCGCCCAGACCGTCTATGTCAGGGGCGAGGATGGCCAGCCACAAGCGGTCGAGGTGATCACAGGCGACACCAACGGACAGGTGACCGAAGTCATCGGCGGCAATTTGAAGCCGGGCATGGACGTGATCACCGGCCAGTTGGCAGGCGACGGCAGCGGCCAGCGCTCCGGCGGCGGCTCGGGCAGCGGCCAGCGCAAGTCGGGGGCCGCGGGTGGCTGATCCGATCATCCGCCTGCGCGGCGTCACCAAGACCTATGGCGAGGGGCCGACCGCATTCCAGGCGCTGAAAGGCGTCGACCTCGACATCGAACAGGGCGATTTCGTCGCGGTGATGGGGCCATCGGGCTCGGGCAAATCGACGACGATGAACATCCTGGGCTGCCTCGACGTGCCGACGCGCGGGCAATTCCTGTTCAAGAATGTCCATGTCGAAACGCTCGACCGCGACCAGCGCGCGTTGCTGCGCCGCCGCTACCTTGGCTTCGTCTTTCAGGGGTTCAACCTGCTCAGCCGCACCAGCGCGCTGGAGAATGTCGAACTGCCCCTGCTCTATCGCGGCGAGGACAAGAAGACGCGGCACCGGCTGGGCATGGCGGCGCTGGAAAAGGTCGGGCTGGACCAATGGTGGGACCACACCCCCGCCGAACTGTCCGGCGGGCAGCAGCAGCGCGTCGCCATCGCCCGCGCGATCGTCACCAGCCCCGATGTGCTGCTCGCCGACGAACCCACCGGCAATCTGGATTCGGAACGGTCGGTGGAGATCATGCAATTGCTCACCGGTCTCAACAAGGACAGCGGCATCACCGTGCTGATGGTCACGCATGAATCGGAGATGGCGGCGTTCGCGCGCACCATCGTCCATTTCAAGGACGGGCTGGTCGAGCGGATCGAGACGGGCCTGCGCGCGGGGGTTCCCGCCTGATGCTCGGCACCACCTTTACCCTCGCGATCCGATCGATCCTGCGGCACAAGCTGCGCTCGTTCCTTACGACGCTCGGCATCATCATCGGCGTGGCAGCAGTCGTGGCGATGGTCACGCTCGGCAATGCAACGACGGCGGCGGTGCAGCAACAGATCGCCAGCCTCGGCACCAACATCCTGCAGGTGCGGCCCGGCCAGGGCTTTGGCCGTGGCGGCGGCGGTCCGCGTCCGCCCGATTTCGAGCAGCAGGATGTCGAGGCGATCGGCGAACAGATTGCGGGCGTTACGGCGGTCGCACCGCAGGCGCAGGCGGCCGGGACCGCAATCTATAACGGCGCCAACTGGTCAACCACGATCAACGGTACCACCAATGCCTTTTTCCAGGTCCAGCCCTGGCCGCTGACCGGTGGACGCACCTTTTCAGCCGCCGAGGAAGCCGCGGGCAAGGCGGTGTGCATCATCGGCAATACCGTGCGGCAAAACCTGTTCCGCGGCGGCGAGGCGATCGGGCGACGGATCCGGATCAGCAATGTGTCCTGCGATGTGATCGGCACGCTGTCGACGCGCGGCCAGGCGGGGTTTGGCGGCGATCAGGACGATGTCGTGATCATGCCCATCAAGACGGTGCAGCGCCGCTTTTCGGGCAATCGCGACATTCGCGTGATGCTGGTCGGGGTGGATAGCGCCTATGATTCCGCCACCGTACAGGCATCGCTGAGCGACCTGTTGCGCGAGCGGCGTGGGATCGAGCCGGGCGAGCAGGATAATTTCAACATCTTCGACACCGCGCAGATCAGCGCGACGCTGACCGGAACGACACAGCTGCTGACCAGCATCGTCGCGACGGTGGCGGCGATCAGCCTGATCGTCGGCGGGATCGGCATCATGAACATCATGCTGGTGAGCGTGACCGAACGGACGCGCGAGATCGGCATCCGCCTGGCGATCGGTGCGGTCGCGCGTGAGGTGCTGATGCAATTCCTGGTCGAGGCGATCGTCTTGTCGATGCTGGGCGGAGTGATCGGCCTGTTGGTGGCGCAGGTGGCGGTGGCGATTCTGACACCGTTGATACAGGTACCCTGGACGTTCGACCTTCAGATCAACATCATCGCCTTTGCCATTGCGGCCGGGATCGGGGTGGTGTTCGGCTATTTTCCGGCGCGGCGTGCGGCGAGCCTGAACCCGATCGACGCGTTGCGGCATGAGTAAATTCCTCCCCTGAGCTTGCTGGGGGAGGAATTTGATCAGCTGAACTGAAGCAGGATCAGGCCGAAGGCGAGCACAACCGCCGCAACGATGCGGCGGCCGCCGAACCCCTCGCCGAGCATCCACGCGCCCATCAGCGCAGCCCACACCACTGCCGTCTCACGCAGCGCGGACACCTTCGCCACCTCCATCAGCGAGAAGGCGTAGAGCGCGGACCCGAAGGAGATGCTCGACAGCGCGCCCGCCGCGACGCCGTGCTTCCAAGTCGCGCGCACCGCCCGCCCCAGCGCGCGGCGACGCAGCAGCAGCGCGGTGGTGGTGATGCAGATGCTGTCGAGCATGAACAACCACACGATATAGGTGAAGGGGCTGGGCGCGACGCGCACCCCGCGCGCATCGGCCATATTGTAGAGCGCCACCCCGATTGCCGTGGCGAACGCCCAGCCGAGCGCCACCTTGTCCGGATGCGCAGCGATCGACACCCCGCGCGCGGGCAATGCGAACACGATCACCGCGCCGGTCGCGATCACCAGGCCCACCCAGCCGATCAGCGGCAGATGCTCCCGCAGCACCAGCATCGCGAACCCGGCGGTCAGCAGCGGCGCGACGCCACGCATGATCGGAAAGACCAGGCTCAAATCGCCCCGCTGCATCGCCCGGACGAGGCAGATCTGATAGGCGAAATGCGCCGGCACCGCCCAGGCGAGCGCGGTCCAGGTCGCGGCATCGGGTAGCGGCACGATCAGCGCGAACGGCGCGATCACCACCGCCGCGCTCGACGACAACAGCGCCCGCGCGACGAGAATATCGTCGCCGCGCTTCACCACCAGATTGGTGAGCGCGAGGCTGAAGGCCGAGATCAGGCCGAGCGCGATGGCGAGTGCCTGATCACCCATGGATCAGCCGATCCAGATCCTCCGGCGTGTCGACATCGACCAGCTCGGCGGGCGGCACGACGATATGACGCCCGCGCCGGACCAAATCGCGCGCGCCCATGTCGCCCTGCGCGGCGAGCAGGTCGGGAAGAAGCGCCCGGCCGAACAACGCGGGGGGGCGCGGGACCACACCGTCGCTCGACGCCACGATTGCCGCATCATCCTCCGCTGCGTCGAGCAGGCGGTAGATCTGCGTCGCGGTGACGCGTGGCATGTCGGCCAGCGCGATCACCACCGCATCCGGGTCGCTCCGCGTGGCGGCTTCAACCCCAAGCCGCAGCGAGCGGCCAAGCCCCGCCGCCGGATCGTCGTTGACCACCACATCATAGCCACAGCCGGAGAGGTCGAGCGCGGTTTCCGCCACCACGGCGATCCGGTTGGCGAACGGCACCGCCTCCAGCGCCACCACGACATGCAGCCCGAGCGGACGCCCGAGATAGGGGACGGTCAGCTTGTCCGCGTCACCGAACCGGCGCGAGCGTCCGGCGGCAAGCAGCACGAGCGCAGTGCGTTCAGCGCGGATCATGCAGCGCCCGCACCATGCCCGCCGCGATCGACAGCGCAATCTCCGCCGGCCCGACCGCACCGATATCGATCCCCGCCGGCCCCTCGACCCGGTCGATCTGCTCGTCCGTGAGATCGGCAGCGAGCCGCGCGCGCCGTGCCGCGTGACTCTTGCGCGAGCCCAAGGCCGCGACATAGCCCGCTCCGCCCCGCAGCGCCGCGATCAGTGCCGCATCGTCGATCTTAGGATCGTGGCTCAGCGTCACCACCGCCGTCGCGCCGTCGGGACGCAAGGCTTCGACCGCCTCGTCCGGCCAGCGATCGTCCAGCGTCACGCCTGGAAAGCGCTCGGGCGTCAGGAACCGCCCGCGCGGGTCGATCACCACTGTGGCGATGCCGAGTTCGCGCGCGAGTCCGGCCAGCACCTGCGCGATCTGCACCGCGCCGACGATCAGCAAGCGGCGCGGCGGCTCGTAGCGGTTGATGAAGGCGTCGGGCAGCGGGTCGGTGCTGCTGCACCCGGTCGTCAGGTCGGTCGCCACCTCCAGCGCTTTGCCCTCGCCCCGGGCCGCCGCGATCGCATCGAACAGCGCCGGGTCGAAGCCGTGCGCGGCGACCGGCTGGACCATCACCGCGATCTCGCCGCCGCAGGGCAGGCCGACCTCCCACGCCGCCGCATCGGCGACGCCATAGCGGCGCAGCGCGAACGGTGCGCCGGCGATCACCTCCGCCGCCACCGCCATGATATCAGCCTCGACGCACCCGCCCGAAACCGATCCTTCGAACCGGCCGTCTTCATGCACCAGCAGATGGCTGCCGCGCGGACGCGGGGCGGATCCCCAGGTCGACACCACCGTCGCCAGCGCCATCCGCACCCCGGCCCAGCTGCGCGCGGCGGCGATCACGCTGTCGTTATCGGCCATGGTGCCTCCAAAATGTCATCCGAATCACCTAGCCGCCGGAGTAACCTGGTGGAGATAAGACGATGATGCGGATGTTGCGAGCGGGGCTGGTGCTGGCCATGATCGCGACACCCGCGCTCGCCAAGGAGGCCGTCATCTCGTCCAAGCCCATCGTCATCGCGCATCGCGGCGCCAGCGGAGAACGGCCCGAACACACGCTCGCCGCCTACAGCCTCGCGATCGAGCAGGGGGCGGATTTCATCGAGCCCGACCTGGTGATGACCAAGGACGGCCAGCTCGTTGCGCGGCACGAGAATGACATTACCGGCACCACCGATGTGGTGAGCCGCAAGGAATTTGCCGACCGCAAGCGCACCAAGACGATCGATGGCATCAGCCACACCGGCTGGTTCACCGAGGATTTCACGCTCGCCGAGCTCAAGACGCTGCGCGCGAAGGAGCGGCTGCCGCTGCTGCGCCGGGGCAACGCCAAGTTCGACGGCCAGTTCGAGGTGCCGACGCTGCGCGAGATCATCGCGCTGGCAAAGGCGGCGACCGCAAATACGGGCCGCACCATCGGCATCTATCCCGAAACCAAGCACCCGAGCTATTTCGCCAGCATCGGCCTTCCGATGGAAGCGCTGCTGGTGGCCGAATTGAAGGCCGCAGGTTGGGACCGCGCCGATGCGCCGGTGTTCATCCAGTCGTTCGAGGTCAATAGCCTGAAGGCATTGAAGCAGCTGACGCAGGTTCCGCTGATCCAGCTGATGGCGGCCGACGGCGGCCCGGCGGACAGGGCCCAACCGAGCTACAAGGCGATGGCGACGCCGGAGGGGCTGAAGGCGATCGCCACCTATGCCAGTGGGGTCGGGCCGCAAAAGGACATGGTGGTGGCGGGCGACGGCACCGTATTGCCGCTGGTCACCGATGCGCATGCGGCGGGACTGAAGGTCCATCCCTGGACCTTCCGCGCCGAAAACTATTTCCTGCCCTCCGGCCTGCGCAAAGGCATCAACCCCGCCGGGCATGGCGATATGGCCGCCGAGATTGCGCGTTTCCTGGCGGCGGGCGTGGATGGTTTATTTACCGATTACCCTTATCTGGGGGTGCAGGCGCGCGATCGGCATTCCCGCTGAACGCCCGTTGAGGGACTGCGCGATGCGCAAGGGACTGATTATCGCCGTCGTCACGCTGCCGCTGTTGTCGGGCGGCTGCATCGCCAAGACCGCGTTCGACGTCGTCACGGCACCGGTTAAGGTCGCGGGCAAGGCCGCCGACTGGGCCACCACCAGCCAGGACGAAGCCGACCGCAACTACGGCCGCAAGATGCGCGAGAAAGAGGCCAAGGAAGGCCGCGAGCGCAAGAAGCAGGACGAAAAGTGCCGCAAGGATCCCGACGACTGCGATTGATGCGCGGTCGCTAGGCGTTCCGCCCCAAAGTCTGCGCGATTGCGCGCAGCACTTGCGGTTTCATCTGCACCCACAAATGGCTCGAATCGACCTCGATCGACCGCGCTGACTCGCAGTCCGGTTCGTGACAGATCGCGCCGTTGACCAGCCCGTCGCTCGCGCTCCAGATCGCGGTCGCCGGGACGGGTAGCGGCATCGCCGCCTCCTCCAGCATCGCGCGCACGGCGGGGTCGTCGGCGCGCTGGCCGCTGACCATTTCGAACACGCGCCAGACATTGGTTGCGGTGGGCAGTCCGGCAAAGGGCGAGCTGACCGTAATGACCTCGCGCACCAGCTCCGGGTGTCGGTGTGCTGCGATCCGCGCCATGATGCCGCCCAGCGACACGCCGACCAACGTGACCGTCTGTCCGGTCTCGTCATGCACCTGCGCGATCCGGTCGAACAAGCGCTCGCCCTCCGCCCCGATCGCACGCGCGCCGAAATTGCGACCGAGCGCCCAAGGGTAAGCGCGATAGCCGAGCGCATCGAGATAACGGCGCATGACGACGTTGCTCATGTCGCTGTTGACGAGGCCCGGCAAGATCATCACGGGCCGCCCGTCGCCGCGCGGCTCCGCCAGCAGCTCCTTCCACGCGAACGGCAGCGAGCCCAGCGACAGCGCCGCACGCGGCCATTCGGCCAGCAATGCCGATGCGGGGGGCGCCTTGGCGTCGACATTTACGGGCATCGCATCACTCCTCGCCGACACAAGCTCCGGCAAACCCCTTGGTTCCGCGCGTCGCGTCGCCATGCTATGCTGCGGACATGATGAGTGAAACCCATGTTTTGGAGCGTCCCCCGGAAGGCGCGGGCGCCGACTGGACGATCCCGCAGAATTGGGACGCCTTTACCGCCGAAGAACATGCCGTGTGGGACACGCTGTATGCGCGCCAGATCGAGCTGTTGCCCGGCCGCGCGTCCAAGGCATTCCTGCGCGGGCTCGACCTGCTCAAGCTGTCCGAAAGCGGCATTCCGAATTTCGAGGAACTGTCCGACCGGCTGATGAAGGCGACGGGGTGGCAGGTCGTCGCCGTCCCCGGCCTCGTTCCCGACGATGTGTTCTTCGACCATATGGCCAATCGCCGTTTCGTCGCGGGCAACTTCATCCGCCGCGCCGACCAGCTCGATTATCTGCAGGAACCCGACGTGTTTCACGACGTGTTCGGCCATGTCCCGCTGCTCGCCGACCCGGTGTTCGCCGACTATATGGAGGCCTATGGCCGCGGCGGACTGCGCGCGCTGGAGCATGGCGCGCTCAAGCAGCTTTCGCGGCTCTACTGGTACACGGTCGAGTTCGGCCTAATCGAGGAGGATGACGATCTGCGTATCTATGGTGCGGGGATCGTGTCCAGCCATGGCGAGAGCCGCTACGCGCTCGACAGCGACAGCCCCAACCGGATCGGCTTCGACCTGAAGCGCGTGATGCGGACCGAATATCGCATCGACGATTTCCAGCAGAATTACTTCGTCATTCCCAGCTACGACGAATTGCTGCGCGTGACGGTCGAAACCGATTTCGCCCCGCTCTATGACGAGATCCTGGCCCAGCCCGACATCGCCATCGCGGCGATCGAGCCTGGCGACCGGGTGATCACGCGCGGGACGCAGGACTATGCGGAGGGTCGCCGGGGCTGATCATCAGCGCTGTACCGCCAGTTCCCACGCCACGCGAACCTGGCCGCGAAAAACGGGCCGGTAGCGGCGCGTCTCCGCGCGCGCCGCGCTAGAGTGGTCCTTGAACATGCGCAGGCGTTCGTGCAGGCCCTGCTCTGCCTCCGCATACAGACTGCGCACTATTTGCGGCGATTCACGACGAAAGCTCAAATACCAGCCTAACAGCCAGGCGCCTGCGATTCGATCGGGATGCGACGGTGGCAGCGCGCGCCGTATCTCATACGCTTTCAACAGCAGCGGCCTGGCATCTGCATGCAAACCAAGCGCAAGCCGGTTGAGCGCCAGATTCTCCGCTGCAGCCGCAATCTCGGGATGGCCGGCGGGCAGCTTGTATTCCAACAGGCCCAGGGCGCGCTTGTAATATGCCCCCGCCTGGCGATATCGCTTCTGGCTGGCCAGAAAGGCACCAAGATCGTTCAAGGCGCGGGAGAGCGCGGGGTGACCGGGCGGCTGGCTGCTCCATGCCAGCTCCAAGGCCTCCTGATACAGCGTTTCAGCTTCCTCCGTCGCACCGATCGCGGCCAGATTACCTGCCAAATCACCCAACACCGACGCCAGATCGGCCGGACGCGGCGGCGAAGCCGCCCGATATGCCGCTACCGCCCAGCGATGCAGCGCGGTCGCCACGTCGTAGCGGCCCTGAGCGTCCAGATTGATCGCCAAATCGCTAAAAGCGGACGCGATCGCGAGCGGGTTCGAACCCGTCGCCTGCGTGCGCAGCGCCAACACCTTGCGGAACAGCGGCTCCGCGGCATCATACTGGGCCTGCAGGGCGAGGTTTCGGGCAAGGCCGGCATAGGACAGAGCGAGTTGCTGAGGATCCGCACGCACGCGCTTCTCAAGCTTTTGAATCGCGGCGCGATGGATCGGCTCGGCCACGCTGGCGCGTCCTTGCTGGTCCAGTGCGGCGGCGACCGCTGTAAGCGTGCGGGCGATGGCTGGATCATCGCTGCGAAGACCCGCTTCGCGGATGGCGAGTGCGCTCCGCTGGAGCTGCTCCGCATCGAAATAGCGCCCCTGATGCTGGAGATTTTCCGCAAGCCAAACAATCGCGTCCGCCAGCCTCGGGTCGCCGGGCGGTAGTCGCTTTTCAGCGATAGCGAGCGCGCGCCGATGATAGCCTTCGGAACCGGCATATCCTCCGGTGGCGTCCATCACGCGGGCGAACAACGACGCAGCCGCGCCGATGTCGGCGTGATCGACGGGTAATGTGCGCTCCGCGTGCGCCAATGCCTGTTGTGCCTCGCTATACGCGGTCTTGAGATCGCCCGCGTCGAGCAAGGCCCGCACCATTTCCAACCGCACGCCGAAGCAGGACTCGTCCTCGCGCGTCGCTGCCTCGCACCGTTGCGACCGGGTCTTCAGCGCGGGATGGGCTAACGACCGCTGCGGGGTCCCGGCGTCCACATCGACAGGTCCGCCGACAGGAAGTCGGGCGGCTGCCCCGGCCTGCGGTATCGCCAAAACCAATGCCGGTGCGGCAAGCAGATAAGAACGCATCGTCCCACGGTAACAGGCGTCAGCGCCAAGACTACAGACAATTTCGCTACGGCCGCGTCACCAGCTCCCGAACCCCGGCGCGAGCCCCTGCCCATCCGGTCCCGACCGCGTCGTCCGCTCCCAGCCATAGCGCGTCCGCTTGCGCAGCCGAAGCGTCGGCCAGTCGCCCATCGGCGTCTTGCCCGCCAGCCGCAGGCCGTGACGGCGATAGGCACCCGCGACGCGCTCCGCCTGAGTCTCCAGCAATCCGGCCAGGATCAGCGTCCCGCCCTCGGCCAGCACCGCGCTGATGCTTGGCGCGAGCTCGATCAGCGGGCCGGCGAGGACGTTGGCGATGACGAGGTCATAGGGCGCGCGGCCGATCAGCAGCGGATGCTCCAGCCCCGCCGCTGCGGCGAGCGCAAGCTGGCCCTGCATGACGCCGAGCGGCACGCCGTTGATCGCGGCATTCTCCGCCGTCACCTCGACCGACACCGGATCGATGTCGGATGCGGTGGCATAGGCGCGCGGCCACAAATGCATCGCGGCAAAGGCGAGCAGCCCGGTGCCGGTGCCGATATCGACAAGGTTATGGACCCGCTCACCGCGCGCGCGCATCGCGTCGAGCGTGCGCAGACACCCGGCGGTGGTCTCATGCGTGCCGGTGCCGAACGCGCGGCTCGCCTCGATCTGGAAACTCTTCGCGCCCGGCGGCACGTCCCCGCGATTGGTCGAGGTGTGGACATAGAAGCGCCCGGCATGGACCGGCGCGATCCCCTGCTGGCTGAGCGTCACCCAGTCTTCGTCGGGGATCTGCTCGACCACCTCCTTGGCCTTCGCCGCACTCGGCACGAGCGTCCGGACCGCCGCGATGTCGGCCTTGCCCGGCTTGGCCTCGAAATAGGCTTCCAGCTGCCAGGCGAGCGGATCGTCGGGGATGGTCTCGCTGGTCAGTAACACCGGCGCGGGATCGATGCCGAGCAGTTCGGCGCCCTCGAAATCGATCGCCTCGGCCTCGTCGCGCGTGCAGGGCAGGGTGAGTTTCCATGAACTCATCGCACGAAGCTCGCGCCGTTCACGTCGAGCACCGCGCCGGTCATCGACGCGGGTGCCTCCAGCGCGCAGAAACGGGCCATCGTCGCGACCTCATCGGGCATCGCGACGCGGCCGAGCGGGATGTCGGCGAGCAATTTGTCGCCGCCACGGCTGGCCAGATAGTCCTCGGCCATGCCGGTCATGGTGAAGCCGGGGCAGATGGCGAAGGCGAGGATGCCCTCCCGCGCATAGCCGCGCGCGATGCTCTTGGTCATGCCAATCATACCCGCCTTGGACGCGGCATAGTGCCAGTGCGCCGGCGAGTCGCCGCGATAGGCCGCGCGGCTGGCGATGTTGACCAGGCGCCCGCCCTCGCCGCGTTCCTGCCAATGCCTGACCGCAAAGCGGCTGAGCTGCGCCGAGGCGGTCAAATTGACCTGCATCGTCTTCTCCCATGCGGCGAGCCAGGCAGCGTCGTCCAAGTCGATCGGGGCCGCCTCGAATATCCCGGCATTGTTGACCAGCACGTCGATCCGCCCGTCGAGCTGGTCGAGCGCGGCCTGCCACAAGGCGGCGGGGGCCGCGGGATCGGTGAAGTCGGCGGGGATGCCGCTCGCAGTCCCCTGCCCCACCGCGCGCACGTCGCGGTCGTCGAAGCTGGAGAGGATTGCTGCGCCAATGCCGCGGCTGGCGCCGGTCACTAGGATATGGGTGGTCATGGCGACCCGGTTAGTCGGAACGCCCCGCATGTCAAATCTCCCCTCCCGCTTGCGGGAGGGGTCGGGGGAGGGCCTGCCACAATCGGAGATAGCCTGCGTGGACAGGCCCTCCCCTAGCCCCTCCCGCAAGCGGGAGGGGGATAAGGCAGTTTATGCCGCCACGTTTGCCGAAAAGCTGGTCGCCGCATCGCTGAGCTGACCCAGCCGCGCATCGATCTCGCCGAATGCGTGTTCCAGCGAGTCGATCTCGCTGGCCACGGCGCGACTGTCCTCGCGGATCGCGCCGATCGTGTCGGACATCGAATCCGCCGCCAGTGCGGTTTCGTCGACCGCCGCAGTGATCGCAGTCACCGTCTGTGCCTGCATCGCCATCGCGTCGCGGATGCGGTCGGCGCAGGTCTGAACCTCGCTCACCGTGGCGCGGATCGTGGTGCTGGTGGCGACCGTCTGGTCGGTGGCCGACTGGATCGCCGCGATCTTGGCCGCAATGTCATCGGTCGCGCGCGCAGTCTGGCTGGCGAGGCTCTTCACCTCCTGCGCCACCACCGCAAAGCCGCGTCCGGCATCCCCGGCACGCGCCGCCTCAATCGTCGCATTGAGCGCCAGCAAATTGGTTTGCCCCGCAATTTCGCGGATCAGGCCCAGGATCGATTCGATCGACTGGGCGTGCCCGGCCAGAGTCGCGCTCATCATCACCGCTTCGCTCGCATGCGCGCTGGCGCGCTGCGCGACGTCGCTTGCGCCCTCTACCTGTTTGCGGACATCCTCGATGGCGCGGATGAGGCCGGCGGCGGTCGACGCGGCCTCGCGCATCGCCAGCGCCGATTGCTCGGCGGCGGCGGCAACCTCGTTGGTCTTGCCCTGCATCCCGCGCGCCGCATTTGCCGCGCCGCGCGCCTGATCACGCACCCGCGCGCCCAGCGTGCTGGTCATGTCGATCGTTCCTGCAATGTCGGCGCGGAACCGGTCCGACTGCCCCTTGCGCTCATTCCGGGCGAGTTCCGCGTCGCGCACGCCGAGGCGCGAGGCCATGAAGTCCGCCTCCAGCATCGACATGCGCGTGGCAACGTCGCTCAGCTGGCGGAAGGTCGCGATATCGTCGGGCAGTCGATCGCTCAGCACCTCAAAGGTGCGGGTATGGGCAAAGGCAAATGCCGACAGCAATGCCCGCAACGGAATCCGCGCGCGATGGGTGTCGTCGGCGTGCTTGGCCGCCATCTCGACCCATTCGCGCTGGAACGGCTGCGCATATTTGACGCGGGTGTAGCGCGTGCTGACCGCAATCTGCTTTTCCAGCCGCTCGCCGACGAAATAGCCGCGGACATGCTCGGTGCCGGGAAGCGTCAGATAATGCGTCCAGAAGGCGCGCGCGATGGTCTCGAAATCGTCGCCGATCAGTTCTGCGATACGCGCGCATCCGCTCGCGATCGCGCCGTCCCAGTCATAGTCGCGGATTCGCTCGGCAAGTGGGCGGTCGTCACCGCTCCACTGCGCAAGCTCCTTGGCTCCGGCCATTAATCCCCTCCATCATGCAGCGACCTTTGCGACGAATTCGCCCGCGCTGTTCTTGAGTGCGCCGAGTTCGGCGTCGAGCGCGGCAAAACCGGCCCCGACCCGCTCGATATCGCTGGCGACGCTTTCGGTTTCCTCGCGGATCGCGCCGATCGTCGCGGACATGGAATCCGCCGCCAGCGCGGTTTCGTCGACCGCTGCGGTGATCGCGGTCACCGTCTGCGCCTGAACCTCCATCGCGCCGCGGATGCGGTCGGCGCTCGCCTGAACTTCCTGAACGGTATTGCGGATCGAAGCGTTAGTTTCGACCGTGCCGCGCGTCGCTGACTGGATCGCGGCGATCTTGCCCGCGATATCGTCGGTCGCACGCGCGGTCTGATTGGCGAGGCTCTTCACCTCCTGCGCCACCACCGCAAAGCCGCGTCCCGCGTCGCCCGCCCGCGCCGCTTCGATCGTCGCGTTCAGCGCAAGTAGATTGGTCTGTCCGGCAATGTCACGGATCAGGCCCAGGATCGATTCGATCGACTTGGCATGGTCCGACAGCATCTCGCTCATCGCCACCGCTTCGCCCGCCTGTGCCGAGGCCCGCGTCGCGACATCGGCGGCGACCTCAACCTCGGTCCGTGCATCCTCGATCGCACGGATCAGGCCCGCTGCGGTGTGCGCCGCTTCGCGCATCGCGAGTGCCGATTGTTCGGCGGCGGCAGCGACCTCACTCGCCTTACCCAGCATGCCGCGTGCGGCCGACGAGGTATGGCTCGCCTGCGCGCGCAACGATTCGCCTTCGCTCGATGCGCGCTCCACAGTGGTGCCGATCGAGTCGCGGAACTGGCTGGCAAGCCGGTCGCGGGCCACCTGCGCGCTATATTCGCGATACAGATTGTAGATTTCGACCGTGATATCGCTTTCCAGCGCGGACAGCCGCATCAACGTGTCGATCAGCGTGGACAGGCGGACATCGCCCGGCTCCACGCGACGCACCAGCACGTCGAGCGCCGCGCGGTCGCTGGCGTTGATCATCGACAGCAGCGCCGTCGGAGCGACATCGGCACCATAAGCAGCGGCCACGGACCGCTCGATCGATTCGATCCACGCCCGCCCGCGCGTGTCGAGAAACCGGTTGCGCAGGAAGACGACCCCGACATCGATCATCTTCTGCGTATCGTCGGGCGCCCAGTCACGCTCATCGGCAAAGCAGCGCAGCCATTGCTGCCAATAGGCTTCGGACACCGAACGGATGTCGGATTCGAGCAACTCCCAGACATCGCGACTCAGGCGGTCCATCGATCCGTCGAAATCGAAGATTCGCAGCCGTTCGGCGATGTCGATCCGCGCGCTCATCGCTCCGCTTGCGGGCATATCGGTGTTCGCTCGCACTCCAGCCACGGAAACAGTCCCCCATTGTCCCGGACGCACTTCGCGCCGGGCCTTACTCACAACGCTACAAGCAAAGTGGTTAAGGGCGAGTTAGGGACAGATGATTTGCAGGGTAGCTTCTTGCATCGGCGGCGGTGACAGCTATTTGGAGGCGCAAATCATAGGGGACACGCCGTGGCCAAGGCCCGCAATATCAACCGCCCGCTCTCACCGCACCTGCAAGTGTGGAAATGGGGCCCGCACATGCTCGTTTCGATCCTGCACCGCGTGACAGGCAGCGGGATGGCGACCGTCGGGGTCGGCGTGTTCCTGTGGTGGCTGTGCGCGCTGGCGTCGGGGCCTGAGGGCTATGCCAAGTTCCTCGACTGCCTCACGGTCGAAAGCGGCGCACCGAATGTCATCGGCTATGTCCTGGGCATCGGGCTGACGCTCAGCTTCTTTCAGCACATGATGACCGGCATCCGCCACTTCGTTTTGGATGCCGGTGCCGGCTATGAGCTGAAGACGAACAAGAGCTTTGCGGTGCTGACCATGGTCGTGTCGGTCGCGCTGACCGCCGCGCTGTGGGGCTGGATCGTCTATGGCGAACTGGCCAAGGCGCCGAAGACCGAAACCCCGATCGCGGTGGAGAAGAAGTAATGGGTACCGGAACCAGCATCGGCCGCGTGCGCGGTCTCGGCTCGGCGCATGAAGGCACGCATCACTGGCTGCACCAACGCATGACGGCGGGGTCGAACCTGCTGCTGATGACCTGGCTGATCGTCAGCCTCATCCGCCTCCCCGACCTGGGCTATGAAACGGTTCAGGCGTGGTTGTCGGCACCGATCGCCGCCGTGCCGATGATCCTGCTGGTGATCAGCGTCTTCTACCACTTCCGTCTGGGGCTGCAGGTGGTGATCGAGGATTACCAGCATGACGAAACGCGCGTCGTGCTGCTGACGCTGCTCAACTATTTCACCCTCGCCGCCGGAACGTTCGCGATCTTCTCGATCCTGAAGATCGCCTTCACCACCGTTGCTACCGGAGCACCCGCCTGATGTCCGCCGCCTACAAGATCATCGATCACAGCTATGACGCCGTTGTCGTCGGCGCGGGCGGCTCGGGCCTGCGCGCAACCATGGGCTGCGCCGAAGCGGGGCTGAAGACCGCGTGCATCACCAAGGTGTTCCCGACCCGGTCGCACACCGTCGCGGCACAGGGCGGCATCGCCGCCTCGCTCGGCAACAATTCGCCCGATCACTGGACCTGGCACATGTTCGACACCGTCAAGGGGTCGGACTGGCTGGGCGACCAGGACGCGATCGAATATATGGTGCGCGAAGCACCAGCGGCGGTGATCGAGCTGGAACATGCCGGCGTGCCGTTCAGCCGCAATGACGACGGGACGATCTATCAGCGCCCGTTCGGCGGCCATATGCAGAATATGGGCGAAGGCCCCCCCGTGCAGCGCACCTGCGCCGCGGCCGACCGCACCGGCCATGCGATGCTGCACGCGCTGTACCAGCAGTCGCTGAAATATGACGCGGACTTCTTCATCGAATATTTCGCGCTCGACCTGATCATGGAAAACGGCGCGTGCCGTGGCGTGATCGCGATGTGCATGGAGGATGGAAGCATCCACCGCTTCCGCAGCCACGCCGTGGTCCTCGCCACCGGCGGCGGCGGACGCGTGTACCAGTCGGCGACCAGCGCGCACACCTGCACCGGCGACGGCAACGGCATGGCACTGCGCGCAGGCATTGCGCTGCAGGACATGGAGTTCGTCCAGTTCCACCCGACCGGCATCTATGGTGCGGGCGTGCTGATCACGGAAGGCGCGCGCGGTGAAGGCGGTTACCTGACCAACTCCGAAGGCGAGCGCTTCATGGAGCGCTACGCACCGTCGGCAAAGGATCTCGCCAGCCGCGACGTCGTCGCGCGTTCGATGGCGATGGAAATCCGCGAAGGCCGCGGCGTCGGCAAGGAGAAGGACCATATCTTCCTTCACCTTGACCATGTGCCGGCCGATGTGCTCGCCCAGCGCCTCCCGGGCATCACCGAAACCGGCAAAATCTTTGCCGGCGTCGATCTGACCAAGAAGCCGCTGCCGGTGGTGCCTACCGTCCATTACAATATGGGCGGCGTGCCGACCAACTATCATGGTGAAGTCGTGCAGCTGCGCGACGGCAACCCCGATGCGGTCGTCCCTGGCCTGTTCGCGGTCGGCGAGGCGGCGTGCGTGTCGGTGCATGGTGCCAACCGCCTCGGTTCGAACAGCCTGATCGATCTGGTCGTGTTCGGTCGTGCGACCGGCCTGCGGCTCAAGGAGCTGCTCAAGCCCAACACGCCGCACAACCCGCTGCCCAAGGGGTCGGAGGAGTTTGCGCTCACCCGCCTCGACCATTTCCGCAACGCCAAGGGCGGCACCCCGACCGCGAAGATCCGCGCGGAAATGCAGCGCACAATGCAGCGCAACGCCGCCGTGTTCCGCGACACCGCGCTGCTCGCCGAGGGCGTGACGAAGATGGACGCGATCTATCAGAGCATGAACGATGTCGGCGTGACCGACCGCTCGCTGATCTGGAACACCGACCTGATCGAGACGCTGGAGCTCGACAATCTGATCAGCCAGGCCGTCGTCACGATCCGCAGCGCCGACAACCGCAAGGAATCGCGCGGCGCGCACATGCACGAGGACTTCCCGGACCGCGACGACGCGACCTGGATGAAGCACACCGTGGCTTCGTTCGAGGGCTGGGGCGGCAAGGGCGGCGCGGTCGCGATCGATTATCGCCCGGTCCACGACTACACGCTCACCGACGAGGTCGAGTATATCAAGCCGAAGAAGCGGGTGTATTGATTTGCTGGCGGTCCAGGCCGCCGGCTAAATCTCCGCGCGATACTCCGGTGCTGGCTGCTGGAGCGTGAAGCGCACGCGCTTTGTGTCCATGCGGTCATGCAGGACGCGGACGATCAGCACCACGTCGTCGCGGATCAGATAATAGATGCTGTGGCTGCCCTCGCCGATCCGGCGCAGTCCGGGATGTAACGCGTCCTGCGCGGTGCCGAGTGCAGAGAAGCGCCGCAGCCCCTGCATTCGTGCGTTCAGCGCCCGCAGGTAGGTTTCGGCCTGTTCCAATCCCCAATGTTCGGCCGAATAGGCGTAGATCGAGTCGAGATCGGCAATGGCTCCGGGCAGGAGTTCCAGCGCGAGCGTCACTCAGCGGCGGTCTTCGATGCGAGCCACGCCTCAAAGTCGAAGGGAACGGGCTCACCACTCGCCAAGCCATCCTCGATTGCTGCCCGCAATTCCGTAAAGCGCTGCTCCTCATCCTCCAGCAACCGCAACCCGGCACGGATCACCTCGCTCATCGAGCCATAGCGCCCCGACGCGACCTGCTGGGCGGCGAAGGCGGTGAAGTGGTCGCCCAGGGCGACGCTCGTATTCTTGGCAGCCATGCCACGAGATTACCAAAATCCGGTACCGGCAGCAACGCCGTGCGGACGCTTGACCAGATCGCCTTGGCCCATCACCTTTGCCGTCAGGGGGTGAATTGATGCGTTCGATCCTGCCATTGGCCTTGGCGCTGCTCGCGCTTCCCGCCGCGTCCGCGCAGCAACGGCCCTATACTCCGCCCAGGCACACCGCGCCCCCGCCGCCCGCCCTGACGCGCTCGACGCCGGAGGAGGTGGTGCAGCAGGCCGATGGCGGCACCCAGATCGAGCGGGATCGGCCCGCTACCTATGCGCTGGCAGAGCATCGCCGCCTCACCCGCGCGCTCGCCACATTGCTTCCGCAGCGCAAGGGGGTGGTCGATGCCTATGTCCTCTCGGTCGCACTCGACAGCGATCCGGTGTTCGGGCGGGAAGCGCGGGAGGCGGGCAAGGTGCTCGCACGCCGCTACGACGCCCTGGGTCGCACGATCACGCTCGGCGGCAGCGACGGCAAGGCGCCCTCGCCGCTCCCGATGGGATCGCCCGCCAATTTCGAAGCCGCGCTCGCCCGCATCGCGGAGCTGATGGACGAGAAGGAGGATGTGCTGATCCTCTACACCACCAGCCACGGCGCACCGTTCGGCGTCGTCTATAATGACGGCAATGAGGGGTTCGGCGCGATCTCGCCCCGCCGCCTCGCCGCGCTGCTGCGCGCACACGGGATCGAGCGCCGCCTGCTGATCGTCAGCGCCTGTTATTCGGGCGTATTCGTGCCGCCGCTGTCGGGACCGCAAAGCGCCGTGTTCAGTGCGGCGGCGTCGGACCGCTCCTCCTTCGGCTGCGCGGCGGAGAATGACTGGACCTTTTTCGGCGACGCGCTGGTCAATCGCGCGCTGCGCAAGCCCCAGCCGCTCGGTGCTGCCGTGACCGAAGCATTTGCCGAGATCGCCGGGTGGGAGACACGCGGCAGGCTCAAGCCGTCGCTGCCCCAGCAGAGCATCGGGGTCGCGGTGCAGGCGTGGCTGAAGCCGCTGGAAGCGCGCATGCCCAAGATCGCGACCCAGCCGGTGGGCAAACCGTCGGTCGACAGCCTGCAGGGTCCATTACGCTGATCCTTTCGCCCGCTCGCGGGTTGAGGCGGCGTGGAACCGCTCATCCCCCTCGCCTTCCTCGCGCTGATCGCGGCCGGTGTTGCACTGGTCGCGATCGGCGTGCGCGATGCGTTGCGGCGACGGCGGCGGGAACCTAGTCCCCGGCCGATAGTTGCGCGGGCAATGACCCAAGCATTCGACATCCCCGCCCCGCCCCCCGACGCGGCACCCGCGCCCGCTGCGCCCGCCCCTCACAGCACGCGCTACCCGCTGCTTGCCACGCCGCATATCTGCCTGTCCGGCCCGGTCGACCATGCGATGTACCACAGCTTTCGCGACCAGCTGGCCGCCGCACCGACCGAGGGCACGCTGGTGATTGCGATCTCGACCCTTGGCGGCGATCCCGAAGTCGCGCGGCTGATGGGTGACGAGGTGCGGCTGCTGCGCGAATATACCGGGCGTGAGATCCTGTTCCTCGGCAAGGTCGCGGTCTATTCGGCCGGCGCGACGTTCATGGCGCATTTCCCGGTCGACAAGCGCTTCCTGACCAAGGGTACGCGGCTGATGATCCATGAGCGAAAGCTGACCTGCGACGTGCATCTCGAAGGTCCGCTCAAGACGCTCGTCCCGATCCTGCAGGCCAAGCTGCACGAGATCGAGGAATCGATCCGCATCGAGGAAGAAGGGTTCCGCGATATCGTCGCCGGGTCGAAGCTCGGCTTTGACGAACTGTGCAAAAAGGCTCCGTCGAACCTGTATCTGGAAGCGGAGGAGGCCCGCGACCTGGGCCTCGTCCTCGACGTGATCTGATCCGCTCAGGAAAAGCTCACCGATCGCTCATGCCGCGCAGACAGCGATAGGCTACGCCAGCGACTTCACTGACAGGAGTCGCCCATGGACCTGCCCGCACCCAACCGTTCGCCGGGAATGAAGATGCTGCTCGCGCTGCTCGTCGGCGCGGTGCTGACCATTCCGCTCTTCGCGGTCTATCTGCTCGTCTATGACCGGCAGAGCCAATCGGAAACCGCACGCAGCAGCATTGCCGAGGGGTGGGGTGGGCCGCAGACGCTGGCCGGCCCGCTGCTCGTCATCCCCTACGCGCTGCCGGTAACCGAGACGGTGCAGGAAAATGGCAAGCCGGTGACCCGCACCAGCGTGCAACGTCGGCAGCTGTTCATCGCCCCCGACACGCTCGATCTCGATACGCGGATCAATCCGGAGCGGCGCACGCGATCGATTTATGAGTCGGTGGTGTACGACGCCGACATTTCGGGCAGCGCGTCCTTCCGCCTGCCGCCCGACGCTGCGCGCATCGTCGATCTCGCGACGCTGGAGTATGACAAGGCCGAGCTGCGCTTCGGCGTCGCCGACCCGCGCGGCCTGAAGCCCGCCAACCGCATCACGATCGATGGCCAACCCGCCGCGGCCCAGCCGGGCAACGGCGTCGCCGCCACCGGTGGATCGGGCTTCTTCGCCAATCTCGACGCCTCGGCGCTGCGTGAGCGGCCGGTTACCGCAAAATTCGCCTTTGCCCTGCGCGGCCATTCGGTGGTCGCACTCGCCCCGCGTGCAGGGGCGACGCGCTGGACCGTGACCTCGCCATGGCAGCACCCCAGCTTTACCGGCGGCTTCCTACCCGAAGCGCGCAACGTTACGGCCAGCGGGTTCAGCGCGACCTATCGCATCTCGAACCTCGCGCTCGGCACCACGCTGGTCACGACCAGCGACTCGCCCGCAGACTCGCGCGAGCCCCAGCCCGCCTATGACTCGCGTTCGCCCAGCGTTGCGCCATCGTCCGCAGCGCAGGTTGGGCTGATCCAGCCGCTCGACCTCTACGCCCAGGTCAATCGCAGCGTTAAATACGGGTTCCTGTTCATCGGCTTCACCTTCATGGCATTCCTGTTGTTCGACGTCGTCGCGGGCGTGCGCGTGTCGGCGGTCGAATATCTGCTGGTCGGCGCGGCACTTGTGCTGTTCTTCGTGCTGCTGCTCGCCTTTGCCGAGGTGATCGGGTTCACCCCGGCCTATCTGGTCGCCGCCGGCGGGGTCATCGCGCTACTCACCGCCTATAGCGGCGCGGTGCTGGGCAGCCGCCGCCGTGCCGGGTTCATCGCCGGCCTGCTCGTGGCGCTCTATGGCGTGCTCTACATCCTGCTCAGCCTTGAGGCCTATTCGCTGCTGATCGGATCGCTGCTGCTGTTCGCGGCGCTGGCGGCGGTGATGTACCTCACCCGCAATCTCGACTGGAGCGGCCGTAGCGCCGATCCGTCCGAAACCTGACCAGCATGCGCGGCGTGGGAGGGGGTCGTTTCCCCCTCCCACGCCGTCGCCGCGTCCCCGACAATTTCGATCCCGCTCCGATTGAGAACGGTGCAACGTCACCTTATATTTGCAGCGCGGGCAGCGGTTATGTATCTGGCCTGCAATCTGGGCTGGAGCGGCTGCGTCGCTGCCCTGTCCGCGGTGTAGTTTAAGAGGTTCCCGATGGCCGATTTCGTCCTGCCGAAGAACAGCAAGATCACGAAGGGCAAGGCGCATCCGGCGCCGGCGGGGGCATCGCGGAAAAAAACCTTCACCATCTATCGCTACGACCCGGATTCGGGGAAAAACCCGCGCTACGACAGCTTCACCATCGATCTCGACGAATGCGGCCCGATGGTCCTGGACGCGCTGATCAAGATCAAGTCGGAGATCGACCCCTCGCTCACCTTCCGCCGCTCGTGCCGCGAAGGCATTTGCGGGTCGTGTTCGATGAACATGGACGGCAAGAACGGTCTCGCCTGCACCACTGCGATCGAGGATATCAAGGGCGACATCAAGATCACCCCGCTGCCCGCGATGGACGTGATCAAGGACCTGGTCCCCGACTTCACGCATTTCTACGCGCAATATGCCTCGATCAAGCCGTGGGTGCAGACCGTCACCCCGCCCCCGTCGGGCAAGGAACGGCTGCAGTCGCCGGAGGATCGCGCGAAGCTCGACGGCCTTTATGAGTGCATCCTGTGCGCCTGCTGCTCGACCAGCTGCCCCAGCTATTGGTGGAACAGCGACCGGTTCCTTGGACCGGCGATCCTGCTTCAGGCCTATCGCTGGCTCGCCGACAGCCGCGACGAGGCGACCGGTGAGCGGCTCGACGAGCTGGAGGATCCGTTCCGCCTCTATCGCTGCCACACGATCATGAACTGCGCGAATGTCTGCCCCAAGGGCCTGAGCCCCGCCAAGGCGATTGCCGAGATCAAGAAGATGGAAGCCGAGCGGGTCGTCTGATCCGCGTCGGCAATTCCTGACTTGTCGCAGGCCGACACGCATTTCGTCTATCTGGACGATCCAGACCACCCGGGGTGGAAGCGCTGGGAGCTGCGCGACCCGACCCGCTTCAACGCCTTTCTCGGCCCGATCCTGACGCGGATCGAGGACGGCAAGGCGCTGGTCCGGATGGTGCCGGCGCGAGAGCATTCGAACCTGCGCGATTCGACCCATGGCGGCGCGCTGCTCGGTTTCATGGACGTCGCCCTGTTCGCCGCCGCGCGCAGCTTTGGCGTGCTCTCGGCGGGCGGCGCAGTGACGCTCGACCTGTCGGCGCAGTTCATCGGCACCAGCCGCATCGGCGAACCGATCGTCGCCGAGGTCGAGCTGCTGCGCGAAACCGGGCGGATGCTGTTCATGCGCGGGCTGGTGCGGCAGGAGGACAATGTCCTCGCCAGCTTCTCCGGCACGGTCCGCAAATCCTCGCCGGTGCCATGACTGTCCATACCCAACCTCCATTCGGGCCGAGGCGTCGAGCCAACCTAAGCCCCTCCCCTTTAGGGGAGGGGTTGGGGTGGGGCCTATCCTCACACGCGCCGGTCTCAATGAGACTGAGACGCCCCACCCCCAACCCCTCCCCTGAAGGGGAGGGGCTTTCAGGCCCCAAGCCATGACCGGCGTGCTCGAACGCTATCAGGCGCTGGTCGCCGCCGGCGAACTGCGCGCCGACGCCGACCAGGCCGCCGCCGCACGCCGCCTCGCCCATCTCGCGCACGAGCTCGAACAGGGCCCGCGCAAGGGAAGCGTGCTGTGGCGCCTTGCCCGGCGCGCGCCGGAGGCACCGCGCGGCGTGTATATGTGGGGCGGCGTCGGACGCGGCAAATCGATGCTGATGGACCTGTTCTTCGGCTGCGTCCGGATCGAGCGCAAGCGCCGCGTCCATTTCCACGAGTTCATGATCGAGGTGCACGCGCGCATCGCCGAGGAGCGCAAAAAGGAGGCCGGCGACCCGATCCCGCCGGTCGCCAAGGCGCTCGCCGAGAATCTCCGCCTGCTCGCGTTCGACGAAATGGTGATCAACAACACCGCCGACGCGATGATCCTCTCGCGCCTGTTTACCGCGATGATGGCCGAGGGGCTGACCGTCGTCGCGACGTCAAACCGCCCGCCCGACGATCTCTACAAGGACGGGCTGCAGCGCGAGAGCTTCCTGCCGTTCATCGCGCTGCTCAAGGACAAGCTCGACGTCCTGCCGCTCAACGGCCCGACCGATTATCGCCGCGACCGGCTCGGCACGATGGATACGTGGCTGGTGCCCAACAGCCCCGCCAACACCGCGACCCTCTCCGCCGCCTTCTTTCGCCTGACCGACTACCCGGTCGAGGATCGCGCGCATGTGCCGAGCGAGGATCTGTCGGTGCAGGGCCGCACGCTGCACGTGCCCAAGGCGCTGAAGGGCGTCGCCGTCTTCTCGTTCAAGCGACTGTGCGAGGAGGCACGCGGCGCGTCCGACTATCTCGCCATTGCGCGGCGCTATCACACCGTCATCATCGTCGGCATCCCGCGCCTCGGCCCGGAAAACCGCAACGAAGCCGCGCGCTTCGTCACGCTGATCGACGCGCTGTACGAGCATAAGGTCAAGCTGCTGGCGATGGCCGACGCCGCCCCGCTCGACCTCTATGCCGAGGGCGATGGCAAGTTCGAGTTCGAGCGGACGGTGAGCCGCCTGATGGAGATGCAGTCGGAGGAGTATCTGGCGCAGGGGCATGGCAGCGCATAAGCTCGCGCTATGATCGCGCGCAGTGCTTCAACCTTGGTACTCGTCTCGCTCACGGCTGCGTTGGCAGCCTGCTCGACGACAACAACGGTGCATGCACGTATTGTCGATGGCCAGATCGCATTTGTCGGCCTCGAACGCGAGATTGGGTGCATCTACAACATCGAAGTTCGTGAGCAAGACAGCGGGAGTCTGGTCTGGCAGCTGGATTACGTGTCGGGGAAATGCCTCGGTAACGATCCGCATTTCTACGGTGCCGCGCCTAGAGGCGCGCAAACGGTCGTAAGTCCGGAGAAACTTCGCCTCGGCGTCGCATATGAGGTCAGCGGAACCGCAGAAGGCGCGAACTACTTCGGCGGGGCATTTCGGGTCACCCGGGACACGGTCTATCGAATCGAAGATCTTCCGCTGAGATCAGTCGATCTCATGGAGACACTGCTCCCGCCAGCTCCGCCCCCCGCCCCGTGAGGCCATAGAGCGCCACCGGCGGAAACCGGTCCTCCAGCCGCCGCGTCACCAGATCCTGCCCGATCATCGCCTGCAGCGTCAGCGACAGCGCGCGCGGCGTGACCGGGGCCAGCCGCGACTGGAGCGCGTTGAAGCGAGTCCAGTCGTCGCCCAGCCCGCCCGTCACCGGGAGCGTCCAGCGCGACAGATCGGGCGCCTCCAGTCCCAGCCGCACCCGCGCATCCTCAATCCGCTCGCACGCCGCGCCGATCGCGCGGCCGCTATCGGTCAGCACATATTCGGGGCGCAGCGGGTGACCATGGCCGGGATTGGGCATCACCCAGCCCTGTTCGCGCAGATAGGCCAGCGTCCGCGTCAGGCTGTTGCGCGACAGCGAAAAGCGCCGCTCGATCACCGCGAAGCGCGATCCGCTCTCGCGGCTGAGCAGTGCCAGCACGGGAATCGTCCACCGCCCCGCCGCCAGCCGTTGCAATACCACACTTGTCAGAACCGGATCATCCACGCGCTTGACCAAATCGCAATCTACTATAGAAATGGAACCATAGAGTCGGGAGGACGATATGGCAAGCGAAGCTACTCTTGAGGCCACCACCACCGCGATCCGCTATGACGGCGGGCTGACCTGCGCGCTCAGCGTCACCAGCCTCGACCGGTCGATCCCGTGGTACGAAAACGTGCTCGGCATGACGCTGATGTACCGGATGGATGAGATCGCGTGGTGCGAGATGCGCTCAGCGGTCGCGCGCGTCAGCGTCGGCCTGTCTCAGGTCGAAAGCGCGGGCGGGTCCGGCGGCGCGACGCTGACCTTCGGCGTCACCGATCTCGATGCGGCCAAGGCGGCGCTCGATGCCGCCGGCGTGCGTCAGGACGGCCCGATCAACGAGATCCCGGGCATGGTGCGCCTGCTCACCTTCTACGACCCCGATGGCAATGCGCTGATGTTCTATCAGGATTTGTCCGGCGGCGAAGCGGGGTGAGCCGGCTCTAGCTCTGCGCACTCTCGCGGCGTACCATCGCTTGATGCTGCGCCGCCTGTTCTTCCTGACCCTAGCCGTGGCGGCACTGCCCGGCGCGCGTCAGGCCGATCCCGCGCCGCAGGGCTGGTATGTCATCGTCGACGATGCCGGCGCAGTGCTGGGCCACGCCTCAACCACCAGCCGCGCGCTGCCCGACGGACGCGAGACCGTCGAACTGCGCGAGCTGCGACTAGCCGATGGCGAGCGGCCGAGCACCACGCTGACCGACACGACCACGACCCGCTTCGACCGCTCCGGCCGCCCGCAGCTGATAATGACCGAATCGCGCGACGGCCGCGCCATCCGCCGCACCGAAACCCGGATCGCGGCGACCAGCGCGACCATCACCCGTCAGAGCGCAAGTGGCCGCCACGTCACCCGCGTCGCGCTGCCCGCCGGCACCCGCTTCGACAATGGCGAGGGGCTGATGCGCGGCTGGACCGGCGACATCCCGCTCGCCTTTCTCAACCTTAACTCCGCCGCCGGGCTGGTCGAGCGCATGACGATCGAACGCGCACCGACCCAGCGCCCCGGCACGCTGACCGCGCTGCGCAAGCGCTATGAGGGCGATGCGCTGCGGGGAATCATGCGGCTCGATCTCGACGCATCGGGGCGCATCGTCGCGGCGATCCAGCCGATGTTCGGCGTCGCGGTCACCACCCGCCCCGCCGACCGCGACACAGCGCTGCGGCCGCATCCGCCCTATCGCCTGCTGCGCAACGTCATGGCCAAATCGCCCGTGCGGATCGGCCCCGCCGCCGCGCAAGGCCATATCCGCTATCGCTTCGGCTTTATCGACGGCATCGCCTTTGCCCCGCCCGTGACGGGCGAGCAGCGGGTCAGCGCCGACCCAACCGGCGTCACACTCGACATCTGCGCCCGCTGCGGCCCCGGCCTGCCCAGCGATCCGGCGACCCTGGCCGATGCGCGCCGCGCTACCGCCTGGCTGCAGCACGGCCATCCCCGCGTCCTGGCGCTCGCGCGCCCGGTGATCCGTCGCCAGCTATCGCCTTCGCGCACGATGGAGGAGCTGGCACTGCGTGCCCGCACCGTGATGCAGCGCATCGACTTTACCGGCCATCGCAGCGCCGCCGACGCGCTGGCCCATGGCGCGGGGGATTGCACCGAAGATGCGGTGGTGCTGGCCGCGCTCGGGCGCGCGGCGGGCATCCCCACCCGTGTCGCCAGCGGCCTCGTCTATTCGCGCGAACGCTATCACGGTGTCAGCAACGTGTTCATGCCGCACAGCTGGACGCTGGCCTATATCGACGGGGCCTGGCGCAGCTTCGACATGTCGCTCGACGGGTTCGATGCCACGCATATCGCGCTCACCATCGGCGATGGCGATGCGCGCTCGATCGCGGCGGCGGGACAGCTCGCCAGCCTGCTCGACTGGCAGTCGCTGGCGGAGGTCAGGACGCGGGCTTCACCGTGACCGGCTGCGGCGCGTCGTCATAGACGACCGGCAGTTCGGGCAGGGTCGCATCGGCCGGATCCTCGACCATCGCCAGCGCCTTGGGATCCTTGATCCCGCCGACGATGATCATGTCATAGTCCTCGTCCGGCGTCGTGATCTCCACCGCGGCAGGGGCCACATCCTGCGCCGCCACCGGCAATGCGATCACTGCCGCCGCCAGCGCTGCAGCGGCCAGCGCGGGCCGCACCGGGACGGTGTAGCGCACGCACACCTCGGTCTCGCATCCCTTCAGGAACGCGACGCGCTCGCCGTCGCTCCAGCCGGACAGGTCGAACACCTCGCGCTTGCACATGCGACAGAAATCACCGTCCATGATCGCGGCCAGATCGGCCTTGTAGGGACAGGGGCTGTCGATCTTCGGGAACTTGGCCACGGCATGCTCTCCGGTCATTTGTGTCAGCGTAACCCAATTTTCGCCGCGAGTCAGGCGCGATTTCCAGTAACACTTCGACGTTTCCACGATTGTCAAAATATCACTTGCGCGCGGCACATCGATTCGATATTTCAACAATCATGGAAATAAAGAACGACAGCGCCGCCGTAACCGCCCTGTCCGCACTGGCGCAGGAACATCGCCTCGCGCTGTTCCGCCTGCTGGTCCAGGCCGGGCCGGACGGCCTGCCCGCCGGCATGATCGCCGAGAAGCTCGGCGTCCCCGCTTCGTCGCTGTCTTTCCACTTGGCCCATCTCAACCGCGCCGGGCTGGTCAGCCAGACCCGGCAGGGCCGCTCGCTCATCTACACCGCCGACTATGCCGCGATGAACGGCCTGCTCGGCTATCTCATGGAAAATTGCTGCGGCGGCGCGGGATGCGCGGCCCCGGCCGAACAGCCCGAAAGGAAATCCGCATGAAGCGTATGCACGTCCATGTCGGCGTCACCGATCTCGATCGCTCGATCGCCTTCTATTCCAAGCTATTCGGCGCGGAGCCCAGCGTGACCAAGCCGGATTATGCCAAGTGGATGCTGGAGGATCCGCGCGTCAATTTCGCGATTTCCAGTGGCAATCACGCCGCCACGGGGATCGAACATCTCGGCATCCAGGTCGAGGATGGCGACGAGCTGGTCGAGGTCTATGGCCGCCTCAAGGCCGCCGACCGCCCGGTGCTGGAGGAAGGCGCGACCACCTGCTGCTACGCCAAGAGCGAGAAAAGCTGGATCGCCGATCCCGATGGCGTCGTGTGGGAAGCCTTCCTGACCGAGGGTGAGGCCACCGTTTACGGCGACTCGCCAGCGCTTTCCGCGCTGTCGGACACTGCGCGCCCCGATGCCTGTTGCGCGCCGCAGATCGCGCCGGCTCCGAAATCCGCCTGTTGCTGAGGAGCGCGCGATGTCAGAGCCGGTCGATGTCGTCATCTATCACAACCCCGACTGCGGCACGTCGCGCAACGCGCTGGCGATGATCCGCAATGCCGGGATCGAGCCGCATGTGGTGGAGTATCTCAAGACCCCACCCAGCCGCGCGTTGCTGGTCGAGCTGCTCGCCCGCGCTGGCGCGACCCCACGCGACTGGCTGCGGGAGAAGGGCACGCCCTATGCCGAACTCGGCCTCGATGATGCGGCGCTGTCCGACGATGCGCTGCTCGACGCGATGATAGCGCATCCGGTGCTGATCAACCGCCCGGTGGTCGTCTCCCCGCTCGGCGTCGCCTTGTGTCGCCCGTCCGAAGCGGTGCTCGACCTGCTCCCCGCGGCCCAGCGCGGCGCCTTCGCCAAGGAAGATGGCGAACAGGTCGTCGACGCAGCCGGCAACCGACTTTCCTGACAGGACCGCCATGACCAAGACATCCTCACCGCTCGGCCTGTTCGAGCGCTGGCTTTCACTCTGGGTCGCGCTGGCGATCCTTGCTGGCCTTGCCCTCGGCCTGATCGCGCCAGGCGTCACCACGGCGCTGGCGGGGCTGGAAATCGCCTCGGTCAACCTCGTCGTCGCGGTGCTGGTCTGGGCGATGATCTATCCGATGATGGTCGGGGTCGATTTCGCCAGCATCCGCGATGTCGGGCGCAAGCCCAAGGGGCTGGTCATCACGCTCGTCGTCAACTGGCTGATCAAGCCCTTCACCATGGCCGCGCTCGCGATCCTGTTCTTCGACTGGATCTATGCCGACCTGATCCCGCGCGACCTGGGCCAGCAATATATCGCGGGCCTGATCCTGCTCGGTGCCGCCCCCTGCACCGCAATGGTGTTCGTCTGGTCGCAAATGACCAGGGGCGACCCCGCCTATACGCTGGTGCAGGTGTCGGTGAACGACCTCGTCATGATCATCGCCTTTGCCCCGATCGTCGCACTGCTGCTCGGCGTCACCGATATCGTCGTGCCGTGGCAGACATTGCTGCTGTCGGTCGTGCTCTATGTCGTCATCCCGCTCGCCGCCGGGGCGCTCACCCGCCGCCGCGTCATCGCCAGTCATGGCGGCGATGCAGCCGCGGTCGATGCCTTCACCGCACGGCTCAAGCCATGGTCGATCATCGGCCTGCTCGCCACCGTCGTGCTGCTGTTCGCGTTTCAGGCGCAGACGATCGTCGCCAACCCGCTGCTGATCGCGCTGATCGCGGTGCCGATCCTGATCCAGTCCTATGCGATCTTCGGCATCGCCTATGCTGCGGCAAAGGCGTGGCGCGTGCCGCACAACATCGCCGCCCCGTGCGCGCTGATCGGCACGTCGAACTTCTTCGAACTCGCGGTGGCGGTCGCGATCGGCCTGTTCGGCCTGTCGAGCGGGGCGGCGCTCGCCACCGTGGTCGGCGTGCTGGTCGAGGTTCCGGTAATGCTCAGCCTGGTCGCCTTCGCCAACCGTACGCGCGGCAGCTTTCCGACCGCCTGACCTCCGGGTCAGGCTGGCGCCGCGCGCAGCGCATCGCTAGGGAGCAGGGATGACCTCCCGCAATGCTGCCGATCGCGCGTCGCCCTGCATCTCGTGTCCTGACCACTTGGTCCGGCCGCGATGATCGATGCGGTCGGCGCTGTGCTCGCGCCGCTCCAGCCCATTTTGGGCCTAGCCTTCATCGTCGCGCTGTTCATCGCCTTTGCGACCGAACGCTTCCCCCCGGTAACGATTGCGGTGTTCGGCACCGCTGCGGCGATCGCCTTTGGCTGGCTGACGCCCGACATGATCGGGGCGTCCTTCGCCAACCCCGCACCGATCACCATCGCCGCCTTCTTCGTTCTGTCGAGCGCGCTCGTCCGCACCGGCGCGATCGAGGCGGTGGCGAGCATATTGGTCCGCCGCGCCGCCGATGCGCCGCGCCGCACCGTCGCCGAAATGTTTGTCGGCGCTGCCACGGCCCCGGCCTTCATCAACAACACGCCCGTCGTGATCGTGCTCATTCCGATCGTCAAGCGGCTGGCCAAGGCGGTGCAGATCCCTGCCACGCGCCTCCTGATCCCGCTCTCCTATCTTAGCATCCTGGGCGGCACGCTGACCTTGGTCGGCACCTCGACCAACCTGCTGGTCGATGGCGTCGCACGGGCGCAGGGCCAGCCGGGGTTCGGCATTTTCGACATCACCCTGGTCGGGCTGTGCACCATGGCCGCGGGCGTCGCGACGTTGCTGATCCTCGGACCGCGCCTGCTGCCCGCGCGCGACGATGACGACAGCGCCGACCAGCATCACCTGACCTATCTCACCGACCTGCAGCTGATCGGCGAGCTGGCCGATCGTCCGCCGATGATCTCGGAGCTTGGCTTCCTCAAGCGCGATGCGGTGCGGCTGATCGGGGTTCGACGCGGCAACGACCTGCTGCGCGATCCGGCACCCGACCTTGTGATATCCGGCGAGGACCGGCTGGTCGTCTCCGCCTCGGCCGACGAGCTCGACGGACTGGCGCGGCGTGCCGATGTGCGCGTCGGGCTGCAGAATGTCGGCCAGCCGATCCGCCTGTCAGAGGATGTGCGGGCCGAGGATGTGCGGCTGATCGGCGTCACCATTGCGCCGTCGCACCCGACGCTCGGCCGTCAGCTGCGCGAGATCCCGTTCCTGTCGAACCTGCCGGCGCGCATCCTGGGCGTTGGCCGTGCGCGCCACCTGCCGGGCCCGTTTCTGGGCAGCGTCCGGCTGCGTGCCGCCGACAATCTGCTGGTTGCCGCCGATGCGAACGCCGCCGCGGCACTGCGCGAAAATCCCAATCTGATCGTCGGGGATACCAGCGCGGTGCGCGCCTATCGCCGCCGCCGCGCGCCGATTGCGGTGCTCACTCTCGCTGCGGTGGTGCTGCTCGCGGCGCTTGGCATCGCGCCGATCCTGACACTTGCAATTCTCGGCGTCGGCATCGTGCTGGTCACCGGCTGCATCGACCTGGAAGAGGCGTGGAATTCGATCGATGGCAGCGTGCTGGTGCTGATCCTCGCCATGCTCGGTATCGGCGCGGCGCTCGACCGCATCGGCACCGTCGGGTTGATCGTCGAGGCCGCGTCGCCGTGGCTCGGCACCCTATCGCCGCTGATGCTGATCCTCGTCCTCTATTTCCTGACCTCGATCCTGACCGAGGCGGTGACCAACAATGCCGTCGCCGTCATCATGACCCCGGTCGCGA
The DNA here is from genome assembly GCA_002280565.1 of Sphingomonas sp. 32-66-10. Classification (GTDB taxonomy): domain Bacteria; phylum Pseudomonadota; class Alphaproteobacteria; order Sphingomonadales; family Sphingomonadaceae; genus Sphingomonas. The sequence continues at coordinate 92,937 of NCEF01000003.1, forward strand.
TCGGCCTCGCTCAGGCCACGGGCAACGATCCGACCGCGCTGATCATCGCCGTCATGTTCGCCGCCTCGGCCAGCTTCGCCACCCCGATCGGCTATCAGACCAACACCATGGTTTATGCCGCCGCCGACTATCGCTTCTCGGACTTCGTCAAGATCGGCATCCCGATGAACGTGATCGTCGGCGTCGCCACCTGCATCGCGATCCACCTGCTGATCGGTTGACCCGGTTTCAGTCAGGCGCCCCGCCAAGGTCCCAAGCCGCACGCACCTGCCCGATGAAGATCGGGCGGTAGGCGCGCAGTTCCTCCTGCGCGGCAGCGTCGAACCCGGCAAATCCGCCGATCCGCTCCTGCGCCCCGCGCGCGGCGGCCCCATAGAGCGCACGCACCTCCGGTGTTCCTGCGCCCTGCCGCTGCAAATGCGTTGCCAGCGCCCAATAGCCGCCGATCCGGTCGGGATGCGACCGCACATAGCCCGACCGGATCGCCAGCGCGCGCCGGTACAGCGCCTCGGCATCTGCCCCGTGCCCCTGTGCCGCCAGATTCGCGGCCAGGTTGTTGTAGCTTGTCGCAATCCTCGGGTGCGCCGCGGGGAGCGTCCGCTCGTTCAGCGCAACTGCCTTGCGATACAGCGGCTCGGCCTCAACCAGCTTGCCCTGAACGCTCAGATTATAGGCCAGGTTGTTATACCCCGCTGCGATCTCCGGGTGTCCAGGCGGTAGCACCGCCTCGCGCATCGCCAGCGCCTTGCGCAAGAACGGCTCGGCCTCGCTATATTTGCCCTGCATGCTCATATTGTAGGCGACATTGGCATAGCTGGCGGCGATTTCGGGATGGCCCGCTGGCAGCGCCGCCTCGCGGATGGCCAGCGCACGGCGATAGAGCGGCTCGGCCTCAGCCGGACGGTTCTGATCGTCCAGATTGGACGCAAGGTTATTATAGGCCTGACCGACCGCCGGATGCCCGGTGGGCAACGCCGCCTCAAGCGTCGCCAGCGCCCTGCGGAACCAGGTTTCCGCCTCGCGATACCGCGCCTGTCCGTTCAGGTTAAAGGCGAGATTGGTGTACGAATCAGCCAGACGCGGGTGCCCGGCGGACAGGCCCCGCTCGACCATCGCCATCGCGCGGCGGTGAATTGGCTCGCCGTCGGCAAACCGACCCTGATTGTCGAGCGCCGCGGCAAGGTTGCTCAAATTGGTGGCAATCGCCGCATGGCCCGCCGGCAGCACCTGCTCATGGATCGCGAGCGCCTTGCGGTACAGCTGCTCCGCTTCGGCATAGCGCCCCTGATTATTCAGGTTGAACGCGATATTGTTGTAGCTGGCGGCGATGTCCGCATGCGCGGCAGGCAATGCCTGCGCGCGTATCGCCAAGGCCTTGCGGTACAGCGGCTCAGCCTCGGTGTAGCACCCCTGCCGGTCCAGATTTCCGGCCAGATTGTTCAGGCTCGTCGCAATGTCGAGATGCCCGGCCGGCAACGCCCGTTCGCGCATCGCCAGCGCCTTGCGATAGATCGGCTCGGCCTCCGGCGAGCGACCCAGCGCGTCCAGATTACTGGCCAGATTGTTGAGGCTTGCGGCGATTCCGGGATGCCCGGCTGGCAGCGTCTTCTCCGCCAGCGCCAGTGCGCGCCGGGCATAGGGCTCCCCCTCGGCCGCTACGCCTGCCTGAACCGCGATATTGGTCAGGGCGAGCAGCAGGTCGAGACACTGGTCCGCATCGGGGCGGCTCGCCTCGCACTTGGCGAATTCGGCTTTCAACGCGGTAAGCGCCCCCGCAACGTCCCCGCGTCCGAACGCCGACGTCGCGGCATCGCCATAGGGCCATCGCTGCGCAGCCTCGGCGGGAAGCGCACCAGCGCATAACGCCAGTGCGACGAGAAGCGGGAGATTTGCCTTCATCCCCGACAGTCTAGCCAAAATCACCCGTGAATAAACTGACGTTTAGCGTCGGTTCCTCAGTCGAGATTGGGCCGCAACCAGCGTTCGGCGGTTGCCATGTCTACCCCGCGCCGCGCGGCATAATCCTCCAGCTGGTCGCGCCCGACGCGCGCTACGCCGAAATACTCGGCCTGCGGATGCCCGAAGTAAAAGCCACTGACCGCGGCGGTCGGCAGCATCGCAAAGCTTTCGGTCAGCGACACGCCGGTATTCTTGTGTGCGTCGAGCATCTCGAACAGGATCGGCTTGAGGCTGTGCTCGGGGCAGGCGGGATAGCCCGGCGCCGGGCGGATGCCGCGATATTGTTCCTTGATCATCGCCTCGTTGGTCAGCTGCTCGCCCTCGGCATAGCCCCACAGCGCGGTGCGCACGAAATGGTGCAGCCGCTCGGCAAAGGCTTCGGCGAGGCGATCGGCGAGCGCCTTCAATAGGATGTCGCTGTAATCGTCGATCGCCGCCTTGAACCGCGCCAGATGCGGCTCGATGCCGTGGATCGACACCGCAAAGCCGCCGATCCAGTCGCCCTGGCGGTCGATGAAATCGGCGAGGCACATATTGGCCCGCCCTTCGCGCTTCTGGATCTGCTGGCGCAGCATCGGCAGCGTGACATGCTTTTCGTCCTCGACATGGACGATGATGTCATCGCCTTGACGGCGGCACGGCCACAGCCCGGCGACGCCGCGCGCAGTCAGCCAGCGCTCCTCGATGATCTTGTCGAGCATCTTCTGCGCATCAGCGAACAGGCTGGTCGCGCTCTCGCCCACCACCTTGTCCTCCAGGATCGCCGGATAATTGCCCGCCAGCTCCCACGCGCGGAAGAACGGCGTCCAGTCGATATATTGGCGCAGATCCTTGAGGTCCCAGTCGGGGAAGCTGTGAACGCCGGGCATGCGCGGGCGACCGGGCTTCAGGCTCATATCGGCCTCGAACGCATTGTCGCGCGCCACCGCCAGCGGCACGAGGTCGCTCTGCCCCTTGTTGGCGCGGGCGATGCGCACCGCCTCATATTCGTCCGCGACCTTGGCAACATAATCGTCGCGGATCGTCTCGGAAACGAGCGTCGTCGCAACACCCACCGCACGGCTCGCGTCGAGCACATGCACCACCGGCCCGTCATAGGCCGGCGCGATCTTCAACGCGGTATGCACCTTTGACGTGGTCGCGCCACCGATCAGCAGCGGCATGGTCATGCCGGAGCGCTTCATCTCCTCCGCCACCGTCACCATCTCGTCGAGCGAGGGGGTGATCAGGCCCGACAGGCCGATCATGTCGGCGTCATTCTCATTGGCGGCGGCAAGGATCGTCGACCACGGCACCATCACGCCCAGATCGACCACCTCGAACCCGTTGCACTGCAGGACGACGCCGACGATGTTCTTGCCGATGTCATGCACGTCGCCCTTGACGGTCGCCATGATGACCTTGCCCTTGCCCTTCGCGCCCGGCTCCTTCGCCGCCTCGATATAGGGGAGGAGGTGGGCGACCGCCTTCTTCATCACGCGCGCGCTCTTCACCACCTGTGGCAGGAACATCTTGCCGCTGCCGAACAGGTCGCCGACGACGTTCATGCCGTCCATCAACGGCCCTTCGATCACGTCGATCGGCTTGGCGGCCTTCTGGCGGCATTCCTCGGTATCCTCGACCACATATTGGTCGATGCCCTTGACCAGCGCATGCTCCAGCCGCTTCTCGACCGCCCAGCCGCGCCACTCCGCCGCCTGCTTCTCCGCCACCACATCGGTGCCGCGAAACTTCTCGGCCAGCGCGACCAGCCGGTCGCCCGCCTCGGGATCGCGGTTGAGGATCACATCCTCGCACGCGGTGCGCAGTTCCGGCTCGATCTGGTCGTAAATGTCGAGCTGTCCGGCATTGACGATCGCCATGTCGAGCCCGGCGGGGATCGCGTGATACAGGAACACGCTGTGCATCGCGCGGCGCACCGGCTCATTGCCGCGGAAGCTGAACGACAGGTTCGACAGACCGCCCGAGAAATGGACATGCGGGCAGCGCGCCTTGATCTCCTTCACCGCCTCGATGAAGTCGACGCCGTAATTGTTGTGCTCCTCGATTCCCGTGGCGACCGCGAACACATTGGCGTCGAAGATGATGTCCTCGGGCGGGAAGCCGATGCCCATCAGCTCCTTATACGCCCGCTCGCAAATCTCGACCTTGCGCGCCTGGGTATCGGCCTGTCCGACCTCGTCGAACGCCATCACCACGACCGCCGCGCCATAGGCCATGCACTTGCGCGCATGTTCGAGGAATTGCGGGACGCCCTCCTTCATGCTGATCGAATTGACGATCGGCTTGCCGCTCACGCACTTCAGCCCCGCCTCGATCACGTCCCATTTGGAGCTGTCGATCATCACCGGCACGCGCGCGATGTCCGGTTCTGCAGCAATCAGCTTCAGGAACGTCGTCATCGCCTCATGCGCGTCGAGCAGACCTTCGTCCATGTTGACGTCGATCACCTGCGCGCCATTCTCGACCTGCTGCCGCGCGACCTCGACCGCGGCGGTATAGTCGCCGGCCATGATCAGCTTCTTGAACTTGGCCGAGCCGGTGACGTTGGTGCGCTCGCCGATATTGACGAAGGCGGTGGAGGAGGTGGTCGTCGCGGTCATTGGTTCTTCTTCTTCCCCCCTCCCGCTTGCGGGAGGGGTCGGGGGAGGGCGTGTCAGTCTCGGGCGGTGCAGAGGAGGACAGCCCCTCCCCTAGCCCCTCCCGCAAGCGGGAGGGGAACTAAGCCGCCATCACAAATGGCTCCAGCCCCGCAAGCTGCGTCCGCACCGGCGGCGTCGGGATCGCGCGCGGCGGCAAGTCCTTCACCGCATCGGCAATCGCCTTGATATGCGCCGGGGTCGATCCGCAGCAGCCGCCCAGGATGTTGACCTGGGCCTGATCGGCCCATTCCTTGACCAGCCCTGCGGTCGTGTGCGGTGCCTCATCATAGGCGCCCAGCTCGTTGGGCAGGCCGGCATTGGGATAGACCATGATCAGCGTGTCGCAGAGCTTGGAGAGCGTCGCGACATGCGGGCGCAGCTGCTCCGCGCCGAACGAGCAGTTCAGCCCGATCGTCACCGGCTTGGCGTGGCGGATCGCCGCCCAGAACGCCTCGACCGTATGGCCCGACAGGTTGCGACCCGACAGGTCGGTCAACGTCATCGACATCATGATCGGCAGGTCGCGGCCCAGCGCCTCACCCGCCTCGATCGCCGCCATCACGCCGGCCTTGGCATTCAGCGTATCGAACACCGTTTCAATCAGGATGAAGTCCACCCCGCCCTCGACCAGCGCGTCGATCTGTTCGCGATAGACATCCTTCAACGTGTCGAAATCGATCTCGCGATAGCCCGGATCGTTGACGTCGGGCGACAGCGACAGCGTCTTGTTGGTCGGGCCGAGCGCCCCCGCGACAAAGCGCGGACGCCCGTCCTTCGCCTCGAACTCGTCCGCGATCGAGCGCGCGAGCTTGGCGCTCTCGACATTGATTTCGCGCACCAGATGCTCGGCACCATAATCGGCCTGGCTGATCCGGTTGGCGGAGAAGGTGTTGGTCTCGGCAATATCCGCCCCTGCCTCGAAATAGGCACGGTGGATACTCGCCGGCACATCCGGACGGGTCAGCGCGAGGATGTCGTTATTGCCCTTCTGGTCGTGCCCCAGATTGAGGTCGCCGGCATAATCCGCCTCGGACAGCTTCCAGTTCTGAATCTCCGTCCCGAACGCCCCGTCGGTGATCAGGATGCGCTTGGCGGCCTCGGCCAGCAGTTTTTCGCGTGGTGTCATATTCTTCTTCCTTAGCCCCCCCCTTCAGGGGAGGGGTTGGGGTGGGGCCTATCCATCAGGCACGTCGGTCTCGGTGAGACTGAGAAGCCCCACCCCCAACCCCTCCCCTGAAGGGGAGGGGCTTGATTGGTTAAGCCGCCGCGCTCGCCGCCGCTCCACGCGGGCGCACGCCCAGCAGGTGGCAGATCGCATAGCTCAGTTCCGCCCGGTTGAGCGTGTAGAAGTGGAACTGCCGCACGCCGCCGGCATAGAGGTTGCGGCACAGTTCCGCCGCCAGCGTCGCGGCGACCAGCTGGCGCGCGGCGGGGTGGTCGTCCAGCCCTTCGAACAGCCGCGCCATCCATGCCGGCACATCGGTGCCGCACATCGCCGACATCTTCTGGACCGCGGCAAAGCTCATCACCGGCATGATTCCCGGCACGATCTCCGCATCGATCCCCGCCGCCGCCGCCGCGTCGCGGAAGCGCAGGAAGGTATCGGCCTCGAAGAAGAACTGCGTGATCGCGCGGTTCGCACCCGCATCGATCTTGCGCTTGAGGTTGTCCAGGTCATGCGCCGCATCGGGCGAATCCGGGTGGCATTCGGGATAGGCAGCGACCGAAATCTCGAACGGGTGCAACTTGCGCAAGCCAGCGACCAGATCGGCGGCATTCTCATAGCCACCGGGATGCGTCGCATATTTCTCGCCCGCACGCGGCGGATCACCGCGCAGCGCGACGATGTGGCGCACGCCCGCCGCCCAATATTCCTCGGCCACCGCGTCGATCTCGGCCTTGGTCGCATCGACGCAGGTGAGGTGCGCGGCGACCGCGATCGGCGTCTCGCGCGCGATCCGGGCGACGGTGTTGTGCGTCCGCTCGCGCGTCGTCCCGCCCGCGCCATAGGTCACCGACACGAAACGCGGGTCGAACGGGCTCAGCGTCTCGACCGACTCCCACAGCGTCTTTTCCATCGCCTCGGTCTTGGGCGGAAAGAATTCGAAGCTGACGTCAATGTCGCCTGCAACGTCCGCGAACAGCGGCGGAGAGGACGGGTCGCGATCGATACTCATGCTGCCTTCACCTCATTCACTGGCAGTTGTTCACCCGGCTGTCCCGCCTTGCGGCCCAGCCATAATTTCACGGTCAGCGCGCCGCCCTCGAGCGTCTGGGTCTGGACCGGCGCCAGCCCCGCCTTGGCGAACCAGCCGAGCATCTGCTCGTCCGAAAAGCCCAGGCGCACATGGCCTTCGCGCGTCCGCAATTCCTCGCGGTCGTGCGGCGCGAAATCGACGATCAGCAGTCGCCCGCCACCGTTCAGCACGCGCGCCGCCTCGCCGATTGCGGCCCCCGGCTGCTGCGCGAAGTGCAGTACGTGATGCAGGATTGCGGCATCGGCCTCGCCATCGCTCATCGGCAGCGCGTACAGGTCCGCCTGGCGCAGCTCGGCATTGGCGACACCCTGTTCCGACAGCTTCGCCCGCGCCAGCCGCAGCATTTCTGACGAGCGGTCGATCCCCAGCGCGCTATCGGCATACGGCGCGAACAGCTCGAGCATCCGCCCGGTGCCAGTGCCGATATCGATCAGCCGCGCGATCCGCGCCTCGCCCAACGCGGCAACCATCGCCGCCTCGACCTGCTCCTCCGCCACATGCAGCGAGCGGATCGCGTCCCACTCGCCGGCATGCGCCTCGAACCACTCCGCCGCCGCGGCCGCACGATCAGCGCGCACCGCCGCCAGCCGCGCGCTGTCCGCGACTGCCCAATGATCCTCGACCTCGCTGCGCCACGCATCAATCGCGGCGAAAATCGGCCCGGTGCGCTTGACCTCGCCCAGCGCGACGAACACCCAGCTGCCTTCCTTGCGCCGTTCGGCAAGGCCCGCATCGCACAGGATTTTCACATGGCGACTCACGCGCGGCTGGCTCTGCCCCAGCACCTGCGCCAGTTCGCCCACCGACAGCTCCATCAGCCGCAGCAGCGCAAGGATGCGCAACCGCGTCTGGTCCGCGAGCGCGCGGAAGGATTCGAGTGCCGTGTTCATAGGTATAGAGATATAAAGATATCTTTATATCAGGTCAATGCGGGATGGGGGCGGGGAGCGCCCTTATCCTCCCCCGCCAGGGGGAGGTGGCGTCGCGAAGCGATGACGGAGGGGGAGAAAGCGATGCGCAAGAGGCTCAGGGACACAGCCGCCCTCCGCCTCCGTCGCCTATGGCGACACCTCCCCCTTGCGGGGGAGGATCAGTCGCTATGCTGCCCGCGCTTCCTCGATAATCGGCACCAAAGCCGCCAGAAATTGCGCCGCGCTCGCTTCCCAGGTGAAGCTGCGGCCATAGGCCGCACACGCCGCGCGGTCGCGGGTCAGCGCGTCGGCAATCGCCGCGTCCAGATCCTCGGCCATCGCCCCGGTTTCCGGCGTCAGAATGTCGACCGGCCCCGTCACCGGATAGGCCGCGACCGGGGTCCCGCACGCCAGTGCCTCGATCATCACTAGTCCGAACGTGTCGGTCTTGCTCGGGAACACAAACACATCCGCCGCGCGATAGGCCTGAGCGAGCTCCGCGCCGAACATCGACCCCATGAACTTCGCGTCGGGATATTTGGCCTCCAGCGCCACGCGCGCCGGGCCGTCGCCGACCACGACCTTGGTCCCGGGATGCGACGACGCGAGGAAGGCTTCCAGGTTCTTCTCGATCGCCACGCGCCCGACATAGAGCTGCACCGGCCCCGGCAGCTCCGCCATCGCCGGATGTGGCGTCACGCCGGGATGGAAATTGGCCAGGTCTACGCCTCGCCCCCAATGCTGCACCTGGGTCAGCCCATGATCGACCAGCGCCTGCCGAATCGATGCGGTGGAGGCAAGGATCGACTGGGCCGGCGCATGGAACCAGCGAATATAGCGCCACACCCACTCCGCCGGCACACCCGACCGCGCCTCGACATAATCCGGGAATTGCGTGTGATAGGCGGTGGTGAACGGGAAATCATGCCGCAGGCACCAGCGCCGCGCCGCGACGCAGACCGGCCCCTCGGTCGCCAGATGCACCGCATGCGGCGAAAATTCGTCGAGCAGATCGCCGATCGTCCGGCTGCGCACCATCGCGAGGCGAATCTCGGGATAGGTCGGGCACGGCACCGAATAGAACAGGTCGGGGGAGATCACCTTGACCTTATGCCCCTGCCCCTCCAGCACGCGCCGCACCGACTGGAGCGTACGCACGACACCGTTCACCTGAGGCTCCCAGGCGTCGGTTACGATTGCGATCCGCATCTCCGTTTCGCTCAAGCCGCTACGCGCTCCTCGACCCGCTCCGGGTCGAGGTTACGCTTAGCGATCTCATCGGCCCAATGGAGGATTTCCATCGTGCCATCGTAATGTTCGACCAGAGCGGTGCAACCCTCCACCCAGTCGCCGTCATTATAATATTCGATGCCGTCGATCGTGCGCATCTCGGCGGTGTGAATATGCCCCGCGATCACCCCGTCAACACCGCGCGCGCCCGCCTCTTTCGCGACGATTTCCTCAAAGCCGCAGATGAATTCGACCGCGTTCTTGACCTTCTGCTTGGCGTGCTTGGACAGCGACCAATAGGGCAGGCCGCGCCAGCTGCGATACTTGTTGCACCAGCGGTTGAGCGCCATCACCGCGGTATAGGCCGCGTCGCCGACATGGGCGAGCCAGCGGTGCGACAGCGTGATCGCGTCGAACTCGTCGCCATGCAGCACCAGCAGACGACGGCCGTCGGCGGTCTGGTGGATCGCCTGCCGCTTGATCTCGACCCCACCAAAGCTGAGGCCCGTGAACTGACGGAAAATCTCGTCATGATTGCCGGGGATATAGATGACCCGCGCGCCGCGCTTGGCGCGCTTCAGAAGGCGCCACACGATGTCGTTATGCGCCGCCGGCCAGTAGAATTTCTTCTTGAGCTGCCACCCGTCGATAATGTCGCCGACCAGGTAAATGGTGTCGCTGTCGACATGATCCAGGAAATCGATCAGCATTTCGGCGTTGCAGCCGCGCGTTCCCAAATGGATATCGCTGATCCAGATCGTCCGATATTGCCGCCGACCGCCGATCGTCTTTTCCGGAATCGCGGGTTCGGCAGTCGTAAAGTCGGCGAAGTCCGCAACATTCGTGTCGAACGGAAGTCGAGTGATCGTGGCCATACTAGCGCCCCGTGCAATGCCCTTGCCCGGGTCGCCTATGGCGATGGAATGTTACAGCTCGAATCGCGCCCGCGTCACCGAAGTGTCACGCAGTGATCGCGATATAGTCATCAAGACCCTCGACCCGCGCGATCCACGCACGCACCGCCGGATAGGGCGCGAGCGCAAAGCCGCCCTCTTCGGCGACATGGGTATAAGCGTAAAGGCAGAGGTCGGCGAGGCTCGGCGCATCGCCCACGAACCAGTCGCGCCCCGCCAGATGCTGGTCCATCAGCTTGAGCGCCGCCTCCCCCGCCGCGCGCTTGCCTGGCAGCAGCGCGCGCTGCAGGTCATCGAGATTGTCCTCCCCCACCCAGCCCATCCAGAACCGCACCGTCGCGATGTTCGGTTCGTGATTATATTGCTCCCAGAACATCCAGCGCAGCATGTCCGCCCGGTCAAACGGGGCGTCCGGAATCAGCGCGCTGCCATCGGCGAGGTAGAAGCACGCCGCATTGCTCTCGGGCAAAAACCGGTCGCCATGCTGCAACACCGGAATCCGCCCATTGGCGTCGACGCTGGCGAGGAAGTCCGCCGTCCGCGTCTCCCCTGCCAAGATGTCATAGCTGCGCCGTTCGATCGCCGTTCCGGTCAGCGCGGCGGTCAGGCGGATCTTGTAGCAGTTCCCGGACGGGGCATATTCATGCAGGATCACGCCGGTCACGCCGCCACCTCCAGCACGATCTTGCCCATATGCGCGCCGCTTTCCATCCGGCGATGCGCGTCGGCGGCTTCGGCGAGCGGATAGATGCGGTCGATCACCGGCTTCAACCGCCCCTCGGCCACGAACGGCCACACCGACCGCGACAGCTCATCCGCGACCAAAGTCTTGAACGCCGTGTCGCGCGCACGCAGTGTCGATCCGGTCAGCGTCAGGCGACGGCGCATGATCTCGAACACCGGCACCGTGGCCATCGCGCCGCCCTGCACCGCGATCGACACGTGCCGCCCGTCATCGGCCATGCACTTCAGGTTGCGCGCGACATAGTCGCCGCCGACCATGTCGAGCACGACATTGGCCCCGCGCCCTTCGGTCAGGTCCTTGACCCGCGCCACGAAATCCTCGGTGCGATAATTGATCGCATGATCCGCGCCATGCGCCAGGCATGCCGCGACCTTCTCGTCGCTGCCCGCCGTCACGATCACCGTGACCCCGAACAGATTGCACAGGCTGATCGCCATCGTACCGATCCCGCTGGTCCCGCCATGCACCAGCGCGACATCGCCCTCGCTGGCATAGCCGCGCTCGAACAGGTTCGTCCACACGGTGAACAGCGTTTCGGGGATCGCCGCCGCCTGGACCATCGACAGTCCCTCGGGCACCGACAGGCATTGGCCAAGCGGCGCGACCGCATATTCGGCGTAACCGCCGCCGGCGATCAGCGCGCACATCGGCTGGCCGATCAGCTCGGGCGGCAGGTCCGCGCCGACCGCGACCACCGTGCCCGCGACCTCCAGCCCGGGGATCGTCGTCACCCCGGGCGGTGGCGGATAGCCGCCCATGCGCTGCAGAACGTCGGGCCGGTTAACCCCGGCGGCAGCAACGCGGATCAGCACCTCATCGGCGCGGGGCACCGGCACTGGCCGCTCGACCGGGACCAGCACCTCAGGGCCACCCGGCTGCGCAGGATCGATGGCCGTCATCCGGTCGGGCAGGCTGGTCATGCGGATCCCCCTAGAACCGCGCCTGAATCGGGGCCGCGCCGCGTGACGTCAAGGCCGCAGTTGCGCAATCCGGTGAGCATCGGCGCGTTTCCGACCGCTTGACAACCCCGCCGCCGCGTCCGACCTTCCAATCATGGAAGACGATCTTCCCCGCCGCACCGACGATCCCGCCGCTAACCTCGCGCGCCAGGATCTCGACCCGTTTTCGGTAGCCGAGCTTGAGGCGCGGATCGCGCTGCTCGAAACCGAAATCGTGCGCTGTCGTACGATCATTGAACGCGCCGTTAACCATCGCGCAAGCGCGGATGCCTTATTCAAGCGATGAGTGGAGCACCGATCCCCGGGCGTCACGCTATAAGAGTCTTGGGGACAGGTGCGGCGCTTGATGCACGGTGCAACACTCCCGACATAGGGGATGCACGGGCCGCGTGTCTCTCTTCTTCGGCCCGACTGGAGTAAGCCCGAATGCCTAGTTTCGCTTCCGCCCTCGAATCCACCCTTCACCGCGCGCTGGAAGCCGCCAGCTCGCGTCGCCACGAATATGCGACGCTCGAACATCTGCTGCTGGCGCTCGTGGACGATGAACATGCGTCCAAGGTGATGGGTGCGTGCGGGGTGGATCTGGGTGAGCTGAAGACCACCGTTGCCCATTATCTTGATACTGAGCTTCAGGCGCTGCGCGTCGACCAGCAGACCGATCCCTCACCGACCAGCGGGTTCCAGCGCGTCGTCCAGCGCGCGATCCTGCACGTCCAGTCGTCGGGCCGCGACGAAGTGACCGGCGCCAACGTTCTCGTCGCCCTGTTCAGCGAGCGCGAGAGCTATGCCGTCTATTTCCTGCAGCAGCAGGACATGAGCCGCCTCGATGCGGTCAGCTATATCAGCCATGGCGTCGGCAAGGGCTCGACCCCGGTCGAATCCGCCCCGCCCAAGGGCGCCGAGGAGGACAAGAGCCAGAAGAGCGACGGCAAGAAGGGCGAGAGCGCGCTCAAGCAGTTCACCGTCAACCTCAATGAAAAGGCCAAGACCGGCAAGATCGATCCGCTGATCGGCCGCGGCCCCGAAGTCGACCGTACCGTCCAGATTCTGTGCCGCCGCAGCAAGAACAACCCGCTCTATGTCGGCGATCCCGGCGTCGGCAAGACCGCGATCGCCGAGGGCCTGGCGCGCAAGATCATCGAAGGCGACGTGCCCGAAGTGCTCAAGGAAGCCGTCATCTACTCGCTCGACATGGGCGCGCTGCTCGCCGGCACCCGCTATCGCGGCGATTTCGAAGAGCGGCTGAAGCAGGTCGTGTCGGAGCTGGAAAAGCTGCCCCATGCGGTGCTGTTCATCGACGAAATTCACACCGTGATCGGTGCTGGCGCCACCAGCGGCGGCGCGATGGACGCGTCGAACCTGCTCAAGCCCGCGCTGTCGGGCGGCTCGATCCGCTGCATCGGTTCGACCACCTACAAGGAATTCCGCAACCACTTCGAAAAGGACCGCGCTCTGCTGCGCCGGTTCCAGAAGATCGACGTCAACGAACCGACGATCGCGGATACGATCAAGATCCTCGCCGGCCTGCGCTCGGCGTTCGAGGATCACCATAACGTCAAATACACCCCCGACGCGATCAAGTCGGCGGTGGAGCTGAGCTCGCGCTACATCAACGACCGGAAATTGCCCGACAAGGCGATCGACGTGATCGATGAGGTCGGTGCGATGCAGATGCTGGTGCCGCCGTCCAAGCGCAAAAAGACGATCACCCCCAAAGAGATCGAGCTGGTCATCGCGACCATGGCGCGCATCCCGCCAAAGACGGTGTCGAGCGACGATACCAAGGTGCTGGCCAATATCGAAACCGACCTCAAGCGCGTCGTGTTCGGTCAGGACAAGGCGATCGAAGTGCTGTCGAGCGCGATCAAGCTTAGCCGTGCCGGCCTGCGCGATCCGGAAAAGCCGATCGGCAATTATCTGTTCAGCGGCCCGACCGGCGTCGGCAAGACCGAAGTGACCAAGCAGCTTGCCGAATTGCTCGGCATCCCGCTGCAGCGCTTCGACATGTCCGAATATATGGAGCGTCACAGCGTCAGCCGCCTGATCGGTGCGCCTCCGGGCTATGTCGGCTATGATCAGGGCGGCCTGCTGACCGACGCGATCGATCAGAACCCGCATTGCGTGCTGCTGCTCGACGAAATCGAAAAGGCGCACCCGGACCTGTTCAACATCCTGCTGCAGGTGATGGACAACGGCAAGCTGACCGATCACCACGGCAAGACGGTCGATTTCCGCAACGTCATCCTGATCATGACGACCAATGCCGGCGCGTCCGACATGGCGCGCGAAAGCATCGGCTTTGGCGAAATCAGCCGCGACGATGTTCAGGAAGACGCGGTGAAGAAGCTCTTCACCCCCGAATTCCGCAACCGTCTCGATGCGATCGTGCCGTTCGACTATCTGCCCACTGTGGTAGTCGAGCGCGTGGTTGAGAAGTTCATCCTCCAGCTCGAACTTCAGCTCGCCGACCGCAACGTCCATATCAGCCTGGACGATGAGGCCAAGGCGTGGCTCACCGAACGCGGCTATGACAAGCTCTACGGCGCGCGTCCGATGGGCCGCCTGATCCAGGAGAAGATCAAGCAGCCGCTGGCCGAAGAACTGCTGTTCGGCAAGCTCGTCCATGGCGGCGAGGTCGAGGTAAAGCTGAAGGACAAGGCACTGACCTTCGCGATCACCCCGGCCGCGCCCAAGGGATCGAAAAAAGGCGGCAAGAAGGCCCCGGCCAAGGCGAAGTAACCCGCCGCACCGCTACGAACGACGAAGCCGCCCCGGTGAAAGCCGGGGCGGTTTTGCTTTTGGGACACCTCACAACAGCTCGTCTCGGGCTTGACCCGGGACCGGGCTGCCTTGGTCGACAAGCATCCCAGCCCCGGCGCAAGGCCGGGGTGACGAGGAGGCTGCGATAGGGCAACGCGCCCCTCCCCCATCGTCATGCTGAACTTGTTTCAGCATTCACCGCGCAGCAAGCGACCGAGCCGCTGGCGAAGACCTGAATCCTGATACAAGTTCAGGATGACGGGTATGGCTGCCATTGGGTGGGAAACGGAAGGGCAGTTATCAGGCTCACCACTGGATCTGGCTGGATCATCAATGATTCTGCCGGATCACTATTAGTCGGACTGCGGCGCGCCTCCGTTCAGCATGCCTTCGAAGCAAACGACCGGGACAAGAGTGGCAGCGATTTCGGAGAATGCCGGATCGATTGTAACAAGGGCATCGGCCTGCAATCTGGTCAGAGCGAGATACTCTGCGGTGAGCGTATCTTCCCAGCCAAGCTTCTCCGCCATGTCCCAAGCAAACTTCTGCAGCACTCGGTCGCCAAGTGCGCCCGCGCCTCGGCACGATCGATATTGCCGTGCCGCGCGGATGAATAAAGGTGCGCTAGGACTTGTGAGCGCAGTAGAGTGGGGGCCAACAACCGAACTCCTGCATTTGGCGCGCGCCGCTCACCGATCAACTTGAGCGCAGCATCAAGGGCAAGCACGTAACGCACGAAGGCAGGTCCTATCGACAATTCAATTCAAATGGACGAACCCTAACGAATGCCGTGGCTCAAAACTAGATACGGCGGGTCTATGCCGAATGGGTTTTCGATGACCGATATGGGGTCGTTAGCCGACGGTCCGCTAACTCTGCCCCCTAATCCCGCACCACAATCACGGTCACCCCCACCGGCACCGACGGGGCATACCAGCTCGCCGGTCGCGAACACTGCTCCCGGCACGCCCGCAGCTGCGCCGCGCGCTCGTCCGCCAGCCGACGCCACGCCCGCGCCTCCCGGATCAGCCGGTCGACCTGCCACTCGGTGCTCGCCCATGCCCCGTCGGCGCACGCGCGGTCGCGGCCGCAGATCCGCTTCACCGCATGGTCGATCCGCGCTGCCAGAATATCGATCCCGGCCGCGGTCGACAGGTCCAGGCCCGCCGCCGGAACCGCAATCCGGCGCGTCTCGAACCGTTCGCCGGCGTTCGCCGAACCGGTGAGAGTCATCGCCGCCGCAGCAGCGGCGATCAGGTGCATCATTGTCATCGCAAACCTCGCTGCACGGCACATTACCGAAATGCGTAGCCCCCGTTAACCAGCCAGTCGCACATCGCGTCCCGTCATCGGACAGGCATCCCATGCAGTTGCGCCGCGACCGGATCGCGCAATCGACTATCACGGACGCGCTCTGTTAACCGCTTCTTCGGGTTCGCCGGGCTAGGCCGCTGGCATGACACGGGGGATCGCAGCGCTGATCGCACTGGCAGTCGCGTTCGCCGCGATGTTCGCCACCCCCGCCGACGCCCGCCCGCCAGGCTGGAGCGCCGGCACCGCCGGCCGTCCGCTCGCCACCTGCATCCGCCGCGCCGCACCCGGGGACGATCCGCGCGCGATCGCCCGCGACCTTGCCGGGTTCGATTGCATCACGCCTCAGAAACAGTTGGGCAGCGGCGATTTCTGGGTCATTTCCGAACCCGTTGGCGAACGCTCGCGCTCGCGCCGCCCGCTCAACGCGCGCATGCTCAGCCTGTGGCAGGGTCAGGTCACGCTTCACGTCCTCTACACGGACGGGCGCATCGAAACGATGTCCGACGACCCCGTCGGCCTGACCAAGCGGGTCCAGCTTGGCGCAATCATCGAATACCCCCTCCCCCGCCTGCGCGCGCCAGTCGATCGCCTGTTGTGGAAAGTCGAAGGCGCGAGCAACATCAACGGCGTGGTGCGGAATGTCCGCATCGCCACCCAAGCCGAAAGCGATCGCGCAAACCTGTTCATGGCCGCGCTGTATGCCGCATTCGGCGGTCTGTGCATTGCGCTGCTGACCTACAACCTCGCGCTCTGGGTAACGCTGCGCTACGGGTTCCAGCTCGCATATGCAGCGATGGTCGCCGCGCTGATGGCCTATGCCGTCACCTCGTCGGGCGCGCTTGCCTGGCTGGTGCCGGATATCGCCAACACCACACGTCTGCGGCTCAACTACCTGCTGCTGACCTTCGCGGCGACCTCTTTGCTGTGGTTCGCGCGGACCTTCTTCGAAGAGCATGTTTTCGGACCGCGGCTGCGCTTGTTCGTGCGGCTCAACATGGTCGCGTTGCTATCATCGGGGATCGCCTTCGCACTCTTCGCCCCGCTTGCGCCGAACCTGCTCAACACCCTGTACAACATGGTCTTCGCAGCGATGATGCTGCCGGTCCTCGCGATTCTGCACTCAGCCTGGCACAACCGCTCCAATTTCCTGTGGCTGTTCGGCATCGCCTGGGCCGCGCCGATCGTCGCGGGGTGCCTGCGGGTACTGAACGGACTCGGCGTACTCCCGTGGAGCTTCTGGCTCGACAATTCGACGCTGATCTCGATGGCGGCGGAGGCGTTGCTGTCGTCGATCGCGATCACCTACCGCATCCGCCTGCTCAGCCGCGAGCGCGACGCCGCGCTCGCCGCCGAGACCGTCGCGCGTCGCCTCGCCGATCTCGATCCGCTGACCGGCCTGCTCAACCGCCGCGCCTTCCTTGGCCATGCGATCGGGCGGCCGGGGTCACAGACGCTGCTGATCCTCGACCTCGACCGGTTCAAGCAAGTTAACGACGCGATCGGCCATGACGGCGGGGACGAAGTGCTGCGCACCGTGGCGCGGACCTTGCGCGGGCTGGTTCCTGCGGGCGCGATGATCGCCCGGATCGGGGGCGAGGAGTTTGCGGTGCTGAGCAGTTCGGCCGAGCCGGTCGACCCCGACCGGATCCTCACCCGGCTGCGCGCCACGCGCATGCCCTATGATCTGCGCGTCACCGCCAGCATCGGGAGCGCACAGGGTCTGATCGCCGACGAGCGCGACTGGAAATCGCTCTACCGCGCTGCAGATCAGGCATTGTTCGACGCCAAATCGGCCGGTCGCGACCGCGCGCGGACCGCGATCGCCGCCTGACCGGCAATTCAGCTTTCGTTCAGCCCGTTTCTGCCCTAAAGCGCGGCCATCGGGAGGGCATGATGGACCAGTTGAACAAACGCAGGATCGCTCTGGCTGCCGGTGCCGCCGCGCTGCTGCTGACTGCCGCAACGGTTCATCCGACTGCCGAGTTCGAAATCCTGACCCACGAGATCACCGACAAGACCCCGCGCAAATTCGCGGCGGCGGTTGACACCGGGATTCTCGCGGTTTCGGTGCTCTACACCTGGACCGAACGCAGCTTGCGCTAACTTGCGTTTCCGATGCGCTTGCTTACACTCGTGTAAATGAGCGATCCTGAGAGCATCTGGCGGAATAGCTATCGTCATCCCGGTCCGTGGGACCAGACCCTGCCCCCGCTCTCCATGGTCGACGCGTTCGAGGAATCGGCGCGGCGCAAGGGCAATGCCCCGCTGCTCGACTTTCTCGGCCGCCATTACAGCTTTGCCGAAACGCTCGACGGCGCGAACCGCGTCGCCTGTGGTCTTAAGGCACTGGGCTATGGCCCGGGCGACCGCATCGGCCTGTTCCTGCCCAACGTCCCGCATTATGTCGCGGCCTATTACGGCATCCTCAAGCTCGGCGCGACGGTGGTCAATTTCTCGCCGCTCTACAGCGTCGATGAACTCGCCGCCCAAGTCGCCGACAGCGGCACGCGCCTGCTCTTCACGCTCAGCGCCACCGCCCTGCTCCCGACCGCGCTCAAGGTGCTGGACAAGAGCAACCTCGAACGGCTGATCGTCGGGTCGATCGCCGGCGCGCTGCCCACCACCAAGTCGATCCTCTACCGCCTGTTCAAGGGCAAAGAGGTCGCTGCCAAGCCCAACGACCCGCGCGTCACCGCCTTTTCGCAGCTGATCGCCAATGACGGCGCTTGTGTCGCGCCGCAGATCAACCCCGAAACGCACCTCGCGCTGATCCAGTATACCGGCGGCACCACCGGCGTGCCCAAGGGCGCGATGCTGACCCACCAGAACCTCTCCGCCAATGCGCGGCAGGTGGCCAAGCTCGACCCCGATCTCGGCTCCAGCCTCGACCGTGTGCTCGGCGTCCTCCCCTTCTTCCACGTCTTCGCCAATACCTGTGTGCTCAACCGCACCATCCTGACCGGCGGCGAGATCGTGATGCTCCCGCGCTTCGATGCGGCGCAGGCGCTGGCGGCGATCAACCGCACCAAGCCGACCGCGCTGCCCGGCGTCCCGACGATGTTCCAGGCGCTGATCGACCACCCCCATTCGAAATCCACCGACTGGTCGAGCCTGCAGTATTGCATCTCCGGCGGCGCGCCCCTGCCCGCCGAGCTCAAGAAACGGTTCGAGGCCGAAACCGGCGCGACGCTGATCGAGGGCTATGGCCTGTCCGAAAGCTCAGGCGTCGTCTCTGCCAACCCCTATCGCGGCGAGGGCAAGTCCGGCACGATCGGCCAGCCGATCATCGCCACCCGCGTGCGACTGGTCGACAAGGAAGACCCCGCGCGCGACGCGCCGCAGGGCGAACCGGGCGAGATCGTCCTCGCCGGCCCACAGATCATGGCCGGATATTGGGACCGCCCGGAGACCGACGACACCACCTTCTGCCACGACGCCGCCGGCACCCGCTGGCTGCGCACCGGCGATGTCGGCCAGATCGACGACGATGGTTTCATCAGGATCGTCGATCGCCTCAAGGACATGATCTCGGTCGGCGGGTTCAAGGTCTTCCCGAAGCACGTCGAGGACGTCCTCTACCGCCACCCCGCGATCAAGGAAGTGCTGGTCGTCGGCATGCCCGACCCCCGCATGGGCGAAGTCCCCCGCGCCTATGTCGCGCTGAACGAAGACGCGGAGCCGGTAACGGGCGACGATCTGCGCGCGTGGCTCAACCCGCAAGTCGGCAAGCATGAGCGCGTCGACGCAGTGGTAGTGCGGGAGAAGCTGCCCAAGACGATGATCGGCAAGCTGAGCCGCAAGGACCTGCTGCTGGAAATCGCGGCGGAAGCGGGAGCCTCGTCTTAAGCTCCTCCCCTTTAGCACGCTGCGGAAAAAGGCTTCCGTTTTCGGGAGAATGGTGATTCAGATTTTCCAGCGGGATTGGTGCTGGGGATGACGATGCGCGGTTCAG
>NCEF01000051.1 GCA_002280565.1 Sphingomonas sp. 32-66-10
CATGCCCGCCATGACCATGGTGTTCCGGGTGCAGCCGCCGGAACTGATGAAAGGCCTCAAAGTGGGCGATGCGGTGAAATTTCATGCCGAGAGCATCGACGATACCCTGACCGTCACGGCAATTCGTCCTGCGCAATAGCGGACAAGGCGTGGACCTGGCGGACAGCCGGGTCCATCCCGACACGAAGCATCCAAAATTAGGATAAGCGAGTCTTTTGTACTAGATTGAAAATGAGTGATGTCGACCACACGCAGTATTGGGTGTGAGGACATTTTCCCCTCGCTATGGAGACAGAGATGAAACACATATCACGCATATCAATAGCCGCCCTTGCCCTTTCCTTGGGGATGGCGGGCATCATGCCGTGCAGCGCATCCACCGCGCCGCCGAAGCGACGATCGCGGGCGAATTGCTGAAGTTCGCGGAATCGGGCCAGCTGTATCGCGGGGCCAAGCCGGTGATGTGGTCGCCGGTTGAAAAGACCGCGCTGGCCGAGGCCGAGGTCGAATATGAGGATGTGGTGTCGACGCAGATCGACGTCGCGTTCGAGATTGTCGATGCGCCTGAGGTGCCCCAGATCGTAGGGGCATTTGCCGTTATCTGGACGACCACGCCATGGACGATTCCAGTCAATCAGGCGCTTGCCTATAATCCAGCGTTTGAAAGCCAGAGCTACGAAGCTTGCTATGGTGTTTTCGACGGGTCTGACGGACGACGTTACGTTCTTTCGCAGGCGTTGGCCGATGCGTTTAGCCGGCGATCGGGTCTAACGTTGACGCTTAAGACTGCGCTGTCGGATGACGCACTACGCGGTGCCACCGCCCGCCACCCGATGCACCATCTCGGCGGCTTCTTCGCCAAGCCGCGCCCGTTCCTGCCGGGCGAGTTCGTCACCACCGATGCCGGTACCGGCCTGGTCCATATGGCGCCCGACCATGGCGAGGACGATTTCCTGCTGTGCAAGGCGCATGGCATCGAACCCGTGTTCGCGGTCGACGATGCGGGGATGTACCGCGCCGACTGGCTGTGGCTGGGCGGTCAGGGATCGGTGATCAACAAGAAGTTCGTCGCAGCCGACGGGCCGATCTGTAGCGATTTGCGCGCCGCCGGGGCGCTGCTCGCCGCGTCGGACGATTTCGCGCACAGCTATCCGCATAGCTGGCGGTCGAAGGCGAAGATCATCTTCCGCTGCACGCCACAGTGGTTCATTCCGATGGATGGACGGCGGTCGATCGGCGAAGCGCTGCGCAACGATCGCGACAGCTTCATGGCGGACGGGGCGCGCACGGCGGGAAGCGCCGCGGATGAGCTGCCCGCATTTGCCGCGCCCGCCGGATTCGGCCCGATCGTAAACCCTGCACACGGCAACGCCCCCACCCTGCGCAACCTCGCGCTCGACGCGATCGAGCGCACCCGCTGGGTGCCGGAGAAGAGCCGCAACCGTATCCATGCGATGGTCGAGGGGCGGCCGGACTGGGTGATTTCGCGCCAGCGCGCGTGGGGCGTGCCGATCCCGCTCTATGTCCATCGCCAGAGCGGCGACTATCTGCGCGACGAAGCCGTGAACGCGCGCATCCTCGACGCCTTCCGCGCGGGTGGTGCGGATGCGTGGTTCGGGGCGGATCATCAGGCGTTGCTGGGGCCGGACCATAATCTCGCCGATTATGAGGTGGTCAACGACATTCTCGACGTGTGGTTCGACAGCGGGTCCACGCACAGCTTCGTGGTCGAGGCGCGCTATGGCGAAGGCGTGCGCGCGAACCTTTATCTCGAAGGATCGGACCAGCATCGCGGCTGGTTCCAGTCGTCGCTGCTGGAGAGCGCAGGGACGCGCGGGCGCGCGCCCTATGACGCGGTGCTGACGCATGGCTTCGCGCTCGACGGGCAGGGGCGCAAGATGTCCAAGTCGCTCGGCAATGTCGTCGATCCGCTGAAGATCATCGGTGAGAGCGGCGCGGACATCCTGCGGCTGTGGGTCGCGCAGACCGATTATTTCGAGGATGTGCGCATCGGCAAGGAGGTGCTGGCGGGCACCGGGGACGCGTATCGCAAGATCCGCAACACCTTCCGCTATCTGCTCGGCGCGCTGGATGGCTTCAGCGATGCGGAGAAGGTGCGCGTCGAGAAGATGCCGGAGCTGGAGCTGTATGTGCTCCACAAGCTCGGCATGCTCGATGTCGAGCTGAAGGCGGCGGCGGAGGCGTACGAGTTCAACCGCTATGCGCGGGCGCTGTCGGATTTCATGAACGAGGACCTGTCGGCCTTCTTCTTCGATATCCGCAAGGATTGCCTGTATTGCGACGCCGCGGACAGCCCGAAGCGGCGGGCGTATCGCACGGTGCTGGACACGCTGTTCCACGCGCTCGTCCGCTACGCCGCGCCGATCCTCGCCTTCACCGCTGAGGAAGTATGGCAGGCGCGCTACCCGTCGCAGGATGGGTCGGTCCATTTCCTCGAATGGCCCGAGCTTCCGGCGCTGCCCGGCGACGATCTGATCACCACCGAGTGGGAGGATATCCGACGCCAGCGCGAGGCGGTGACCGAGGCGATCGAGCCGTTGCGGCGCGAGAAGGTGATTCGCTCTAGCCTGGAGGCCGAGGTGACGGTGCCGAACCTGCTGCGCCCCGCCGCCGAGCTGGCCGAGGTGTTCATCGTCGCCGATGTCCATCACGGCCATGACGAGGCCGTCGCGGTGACGCGGACCGAGCACAAGAAGTGCGGTCGGTGCTGGCGTCTGCTTCCGGAGGTTGAAGCCGATGGCATGCTGTGCCACCGCTGCGACTCGGTAGTTTCCTGAAAAGCGTGAGACCCATGACTCGCAACCGCATGATCGGCTTCGCCCTCGCCCTGCTGATCTTTGTCGCCGATCAGGCGGTGAAGGCATGGGTGGTCGAGGGGCTGGGCATCGACGCACCGGGCAAGGCGATCGAGGTCGTGTCCTTTTTCGACCTGCGCTTCGTCGCCAATATCGGCGTGTCGCTGGGCCTGCTGGCCGCCGAAACCGACACGATGCGCTGGGCGCTGGTCGCGCTGACCGCCGCGATTGCCGGCGGCGTGGGCTGGTGGATGCTCAAGGAGCAGAACCGCCACGACCTGCTGGCGCTGGCGCTGGTGCTGGGCGGCGCGCTGGGCAACATCGTCGATCGCATGCGCTTTGGCTATGTCGTCGACTATGCCGATCTGCACTTTGGCGAATGGCGCCCTTTTTTGGTCTTTAACGTCGCCGATGCTGCGATTACCATCGGCGTCCTGATCCTGCTCATCCGGGCGCTGTTCGTGCGTGAGAAACCCAAGGCCGATGACACCGGCGCCCCTGTGGAGAATGCCAATGCGTAAGTCCGTGCTTGTTGTCGCTGTATGCGGCGCGGCGACCCTGCTCGCCAGCTGTGGCAGCAGCCTGTTGGGCGACCGCAAGCGTCCCGACGAATTCGCCGTCGCGCGTCAGGCGCCGCTGGTGATTCCGCCCGACTTCGCGATGCGCCCGCCCCAGCCGGGTGCGCCGCGTCCGCAGGATGCCGGTGGTCCCGCGCAACAGGCGCTGGAAGCCCTGTTCGGTGGCAGCGCCCCGCGCAGCGCGACCGAACGCGCCGCGCTCGATTCCGCCGGTGCGCGCACGGGGGCCGATGTCGGCATCCGTTCGGGCGTGGGCAGCCCCGACACCGCCGTTGTGGACAAGGGCAGCACGACCCGCGACATCGTCGCCGCGCCGCAGGGCGACGGCCGCGATGCACAGACACAGGCGGGCACGCCTGCTCCTGCCGCTTCGCCGACGCCGCAAGACTGACGGTTTGCGCGCCCGCTTCCGCGAAGGTGGGGGGCGCCAGAAAAGCAAAAGGGCCGCGGAACCATCGTTCCGCGGCCCTTCGCTTTGTGTCGTATCGGTGGCTTA
>NCEF01000004.1 GCA_002280565.1 Sphingomonas sp. 32-66-10
CTGACGCCATCGCATGCCTCCCTGTGCCTGCAACGTCGAATCAGATTTTTAACCTCTTGGGAATCCCTCGCGTGAGTCAGGCTCACCGCGCGTTGGTATCAGTCCGACTTCGAGAATCGCGCACGAAGCGCCGCGAAGACGCGGGCCTGCTCTTCGCGACCGAACAGGCTGCTGTTCGCGAGCCGCTCGACGTTGCGCGCCTGGGTGCGGTCCAGATCGGCCGCGAGCTCGATCGCGAGCTTGGCGGCGGCCAGCGCCTCGGGCGGCTGGGCGGCCAGCGAAAGGCAGAATTCCCCGACCTGGCGGTCGAACTCGGCCGCCGGATAGACTTCGTGCACCAGGCCAACGGTGCGCGCCTGCTCCGCGCCGATCGGCCGATTGGCCATGATCATGTAGCGGGCCCAATGGCCGCCGATCATCCGCACCAGGCGGCTGGTGCCGCCCGACCCCGGGATCATCCCCATGTTGAGCTCGGGAAGCGCATAATGCGCGGTGTCGCTCGCGAGGCGGAAGTCACACGACAGCGACATTTCCAGCGCGGCGCCGAGGCAAGGACCCTGATGCGCCACGACGATCGGCTTCTCGATCGCTTCGAATTCGTCATAGAGCCGATGCCAGGCGCTTTCGCGGTAGCGGCGGCGAAACCCCGAAGGGCCTTCGTCCGTCGGTCCGACGCCGAGCGCGGTCACATCCATGCCCGACGAGAAATAGCGGCCCGTGGCACGGATCAGCAGCACGCGCAGATCCCCATCGTTCGCGAAGGTTTCGAACGCATCCCGCAATGCCGCCAGCATCGGCCGGGTAAAGGCGTTGTACTTGTCCGGGCGATCGAAGGCGAAGGTCAGGATCGCGCCGTTGCGATCCAATGTGGTGTGCGTGTCGGCCATCCTCAGCTCCTCGTTCGCGGCAGGCCCAGGCCCGCTTCGGCCACAATGCTGCGCTGCACTTCGCTGGTGCCCGCATAGATCGTGCTTGGCACTGAGCGCCGGTAATCCTGCTCGATCCGGCCGGTCGGCGTGAACGCCTGCAGCAGCGTATCGGGGGCGGCGAGCGCCATCAGCTCGGTGCCGCACTTTATCCAGCTCTCGCTGCCGAACAGCTTGGCGGACGGGCCGTAATGCTTCTGCGGCTTGCCCACGCCAACTCCCCAGGCGGTCCGGCGGCTCAGCACATCGACGACTTCGAGGCGCACTGCCGAACGCGCCAGCCCTGCGCGGATGGCCGGATCCTCGATCGCAGGCCCGCCATGGCGCTGCGCACCGCGTGCCCATTCCACGGCGCCTTCGAGCATGTTCTTGATCGCTCCGACATAATGGTCGCCCGAGCCCTGCTCCATCGTCAGCGCGGCGGCCAGCACCTTTACCCCGCCATTGACCTCGCCCAGCCGGTACGCGTCGGACACGCGCACGCCTTCGTAGAAGGTCGTGTTGGTCCGCTCGTTGCCGATCGTCTTGATCTCGTCACAGCGATAGCCCGGCGCGTCGAGCGGCAGCGCGAACAGCGTGATTCCGCCATGCTTGTCCTCGCCGGTGCGGGTCAGCATCAGCGCGTACTGCGCGAGATGGCCTTGCGACGTGAACATCTTCTGCCCGTCGATGATCCAGTCGTCGCCGTCGCGCACTGCCTTGGTGCGGGCCGCGAAGATGTCCGAACCGCAGGACGGCTCCGAATAGCCCAGCGACGCATAGGCTTCGGCGGAGGCGAGCTTGGGCAGGATCTCCGCCTTGGCTGCTTCCGAACCGAAATGGAGCACCATCTTGCCCAGCATGTCAGATACCGAAATGACGACATGGCCCCAGTCATATTCGGTGAATACCTTCTTGATCGCCGAAACCGAGAAGCGGTCGCAGGCGCTGCCGCCATGTTCGACCGGCCAGTCGGGATAGAGCAGGTTGATCGCGGCGAGCTTGCGGTACAGCTCGGGATCGAAGAAATCGTCGGAGACGAATTGCTGCTCGCGCCGCTCGAACGTGGCATGCTCCTCGAATATCGCGCGAACCGTCGCCGCGATCTCGAGAGAGCCCTGCGGATATTCGAAGCTGATCGCGGTGGCCCCGGCGTCCGGCAGCGCAGGCGTGGCTTCGGACCAGAGGCGATCGGCAATCACTGGCAAATCGTCGTCCGGGTTGCCGGCGACCAGCGACCATTGGGTGACGCGACGGAAATAGATCTGCGCGTCATATTCCATCGTCATGCCATAGCCGCCGAAGACGCGCATCGCCTTGATCACGGCGGGTCGGCAGGCTTCAGCCGCCCACCAGGCGCTCATCCGCACCATGGCACCGGCTTCGGCATTGCCGTTGCTCAGCGCCTCGACGGTCCGCCACACGAGGAGCGTGGCACCTTCGACTTCGCAATGCGCTTCGGCGAGCGGGTGGGCGAGGCCCTGATAGCCGCCGATCGGCTTTCCGAAAGCGTGGCGTTCTTTGGCATAGTCGGCGGCGAGAAGGATCGCCTTGCGCGCGGCAGCGGCCGTCGCGGCAGCGTTGAGCAGCTTCCATTCGTCGATCGCGGCGCCATAGGCGGCGACCGCTTCCGGCCCCGACGCCAGCAATTCGCCGACATCCGGCCCGATGACGATCTGGCGCGCCGCGCTGGAGCCGATATTGGCTTCGGGCGCGCCGAACGGCCCGGCAGCGACGCGCACGTCCTCGCCGCTCAGGAACAGGATGCTGTCCGCGGCTCCCGCCGCCGCGATCAGCTGCGCGCTGCCGTCAGCGGGGCGGAGCGCGAGCGTGGCGATCTTGCCTTCCGCGATGCCTGTCACATCGCCGCCGAGATGCGCCAGCAGGCGGGCGGTGACGATGACATCGAGAGCCGGGATCACGGGAACGAATTCGCCGAAGACTTCGGCGATGACCACGGCGTCCATTAGGCTGGCCCCGGCGCCACCATCATCCTCGGGGACCCGGAGCAGCGGCAATCCCATCTCGACGAACGCCAGCCAGGTAGCGTCGTCGTGGCCCTGGGCTTCGGCTTCGCGAATGCGTGCTGGGGGCGAGCCCTTGGTGAACGCGCGCGAGAGCGCGTCCTTCATCATCTCCTGGTCTTCGGACAGTTCGAGATTCATGCAGGGTCCCTTTCCTGTGCGGCGAGCGATTTGACGCGCTCGCGCAGCTCGGTTTTCAAGATCTTGCCCGCGGGCGTGCGCGGGAAATCGTCGACGATCACCAGACGCTCGGGCGTCTTCTGGCGCGCGATGCCGGCAGCGGCGAAGTGCGCTGCGATATCGTCGGTGGAAAGTGCGGCATCGGGCTTGAGCCGGACGAAAACGCCGACCTTCTCGCCCATCCGCGCATCGGGCCAGGCGACGACCGCGGCCTCGGCCACCGCCGGGTGAAGCGTCAGCACGTCTTCGACTTCCTTCGACGAGATATTCTCGCCGCCGCGAATGATGATGTCCTTCTTGCGATCGACGATGCGCAGATAGCCGTCGGCGTCGAGTTGACCCATGTCGCCGGTGTGGAACCAGCCATCCTCAGCAAACCCGGCGGCGTTATGCGATGGGTCGATATAGCCCTTGAAGAGCTCCGGCCCCATGCTGACGATCTCCCCGGGGAGATCCTCGCCGACCGTCGCGCCTTCGTCGTCGACGAGCCGTATCCGCACACCGGCCAGGAGGCGGCCATCGGTGGTGGCGCGCTTCTGGAAGGGATCGGCTGGAGTCGCGCCCGAAATCGTCGGATGCTCGGTCGAGCCATAGGTGCGCGTGCCGGGCCATCGGTGCTGTTCGCAGCGCTCCATCAAGGTCGATGGCACGCTGGCGGCGCCGACGGAGAGTTGCACCATGCCCGTGGGGAAGAGTTCGGCCGCCCGGTCGAGGAGGAACGAAACCATGAAGGGCACGCCGCCCGCCCGATCAGGGCGATGACGCTTGATCAGCTCGACGGCGAGATCCTCGTCCCAGGCATCCATCATCAGGCATGCGTCCGCGGCCAAGAAGGGCCGCAATGCCGCGATCACGCCGGCGCTGTGCCCGGCCGGCAGCGGCAGCAATTTGGGACGCCCCTCGGGCGAAGGGACGGTCGGAAAGAGCGGGACTTCCGCGCCGAAGCTGTTGTGCGTGTGGACCACGCCTTTGGGCGCCGAGGTCGTGCCCGAGGTGAACATGATCAGCCACGGATCGTCGGACGTCGCGGACAGGGCAGGGAGCTGAAGCGCGCGCCGGTCGAGATCGCGCCAGCGTGTGACTTGGCCCGGCATGGACTCGTCTCCGACGACGATCACCAGCTTGAGCGTGGGCACGTCGCCGAGCGCGCCGATGCGCGCGCCGTAATCGATCTTTTTCCAGCGATCGGGAACCACCACCGCCTTGGCGCCGACCGTGTTCATGATGAAAGCCATTTCGGCGGGTCCGTAGATGTGGACCATCGGCACGAAGATCAGCCCGAGGTGCAGCGCGGCGAGCAGCGTCAGCGTGCCTTCACGCCAATTGGGCATCTGCGACACCAGCACGTCGCCTTCGCGGAGCCCGAGACGGTGGAATGCGGCGGCGATTTCATAGCTCTCGCGGAGCAGCTCGGCGGCGGTCGCCTGCGAAGGGCGTTCGCGCGATCCGAAGACGATGGGCACGTCGGGGTTCGCGGCGACGCGCTCGGCGATCCGCTCGCCGGTAAGCTGGGCGCTGTGAAGGCCGGCCTGGCGCCAGGCCTCCAGATAGGGCGCGCGTTTGCGCCAGTGCGGTGCGCTGTTGAGAGCGGCCAGGGCTTGCTTGAAATTCATCTTTATCCTCTCCTGCAATGTGCAGGTCGTCTTAGGGCCGGCTTGTCGCATGCCGGCTCTTGGTTGCAGTGGTGAACATCAGCTCACGAGATCGGCCTTCAAGCTTTTGCGGGCAGCGAGGAAGCAGAAGGCTGCCGGTATCGCGATCAACACCGAAAGCGTGAGCGCCCATTGGATGCCGCCCGCTTCGCCCAGCCCCTGATTGGCCAGCACGTCGCTCAGCAGGCCGACTGCGAGGGGACCGAACCCCAATCCCACCAGGCTGATCACGAACAGCAATACGGCAGTGGCCGTGGCGCGCATCGAGGGCTGAACCAGCCCCTGCACGATGGCATAAGCTGGGCCGTAATACATCGCGTTCAGCGTGCCGGGCACCAGCAGCAGCGCGAACGACAGCGCCAGTGAATCGACCATGAAGGCGGCGACGTAGAACGGCGTGCCGATAAGCACTGCGATCGCCGGGATCGTCATATGGGCGCGAATGTCGCGGCGGGCGAAGTGATCGGCGAACTTGCCGCCAAGGATCGAGCCGACCACGCCCGACAGGCCGAGGACCAGCCCCAGCACGACGCCGAGGAAGCCGACCGGCTTGAGTCCGAAGCTGCTCGCCATCGCGTCGAGCTCGACGGCGTGATTCCGGAAGAAGAAGGAACCGAGAAAGGCGTGCACGCTGTACTGGATGAAGGCCTTCATCGTCACCGCGGCGACGACGAACCGATAGGTGCGCTTGGCCATCAGGACCTTCAGCGTCGATGCGAAGGTTTCCTTGCTTTCGCCTGGCGCCGGCGCAGGCCGTGGGGGCAGCTTGGTGCGTGGCTCGAACAGGGTGAAGGCGACGAAGAGCGCGACGAGCAGCCCCGGCGCGCCGGCGACGAAGAATGCGGCCCGCCAACCCCAATGGCTCGCGACAAGGCCACCGATCACCATGCCGAGCAAGGCGCCGGCGGGCGCGCCCGCCATGTAGATGGCAACCGCCGACGATCGCCGCTCGCGCGGGACGTAATCGGCGATCAGCGACAGGGCAGGCGGGGTGCAACCTGCCTCGCCTGTGCCCACGCCGACCCGCGCCAGCGCGAGATGCGTGAAGCTCTTCGCAAAGCTGCAAAGAACGGTGAAAAGGCTCCAGACGGTGATCGCCGTCGCGATGATATAGGGCCGGTGGCCGCGTTCGGAGAGGCGCGCCACGGGGATGCCCACCAGCGTGTAGAATAATGCGAATGCCAGCCCGCTGACCGCGCCGACTTGCCAGTCCGCCAGTCCCAGGTCGCGCTTGATCGGCTCGGCGAGGATCGACAGCACCTGACGGTCGAGGAAGCTCAGCATGTACACGACCATCAGCAGGCCGATGGCGTATCTCGAATAAGCCGGGCTCGGCAGCGTCGGATCGGACGGCGCGGAATTGTCGTCGACGCGATCGGACATTATCCGCGTTCCTTTGAGCTTACCTGAGCAGACGCTATCTCGCCCGGCGGTCCACGGCGCAACAGTCCCTTCGCAGGGTCTTTGAAATCGTGGCGCCTGCCGACAGGGTCTGAACCCATGAAAATCCTTGTGATCGGCGCGACCGGCTATGTCGGGTCGCATATCGCACAGCGGATGGCGCGCGCCGGACACGAGGTGTCGGGAATCGCGCGTTCCGCCAGCGGCGCGGCGCGCGTCACGGGGCTGGGTGCACATCCGGTTATCGGCGACCTGACGGACCTGGCTACGCTCGATCAGGCAATCAGCGACTCCGAGGCAGTGGTTTATGCGGCGCAGCTGCTTCTCGAGCCCGAGCACGATACGCTCGCCGCGCTGGTCGAGCGGCTGGCCGGCAGCGGCAAGAGCCTGATCTTCACTTCGGGCACCGGCGTGGTCAGCCAGAAGACCGACGGGGACTGGTCCGAAGCCAGCTTCGCCGAGGACGATGATTTTGTGCCGTCGAAATGGCTTGCCCGGCGAGTCGAGACCGAGACCCTCGTGCGCAGCGCGGTGGATCGCGGCGTGCGCGCCATGGTCGTGCGGCCGCCGATGATCTGGGGCAATGGCGGTTGCGGCCTTATCGAGGCGTTCTACGCTTCGGCTGCGCGGACCGGCGAGGTTTGCTATCTGGGCCGCGGGCTGAATCTCTATTCGAACGTCCATGTCGAGGACCTCGCGGAAGTCTATGCGCTGGCCATCGAGCGCGGCACGCCCGGCGCGCTCTACCATTGCGTCTCCGGGGAGGTGGCACACCGCACGCTGGCCGAGCGGGTTGCGCAGCAGCTGGGCTGCCCCGCGCGCAGCGTCGGTTTCGAAGAAGCCGTCGAGATCTGGGGCAAGTTCCTCGCGCTCATCATCATGAGCACGTGCAGCCGCACACGCGCGCCGCGCGCGCGCAGCGAACTGGGCTGGACCCCGCGCCATCTCGACATGCTGTCCGACGTGGCACATCCCGCTTACCGCGCCGCCTGACCGCCGCGGGGGGCGATTTTAAACCGGAGATCGAAATGCGCGCCGCAGTCGTGGATGCCCTGAATACCGTGCCTTATCTGACCGAAGTGTCGGAGCCGTCCGAAGTGCCGGGCGCGTTGCCGATCCGCGTCGAATGGGCCGGCCTCCAGCCTACCGACGTCTTGCGCGTCCGCGGGACCTATAAGAGCCCGGTATTTCCCTACATCGTCGGCGGCGAAGGCATCGGTCGCCTTTCCGACGGCACCCGCGTCTATTTCGGCCACTCCGTCCCCCAACAGGGCGCGATGTCCGAGATCACGATGGTGCCCGAAGCCGAAATCTGGCCGATCCCCGAAGATGCGGATGCGCAGCAGGTCATCGCGCTCGCTTTGGCCGGAATCGGCGCAATCGTTCCCCTTGAGGAGGCGCGGATCCAGCCGGGCGAGCGCGTCCTCATTCTGGGCGTGACGGGGCCGGTGGGCCAGATCGGCGCGCTGGTCGCGCGCCAGCTCGGCGCGGGAACGATCATCGGGGCGGCGCGCTCGCTCGACGCGCTGCAGCGGCTAAAGGATCGCGGCATCGTGGATGCGATCGTGCAGCTGGGGCAGGGCGATGACGATGGTGCCTTGGCCGCGGAAAAGGGCGAGCGCGGCTATGATGTGGTGCTCGATCCGCTGTTCGGCGCGCCGGCCGAAGCGGCGATGCGATCGGTCGCCGAGGGCGGGCGGTTGATGAGCATTGGTACGCGGGCCGGGCGCACGATGACTCTCACGCTCACCGAGCTGCGGCGGCGGCACCATCATGGCGTCGATACCGGCGAACTCATCCGATCCGCCGCGGAGCGCCAGGCCGCGTTCGAGCGCTTGCTTGCCTATGCCAGGGCCGGCAACTGGTCGATCGACACCGTCACGTACGCGTTGGAGGACGTCCAGGAGGCATGGGCTGCGCAGAACGGCAGCCCGCACGCGAAGATAGTCATCAAAGTCGCCCATGGCGCTTGACCGCGAACAGCGCCTGACCGCTTGGCTCCGCACCCAGCCTGGGTTCGGCGAGCGCTGCGAGATCACCTCGTTGCAGCCACTTGCGGGTGGCCAGTCGAGCGAGCTCCTGAGCCTCGCCTGTCGCCGCGCGCCCGAGCTTCCCGAGGAACGATTCGTCGTCCGCTTCGAACAGCGCGGGAACCAGCTTTTCCTGACGCCCGACATCGTGCGCGAATATCGGATGATCGATGGGGTCGCGCGGAACAGCGCGGTGCCGGTTGCGCCAATGATGGGCGTCGAGGAAACCGGGGAGGTGCTCGGCGCGCCGTTTCTCGTGATGCGCCATATCCAGGGCCGCGCGCCGCTTGGCCGCCCCTCGATGCACGTTCAGGGCCTGCTGACCGAGCTCGACGCCCCGCAGCGGACCACGCTGGCCTTTAACGGTCTCGAAGCGGTCGCCGGGATCCACGCGATCGACTGGCGGCGCTCACACCCTTTCCTGGCCGCGCCGACGGAGGATGGGCGCGGCATCGACCGGCATCTGCGGCAGCTTGCCGTCTGGTATCGCTGGGCAACGGCCGGACGGGCCTTTCCCATCACGGACCAGGCGCTCGACTATCTGCAACGCCGTCGCGCGAGCCTGCATGACGAAGGCGATGTGCTGCTCTGGGGAGACGCGCGTCCGGGCAATATCCTGTTCGAGCCAGACCAGTCGATCGCGGCGGTGCTCGACTGGGAGGGCGCCCTTGTCGGGCCCCGAAGCCTCGACATCGGCTATTGGATCATGATGGACCGCTTCCATGCCGAGATGATCGGGATCGAACGATTGCCGGGCTGGCCGAGCGAGGCCGAGGTCGTTCGCCACTATTCTGATGTCGCACAGGCGGAGGTGCACGATCTGGATTATTTCATCCTCCTCGGTGCGTTCTTCATCGCCACCACGCTGATCCGGGCGACGGATCTCGGGATCGAGGCTGGCCGCCTTCCGGCAGATACGCAGATGGCGCACGCGAATACCGCTACGCAGATCGTTGCCGAGGGGCTCGGGGTGCCGGTGCCGCCACTATCCCCGGAATTCAGCGCCCATCGCGGGCTGGCATCGGTGCAGGGCGCACGCGGCTAGGGATATTGGGCCACCTCGACCAGATTGCCGTCCGGGTCGCGAAAATAGACCGACATCATCGGCCCTATGGCGCCGGTCCGCGCGATCGGGCCCTTTTCGATTTGCACGCCGCAGCGCTCGAGATGCGCGGCGAATTCGTCGATCGGCGCGGATGTGACCAAGCAAAAATCCGCGGCGCCGGGCGTCGGATGGCGTGCTTTCGGATCGAACGTCCGGTCCGCCTGATGGACGTTGATTTTCTGCTGACCGAACGCCAGCGAGGTCGGCTTGCCCTCGGGTGAGTGCCGCGTGAAGCCCAGCACCCGACAGTAGAATTCACAGGTGGCGTCGATCGACGCCACGGTCAGAACGAAATGATCTATGCGATCAATCATTCCGCCGATCGAACCAGGCGAAACGCGGCGATCTTGCGGTCCTCGACCGGCAGCAATTCGACTAGGACCCGCGCGCCTATGGCCAGAGATTCCTCGCCGAACAGCGGCGCGAACAGCCGCGGTCCTTCGTCCAGTTCGACGATGCCTCCGCAGACCGGCAGCCGGTCGGCAAAAGCCGGATGATGCGCGGTGTGGAGCTTGGTGAAGCTGTAGATCACACCCCCGCCGCTCGCCGGTTCGCCGGTGAAATCGCTGCCACCGCAAACGTCGCATGCCAGGACCGACAGATGGGCCGTATCGCAGGTGCCGCAGCGAAGCACTTCCAGCCTGCCCTGATCGAGCGCCGCGAAAAAGTGCGCGGACGCCAGGTCCGGCTCCGGCATCGGGATCGTCATGTCCACTGCTCCGAAGCGCCGAGGATTATGCCGGCATGATAGTCCAACCGGCCACCGTCGTTGGTGACCAGGATCGTGCCCGCGCGTTCGCATTGGCGTTCGCCGGCAGCGCCGCGCGCCTGAAGGACAGCCTCTACGACCGGCGTCATGCCCTGGAGATAATAGCCGGAGAGGTGGCCCCCTCCGGTATTGATCGGCATCCCGCCGCCTCCGGGGCCTGCAGCGCCCTCTGCGTACGCGGCTCGAGCCTCGCCGGGGCCGTAGAAGCCGTAAGCCTCGAGAGAGACTAGCGGCATGATGCTGAACGCATCATAGAATTGGCAGATATCGATTTCCGCAGGGGACAGGCCTGTCTCTTCGAACAGCGTGCGCGCGGCGATTGCCCCGCCATGCGTGAGGGAACGGTCGAAACCACGGCGGTCGGGCGTGCCAGGATGTCCCTCGGCGCTGGCCAGGATGTGCACCGCGGGCTGCGCGCCGTCCGCCGCGCGGTCGCGCCGGCTGACGATCACCGCGACCGCGCCGTTGACGGGGGCCGCGCAGTCGAAGAGGCGCAGGGGCTCGGCGATGTAGCGCGCTGCGAAATAGTCTTCGCGGGTTAGAGGCTTGCGAAACGTCGCCTCGGGATTGAGCGCCGCCCAGGCCCGCGTCGTGATCGCCACATCGGCTAGCACCTGCTCGTCCAGGCCGTGCAGCGCGAAGTAACGCTGGGCGCTGAGGGCATAGACCGATGCGCCCCCAAACAGGCCGGCGCTGTACCGCAGCCCCTCCATGCCGACGCCGGTCTTCAGCCGCCCGAACGCCGCGCCGATTCGCGTGCCGGGTGTCACGGGGGTATCCGCAAACACGCATGCGACCACATCCGCCATGCCGGCAGACACGGTCAGCGCTGCGGTCTGGATCGCGGCCAGCGCGCTGGCGCCCTCGCATAGCGCGATGCGGTTGAGCTTCAGGTCGCGCAGGCCGAGCGCACGTTGAAGGTCGAGCCCAAGCACCGCGTCGCTCGCGCCGCTCGTGCGGCATATCACCAGCCCGTCGATGGCGGCGGTCGTCAGTCCGGCATCCGCCGCCGCGGCGATCACGGCCTGGCGCGCCAATTCCGCCGCGGTTCGGCTATCCCCCCGGTTCAGGCCAACGCGGCCCAAACCGATGATCGATGCGTTGGGCCCGCCGCGCACGGTCAGACGAGAAACGCCAGATTGTCGATCGCTTCCGCGCAATTGACCAGAACGACCGTCTTGCGCTTGATCCGGAAGCCATCCTCGGCCGGCACAAGCACATGCGTCGTGCGTCCAGCCCAGGTGGTCAGATTGGCGCGTCGCGATTCGATCAGGATGAAGTTCGACTGCACTTCGACATCGGCTCCGTTCTCGCTGATCTCGATATTGGAGATCAGGCGGCGCAGGCCGGACTGGGGCGCCTGCGAATGGCGGACCCCGGTGTTCAACTGCCGGATGCGGCTCGCGAGCCGCGCGCGGTTGTCGTAGATGTACGAGACCTCGCGGGCGGGGTCTGCGTCCTGGCGCCGGGGGACCCAATAGAGCGTGTCTTCACTGGCCCAAAGTGCTTCCCACTCGTCATAGCGGTGCTCGTCCTGCAGCCGTGCCTCGAGATAGAGGAACTGTTCGACGGCGGCGGCGCTTAGCGTGGTTCGTTCGAGAGTCGCGGACGTCACTGGCTGACCTCCTGCGATCCGGCCATCACTTCACGATAATGGCTCCAGAAACCGCGCTGGCTGGTCTCGTCCATCAGTCCGGCGAGCTTAACGCCGTTGGCGAGCACTTCTTCCTTGCCCATGCCACGCGACAGGAGGATCCATTCGGGCTCGAGGTTGACTACGCCCATCTGGGTCAGTTCCCCGATCTCGGCATCGTCGGCGATCAGCATTCCGGCAGGTCCCATCGCGCCTTCGCAGCGGCGCAGCGTTCGTGCGTTGAGATCGTCGGCGCCCTCGAGGAAGACCGGGATGGTGTATTGGATCGAATGCTGCGGGCTCACCGGTTCGATCACCATGATGTTCATCTCGGCGAGCGAAAGGTTGGGAAAGAGCATCGAATGCGGCGGTCCTTCGATCAGCCTGCGACGCGCGTCCTCGGGACCATAAGCGTCGTTCATCGCCTTGACATAGACCGGCAACCGCTCGGGATCGATGCCGCCGGTCCAGCGAAACAGCCGATCCCCCGCGGCGCGATAGTCGCTCGCATGGTCGATGTCCGAGTGGCCCATGCCGAAATCGCGCACGCGGGTCGGCGAGGTCGGCTTGCGGTCGCGCACGGTAGCGAAGGTGCGGTTCGCGGCGATTAGGGAACCATGCACCATCGGCGCGTGGTAGCCATCGACCTGGTTCTCGACGATCATCTTCCAGTTGGAGCGCATCTTGTGCTTCATCCAGCCGGCGGAGAGCTGGATGCGGCCGGTGGGCGAAAGCCCGAGCAGGGCGTCGATCAGCTCGGTCGCATGGCCGAGATGCTCGCGCAGCGTCAGTTCGTTGGGGATCAGGTTGACGAAGATGAACCCGCCATAGCTATCCATCCGCGCGACCGGCGTGAGGCCGGCATCCGCCTTGGAGAAGTCGGCCGGATAGGCGGCTTCATCAGGCAGTCCGATCAGGCGGCCGTCGAGCGCGAAGGTCCACGCGTGGTAGGGGCAGGTGATCCGCGAGCGATGCCCTGAAGAAGTCTGGCACAAGGTTGCGCCCCGATGCGGGCAGCGATTGTAGAAGACGTGGACCTCGCCGTCCTTGCTGCGAATCGCGATGAGCGATTGCGTGCCCACGCGGCGTACGACGAAGTCGCCTGCGTTCGGGAGTTCGCTGTCGTGCGCGACGAAGCTCCAGCCCCGATGGAAGATCTGCTCCATCTCGTCGGCGAAGATCTGCGGGCTGGTGTAGAGCGAGCCGTGGAGCCTGCCGTCCTGAACCAGGTGACGGTAGTCGATCATCGGCTGGATCTCGAGTGCGGTTGCCATCACGCCGTCTCCTTCTCGATCGCCCAGGGCAATTTGCCTGGTTCGGCGAACATCGCCTGGATTGCCCGCTTGTCGACCTTGTCGGTGTTTCCACGCGGGAGCGAGGGCAGGATCGCGATATGCTTCGGCACCTCGAACTTGGACACGTTCTCGCGGCAATGCTTGTCGAGCGCTTCCGGCGTGACGCCGGCGTCGCCCCGCACGGTCACGGCTGCCACGACCGCCTCGCCCCATTGCGGATGGGGCATGCCGAACACCGCGACCTCGGCGACGCCCTTATACTCGGCCAGCGCGTTTTCGATCGCCGTCGGATAAACGTTGAAGCCGCCGCTCACGATCATGTTGTGCTGGCGATCGCCTAGGAACACGTAGCCGCGCTCGTCCATCCGCCCGAAGTCGCCGGTCTTCAGCCATTTGCCGAAGACCGTATTCGCGTTGAGCTCGGGCAGGTTCAGATAGCCCTGCATGACCGTGTCGCCGCCGATCCACACCAGGCCCAGTTCGCCGCGGGGGACTTCCTTGCCCTCCTCGTCGCGGACCTGGATGTCGGCGTGCGGCATTGCCTTGCCGACCGAGCGAAGCAGCGCGAAATCGCCGTTGAGCGCCTGCTGGTGTCCGGGATTGTCGAGCAGGGCAACCGCGCCGGTGGATTCCGAAACGCCGTAACGGTTGAGAAACTCGCAGCCGAGCGTCGCATAGGCGTCGCGGATCAGCGCGGGCGTCGCCGGCATCGTGCCGTAGCAGATCTGGCGCAGCGACGAGATATCCCAATGGCCGGTCTTCACGTCATCGACGATGCGGCGCAGCATGGTCGGGACCACGGTCACGGTTGTAACGCGGTGCTCCTCGATCAGGTCGAGGAAGCGCTCGGCCTGGAAGTTTTCCAGCACCGTAGTCATGCCGGTGATGATGTTCATGCACATCGTGTTGATGTTGATGCCGGCCGGATTGGTCACGTAAACGCGCACGTCCTGCTTGGTGTAGCCGTTGACCATGTTGTTGAACACGAGCGACGTCAGCAGGTTGCGGTTGCTTAGCAGCACGCCCTTCGGATTTCCCGTCGTTCCGGACGTGTATCCGATTGCACCCACGCCTTCCTCGTCGAGCGGCGGCAGGTCCGGATTGGCATCGGTGCCAGCGACCAGCTTCTCATAGTCGAGCGGCAGATCGTGCGGCCCGCCGAACCCGATGATGATGCGTCCCTCGGCCGCAAGCTCTTCATAATGCTCGGCAAGGTTGGCCGCGCACTTGGCTTCGACGAAGATCGCGCGCGCATCGCAGTCGCGGATGACGTGCATCATTTCGCGCGTCGAATAGCGCCAGTTCAGGCCCGCCCGAACCGCGCCGGTCTTCATGCACGCGAACCAATGCTCGGCGATTTCAATCCGGTTGTGCGAAAGGATCGCCGTCCGCGTTCCCTTGGTGATGCCAAGATCCTGGAACACCCGCGCGAGCCGGCTGGAGCGCTCGTGCATCTCCGCCCAGTTGCTGCGGCGATCGGCATCGATATAGGCGGTATCATCGGGAAACTTTTCGGCGCAGCGTCGCACGAAGTCGCGGAGGAACATTACTGGCCCTTTCTTGCGGTATTTGAACCAAGGATTTCCGCTGGCCTAAGCGTATCGGCCCTCAAGGTGTTAGCTCGCAGATGCTTTGCAAGGCATTGGATTTTTCAATGGGCTTTGGACCGACGCTCAAATATATCGCCAGCCTAATGCCCAAGTGCATAACGGCGATGGGTTTTCGCTATTGCTCGGTATCGCAAAATCCGCTGGCGGCGCACGGGCATTGCAGGGGATCTTCGTTCCATGAACAACCGTTTCAAGCAGGCCCTCATCGAGAAGCGCGCGCAAATCGGCCTGTGGCAAGGCCTGGCGAGCCCCTATACGGCGGAGATCTGCGCCGGGGCCGGCTTTGACTGGCTGCTGTTCGACGGAGAGCATAGCCCCACGGACCTGCCCATGCTGTTGTCGCAACTGCAGGCGATCGGGGAAACTTCGGCCGAAGCCGTCGCCCGTCCGCCAGTGGGCGAACCCTGGTTGATCAAGCAATATCTGGACCTGGGCTTCCGCACGCTGCTCATTCCGATGGTGAACAGCGCAGCGCAGGCGGCCAAGCTGGTCGAGGCGTGCCGATATGCGCCCGCGGGAATCCGGGGCGTCGCGATGGGCCGGGCATCGCGCTGGGGCCGCGATCGCGATTACCTGTCGCGCGCAGACAGCGAAATCTGTCTCCTCGTACAGGTGGAGACCCGTGCAGGTATCGATGCTGTGGAAGGAATCAGCGCGGTCGATGGGGTGGACGGGATCTTTATCGGTCCCGCCGATCTGTCTGCGTCGCTTGGTTATCGCGGCCAGCCCTCGCATCCCGAGGTGGTAGCGCGGATCGAGCTGGCAATCGGGCGCATTCGCGCCGCCGGAAAGGCTCCCGGCATATTGAGCGCCGATGTCGCCGCGGCGCGCCGCTATCTGGAGCTGGGCTGCCTGTTCGTCGCAGTCGGCACCGACATGGGCCTGCTGGCGCGCGCCACCGATGCGCTGGCCGCCGAGTTCGGCCGGGGTCCGAGTGCACCGCTCCCGGCCGGGACCTATTGAGGCGTGACGTCCGAGCTTCTCCGGGCGCGTGCTCAGCGGCGAACGGCATCCATTATTGCGCTCTCCATAACCGATCGACCTGCAGCGCATCTCGGAAGCGCGGAAGCGCGGCGGCTAGCGCGAGCAAGGCGACCGTAGCGGCGCAGCCGAGGACGATCGCCAGCGCCTTGCCGATCGCCATTCCCGAACCATCGATAGAGGTGGACAATATCGCCACCAGTGTCGGGCCGATGCCGAAACCGATCAGCGTGATGAGCATCGTGAACAGCGCCGATACGCGGCCGCGCAATTCGTTCGGCGTGATCAGCTGGAGCGCCGCGGCCGCCACGCCGAGGAACGTCATCGCGAAGAAGTAATGCGGGATCATCCCGACCGCGAACACTGCGACATTGCCCCACAGCAATCCGATGATCGCGGCTGGAACCGCGAAGGGCAGGGTGAACAGGAAGATCCGCAGATTGATGGTCGTGTCGCCCTTGGCGGCCTGGCGATCCACCCACCATCCAGTGGCGATCTGTCCAGGCAGTCCGGCAAAGATCAGCAGCGCGGCGATGGTGATTCCGATGTGCACGGGCGCGACGTGCAGCGTGCGCCCCAGCACGGTCGGCGACCAGGCGAATGTCGAATTGACGATCATGCTCATTGCGCCAAAAGCGATGCACAGCAGGGCGAGCAATGCCGCATTGGCCTTCAGGAAACGAACCAGATGCGCGGTGCTGCCGGCCTCAGGAGCCGAGGTGCGGCCGAGGCGCGCGGGCTCAGGGAAGAGGAAGGCGAGGAGGGCGAGGAACGGGCCGGGCAGGCCGGTCACGAAGAAAACCAGCCTCCAGCTATGCAGTTCGCCGATGATCGGCAGCCAGACGCTCGCATGGGTCGTGCTCCACGCGACAACGAAGCCGCCCGCGAGGATGGCGATCGCACCCCCGACCAGGCCCCCCATGATGAACACGGACATGGCCAGCGAAAGGCGGTGGCGCGGAAAGGAATCCGAGATCATCGAATAAGCGGCCGGCCCGAGCGCGGCTTCACCGACGCCCACCAGCATGCGCGCGATGAAGAGTTCGGAGAAGTTCGATGCAAGCCCGCATGCCGCAGAGGCGAGACCCCAGAGCGCGACGCTCACCCCGATCAGCGCCCGGCGCGAAGTGCGGTCGGCGATCCAGCCCATCGCGAGGCCGATCGTGGTGTAGAAGATGGCAAAGGAAAAGCCGAGCAGGAGGCTCGCCTGCACATCGCTGATGCCGAGGTCGCGGCGGATCGGATCGACCAGCATGGTCATGATCTGCCGATCGACCATCGCAAATACCGAATAGATGAAAAGGACCCCGATCGTGAGCCACGCCACCGCCGGCGAGGGTCGGGCGGACGGCTTGGCGGAAGCCGTCACTCCGAGGCTTGGTAACGCGACAGACATGGTTTCAGGCTCCGCCGCGCGGGATTTCAGGGTCGCCTTGCCGCGCCAGGACAGCTCGGACCGGGGCCAGGGCGTATCGCAGGCAAATCCAGGCGAGCGGGATCGTCAGGCAGGTGGTGGTTGCCAGCGACATCCCCAGCTTGGCCTCGTCCTGGAAAACATAGTCAGTCAGAAAGGCGGTGAAGGTCGGGCCCGCGCCCAGCCCGAGGAATGTAAAGAAACCGAGGAAGAGTCCGGTCACCTGCCCGCGTAGCGTCGGGGGAACGAACAGCTGCAGCGTGGCGCCCATGAAGACGACGAACTGCAGCGCCACGACCTGCATGATCCCATAGGCGATGAGGAACCACCAGGGGTCGGTCAGGAAGAACGCGACAGCCCCCACCGGAATGGCGGCGGCGAGCAGCCAGGTGAAGAAGCGCAAATGCGCGTCGCGCATGCCGCGGCCATAGAGCCAGTCGACGATCATCCCCTTCACGATCATCGAGCCCGCCCCGAACAGGCTGATCACGCTGAGCGCAGGCCCGTATTGCGCAGGGTGCCATCCGAACTGCCGGCTCATATAGGTCGGCGCCCAGGAGGTGAGGCTATACATGGTGATGGAGATCGAGGCGAAGCCGATCGCCATCGGCACCAGCGCGCGCGCCTCGCTCCGCAGGAACGGGATCAGCGGCGGACGATCCGCCGAGGCGTTTGTGGATGCACCGCGCAGCGGTTCGCGGAAGGTAAAGACCAGCAGCGCGAGGAGCACGCCGGGCAGGCCGGTCAGCGCAAGCGCGATCTGCCATGGCTCCATGTTACCCACGACCGGCCAATGGGTGTGCTGGATCGTGGCGGCGAAGGCGATGCTCAAGCCGCCGATCGCGAAAGCGAGCGCGGCGCCGAGCTTGGCGCCCATCTGATAGATGGCCATCGCCGTGGTCAGTCGCCGCCGCGGAAAGCGATCGGCCAACATCGAATAGGCGGCAGGCGTGAGCGCCGCCTCACCCGCACCGACGCCGACGCGAAACAGGAACAGTCCGGCGAAACTGCCGGCCAGACCGCTCAGGCCGGCAGACAACGACCATAGCGTCACACCGCCAAAGATCACCTTTCTGCGGGACGTGCGATCGGCGGCAAGCCCGAAAACATAGCCGAAGATACAGTAAGCGACGCCGAAGGCCGGCCCGATGATCAGCCCGATCTGCACGTCGGAAAGCCCGAGCGTCGCCTTGATCGGATCGACCAGCATCGAGATGACGATCCGGTCGACGAAGGAGAGCGTGTAGAGCAGCAGCAGCACCGCCAGCATCCACCATGCCTCGATCTGCACGCGTTCCGGGCTGGCATCGATAGTGCGGGACGACGTGGCTTCAACCACGGGTCGACTCGAGCGCTGCGGCGCGCGCCTTGAGCGCCTGCTTGTCGACCTTCATCATGGGTGTGAGCGGCAGGGCGTCGACCAGCACCATCTGGTCCGGCGCCTTGTAGTCGGCGAGCTCGGACTTGACCGTGGCTCTGACGGTCTCAAGCGAAGGCGGGTTCGCAGGATCTGCCGGAACGACGAACGCAACACCGACCTCGCCGATTGCCGGTGCTGGCGTGCCGATGACCGCGACCGCCGACACATCGGGCATTTCGCTGATCACGCGCTCAACCTCGATCGGATAGACGTTGTAGCCGCCGCGAATGTACATCTCGTTGGCGCGGCCGGCGAGTATCACATTGCCCTGCTCGTCCAGTCGGCCAAAGTCTCCGGTGAGCATCCAGCCGTCGCCGATCAGCGTCTCGGCGGTCCGCTCGGGATCCTTCCAATAGCCGATGGTGATCGCCTTCGAGCGAACGGCGATCCTGCCGACAGCGCCGTGCGGCACCTCGTTGCGATCGTCGTCCAAGAATTTCAGTTCCACGCCGACCTGCGCGCGGCCGACTGTGCGATACTGGATCTCGGCGCTGTCGCCGATCCGCGTGCCGGTCATCGATGGGCATTCGGTCATCGAATAGCGCACGATCAGCGGCACCCCGATGGCGCGCGAGACCTGTTCGACCAGTTCGGGCTGCGCCGGTGCCGTGGCGGTTATACCGACCTTCACGTGCGAGAGGTCGGCAGCGGCCAGGCCGGGATGCGCGAGCAGCTTGGTCCATTGCGTTGGCACCGCCCCGGCGATGTTGATCCGCTCTTCGACCAGAAGCCGGAGCATCGCATCGGCGCTCCACGGCGTCGGCGCCACGATCAGCGTCATGCCGAAGGCAACCTGTTCCCATCCCTTCGACATGAAGCCGGCATGGGCAAACGGAACCGAGCTGAGTTTCCGCGCTAGGGGTGCGGCAACCGGGCCCGCGGTCCTGACGGCGTTGCGGAGATTGTCGTGCGTGAAGCACGCTCCCTTGGGCATCCCGGTGGTGCCGCTGGTCCAGATGATGACCGCGATGTCGTCGGGCCGGCCGGCGCAGGGTGTCGCCTTCTTGGGCGAATTGCGAAACGATGCCAGCTCGGAGCGGCGGACAACATACGGGCCCGCATTCGGCTCGAGCCCATTGTCTTCGACGATGATGAGCGCGGCTTCGGAACGTTCGACCACGCCTTCGAATTCGCGGCGGCCCAGCCGTACATTGACTCCGCTCGCAATGGCACCGAGCAGTTGCGCACCGGCGAAGCAGACGGCGAAGTCGATGCCGTTCTCGATTGCGATCAGGACGATATCGCCCGCCTTTACGCCGCGATCGGAGAACGCCTGTGCAACGCGCAACGACTGATCGACCCACTCGCCATAGCTGATGCGGTCCTCGCCATCGACAAAGGCTTCCTGTGCCGGAAACGCCTGCTCGGCGGCCAGGAGCAGATCGGTGAAGGTTGGCAGGCTCGGGTCGAGGAGCGGCGGAGCGGCGGCACTGTTCTGGTCTTGCATCGGATAACTCTCGCACGCTCGAGTGGCTACGGCGGCGCGCTGCGCCGTCACGTTTTCGGCACCGTGTTCGGATCGGTCGCGAATAGGCGAGTCCGCCCGGACCGCCAGCATTGTTTCATGCGTTCTTCGATTTCGAGCGCTTCGCCCAGCGAAGCCCCGTCGCCCTCAAGCATGGCGCCAATCTGCCCTTCCACCGAAGCGCGAGGATTGGCAGCGATCTGCCTTGCGACCTCCAAGGCGCGTTCGGTGACGTCGCCCTCGACGACCTCGTTGACGAGCCCCCAGTCATAGGCGCGCTCTGCATCGATGAACTCGCCCGTCGACATGATCTGGTTGGCGCGGCGGCGCCCTATCGCGCGCGGGAGTAGCGCGCTCATACCCCACCCGGCGATCAGCCCGACCTTAGCATGCGTATCGGCAAAGCGCGCTTTTGGCGATGCCAGGATGAAGCTGC
Source organism: Sphingomonas sp. 32-66-10 (assembly GCA_002280565.1). Lineage (GTDB taxonomy): Bacteria > Pseudomonadota > Alphaproteobacteria > Sphingomonadales > Sphingomonadaceae > Sphingomonas. Next base: position 20,321 of record NCEF01000004.1, read on the forward strand.
AGGAGAGGGCGACTTCCAATGCTCCGGTGGCGCATGGACCATCGACCGCGGCGATTACCGGCTTTCCGAAAGCTCGCAGTGCCTCTCCCGGATGCGGACGGATCGGTTGCGCGCCGGCGCGCAGTTCCTTGATATCGGCGCCAGCGGAGAAGCACGCACCCGCACCGGTCAGAACGACGATGCGGACATCGTCGTCCGTCCCGGCTTGATCCAGGCAAGCAACCAGAGCCCGCTTCATCGCGTTCGACAGCGCGTTTCGTGCTGTCGGCCGATTGAAGATGATCAGCCTGATCCCTTCGAAATCGGTGACGACGAGCTCGTCCGGCCGGCCGGCTACAAGTTGGTCGGCGAGCATCGTCATCATCCCTGTCTCGCTGCCGGCCTCAGAACTGGAAGGAAGCCGAGGCGCCAAAGGTCCGCGGACGCTCGAACCCGGCCTTGTCGGCCGTCGCGGTTGACGTCATCTGCGAATATACCACCTCGTTAGCAAGGTTTCGCACGAATACGCTCAAGCGCAGGTTGTCCATACCAGCAGGCGAGAACGAGATATCGCCGTTGATCATGGTGTATGCGGGCTGGGTCAGGCGGTTCTCGAAGTCCCAGTAATATTTGGCCGAGTGGAAGACGTTACCCGCTACCCCGAAGGTGCCGAAGCTGGTGTCGTGCGACCAGTCGAAATTGACCCCCACGGTCGCACGCGGTGCGCGGATCATGTCTTTGCCCGAGGCATCGTAGGGCGCGATCGAGGCATTGCCGCCAATGCCCAACGGCCGGAAGATCTGGGCCGTGGGGAAGCTGTCATATTTGGCACGAAGATAGGTGCCGTATGCCCGGATATTGAAATTCCGGCTGGCGCGGATCGTGGCTTCGATTTCGGCACCATCGACCTTCGCCGAAGCCGCGTTGAACAGAAGCACCAGGGTGGTGGCTGGATCGCGTGCCGATTGCTGGATGTCGGTATAGTCGTAGTGGAACAGCGCGCCGTTGATGCGGAGCCAGCGCAGTGGATCGGTCTTGAAACCGATTTCGAACGAGTCGATCGTTTCCGGGCGAGTCGGCGCCGCAGCTGCGACGCTCGTCGCAAAGCCGTTATAGACGCCGCTCTTGAAGCCGCGGCTATAGCTTGCATAAATGTTGGCGCTGTCGCTGAACTTGTACTGCGTCGAAAGGCGATAGGTCAGCTTGTCGTTGCTGGATTCCCGGAAGGGGACGGTGATCGCCGCGGCGGTGTGCGCCTCGTAGTTACGCTTCTCCGTGGTGTAGCGAAGGCCGGCTATAAGCGAGACCGGGCCAAACCGCAGCGTACCTTCGCCGAAGCCGGCATAGGAAACTACTTCCTGCCGCGTGAAGGTGCGGCCAGTCAGCGCGCCATTGGCGTAGCTCTCGAGCCCGTCGAACGCGCCCTTGCCCGAGAATTGGAACGCCCCGAGGATCCACGAGAACGCGCCCTCGCCGGTGGAAAGCGCGCGAATCTCATTCTCGATATAATAGGAGCTTTGCGGTGCGATCACCGATCCGATCGGCTTGCTGGTCGCGTCGCTATCGGTGACCGAAACCGCCTTGCTGTCGATATAGGCCGATGTGGTCTCGATATCGAATGCGCCCAGGTTCAGGCGCATCTGCAGCGATGCGGAGTAGGTCGTTGACAACGAGTTCGTGGGCACGTCGATCGCAGTTTCCCACGGCCTTGTCGCGATGGTCGGCGTAGGCGCGCGGACGCCCGTCGAGTTGCCGCGGAAGGGCTGCTCGCTGACCGACGAGGAATCCGCGTAGCGCGTATAGTTGCCGGTCAACGTCGCACGGAAATTGGACGTCGGCTCGATCAGGATCTTGGCGCGCGCCACTTCCGAGGAACGGTCGCCGCGATAGCCGCCATTGACCAGATCCTTGATATAGCCAGTATCGGCGGCGATGCTGCCGGTGAGGTCGACGCTGATGCCGGGCGCGATGCCGGTCGATATATAGCCTTGCAGCGATTTCTCGCCATAGCTGCCGAGCCGGCCGACGATGCGGCCCGAGAGTTCCTCAGTGGGATCGGGAGTGATGATGTTGATCAGGCCCCCGGTGGAATTGCGGCCGAACAGCGTCCCCTGCGGTCCGCGCAGCACTTCGATCCGCTCGACATTGACGATGTCGAAGCCGAGCGAGGACATTACCGGCTGATACACGCCGTCAATGTAGAGGGAGACATTCGATTCATCGCCGATATTGGCGTTTCGGGTGCCGATGCCGCGGATATAGGGCTGGAAGCTCGAATTCACGCGGCTGAAGACCACGGATGGCATCGACTGGGTTAACTGGCGCGTGTCCGTCACACCCGAACGCGCGAGACTATCGCCGCTCACCGCAGTGATTGCGATCGGCACGTCCTGCAGGCGCTCTTCGCGGCGCTGCGCAGTGACGATAATGTCCTCGATGCCGCTCTGACCGTCCGATTGCGCTTCGGTTTGCGCGGGGGGCGCGGCATCCTGTGCCCACGCCGTGCCCGGCGCGATCAGCGCCACTGCGATTGCAATCCTGCTGGTGAAAATGCGATTCGACACTTGAATCCTCCCCGATTTTGGCTGCGCCAGGCGCGCCTGTTTTGGCGCCCTTCGGAATCCGGCATCCATTGGGACGGAGAGGAAGGGCACGACGCCTAAATCCGCTCGTGAGCCCCGACGAGCAACATGGCTCTCGCGCTAACCGTCAGCGGCTTTGTCTATGGCCGGAGGATCAACTCGCTGCCGGCTCCGACCGCGTCACACCCCACGGGGACAGACATTCATTGCCGAATGGCTATGGCCGAGCCGGCCCGCGCTGGGCGAATGGCAAGGCTGGGGATACTGCGTTGGCGCGCTTAGCCCGCATAGACGCGTGCGAAACTCATGAAAGCAGGTTTGATGGCGAAGTTGACGGTGGTTACGCGAGACGGCTCTTCGCATGAAGTGGAGGCCGACGCCGCGTCCGGCTATTCGCTCATGGAAATCATTCGGGAGCACGGCTTTGACGAGTTGGAAGCCACCTGCGGCGGCTGCTGCTCGTGCGCCACTTGCCATGTCCTCGTCCATCCCGGCTGGATGTCGCGCCTGCCGGCCATCTCGGAGAACGAGATCGATCTTCTCGACGGAGCAGCCGAACGCGAAGAGACGTCACGATTGTCGTGCCAAGTGCCCTTCACGCCCGAGCTGGACGGAATCACGGTCACAATCGCTCCTGAGTGAGAGCGCTGACCGTTCCGTCAAGCGACGATAGCCCTTTCTGCCTCTTCCACGGCGGCGCGGACATATTTACGACCCCAGAGAATCGCGATCACCGCAAGCGGCGCGAAAATCGCCAAGGTGATGGCGATACCATGGCCGATCCGCCTGGTATCATGCAGGATGTGCTCGGAGATGACGGCGGGCAACAATGCGCCGAAGGTGGTGCCCAGCAGCGCCACGACCATCAGGAAGAACAGGCCCGACAACCGCCCGCGCATTTGCGGAGGTGAGATCATCTGAACCTGTGCGGCCGCGATTCCGAGGAAATTGACCGTCAGACCCTTGGCAAGGGCGATCGCGGCCAGAAACAATGCTATACTGTTCGACATCAGGCCGAAGAACACGATGGGCGATGTGATGATCAATACCCACAGATAGTAAGTCAGGTGCGCGTCCTTGCGGCCCTTGGCGTACCAGCGGTCGATGATCCAGCCCGCCGCCAGGAGCCCGGCTATGGCGGGGAGGCTTTGAGTAAGCCCCAGCGCTACGCCATATTCGGCCGGATTCATCTTGAAATGGCGCGACATATAAGCGGGCGCCCATTTGATAATGCCGCCGACGACGATGTTCATGCCGCCAAACACGACGCTGAGCGTGAGGACCACTTGCCATTTCGATCGAATGAAGCCGAACAGCTCTGCCCAGCTGACTTTTCCGTGACCGTGCGAGACGTGCCGCGGCGGCTCTGCGAAGGGGAGGATCAGCAGTGCGAGAAACAGCCCAGGGACCCCGGTGATCAGGAAGGCGAATTGCCAGGGAGCCATATTGCCGATCAGCGGAACGCGGATGTAATCGAGGTGGAGCAGCGAATTGACGATCCAGCCACCGATCATGAGCGCCAGGCCGGTGCCGATGAGGTTCCCCATCGAGTAGATCGACAGCACCGTCGCCAGCCTCCGCCGCGGTACCGTGTCCGCGATGATCGAATGAGCGCTGGGATGCAGCGGCGATTCAAAGAGGCCGACGGCTGCGCGCGCCAGGAACAGCCAGACGAAGCCGGTGGCAAATCCGCAGGCGGCTTCCGCCATACCCCACAGGATAACAGCCAGGAAAAGGATCCATTTGCGTGGATAGCGATCTACCAGATAACCCATTGGCAGGCCGCCGAGACCATAGGCTAGGGCATAGGCGACCCCCATGAGCAGCCCGATCTGCGTGTCGCTGAGCCCGAGCGAATCCTTGATCGGATCGACAAGCATCGCGATCACCGTGCGATCGACGACGGCGAAAATGCAGAAAATGAGGAGAACCGCGATCAACGCGGCGGTGCGGAACGTCGAGACCTTCCCGGCGGGAGCGCTCGCGCCTCCCACTTCAATCGCTGCCACGGTCATCCTACGCATCCTTATGTTATGGAGGGCATGCTGCAGCCCGATGACGCCAGCAGGCAAGTCGCTTGCAGCACTCTCGGCCATAGGATTTGCCGATGATCATCCGCCTCCTGATCGGGCGGGCCATCAGCGAATCTTGCTCCATTGAGCAGTGAGGTCGGCGACCTCCGCCAATTGCCGGGGGAGGCGGTAGAGATAGTGCGACGCACCGACAATGCGATGATTCTCGACCCGATCGCCGCCCGCGGCGGACCAGCGCGCCACGTCGCTCGGGAAGATGCCTGCGTCCGCGGTATATTCGAGTTGCAGGACGGGAATGCTCGTCTTCGCCAGATTGTCCGGCCCGTCTGCGTTCGAGAGGTGCGACCATTGGCTGAGCCAGGAAGTCAGCATGGTGAAGCGCGCAAGGTTGTTCGCCGAGAGATTGGCCTGTTGCGGGGTGTCCCCGCGGTTGCCGCCGGGCGCACGGTCATTGGGGTCGAGCCCCCGGTCGACGAAGCGCGGATCGGCATAGGTGCGGTGCACGATGAAGGCCTCGTCGCGGGCGCCACCGCGCCCCGCACGCAACGTGCGCAGGCGCTCGATCGTCCAGGCGGTGATGCGTTCGCTGCGCGCGCGCTGCGCGGCGCGAACGCGCGCGACGAATTCGCCGGAAAATGGTGCCGGATTTACTGTTGCGTAAATGTCCAGCGCCGGATCGCCGGCATCGGGATTGCGCTCGTCGATCACTGCCGCGTCGATATAGGTCGTCATTAGGGTCGAGCGGCCGGGGTGCCCAGCAAGCAGGATCAGGCCGTCCGCTGGCGGCATCTCCTCAGCGACGAGATGTACCGGATCTCCGGCAGGCGTATGCGTGAGGGTGATCCGCTCGGCCTGCGCCTGGTAGAGGGCAGTCAGCGACGCGCCGCCGGAATTGCCGAGCAGCACGACACGCTCGAAACCCTGCTCACGAAGATAGCGTACGCCCGCGCCGAGATCCTGGATCGCATTCTCCATGATCAGCACCTGGTCGCCGCCCGCGTAGCGCGTGTTGAGCGCGAGCACCGCCAGACCGCGCGCGTTGAGCGGCTCGATGAGATAGTGGCTCATCATGCTGCTCGAGGGATGGATCAGGATGGCGGCGACTTGCGCGCCGGCAGGCGCCGCGAGCATGCCGTAGATGCGCGGCGCGTTGAGCTGCAGACCCGATTGGGTCTCGAACGTCGCCCCGATCCGGATCGGCAATGCGACGTGGCGACGTTCGATCATGCGAGGCCGGCCGGGGCCGTCGCCTCCTCGTCGGCCGCATAGCCGGGCTGCGACGTCACCCCGCGCTCGACCAGGGCCGCAATCTCCTGCTCGCTCAGCCCGGCCTCGCGCAGGATCTCCACGCTATGCTCGCCCAGACCGGGCGGCTGGCGGCGGATCGTAGGCTGCGATTCGCTCCAGGTGGAGGGGATCCGGACCTGGCGGACCTTGCCTTCGGTCGGATGATCCACAACGGGCAAATAGCCGACGGCCATCAGGTGCTCGTCCTCCATCAGCGTGTCGAGATCGTGAAGCGGCGTGACCGGAATGTCGGCCGCGAGGAGAACTTCCAGCCATTCCGCGCTCGTCCGCTCCTGCATCGCTTCCGAGACATAGGCATAGAGATCATGCGCATGATCGGTCCTGGTGCCGATATTGGCGAAGCGCGGATCGCTGCGAAATACCTCGCCCTGGCCGATCAGCTCCATGAAAGTGCGCCAGTGCTTGTCGGTATAGATGATCGAGCAGATGCGCCCGTCTTTGGTCTTGTAGGGACGCCGCTCCTTGGTGAGCGTGCGCTTGTAGCCCGCTGGCCCCAGCGGCGGCTCGAACGTCTTGCCGCCCATGTGATCGCCCAGCACCCATTGCGCCATCGTTTCGAACATCGGCACCTCGATCTGCTGGCCGCGGCCCGACTTCTCGCGATGGATCACCGCGGCAAGCAAGGCGACCGCGCTCGATACGCCGACCGCGCGATCGTTCATCGCCATCGGCACATAATGCGGTTCTTCCGAACCCGCTTGGACCAGCATCGACGGCAGCGCGGTGACGCCCTGGATCAGGTCCTCATAGGTGGGGCGGCCGTCATAGGGGCCGCCGGCGCCATAGCCGACCAGATTGACCAGGATCAGCCGCGGATTGCGTTCGCGGAGCGCATCCCAGCCGAGCCCCAGCCGGTCGAGTGCGCGCGTGCGGACGTTCGTCACGATCGCGTCTACTCCCTCCGCGAGCTTCAGCAGCGCTTCCTTGCCTGCCGGGTCCTTCAAATCGAGCACGATGCTGCGCTTGTTGCGGTTGGCGTGGAGGAACACCCAGCCCATATTCCCGCCGCGCATCGGCGTGACGTGTCGGGTCGTGTCGCCCTGGTGCGGCTCGACCTTGATCACGTCGGCGCCGAGGTCGCCCAGGATCTGGGTCGCAAACGGCCCCATAACGACCGAGCTCATGTCGATGATGCGAAGGCCATCGAGCGGCGGTGGCGAAGTCATTCCAGTCTCCTCAAGCTCTGATGGGCACCAGCACGCTGCCCTCCATCAGGCGGCGCGCCGTTCGATAGGCGACCGCGTTGTTCGTTCGAAAACCCCCGTCGGCGGCAATCACGTCGGCGGCCACCGGCACCACGCCCGAAGCGGTTCCGATCCGGAGATCGCCCTGACCGCGGGCGCTGTTTGCTAGGACATCATGTACGATTGTGCCGGGGATGCGGGCAGCAACGGCGACGCACAATGCCCCGGTGAGGGGGACCGCGCGATGCGCCTGGCCCATCGAGATCATGCGCACGCAAAGATCGAGAGAGCCGGTATCCAGCGACGCGCCGTCCAGCGTGCGCATAGTGCGGGCCGGCGCGACCAATGCTATTTTGGGGCTGGATTGCGAGCCGTGGCTGACAGCCTCGGGCGTCGCGCCGAAGCCCATGCGAACCCCTGCCGCCGCGCGGATCGCTTCGAGAAGCGCCCGGCTGGCGAGATCGGCATCCAGCTCTTCCGGTAGCTCGGCCCCCGTCAGCCCCAGGTCGGCGGCGGCGACGAACACGCAAGGATTGGCGGCATCGACGAGCGAGGCCCGGATCGCGCCAATGCCGGGGATGTCGAGGTTATCCGATGGCTGCCCGCTGGGCAGCAATCGACCGGTGCGGCTGCCGTCGGGATCGATGAATTCGAGCCTGATCGGCGCGCCGCCGAAGCTGAGGCCGGGGATCACCAGCGCGCCATCGACCTGTGCCTTGCCGTCGCGGACGTGCGCGCGGATGATCTTGCCACTGTTCACAGCGTGGATACGCACGGTCGCCAGTTCGCCTGCGGCGGCGATCAGCCCTTCATCGACCGCAAATTGGCCTACCGCGGAGGCCAGGTTGCCGCAGGTCCCGCCATAATCGACCAGCGGGGCGCCGACCGAGACCTGGGCGAAGGTATAGTCGAGATCGGCGTCCTCGCGGGTCGGCGCGCCGATGATCACCGCTTTGGAAAGCGATGACAGGCCGCCGCCCATGCCGTCGAGCTGGCGTCCGTAGTTGTCTGGACTGCCGAGCGCGCGCAGGAAGATCGCATCCCGCGCCGACCGATCTTGCGGCAAATCGCAGGCGTGGAAGAACAACCCCTTGCTGGTGCCGCCGCGCATGAACACGGCGGGTATCGAGAGCATGCCCGCGGTCATTCCACTCTCAAAGCGATGCCTCGCCCGCAAGCTTAGCCCGGCGTTCCGCGAACTTGGCGTCACGAAGCGCCAGGCCGGCATGCGCATCGGCCGCCAGCTGCGCCATCTTCTCGGCGCCCGCCGTCTGATAGGCCAGTTCAAGGCGGATGCCGTTGGGATCGAAGAAATAGATCGAGTCGAAGATCTTGTGGTCGACGATGCCGAGCACCTCGATGCCATGCGCTTCCAGCCGCGCCTTTGCGACGGAGAGATCCTCGCGGGATGCGACGTTCATCGCCAGGTGATTGACCCAGGCCGGCGTCTTCGGGTCGGGCGTGTATCCGGTGTCGTCGAGCAGGTCGAAAAAGGCAAGGCAGCCGCCGTCCTGCATCCGGAAGAATATGTGGAAATAGGGATGATACTCGCCCGTCGAAGGAACATGGTCGTGATAGACGGTGTGCACCAGCGGCATGCCGAGAATGTCTTCGTAGAAGTGCCGCGTCTCTTCGGCATTCCGGCATCGATAGGCGAAATGGTGCAGCGACTGGACGGGGTTGGGGGTCGTCCTCACGACTGGCTTGCCCCTTCCGCGCCGTCAGCCAGCCCCCACCGCTCCATCCACGATCGGATCGCCTTCACCGCCATCGGGAACCCCTCGGGCTGGTTGTAGAAATAGTGCGTCATGCCCTTGAGCGGGAAGAAGTCGACGAGATGGGCAGGCGCGGCATCGCGGATCGCGCGGCCATGGACCATCATCGTGCCCTGGTCTGCCGTCATCGGCATCATGCCGATCGGCACCGATACATGCGGGAGGTTCTTCAGGCTGTCGCCGTTCGAATGAGTCGGGCTCCAGGTGCTGAGCCAGCTGCGCAGCGTCGACATTCGCCCCATCGGGCCGGGCGCTTCGTTCGCGGCGCGCGCATCGCCCCAGATCGTGCCTACGGCGCGATCATCGGGGTCGATGGTCAGATCGAGGAAGCGAGGGTCGGCAACGGTGCGGTGCGTGATGAACGCGCGGTCGCGGATTCCTAATCCGGTGAGGCGCTTGAGTTCGGCGACAACGAAATCCTCGATGCGCTGGACGCGTGCCTTCTGCCTCAGACGATATTCCGCGAGCCAATCGCGATCATAAGGCGGTTCGCGCCCCGGAGCGTAGAGATCGTATTCCGGGTCCCGCCGATCGGGATCGCGCTCGTCGATCACCGACGGATCGATGAATTCCTGATAGAGCCGGCTGCGCGATGGGCTCGCCGCGATGAGCAGCAGCGCGTCGGCGGCCGCCAGCCGCGTCTTGGTAAGGTCGGGCGGATCGCCTGCGGGCGTGGCGGTGATCGTAGGGTTCTCGGCCTGGCGCTGGTAGAGGGAGACCAGCGGTCCGCCGCCCGAAAAGCCGCACAGGATCACTTTCCGCCAGCCGTGATGCTCGCGCACCCAACGGATCGCCGCATCGATATCGAGCAGACAGTTCTCCAGGATGACGACGGCATCGTTGCCTGCATAGCGCGTGTTCAGGCCCAGGATGGGGATGCCCGACGTCGCAATGGGCTGCAACAAATGGTGCCCGTGAAAATTCGACATCGGATGGACCATGATGATCCCCGTCGTCGCGCGTGACCCGGCGATCCGGACGAGATTGCCGTACACGCGCGGATAGAGGCGCGCGATCCCCGAATGGAGTTCGAGACCGGATTGCATCGTGCCCGCCTCGATCGGGATAGCCTGAAGCAATTCTTCGAGCACGCTCTCTCCCAAGATTATGTATTGTTAAATCGATTACACCTATGGGAGATTGCGCGACGATCGCAGTAGTGTCAAGCTCGCCTCCGGATCCGAACAGGAGTGACTGATGGCGGAGCGTTACGATCACATTCTCTATGAGGTGCAAAATGAAGTCGCGCATATCGTCCTCAACCGCCCGGAGAAGCTGAACGCGCTTGGCATGGGGCCGGGGTCAAGCCGGGACGAGATCGCGCGCGCGCTGACGATTGCCAGCGAGGACGAATCTATTGGTTGCGTGCTGATCCGGGCGGCCGGGCGTGCCTTTTGCGCGGGGGGCGATCTCAGCCGGATCGGCGGCAAGATCGTGTCTGACACCGCACGCGACAATCAGATCTTCAACGAGAACGTAATCGGCTTCAACGAGGCGGTGCGCCGGGTGCGCAAGCCGGTGATCGCGGCCGTCCACGGCCTGTGCCTGGGGACGGCGATGGGCTTCGTTGCGCAATGCGATTTCGTGATCGCCGCGGACACCGCGCGGTTCGGATTGATCGAGGGGCGCATCGGCCATCCCGGCGCTTCCGACCTCGTTCCCGTGATCGGAGCGGCTTGGACGAAATATCTGATCTTCACCGGCGAGATGATCGAGGCCTGGCGCGCCGAGCGCATCGGCCTGGTGCTTGCGGTCGAACCGGAGGCGTTGCTGATCGAGCGCGCGGTGGATCTTGCCGAGCGCTTAGCGCGGATGCCGCGCGAGGCGCTTCACCTCAACAAGGCCTGCATCGAAGGCGTGCTCGAAAGCAGCGGCCGCGCCGCGGGAAGGGTCGCCGGGCGCGCGCACGATGCGATCACCAAGACGATGAGTTCGGTCGCGAAAGCCCCCGATGGGCGGTTTTTCGAGGATATCCTCCGCGCCGAAGGCATGGAGGGGCTGAAGGCGGCACGCGACGGGCAATATTCCACGCCGTGGCTGCCGGCATCCGGGAAGTAAGTACGAGTCAGGTAAGTACGCGTCAGGAAGGAAGCGTCGAGCGCTGGATCGACGCGTCCAGTTCCTCATACTCGCCATAGGCAAGGGTTTCGTAGAGTTCCGCTCGCGTCTGCATAGCGTTCAGCTGCGCGGCAGCGCTGCCGTCATGCGCCAGCGTGGCGTAAAGCGACTCCTGCGCGCGTGCCGCGACCCGCAGGGCGCTGACCGGCCAGATCACCATCCGGAACCCCATTTCGGCGAACTCGTCGGCGGTGAAGAAGGGCGTCTTGCCGAACTCGGTCATGTTGGCCAGCAACGGCGCCTGTACACGGGCCGCAAAGGTGCTGAACATCTCGGCGTCGTGCAGCGCCTCGGGGAAGATCGCATCCGCCCCTGCGGCGCGGTAGAGATTGGCGCGGTCGATCGCCGCCTCCAGACCCTCCTGCGCGACGGCGTCGGTGCGCGCGACGATCACCATGTCGCGGCGGGCGCGGGCGGCCGCGGCGATCTTCGTGGCCATCTCGTGCGCATCGACGAGCTTCTTGTCGCTCAGATGGCCGCACTTTTTCGGGAGTATCTGGTCCTCGATCTGCACGGCTCCGGCGCCCGCTTCCTCGAACCGGCGGACCATGTGCATGGCATTGAGCGCCCCGCCGAAGCCGGTGTCGCCATCGACCAGCATCGGCAGATCGGCTGCGTGGAAGCATTGCCGGATGTGGAAGCACAGATCGTCGATCGTCGTGATGCCGAGATCCGGAAGCCCCATCGCGGCCGACACCGCCGCGCCTGAGAGATACAGGGCTTCGAAACCGGCACGCCGGGCCTGGATCGCCGAGAGCCCGTTATAGACGCCCGGCATGCGAAGGATGCCGGGCTGTTCCAGCAGCACGCGGAAGCGCTGGCCCGCCGATATTGTTGAACGGTCGGCGGCAACCAGCGACACCATATCAGCGCGTCACGTCGATCACGATCCGTCCGCGCGTCTGGCCGGCCAGGATTTGGGGCGCGAGTTCGGGGAGCCGGCTCATCGGCTCGACGGACGTGATGTTGGCAAGCAGGGCAGGGTCGAGATCCCGCGCGAGCCGCTGCCACGCGCGCTCGCGCTTGGCGAGGGGCGCCATGACCGAATCGACGCCAAGCAGCGCCACGCCGCGCAGGATGTGCGGAAGGACCGTGGCGGGAAGGTCCACGCCGCCGGCCAAGCCACAAGCCGCGACCGCGCCGCCATAGGCTGTCTGCGAAAGGACTGTCGCCAGCGTAGTGCTTCCGACTGAATCGACCGCGCCCGCCCAGCGTTCCTTCGCCAGCGGCGGCCCCTTCTCCTGCAATTCCTGGCGCGCCACAAAAGCGCTCGCGCCGAGGGAGGAGAGATATGCCTGCGTCTCGGCGCGCCCGGTGGAGGCCGTCACGCGGTAACCGGCTTTGGACAGCAGCGCGATGGCGACCGATCCGACGCCGCCGGCGGCACCCGTGACCAGCACTTCGCGTTCGTCCTTGTCGACGCCCCAATCCTCCAGCGCATCGACGCAGAGCGCGGCCGTGTAGCCGGCGGTGCCGATCGCCGCCGCCTGCTCCAGCGAAAGCGCCTCCGGCAGGCGGATCAGCCATTCCGGTTTCACGCGCTGGTAACGCGTGTATCCGCCCTGCTCGGTTTCTGACATGCCCCAGCCGTTCACTACGACCTTGTCGCCCGGGGACCATTGCTGCGATCGGGATTCGACCACAGTGCCCGCAATGTCGATCCCGGCGATCATGGGCAGGCGCCGGGCGATCTTTTTGCCCAGCACGGCGAGACCGTCCTTGTAGTTCAGGCTCGAAAAGCTGACTTCGACCAGAACATCGTGGTCGGGAAGATCCACCAGCGTCAGGTCGCGCTCGCTCGTCACCTGCTTGCCATCAACGTCCTCGATCATCACGGCGCGGAATTTGGGCATCAGGTCCTCGCTATCAGCTTCGATCGGGGGTCAATTACGGATAGCGCATCCGAATAGCAATATACGTAATTCAATGAGCGGGGGGCGTTGTGGCCATCATCGATGTGAAGCCAAGTTCCGCTGAGAGATCCGCAGCAAATTTCCCCAGCGAGACTGCCACTGCACTGTCGGGAGAGGCATCGAGTTCACCAGCGGGGCCAAGGGTCGACAGTGCTGCGACCAGCACGCCGCGATGGTCGAATATCGGTGCAGAAAGCGCATTTACGGTGGGATTCAGTCCGCCTTCCGTCGTCCCGAGCCCAGCGTTGACGACAGCGTCAAACACCTTGTCGATTTCGAGTTCGGAGGATGCGCGCCGCGACTCCTTGCCAACCAGTGCACCGACATCGCGGTCGATAAGCTTTTGCGTGAGCGCCCGTGGCAGCCAGGCACCAAAAACGAGCCCGGTGGCGGAGCTCAATATTGGCATGACCTCGCCGACGCGCGTGCCGATCGTGATCGGGCGACGTGCCTCTTCGACGGCAATGATCGTCGGCCCCTCATGGGCCCAAACCGCAAGCGCAACCGAAAATCCCAGCTCGGCGCAAATCAGCGGCAGGCGCGAGCCCCCGAGGCGGACGACATCGATCGACTGAATCGCGCGCAGGCCCATCAGGCGCGCCATGGGCCCCAATTTGTACCGGCCGGTCGCTTCATCGCGCTCCACAAGCTGCGATCGGATGAGGCTGACCATGTAGCGGTGGGCCTTCGCCGGCGGCATCCCGGCACTGGCGGCAAGCGTTTTAAGCATCGGCGGCGGGCTGTCGAAGGCATGCTCCATCAGCGCAGCCATCAGCCGCATGCCGATCTCGAGAGACTGGATACCGAGCTTTCCGTCCCCCGTGTTTGCGGACTGCAACTCCAACTCGGGAGCGTCGGGAACGGGTTTTGAACTTCGGGGCAAACGGGCTGACCTCCCTGTGAAGATGGGATGCTAGGGCAAGGCTCCGGTCAAAGCCAAGTCTACCTAGGAAGGCGACTTGAAACCGCGATTCCCCGCCGTCCGCTTAGTGGTGCGCTCCGGGGCGAGACAATCGTCGTTCCTTGATCCAGGCAACGGCACTGTCGCTGCTGCCCTCCTTGGCGCTTCGCTCCTTCAGTTCCTGCCATTTCGCGACGTCCTCGGCAGCCTGTGCGCCATGCAGCTTCCATTCGGGAACGACGTCCGCCGTCAGTTCGAGGCGGAGGCCGTTGGGGTCGCGGAAGTAGATGCTGTAGATGATCCCGTGCTTCACGGGGCCGATATAGTCGATGCCCTCCGCGGTCAGGTGCCGGGCCCAGCCATCGACAGCCTCGACCGATCCAGCATCCAGCGCGAGGTGATTGAAAATATCGTAAGCGGGATGCGATGGAGCCGGGGCAGGCGGCAGATCGAGGGATTCGAAAAACGCGATCGTCGACCCGTCGGCCATCTCGAAGAACAGATGGATATAAGGGAAGGGGTCGCCGGTCGACGGAATGGCATCATCGATGACGGAACTGATCAGCTTCATGCGCAGGACGCGCGTGTAGAAATCCACCGTCGCGCTTACGTCGTGCGTGACATAGGCCGTATGGTGCAACATCCGCGGCGGCCCGGTGTTCAGGGTATCCTGCTGGTTCCGCACCTTGCCCTCCGTCATCGCGTCCGAAATTGACATCCGATTAGGCAGGGCCCAGTCGGCTATAATTAAACATTATCACTTTGTGCATCGTTATAGAGAATATAAGTGCGACGCCAGTCGATAAGTTCGATGTGCGCGGGCCTCATGGAACCGAGCCTGGGTCAATTGGCGAGGCCGCGCGGCAGGCAGGACGGGTGATCGGCGACGATCACCAGCTTCTTCGCGCTGCATTTTGGCAATGTCGGCGGCGCCGGTGTGCGATGGGCTTATTCTGCTGGGGCTGGCCGGAGCGGTGATCTTTTACACCGGGAACCTGTTGTGGGTCGAATGGCGCTGCAAGCGCGAGCGCAAGGCTGGAACCGTCGAATACGCCCGGCGGAAACGCCTCGCTTGTATAGGGCAGACGAAGTCGGCCTGTCATCGGCCTGATCGCCATCAAAACGAGGCCAACACCGACTGGTGCCACATCACGTGCTCGTTTAGGATATAACGATCAAAGTCCTGCGGAAACGTGGGGTTTGGCCGGGTCATATCAGCGCGCGCAGAATCGTCACTTCGCCAAGAAAATGAAGAAAATCAGTAGAAAGCGCAGCGAGTTGTCGCCGCAGCCGAACCTGAAGGATATCCGGTTGCCGTTTTTCGTCGAACTGGGCTGAGGTGCGGAGCCGCAATTATTGCCCATAATCCGGTTTTATCAAAGACCACTTAATTAGCGGGTGACCCACGCGAAATGCGGGGAACGACTGCTTTCGATCAGAGCCCGGGCAGGCGCGAGTGTCCGAAATTGGGCCGTCAACGGACTAGCAGCTTCTGGCATGACAACCTGATTAAGCGGTCACTAGTTGAACTGCCATCGGACCGCCCGGTCTTGGTACTCGCAGCCGCGTGACAGAAGTCGGCATGACCAGCCTGCCCAGGTATTCGTTCGAGAAGTTCACCCTCGATACGCTTCCCTGCCAGCGCGCGGGTCGGTACTGGCTCCGGCAGGACGATCCGCTACGATGGCGCGATGGAATTCCTCGCGCAGCAGATCAATCCGCCAGCATCCTGGGAGACGTTCGAGGAACTGTGCCGGGCGCTATTCGCGGCAATCTGGAACGATCCGCTGGCGCAGCGCCATGGCCGAAGCGGTCAGGTGCAGCATGGCGTCGACATCCACGGTGCGCGGCCCGACTGCCCCGGTGAGACGCTCGGCGTCCAGTGCAAGGGCAAGGACCGGAATTTCGGCAAGAAGGCGACAACGCGCGAATTCGATGCCGAGCTCGCCAAGGCGGAGGGCTTCGTGCCGACCCTGTCGGGCTGGACCTTTGCAACGACCTTCGCCGACGACGCCAAGCTCCAGGCGCACGCGCTGGCGGTGTCACGGCAGCGGATCGCCGCCGGCAAATTCCCGGTGAATGCGCTCGGCTGGAACAGCCTGGTGTCGCAGCTGGCCCAGCACCCGGCGGTTATCGAGCAATTCTATCCCGGGCTTGGCGTCCAGCTGCCTCAATTGATGGCGACGCTCGCCGCGTTGCCCGACCGGGTGATCGGCGCGCTCGGAACAGCGCCGCCAGACCAAGCCCAGGAAGCGTGGATCGAGGAGCGCTTCGATCAGGCGCGCGATCTTGGCCCGGCGCTGCTCGGGCGGCCGCTCGGGGCTGCCGATGTCAGCGCCTGTGCCGAATTGCCCCAGGTCGACCGGCTGTGGCGCGAACTCGAAGCAGGGTTCAGCGCGCGGCTGGTAGCGACGGCGGGTGCCGGCAAGTCGGTGTGCGCATTGCAGCTGGCAAAGCGCGCCCATGACAAGGGCTGGCGGGTGCTGCGGCTCAAGGATTCCGCGGTTGGCGCCCTCGCGCTTGCACCCGGCGACCAGCCGACCCTACACATCATCGACGATGCCCATCTGACAGACCCACAATTGCTGCGCCGTGCCGAGGAAGCGGCCGGCGCGACGCAGTGGCTATTGAGCGCCCACACGATCGCGGACGACAAGGCACCGCTCCCCGGCGCGATCCGCATCGATCCCGAACAGGCCGTGGCAGTCATCGCCGCCGGGCTGCGCGCCGGTCTCCCCACGACGGCGCGCATCGTCAAGCGTATCGACGACCGGATCGGCGATGCCATCGGCGACGAGGCGATCGAGGACCGGCTGGCCGCTGCCGCGACGGCGCAGCGGCCGTGGCAATTCTGCTTCATCCTCGGCGGCGGTTGGCGTCGGGCACAGCAATCGGCGGAGGACGCGCGCGCCGCCGATGCGGACCTGGTTCTCGCCGCGGCCGCGATCCGCCAGCTGGCGACACGCGATGCCCGCGCCCAACCAGACGATCTGACGGGATTGTTCGATGCCGGCGGCATTGCCGCCCAGCAGCGGCTCCAGGCGACGACCTGGCTGATCGAGCGGCGCCTGTTGCTGGCGGAGGACGATCTCCGCTGCCCGCATCAGCGGCTGGCCACCGTCCTGATCGCGCGGGTGCTAGAGGGACAAACCAAGGAAGGGCGTGCCGCGATCGGCGCGATGGTCGATCACGTCATTGCGGCAGGCACCTATCCGCTCTCGGGCATCTCGGCGCTGCTCACCGAGCTGCGCATGATGGGCAATTTCCCGACGCGCTGGACGCACCTCGTCGATCGATCGCGGCTGCCCGCGCTGATCGCGCGCTGTTGGGGTGCCGAGAGCCCCGAGGCGCGGCGCGGCGCCGCCTGGCTCCTGTCCGAGCTGCAAAGCTATGTCGACGATTGGGCGGCGACGATCTCGCAAGGCTATGCGCAGGTCGCAGCCGACTGGTTCAGCGCGCCGCTGCCCGGCACCGGCTATGGCATCGGCCATCTGATCGGACAGATTGGCATGAAAGACGCGGCACTGGCACAGGGCGTCATCGCCCTGGCCGATCCGGTGCGAGTCGCGGCGGCGGTCAGCCAGGGCGATGCGGTGCTGGCCTGCGAGGCGGCAGGCATGGTCTCGTCCTGCATGCGCCATCGTCCCGATAGCTGGCGGACACGCTATCTCGCGGCGATCGACCGCGACGCGTGCGTCGCGACGATGCGGAGCTGGCCGCGCGACCATTATCTCTCCGCCGCCGGGAGCTTTTGCGAGCTGTTCACCTGGGACGACGAAGCATTCGGGCTCGACCTCATCGAAGCGTTGCTCCCCGCGATCGGCGAGGAGGTGCGCGCCCGGCCCTTCCACAGCTTTCACGAGCTCCATGACATGGTGTGGCACGCGCTGCGAATGTCGGACACGCTCGGCATCTATGCCGGAAAGAAGGGGCCGACCGCGCGGATGCGGGCCGTGGCGGCACAGCTGGCGGCGTGCTGGAGGCCGGAGGAGCTGGCCGCGCAGGTCTCCGCGATCAACCGCCGCGACTTCCAGACCGCGGCGTGGCTGCTCGGCTTCATCGGCGAGGTCTCCAAACGCCAGTTCGAGGCGACCGTCGCCCATATCGACTGGGCGCGGATCGACCGGACGATCGGCGATGCCTGGGGCGCGATGTACCATGAAGTCGCAATATTCCTGCAGGTCGCCTTCCATGCCGGGTCGGCCAAGGCATCGATCCGGGCGATGATCGCCGCACATCTCGATGAGATGGAGCCGTTGTCGGTGCGCCTGGCGATGTTAGCGCCCGAGACCGCTGCGCGTCAGGTCACCGCCGGAAAGACAGTCGGTCTAGCTAGCCATGGCCATTTCCACTGGCGGATGAGCGCGGCGGTTGTCGCCCAGCTCGTCAACCCCCACCCCGACCTGCTCGAGCCGATGATCGCACCGCATGTCGCGGCCGCGAGCGCACAGCTTGGGCGCAAGACTCAGCCCTTTTTCGACAAGCCGCTGCTGTTCCTGCGGCTCGCCCGGCAAATGGCCCCTGTCGGCTTCGAGCGGATCATGGCGGGGATCGATCCCGACGGGGCCGAGGCCGGCTGGACGGCGGCGCTCCAGGGTGCGGATGCCAGGCAGCATGCACCGACCGGCGACCGCCGTCAGAGGCGCGCTGACCGCGAGAGCGCCGCCTGGCTGGTCGAGGGCGCGCTCGAACGCGACGATGCGCTTGGCGAGGTCGCGCGGCGGGTTCGCGCGCGCTTTCCGCGGCGGTCGCTGCCGCCCGCGAAGCTGCTCCAGCCGTTCACCTAGACATCAGATACTCTGGCGCGCGACGCCCTCGAGCTCGGCGATCTCAGCCAGCAGATAACCGATATAGCTGCGGGTCAGGTTGCAGTAGAGATGCGCTTCCTTAAGCGTCGGCGAAACATCGGCGGCGAGCTGGGTGCCGTGGCGGACACCGCCCCCGGAAGGCGAAGACAGGAAGCCATGCATCTTGGTCATCCAGCCCAGCGCCTCGGCGAGGGTGCGGCTCGAATGCTTGGCGCGAAGGTCGCGGATGATCTCGTTGAAATATTTGCCTGCGACCGTGCCGGTGCCGGTATCGACGCCGTGGAACGCGGTCGAGACCGTCTCGAGCAGCCACAGGATTTCCTGGACGGCCTGGCGGGGACGGTCCTCGAGAAGCAGTCGGCTGGCTTGCTCGAGCGTGGCATGGATCAGCTCGACCGCGCGCTCGCCGATGGACTTGTCGGGGGCCTGCACCGCGATGGGCGCCTGGGGATTGCGCGGCAGCAACTCGGGCGGGCGAACCTCATAGGGCACGTTGTGCTCGAACAGGAGGGCGTTGACGATATCGACGTCGGGCAGGCCGACTTCGGGATATTGCGCGTGGATCTCCTCGCAGCCGACCCAGAAGGCAGCGATAAAGGCGGGGGCGTTCTCGGCGGCGCCGGCCATCAACCGGTGCAGGTCGCCGATCGCCCAGCTCTCGCTCGAGCTCCACCCGCCGCCGCCGAACTTCGACTTGAACATTTCGAAGATCGCTCAAGAGGAGTCGCTCTGGCTGGCGATGGTGTGGACCAGCGAATTGAAGGCATGCATCGCCTGGTCGTCGAGCGGGCCGGGTGAACGAAATCGCCACTGCGGCGGCATTTGCAGTCCCAAGATACATTCCTTCGCACGTCGTCGATTTGATGCGCCCATATCCTACCCGCGCACCGGTTTACCTTCGTGTCCGACTTGATATTCGCCGCCGCGCTTTCGATCTAGGTATCATGGCGGGGATCGGCCGAAACAAGCCTTGCCCGTGCGGCAGGGGCAAGAAGTATAAGCGGTGCTGCGGCGATCCGCGCAACGCGTTGCCCGCGCAGGCGTTGCCGTTCGACATCGCTGCGATCGACCAGGCTAGGCGGCAGGCGGAAGCGCGACAGACGCGCAGGCGCCAGCAGCAGGGACTCGGCCGCCCGATCTTTTCCGCGGCAGTCGCGGGCGAGCGCATCGTGACCGTCGGCAAGCGGCTGTATCACTCGCCGAAATGGGTCACCTTCCACGACTTTCTGCGCGACTATCTGCTTGGCAGCCTCGGCGCCGACTGGTCCAACGCCGAGCGGGCTAAGCCGCTGGCCGAGCGGCACCAGGTCCTGCGCTGGTACGCCCAGGCGGTTGCCGATGCCAGGCCGTTCACCAATACGGTCGGGGTAACCAGCGGGCCGATGACAGGCGCGATCCGGGCGTTCCTCAACCTTGCCTATAACATCTACCTGATCGCGCATCATGGCGACGGCCAGGCAATGGCCGACATCTATCTGAAGCGGCTGCGGGCGACGCGCGACGATGCCTTTATTGGCGCCTTGTTCGAGACCTATGCGGCTGCGGCGTTCCTCAAGGCCGGCTTCACGCTCAGCTATGAAGAGACGCGGCGGCGCTCGGACTCGTGCGTCGAGTTCGTCGCAACATGGCCCAAGACCGGCGAGCAATTCTCGGTCGAGGTCAAATCGCGGGTGCACAGCGCCGAGCGGGGCCAAGCAGAGTGGCCGGTCGACGAGGTGCGCCGGCTGCGGGTCGGCAGCAAGCTGGCCAAGGCGCTCGACAAGGCAGCTGCCCACACCCGGGTGGTGATGATCGAGATCAACGTGCCCGACCAGCTCAATGCGAGCGGCACGCTGGAGGGCTGGCCAGCCGCCGCGCTCCAGCAGATCCGCGACAATGAGGGCGCTACCGACAAGGCCGGCGATCCGCTGCCGCCCGCTTATGTTTTCGTCACCAACCATGCCTTCCACCATGACCTTGGCGGGGTCGGCGGCAACATCCAGGCGCTGGCGGCAGGGTTCCGGATGGACGATTTCGGTCCCGACGTGCGTTACCAGGGCTATGCCGGGGTGATGGCTGCCCGAGCGAAGCATGCGCCGATGACCGCGCTGATCGACTCGATGAAGACGCATTACGAGATTCCCGCGACGTTCGACGGCGAGCTGCCGAGCAGCCTGGTGCTGGGCACGGGACCGCCGCGGCTCCGGTTCGGCGAGCGCTATGCGCTGCCCGATGGCGAGGGCAACATGCAGCTCGGGCGGCTCTACAATGCCACGGTCGATCCGGTTTCGGGTCAGGTGCACGGCGCCTATCAGCTCGAGGACGGCCGCCATGTCCTTGCCGCCGACATGCTCAGCAGCGAAGAGCTGGCCGAATATCGGCGCTACCCGGACACGTTCTTCGGCGAGGTGCTGAAACCCGGCGGCAAGTGCGAGACGTTCGTCGACTGGTGCGACTGGCTGTTCGAGACCTATCAGCACACCCCGCGCGAGACGCTGCTCGAATTCCTGGCCAAAGCCGAGGACATCGAGCAGCTACGGACGCTCGAGCAACGCGACCTCGCGATCGCTTATTCGGAACGCATGGCGCACGCCCTGGATAGAAAGGCAGCGCCGCGCAGCGGCGAGACGACGCCGCCGACCGAATAGTCAATCCAAAGCGACCGGGACCAGGGCTTTTGGCTCGAGCAGGGCCGCGTTGCCTATCGCCAGCCAGCCGGCGAGATACTCGATCACCGGCGCGGCGACGCCAAAGCCGCCATACCAGATCGCCACCGGATGGCCGATCGCGACCTGCCGTTCCAAGTGCCAGCCGAACAAGATGAATGAACGGCGGGTTTCGGGAGGGCGCCGTGCGACAGTGAAGGGCCGAATTTGGGCGCGTAGCGGACGTGTGACAATGTTCACGCTCCGAGCCGGAATGGCCCAGATAGCCAAGGCACCATTTCCTCATAAGCAGTAATTTCGCGAAGTGGTCGATTTTGCCGTCTTTCGTGGCAATCTGATTAGTTCACTTCTTATGGGGCGCGAAATTCACCTCTTATGGGCGAAACGACAAACCGAAGGCGCGGATCAGGAAGATGCGGATGATGGTGCCCGGGGACGGAGTCGAACCGCCGACACTGCGATTTTCAGTCGCATGCTCTACCAACTGAGCTACCCGGGCACGGGATGAAGGCGCGCTCTTAGTCGCGGGGTTGACCGCTGTCCAGCCCGCTTTGCAATTCTTCCGGATCGGCCGGGCGGCCGGGAATGCGATAGCCTTCGCCCAGCCATTGCAGCAGGTCGCGGTCCTTGCAGCCGCGGCTGCAGAACGGCTTGAACTCGGGCGCGGGCCTGGCGCCGCAGATCGGACAGATTGCTTTCATGTCGCTTCCACAAAACGGGTGCGCCCGCCGGTGCGACGGTGGAGCTGTGCGATCCAGTCGGGCTCGCGCTCGATCCGGCGCAGCAGCGGCGCGGTGACAATATGGGTATCGGGTGCCGGCGGGGGAAGGCGTTCGAGCCGCCGCAACTCCGCCCGCAACGCCGCACCGACGGGATCGGCGGCGATCAGTTCGGGCAGCGACATGCGCGTCTTGCGCCGTACGATCTGAAGAAAGCCGAAGCCGTTCATCGCGGTGCGCTCGAACGGCTGGGGCAGCGCCGCGTCGATCGCCTCCCCCACCGCATTGCGTTCATGCTTGTTGGCCAGCGTCGGGAAATCGACCCCGACCGATCCGGTGATGTCGAGCCGCTCCATCGCCGCAGCGACGGCATGCGCGGCATCGATCGCCAGCGGCCCAAGTGGCGGGCCGCCATCGACATCGAACAGGTTCATCGCCGGGGTGAGCGAGAGCAGCAGCGCACCGCTGGCAAAGCGGATCTCGCCGGTGCGGGCTTCCTCCAGCACTTCGGACCAGCCCGCGTCCTCCAGCGCGTCGGATTCGTGCGGGTGACAATGGCGGACGGGCAGGCCGGTGGCGGTGATGCGCGCGAGCAGATCGGGGCCGGGCGCGGGCGCGCTGTCGGGTGCGGGGGCCGCCTTGGGCAGCTTGACCCGCTCGCGCTCGGCCACCCATTCGCGGACAATGCGGACGGGGAAGGACGCGCCCTGCGTCACCCCCTTGGGCAGCGGATCGCACAGCGCCTCACCGCCATCGGGCAGCATCACCTTGCCGGTGCTGCGGTCGATCAGCTTGGCGATGGCAAAGGTGTCGGCGCGCAGCCCGGGCAGTTCGATCCGCGCCTTGCGGATGGTGCCGCGCGCGACCAAAGCGGCGCGGTTCTCGCCGATCCCGGCCTCGTACAGCCACTCAGCCAAGCGGGTATCCAGCACTCTCCAGCAGCGCGCGCGTGTCGTAGAGCGGCAGCCCGACTACGCCCGAATGGGTGCCGGAGAGGAAGCGCACAAACGCCTCGGCGCGGCCCTGGATGGCATAGCCGCCGGCTTTGCCCAGCCCCTCGCCGCACGCGATATAGCGGTCGATCTCGACCTCGCTCAGCCGCTTGAACGCGACCACCGTGTCCGACAGCCGCACCCGGGCGCGGCCATCGAGCCCGATCAGGCACACGGCTGAGAGGCAATGGTGGCGGCGGCCGGACAGCTTGGTCAGCAACTCGCGCTGCACTGCCTCGGTCTCGGCCGGGGGCAGGATGCGACGGCCAAGCGCGATGGTGGTGTCGCCCGCCAGCACGATCTCGTCATCGGCTCGCGCCACCGCGCGCGCCTTCGCCTCCGCCAGCCGCAGCGCATAGACGCGCGGCAGCTCGGCCTTCAACGGGTTCTCATCGATATCGGGAGCCGCAACGCGATCCGGCACGACACCGATGCGCGCCAGCAAATCGCGTCGGCGCGGCGAGGTGGAGGCGAGGACGAGCCGCATCGGCCCGGCCTTATTTGAAGCGATAGGTGATGCGGCCCTTGGTCAGGTCATAGGGCGTCAGTTCGACGAGCACTTCGTCGCCCACCAGCACACGGATGCGGTTCTTGCGCATCTTGCCGGCGGTATGGCCGAGAATCTCGTGATCATTCTCAAGCTTCACACGGAACATCGCGTTGGGGAGGAGCTCCACAACGCGGCCGCGCATTTCAAGCAGTTCTTCCTTGGCCAAACAAACCTCTTGGTACGGATCTTGGTAGGGATCGGAAAAGTGGCGGTGCCTTACTCTCCCCGCGCACAAAAGGAAAGCATCTCGCACCAACACCAATAACGGACCACGCAACCGACGGTTTCGCTTTCCTTGCTTGATGCGCTGCCGCCTTGCCCCCAAATGGGCATCATGCTGATCGAAACCGAACTGACGCCCAACCCGGCGACACTCAAATTCCTGCCCGGCCGCACCGTGATGGATAGCGGCACGCGCGATTTCGCCACCCCCGAAGAAGCAGAGGCGTCGCCGCTTGCCGACGCCTTGTTCCGGCTGGGCGACGTGACCGGCGTATTCTTTGGGCGTGACTTCATCTCGGTGACCGCCGCGCCGGGCGTCGACTGGTCGGGGCTGAAGCCCGATGTGCTCGGCATCCTGCTCGACCATTTCAGCGCCGACATGCCGCTGTTCCGCCAGGGCAGCGCGGGGTTCAGTGTGCCGCCGCCCGAGTCTGACTTCACCGACGACCCCGAAGACGCCGACATCGTCGCGCAGATCAAGGACCTCATTGAAACGCGCGTGCGCCCGGCCGTCGCCAATGATGGCGGCGACATCGTCTATCGCGGCTTCGACAAGGGCAAGGTGTTCCTGCAGATGCAGGGCGCGTGCGCCGGCTGCCCGTCCTCGACCGCAACGCTCAAGAACGGGATCGAACAGTTGCTCAAATATTATGTCCCCGAAGTCACCGAAGTGCGGGCCGTCTGATGGGTATTCCACTTGACGACGCCGCGCTCGACACGCTGTTCCGCACCGCGCGCACCTATAATGGCTATCTGCCCGGCGAGGTGACACCGGCGGATATCGAGGCGATCTACGATCTGCTGAAAATGGGGCCGACCTCGGCCAACCAGCAACCGGCGCGCTTCCATTGGTGCCTGTCGCAGGAGGCCAAGGACACGCTCGCCGATTGCGCGACGGGCACCAATCCCGACAAGATCCGCGCGGCTCCGGCAGCGGTGGTGATCGGCATGGACCTCGATTTCCACGAAGAACTGCCCTGGCTGTTCCCGCATACCGACGCCAAGAGCTGGTTCGAGGGCCCGCAGGAAAAGCGGCGCGACAGCGCGTTCCGCAACGGCACCTTGCAGGGCGGCTATTTCATCATGGCGGCGCGCGCGCTGGGCTGGGACACCGGGCCGATGTCGGGGTTCGACGCAGCCAAGGTTGAGGCCGCATTCTTCGCCGACCAACCCTCGGTGCGGGTCAACTTCATCTCCACCCTTGGCAAGGGCGACCCCGCCACCATCTTCGGCCGCTCGCCGCGTCCGGATTTCGGGAAGTTCAACAAGATTGGCTAGAACGCTCGTCATCGAAACTGCCACCGCCGCCTGCTCGGTCGCATTGATCGAGGGCGGCGCGCTGATCGCCGAAGAACATGCCGAGGTCGGGCGCGGCCATGCCGAGAGGCTGGTGCCGATGATCGCCGACCTGCCCGATGGCGGGCGCGCCGAGACGATCCTTGTCGATTGCGGCCCGGGCAGCTTCACGGGCATCCGCGTCGGTATCGCGGCGGCGCGCGGACTGGCGTTTGGCTGGACCGTACCGGTCCATGGCTTCTCATCCCTGGCTGTGGTGGCTGCAGGAGCCTTTGCGCGCAATCCGGGTATCGATGCACTGGCCGTGGTGCTTGAGGGCGGGCATGGTGAAGTCTTCATGGCCGCCGTCGACCGCCAACTCGCGCAGATCGCACCCTTTGCGTCGCTGAAACCCGACGCCGCGCTGGCGCAGCTTGGCGACCGCGTCGCGATTGGCAATGGCGTGCGTCACCTGGCCGCGCTGCGCGACGATCTCGACCTGCGCGAGGCGCTGCCGCGCGCGGCGGATGCGCGCTTGCTTCCTGCCGTGCTCACCACATTGCCGCCGCGTCCGATCTATGGCCGCGCGCCGGACGCCAAGCCCAAGGCAGCATGAGCACCGCGCCCTGGCCGATCGAGATCGTGCACGGCCAGCCAGCCGATCTGCGTGCCGTGAATGCGATCATTTCCGAAGCGTTCGACCCCCGCTTTGGTGAGGGCTGGACCCCCAGCCAGTGCATGGGGATGCTGGCGCTGCCGGGCGTGTGGTTCACGCTGGCGTGCATCGACGGGCGGCCGGTCGGCTTCGCGCTCGCGCGGACGATCCTGAACGAGGCTGAGTTGCTGCTGCTCGCCACCCTGCCGTCGATGCGACGGCGGGGCATTGGCGGCGCACTGTTGCGCGCCGTGATGGCCGATGCGCGCGATCGCGGTGCCGATCTGCTGCATCTTGAAGTACGCGCGAACAATGATGCGGTCCAGCTCTATCGCGGCGCGGGCTTTACCAAGATTGGTGAACGTCGCGACTACTATCGCGGAAATGACGGCAAGGTGTTCGACGCGCACACATTTTCCAGATCGCTCGACTGATCATAGCAAAAATCGGACGGAATGACTTGCAAAGCGCGATGCGTGGCGTGATAGCGCCTGCGGCGGCCCGTATATCTTATCGCCGCCGCGTTTATGTGAAAGGACGAAAATGGACACGCAGAATGACCTGCAGGAAACGCTGATCACGCTCACTGCGGATATTGTTGCTGCGCATGTGAGCAACAATAGCGTGGCGGTGTCTGATCTTCCGTTGCTCATTGCTAACGTTCATGGCGCGCTTACCAATCTGGGTAGTGCAAAGCCGGAACCCGAAGTGAAGAAGCAGGAACCGGCAGTGTCGATCCGCTCTTCGATCAAGCCGGACTATATCGTCTGCCTTGAAGACGGTAAGAAGCTCAAGATGCTCAAGCGTCATCTGATGACCCATTATCAGATGACCCCGGAAGATTATCGCGCCAAGTGGAACCTGCCGGCCGATTATCCGATGGTCGCCCCCAACTATGCCGAACAGCGCCGCACGCTGGCCAAGAAGATCGGCCTGGGGACCAAGCGCCGCAAGCGCTGAGCATGGTTGCCGGATGCGCTGCCGCGCGTCCGGTCGACGGCGCCAGCCTGCGCCCCCACCGGCCACCCATGCAGACGACTGTCATCGGGTGGCCGGGGGTGGTGCGGCGGAGCGTGTCGAGGCTTCCGCGATGCGCGGCATCGACGGACAGGCGGCGCAGAGTGGTGCCGCACGCGTGTCGGGTGCATCAAATTCCCGCCATCCCTTTTCCCGCGCTGCGGTTGACGCTACATCATCGCCATGAACCGCAAGATCGACCTTGAAGCGCTGTGTCATGAAAAGGGCCTGCGCATTACCGAACAGCGCAAGGTGATCGCGCGCGTCCTGTCCGAAGCGGACGACCATCCCGATGTCGAAAAGGTCTATGCCCGCGCATCGGCGATCGACCCGGGCATCTCGATCGCGACCGTCTATCGCACGGTCCGCCTGTTCGAAGAGGCGGGCATCCTCGACCGCCATGATTTCGGCGATGGCCGCGCCCGCTACGAACCCTCGCCCGAGGCGCATCACGACCATCTGATCGACGTCGAGACCGGCAAGGTGATCGAGTTTGTCGATCCCGAGCTGGAACTGCTGCAGAAGCAGATCGCCGAACGGCTGGGCTTCCGCCTGGTCGATCACCGCATGGAGCTGTACGGCGTCGCGCTTGAGCGCAAGCCCTGAGGCGATGCGCGACGGCGTCGATCCGCGGCGCCACGACGCCGCCCTTGGGCTGCCCACCCGGCTGACCGCTGCAGAGAGCTTTCGCTTCTGGCGGCGCGTCGGACTGTTGCTGCTCGCGGTGCTGACGCATGTGCCGATGCACTATGCGTGGCGGCTGTTGCGCATCTCCTCGCCCTGGCCGCGCTGGTTCCTGTGGCGCGCGGGACGTATTGCCGGCGCACGCATCGAGGTGGTTGGCACGCCGTTGCGGCGCGACGTATTCTATATATCCAACCATTTGTCGTGGATCGACATTCTCGCCCTGGGCGGGTCGAGCGGGACCGCGTTCGTCGCCAAGGCCGAGATCGGCGCGTCGCCGGTGGTGGGCTGGCTCGCCGGTCTCAACCGCACCGTCTATGTGAAGCGCGAGAATCGCATGGGCGTGGCCGAGCAGATCAACGCGCTGCGCGACGCGCTCACCGAAAACTGGGCGATCACGGTGTTCCCGGAGGGGACCACCACCGACGGCAAGTCGCTGCTGCCCTTCAAGACCCCGATGCTACGCGTGCTCGAACCCCCGCCACCCGGCGTGATGGTTCAGCCGGTGCTGCTCGATTATGGCGCAGTCGGCGAAGAGATTGGCTGGGTCGGCGAAGAGGGCGGGATCAACAATGCCCGCCGCATCCTCTCGCGCAAGGGCAGCTTCCCGCTGCGCATCCATTATCTCGACCCGTTCGACCCGCATGACTTTCCCGGGCGCAAGGCGATCGCGGCGGAGAGCCGACGACGGATCGAGGACGCACTGGTCACGGCGCTGGGCGGGCCGTTGCGGCCGTTCGCCTGGACGGTCGCGCCGGTGAATTACACCGGGCCTGGCGAGAGCGGCGCCTAGCTGCCCTTTACCGCCGGCGGCGCCCGGTTTTCTGCACCACCGGCTCCATCGGCGCGAAGACCACGCCTTCGGGCGAAACCGACTGCGCGCCGGTCGATGCCGGGATGATCACGTCGTTACTCGACGTCACGACATCGTAGTCGCCCGTGCGGAACGCGGCGAGATCGGCGCGCAGGAAGGGCGGATCGGCACGCTTTGCCACCTGCTGCGCCGGCAGGCGCGGGGCACCGCGGCGCACGCGCGGATCGACGATCTCATAATCCACCACCGACACGGCGGTGCCGAGCGCGGTCACCTCGAACAGCCGCCGCGCAAATTCGCGCGGAAAGCGGATACAGCCATGCGAGGCAGGATAGCCGGGCAGCTGCCCTGCGTGGAGCGCGATGCCCGTCCAGGTCAGCCGTTGCATGAACGGCATCGGCGCGTTGCTGTAGATATTGGAGCGGTGATGCACCCGTTTCTGCAGGATCGTGAACTCACCCACCGGCGTCGCCTTGCCCGGCTTTCCGGTCGATACGGTCGAGGCCGCGATCAACACCCCGTCGCGATAGACATAGGCGACCTGGCCCGGGATGCTGATCAACAGCGTGACTCCGGACGCTCCGCCGGTCGGCTGAAAGGCGGCATCCTCGATCCACGTCCATTGGCCGTTGCGCAGCAGAATCTCGTCCGCGCCGCTGGGCATCACCTGCTGGGCCGCCGCCGGAAGCGCGACGCACAGCGCCAGCCCGATCGAAACCGCCCGCATTGTCCGCGCCACCGCAGACGCCATCCCTTCACTCCATCGTTACGCGGGCGACTGCACCCACTATCTATGGTTAACGCTGGCAGGACAAGGTGGTGCCGCACAGTTTCGGCATGTGCAGCGGAAAGGCGGGCCCGTTGCCCGATTCGGGACAAGTCTCGACAAGTCGCACCAAGTCTGCGGCGAACCGACGCCAGGCTGCCGACTCCCTTAGGACGAATCGCTTCCGACCTGCGCTATAGTGTTCCCTCGAACAGCGAAGTTTGTGGGGGCACAGAGGACGCATGGACCAGATCACCGATACCGTGGCTTCGCGCCGCGCTTTCCTGAAATCCGCCGGCATGATCGCCGGCACGGGTCTGCTCGCCGGCTGTGCCGCGCGCAGCGTGACGACCGCGGCGCTGCCCGCCGCCCCGGTTCCCGTCCCGCCGCCGGTCGCTGTTCCGGTGCCGGCGGCTCCGCGGTCTGCCAGCGCCCCACGCGGTATCCGCCCCGAATTGTTCCAACGCGCCGCCGCCGCGCTCCAGCTGCATTCCAGCCGCATCCGCCAGCAGGATCGGATCGCGATCGCCGATTTCTCCCTGCCCAGCTCGCGCCTGCGCTTCCATTTCGTCGACATGATCAACGGTGCGACCCGGTCGATGCTGGTCAGCCACGGCATCGGGTCCGACCCCGAACATACCGGCATGCTCCAACGCTTCTCGAACGAGGTGAATTCGGAAGCGACCTGCGAGGGCGCGTTCCTCGCCGCCAACTATTATGTCGGCAAGCATCAGCTGTCGCAGCGGCTGATCGGCCTCGATCCGACCAATTACAACGCACTCGACCGCGCCATTGTGGTCCATGCCGCCTGGTATTCGAACCCCGACATGATCGCCAAGCATGGCAAGCTCGGCCGCAGCCAGGGCTGTTTCGCCGTGGGCGAGCGCGATCTCGACACGTTGTTCGCGCTGCTCGGCGAAGGTCGGATGATCTACGCGACCAAGGTCTAGGAGCAAGCTGCGCACTCGGCGCGTTGATCCCTCCAATATCGGGAGGATCGTATGACCGAAACGCTGTACCCGGCGCTGCCCGACGACATCGACCGCGCCGCGCGCGACGTGTTGCAGGCCTCCTGCGACGCAAAGCTCAGTCTCGCCACCGCCGAAAGCTGCACTGGCGGGATGCTTGCCTCGCTGCTGACCGATGTCGAGGGCGTCAGCTCCGCCTTCGAACGCGGATTCATCGTCTATTCCAAAGACGCTAAATGCGAGCTGCTGCACATCGCGCGCGATACGGTCGAGCGCTGCAATGCGGTGAGCCGCGAGGTCGCAGTGGCGATGGCAGAGGGCGCGCTCGCGGCGAGCCACGCCGATATCGCGCTCGCCATTACCGGCTTTGCCGGACCCGGTGGGCCGGATGACGAACCCGGCCTGGTCCATTTCGGCTGCGCGCGCGCCGGGCGCCCGACTGCACATCGCGCCGAACATTTTGGCGATATTGGTCGCGGACCGACCCGAATTGCCTGTATGCGCGTCGCATTGCAGATGATCGGCGAGGCAATCGACTAGTGGCGAAGCAGCGGTTCAATTCGATCCACGCGCATGGAATGGTGCGTGTCGGCGCCTGTACACCGAGCGCGAGCGCGGGCGATATCGTCGCGAACACCGCCTCGCACATTGCGCTGGCGAAACAGGGCGATGCGGCGGGGGCGGACCTGTTGCTGTTCCCCGAACTTGGCATCACTGGCTATGCGATCGACGACCTGCATTTGCAGGATGCGGTGCTGCGCGCGACCCTGCAGGGTCTGGCCGAACTGATCGCGGCGAGCGCGAAGCTCAAACCCGTGTTGCTGGTCGGCGCGGCGCTGGAGCGCCACGGGCGGCTGTATAATTGCGCGGTGGTGATCGCGCGTGGGCGCGTGCTGGGCGTCGTGCCCAAAAGCTATTTCCCCAATTACCGCGAATATTATGAGAAGCGCTGGTTCGCGTCCGGCATCGGCCTGTCCGGAACGATCGAACTGGCCGGACAGACCGCGCCATTCGGCACCGACCTGATCTTTGCCGCCAGCGACCTGCCCGATTTCGTGTTCCATGCCGAAATTTGCGAGGATTTCTGGGGGCCGCTCCCGCCCTCAACCTTCGGCGCGATGGCCGGGGCGCTGATCCTGTGCAACCTGTCCGCCAGCAACATCGTCATCGGCAAGGCGCGCGAGCGGGCGATGCTGTGCGCCGCGCAATCGGCGCGGACTGCCTCGGCCTATCTCTTCTCTGCGTCGGGACCGGGCGAAAGCACCACCGACCTTGCCTGGGACGGCCAAAGCCTGATCTACGAACTGGGCGAACTGCTCGCAGCGTCGGGCCGCTTTGATCTTGAGGACGAGCTGATCGCCGCCGATATCGATGTCGCGCGGCTGCGGCAGGAGCGGATGCGCTTTGGCACGTTCAACGACAATGCCGCCGCCGCCGGCCATCCCGAGCAGCGCTTTCGCCGCATCGCCTTCGACCATGCGCCGGGCTTCGACGATATCGGCCTGCACCGCGCGATCCGGCGCTTTCCGTTCGTCCCCAACGCGCCGGAAAAGCTCGACGAGGATTGCTACGAAGCCTTCAACATCCAGGTCGAGGGGCTGCGCAAGCGCATGGTCGCGACCGGGAATGGCAAGATCATCATCGGCATTTCGGGCGGGCTCGATTCGACCCATGCGCTGATCGTCGCGGCCAAGGCGATGGACCGGCTGGGGCGGCCGCGCAGCGACATTCTCGGCTTCACCATGCCCGGCTTTGCCACCGGGGAGGGGAGCAAGGGCAATGCCTGGGCGCTGATGAAGGCTTTGGGAATCACCGCCGAAGAGATCGACATCCGCCCCGCCGCGCGGCAGATGCTGACCGACATGGGCCATCCGTACGCGGATGGTGAGCCGGTGTACGACATCACCTTCGAGAATGTTCAGGCCGGCCTACGCACCGATTATCTCTTCCGCCTCGCCAATCAGCGCGGCGGGTTCGTGCTCGGCACCGGCGACCTGTCGGAACTGGCGCTGGGCTGGTGCACCTATGGCGTCGGCGACCATATGTCGCATTATGCGGTCAATGCCGGCGTGCCCAAGACGCTGATCCAGTTCCTGATCCGCTGGTGCGTCGCGACCAACCAGTTCGATGGCGACACCGATGCGGTGCTCGAGGCAATCCTGTCGCAGGAGATTTCGCCAGAGCTGGTCCCGGCCGACGCCAGCGGCGCGATGCAGAGCACCGAGGCGAAGATCGGGCCCTATGCGCTGAACGATTTCTTCGTGCACTATGTCGTGCGCCACGGGCTTGCGCCGTCGAAGATCGCGTTCCTGGCGTGGCACGCGTGGCGGGATGCCGAAGCGGGCGAGTGGCCGTTGGGCGTACCGCCGCATCAGCGGGTCGCCTATGACCACGCCACGATCCGCCACTGGCTGGAGAAATTCCTGATCCGCTTCTTCGCACAGAGCCAGTTCAAGCGCAGCGCGATCCCGAACGGCCCAAAGGTATCGGCTGGCGGCGCGCTGTCCCCGCGTGGCGACTGGCGCGCGCCGTCGGATGGAGTGGCCGGGCCGTGGCTCGACGAGCTTGAGGCGAACGTCCCTAAGTAGCGAGCCGCTCAAGCCCCGCGATCGTATCCGCCTCATGCGCCGGCTTGTCGGTGCGGATGCGGCTGATCCGGGGGAAGCGCATCGCCAGGCCAGATTTGTGCCGCTTCGACGCGTGGATCGAATCGAACGCGACCTCGATCACCAAAGTCTTCTCCACCTCACGCACCGGCCCGAACCGCGCCGCCGAAATAGGCCTTGCCCACCGGCAGCAATTCGCCCGCTTCAGTCCACGCGCCGAAGGTATAGTCGGAATAGAAGGACGAGCGCTTCCCACTCCCGCGCTGGGCATACATCAGCACGCAATCGGCGGTGAGCGGGTCGCGCTTCCATTTATACCACAGCCCGACGCGTCGCCCGGCGACATAGGGCGAATCGCGCCGCTTGAGCATCACCCCCTCGATCGCCGCGTCGCGGGCGCCGGCGCGCAGTTCCTCCAGCGCCGCAAAATCCTCCGCGTCGATCAGCGCGGAGACATCGAACCGCTCGGGGTCGAGCGGCGCTGCATAGGCCTCCAGCCGGGTGCGGCGGGCGTGCCAGGGCAGTTCGCGCAGATCCTCGAGTCCGTCGAACAACAGGTCGTAGAGCCGCACGAACGCCGGAAACTCAGCCAGCGTCTTGGCCGACACGACCTTGCGTCCCAGCCGCTGCTGCAAAGCGTTGAAGCTGCCCGCTTCGCCCCCCTGCGCCTCGCCGCGCACCAGCAGCTCGCCGTCGAGCACGCCCGGCGTCGCAAAGGCGCTCGCGACATCGGGGAAGCTGGCGGTGATGTCGTCGCCCGCCCGGCTGTAGAGCCGCGTCTCGCCCGCGACATGGACGATCTGGACGCGGATGCCGTCCCATTTCCACTCGGCGGCATAGTCGGCAAGATCGACCTGCGTTTCCTCCAGCGGATGGGCGAGCATGAACGGGCGGAACACCGGCACATCGGTCGTGGTCGGCTGCGGCCCCCGCCCCTCGCCCCAGTCGAACAGCGGCGCATAGGGCGGGGTCAGGCCGTGCCATACCTCCTCCACTGCATCGACATCGACCCCGAACGCTTCGGCGAACGCGGTCTTGGCGAGCCGCGCCGAAACCCCGACGCGCAGGCCCCCGGTGGCGAGCTTGAGCAATGCATAGCGCTCGTCCGCTGCCAGCCGGTCGAGCATCGCGCCGAGCGCGGCGGGGGCATCGGAGCGCGACAGGCTGGCGAGGCGATCGACCACCGCGCCCAATGTCAGCGGCCCGGATTCGGGCGGCGGCACGCTCGGCTCGGGCCAGATCAGCGCGACGGTCTCGGCAGTATCGCCCACGAAATCGCGGCTCAGCTGAAACAGCACCGGATCGACGCGCTCGCCCACCAGCGCGCGGATCGTCGCCGGCTTGACCGCAGGCAGGTCGATCGTGCCGGTCAGCGCCGCCAGCCCCCAACCGCGATCGGGATCCGGCGTCTCACGCAACCACGCCCCGATCAGCCGCAGTTTCGCATTGCGCGACCGCGTATAGATCAGCCGGTCGAGAAGGTCGGCAAAGGCGCGCATGGCACGCTCAACATGGCGTCACGCCAACGGTTCCGCCAGCCCGTTCCCTCTCGCGCACATGTCCGGTTCACGCTAGCGTCAATACACCGGAAAGGTCGGCGCGCGATTCGCGCGTGCCGTGGGAGGGAATGTTTCGATGAAGACCCTGTTGCTTGCCGTCGCCATGTCGGCCCTGCCGCTCGCGCCCGTTTCGTTCGCGCAGGACGCCGCTGCGCCGGCGCCGGCCGCCGTTGCCGCGAAGTATAATCTCGACACGCCGATTCAGGACATTGTCGCCGATCCGGCGGCAAAGGCCGCGTTCGACGCAGCCCTGCCCGGCGTTTCGACGCATGAGAGCTATGAGATGTTCAAGACCATGAGCCTCAACCAGCTCAAGACCTACGCCGCCGACAAGCTGACCCCCGAAGTCCTCGCCAAGGTCGAGAAGGACCTCGCCGCGGTGAAGTGACTTGTTGATCCTCCCCCGCAAGGGGGAGGATTTTCCCGAAGCTCAATCCTCGCGCGTGATGTTGAGCGAGCGCGTCACGCGATAATCGAGCACGCCGACCACGAAATAGACTGCGGCCTGCATCATCCGCGTCCAGAACCCGGTCCGCGCGCGGTGCAGTTCCCGCGTCACCTCGAGCGAGCGCGCCACCTCCGCGTCGACATAGCCACGGACATGCGCCGCGAATGCCGCGTCGTCGATCCGCAGCATCACCTCCAGATTGAGGAACAGGCTGCGCATGTCGAAATTGGCCGATCCGATCTGCACCTTGTCATCGATCACGAACAATTTGCTGTGCAGCTTGGTCGGCAGATATTCGAATATCCTGACACCGCGCCGCAGCAGTCCGCGATAGGTGAAGCGCGCGGCGTGCAGCGTCAGGTGGTTGTCGGTGATCGACGGCACCACCACACGCACCTTCCCTCCGCGCCGCGCCACGCGACCGAGGCGCAGCAGCATCGCGGGGCTGGGAAAGAAATAGGCGGCGAGAATGTCGATCGCGCGCGCGTTCTTCATGTCCCGTCGCACCGCCCGCGCCCACGGGCTGAGCCGCCGGGTGGGCCCGCCGAGCAGCCAGCGCAACTCCCCCTCCGGCTCGCTCCACTGCTTGAGCGCGCGGCGCAGCGCCCGCATCGGCGCGCGCGGTCGCTTCGCCCAGCGCCATAGCGCATCGAAATATCCGGTCATCCGCGCCGCCGCCGGCCCCTCGACCATCAGCCCCAGGTCGCGCCACCCATCGCTGCCCGGCGCGCCGAAATAATCGTCCAGAATGTTGAAGCCGCCGATGATGATCCGTGCATCGTCGCTCTCGCCATCGGCCAACGCGATCTTCTGGTGATTGCGCAACAGATAGCGCCGCCCCCAACGCGGCTCGAAGAAACACACGCGCCCGCCTGCCTCACGCAGCGGCGCAAAAAAGTCGCCATCATAGGCCGGGTCGCTGCCCAGCCCATCGACGACCAGCGTCACCTCGACCCCGCGCTCGACCGCGGCGATCATCGCGTCGCGCACCCGCGCGCCCACCGCATCGTCGGTATAGATGTAATAGAGCAGCCGCAGCGAACTGCGCGCCCCGGCGATCAGCCCGAGCAGCGCGTCGAGCCGGCGCGGACCGGTATCGAGCAGTTGCAGGCGATTGCCCGCAATCGCGAAGATCGGCTGGGACGGCGGTTCGGGGGGCAGGCCCGCAGCAAAACCGGGCGGTGGATCGGTGGCCAGCTCCATCGCGCCGGGATTGCACGCTTTGCCGCCGCTGCGCCAGCCCGCACTGCATCGGGCGATTTCCTTGACTCGGCGTGGGACACCAACTAGATGGCCCCCTTTCCTGTATCTCTGCCCAAAGGAAGCGTTCCATGGCGCGCGTCACTGTCGAGGATTGCGTCGACAAGGTTTCGAACCGTTTCGATCTCGTGCTGCTGGCAGCCCAGCGCGCGCGTCAGATCTCTGGCGGCGCAGAGCTGACCATCGATCGCGACCGCGACAAGAACCCGGTCGTCGCGCTGCGCGAGATCGCCGAAGAGACGGTGCGTCCCGACCATCTCGAGGAAGCATTGGTCGGCAGCCTGCAGCGCGTGCAGATCGACGATGAGGAAGCGCCCGATGAAGTCGGCAGCCTCGCCGCATCGGCCGAGGCGCTGCGCCTCACCGCCGCTGCCCCGCCGCGCAACCAGAATCTCGGCGCCGACTACGACGGCTAAAGCGGCGCGGTTTCGCTGCCAGACGAAAGGCCGCTGCCCCACCGGGCGGCGGCCTTTTCGCGTTTTGGAGTCGTTTTCAGCTAGGCGGCACCGGCCCGCTCTGCTGATAACGACTCTAGCGCGTGTTTTTGCTCCACTATGGCGCAAGCCGTTGAGTTTGCGCTTGCCCCCTGCCGATCCGAATCGGACAGTATCGTGTCCGAATCGGGGGAGTCGGAAGGGTGGGCCAGGCGATCCTGTTCGCAATCGACGGTATCGCGCGCGAAGCGATGCTGTTCGCCGCGATTGGATTCCTGATCGGCGGGATCGACGACCTGCTGATCGACCTGGCCTATGGCATTGCCCGCATCCGAGCCCGGTGGCGGGGCAAAGGATCCCGCAGCCTGGCCGTCTCGCCCCTGCCGATGGCCCTGTTCATTCCCGCCTGGGACGAGGCGGCGGTGATCGGCGCGATGCTGCGCGCGACCCTCACCCGCTATGGCGATGCCGATTACCGCATCTATGTCGGCACCTATCCCAACGATGCCGCGACAATCGCGGCGGTGGCGGAGGTTGCCGCGTCCGATCCACGCGTGCGGTTGGTGATCGGCCCGACCCCGGGACCAACCACCAAAGCCGATTGCCTCAATGCGCTGTGGCGCGCGCTGCTGCGGGACGAGGTCGCGGGCGAACCCTGCGCGGCGGTGGTGCTGCACGATGCCGAGGATCTGGTCCATCCCGATGAACTGGCGGTCTTCGCCGCCTGGCTGACCGACTATGACGCGGTTCAGTTGCCCGTCCAGCCACTGGCCGACGCGCGCTCGCCATTGGTCGCCGGGCATTATCTCGACGAGTTCGCCGAGAGTCACGGCAAGAACCTGGTCGTGCGCGAGGCACTGGGCGCAGCGATCCCGTTCGCGGGAGTCGGCTGCGCGATCCGCCGCGCGATGCTGGGCCGCATCGCCGACAGTCGTGGCGGGCAGCCCTTCGACGCAGCCAGCCTGACCGAGGACTATGAGCTGGGCCTGACCGTCGCCGCGTTGGGCGGGCGTACCCGCTTCGTCCGCGCACGCGATGCGGCCGGGCAGCTGGTCGCCGTGCGCGCCTATTTCCCGGCCAGCCTCAACGCGGCGGTGCGGCAAAAGGCGCGCTGGCTGACCGGCATCGCGCTCGCCGGATGGGACCGGGTCGGGTGGCAACGCGGTGGATCGATCGGCGAACATTGGATGCGGATGCGCGACCGGCGCGCGACACTCGCGATTCCGGTGCTCGCCATCGCCTATCTGGCGCTGGTTGCATGGGGCGTGTCGCTCGCCGGCCACTGGCTGGTCGGGACGCCGGTCCCGACGCCAGATGTGCCCGTTGGCTGGCTGTTGGTGGTCAATGCCGGGCTGCTCGGCTGGCGGGTGGCGATGCGGGTCGCATTCACCGGGGCTGCGCACGGGCCGGTTCAGGCGTTGCTGGCCGTCCCGCGCGTGCTGGTTGCCAATCTCATCGCACTGCTCGCCGCGCGCCGGGCGATCGCGATCTATTGGCCCACGCTGCGCGGAGTCCCGGCGCGCTGGGACAAGACCGCGCATCACTTCCCTGACTCGCATAGGAACGCGGCGTGACCGCAGACACGCTGCCCGGCCGCGGTCGCCCACTGCGCTTCATCGCCACCGTGGCGGTCGGCTGGGCGGCACTGCGCGTCGTGCTGCTATGGCCCGAAGGCGCGAGCCTGCCCGAAGCGATCGAGGCGGCGATGCCGCTCCGCCCCGCTGCCGCAGCACCGGCAGTCGCTGTCCCCGACCCAGCGCCCCCGATGATCGCGCCGCGCCCGGTCCCGTCACGCCCGGCTGTCGCGCACCCCGCCATCGCCAACACCGCCACGATCGCGCCGTCGCCTCAGGCCAGCTTCGCGATGCTGAATCTGATTTCCTTCGGCCCCGAGCGGGCCAGCCGGGACGCCGCCGCGCAGCTGCCGCGCATCCCTGCCCCGCCCGCGATGCTCGCCCCCCGCGCGACGCCCGACCGATGGCAGGCCAGCGCGTGGCTCGCCACCCGACGCGGGGCGGGCGTAGGTGGAGCGCTGCTGGGCGGTGACCAGGCAGGGCTGCGCGTCGCGCGCACGCTCGACCGGCGCGGGCGGCTGGCGCTTTATGCGCGGGCGAGCACGCCACTTGCGGGAGCCGGGCGCGAGCTGGCGCTGGGCGTGGAGTGGCGGCCGTGGCGCGCGCCGATGCGGTTCCTGGCCGAACAGCGATTTGCGCTTGGCGGCGGCACGTCCGGCCCCGCTGTCGCCGTCGTCGGCGGGGTCAGCGGCGTCGACCTGCCCTTTGCCTTCGCGCTGGAAGGCTATGGACAGGCCGGCGCGGTCAAGCGTGCGCGGGTCGAGCCGTTCGCCGACGGCGCGTTGCGCGTGACGCGCGAGGTCGCCGTCACTGGCGAGGCGCGGCTGGCGCTGGGGGCCGGTGCCTGGGGCGCGGCGCAGCGCGACGCAGCGCGCATGGACATCGGCCCGACCGCCGTTACCACCGTGCCGATTGCCGGACAGTCGCTGCGCATCACGCTGGACTGGCGCGCGCGTGTCGCCGGCGATGCCCGACCGGGTTCCGGCCCGGCGCTGACGCTCGGCGCGGATTTCTAGAGTTGGAATCAGCTTCGCTGAATTGCGGCACCAGCCCGCTCCCCCACCCGGCCACCCAGCGGTAGCATGATATGGGTGGCCGGGTGGGGGAGCGGGCTGGTGCCGCAGCCGTTTCAGCCTTGCTGAAACAAACTATCCGCCGCGCGGCCTTCCGCAGTGCGGCGTGAGGGGCTAGGCAGAACATCCTCATGGACCTCTATCTTCCCATCGCAAGTCTGTCGGTCAACGCGCTGGTCATCGTGTTGTTGGGGCTTGGCGTCGGGATGTTGTCGGGCATGTTCGGGGTCGGCGGCGGTTTCCTGACCACCCCGTTGCTGATCGTCTATGGCATTCCCCCCACCGTGGCCGCGGCATCGGCAGCCAGCCAGGTCACCGGCGCGAGCGTGTCGGGCGTGTTCGCGCATTTCCGCCGCAACGGCGTCGACCTGCACATGGCATGGGTGCTGATCGGCGGCGGCGTGCTGGGGTCTGGAGCAGGCGCGCTGCTGTTCCGGCTGCTCCAGGCGAGCGGGCAGATCGATACGGTGATTGCGCTGCTCTATGTCGTGATGCTCGGGTCGATCGGCGGGCTGATGCTGTCCGAATCGCTCGGCGCGATCCGCTCGGCGCGGACCGGCGTGGCAACGCGCGCGCGGCGGCGGCGGCATCACCCGATGGTTGCCGCGCTCCCGCTGCGCTGGCGTTTCTACCGCTCGGGCCTTTATATTTCCCCGCTCGCGCCGCTGCTGCTCGGCTTTGCGACCGGCATTTTGACGATGCTGCTGGGCGTTGGCGGCGGGTTCATCCTGATCCCGGCGATGCTCTATCTGCTCGGTATGCCGGCACAGGTGGTGGTCGGCACGTCGCTGTTCCAGATCCTGTTCGTCAGCGCGGCGGCGACGCTGGTCCATTCGGTGACGACCAAGGCGGTCGATATCGTGCTTGCCGCGTTGCTGCTGTTCGGATCGGTCGTCGGCGCGCAGCTCGGCGCCCGCTTTGCCGCTCGCGCACGGCCCGAATATCTGCGCCTTGCCCTTGGCGCGATGGTGCTTCTCGTCGCATTGCGCATCGTGCTTGGCCTCGCCTGGCAGCCCGACGAGATCTACTCGGTGGAACTGGGGTGAGACTCCCGGCCCTCCTCCTCGCGCTTGCCGCGCCGCTGCTGCTGGGCCAGGCCAAGCCGACCCTCGTCCCCGACGTGTCGCAGCGCGAGATCGAGATCATCTATTCCTTTACCGGCGCGGAGCTGCTGCTGTTCGGCGCAATCGTTCAGCCGGGCAACACCGCCCCGCGCCCCGGCGACCCGCCGACCGACATCGTGGTGGTGGTCAAGGGACCGACCGAATCGGTGCTGGTGCGCGAAAAGCAGCGGGTCGCCGGCATCTGGGTCAATGCCGACCGCACGCGATATCGCTCGGCCCCGTCCTTCTACGCCATTGCCTCGTCGCGCCCGATTGACCGGATCGTCGATGCGCGCACCCGCGCGATCTACGAACTCGGGCTCGACAGCCTTCAGCTCTCCCCCGCATCGGGCGCGGCCCCGGCGGTCCAGTCGCGCTTCGATGCTGGCCTGGTCGATCTGAAGCGCCGCGCGGGCCTTTATTATGAAGCGCCGGGCACGGTCGAGATCACCGAAAATGTTCTCTATCGCGGCCGCATCCAGATTCCGGCGCGCGTACCGGTCGGACGCTTCACCGCCGAAACCTTCCTGATCCGCGACGGTCGCGTCCTGGCCGCCGCGGTGCGTGAGATCGACATCCGCAAATCCGGCTTTGAGCGCTGGGTCGCGCGCGCGGCCGATCACCATGCCGTTCTTTACGGCATCGCCGCGATATTGCTGTCGATCGCCTTCGGCTGGGCCGCGGGCGCGATCTTCCGCCGATTCTGAGCTTTTGATTGGCGCGGCACCGGCGCACCAACCACTTCTTTACCCCCCTTCAGTAAAAACACCCTGTTTTGCAGGGGGAGCAGCTGCGCGTGATGAGTGAAGACATGGGCGGCCAGCGATTCGACCGCATCCGTCCGGCCAGTGAGGCCAGCGCCCCATCCGGTGCCGCGGCGGCACAGGGCATCGGCGCGGTGTCGGCGATCGGCGGCGCGTCGAGTGAGGTGGTGTTCGACATGGCCGCGCTCGAAACGCTCGCCACCAGCGCCGATCCGGCGATTGCCGGTGCGGGAACGGTCGGCAGCCAGATCAAGCTGCGCGTGGGCAGCAGCTGGCTGATCGCCAATGTCCGCACCCTGCGCCTCGACGACCGCAGCGGCGCGGTGATCGCGCAGGTCGACTTCCTCGGCGAGGGCGACGAGGAAAAGCTGACCGGCAAGCTCTACAGCTTCCGCCGTGGCGTGACCCGCTATCCGGTTCCCGGCACCCCGGTCTTCCCGGTCTCGACCGCCGATTTGAAGCAGATCTACGCCGCCGACGACCGCGCGCATATCGAAGTCGGCAATGTCTATCCGACCCGGGATATCCGCGCCGCGCTCTATATCGATGCGATGCTGGGCAAGCATTTCGCGCTGCTCGGATCGACCGGTACCGGCAAATCGACCGCCGCCGCGCTGATCCTCCACCGCATTTGCGAGCTCGCGCCGCAGGGCCATGTCGTGATGATCGATCCCCACGGCGAATATTCGGCGGCGTTCAAGACCAATGGCGCGCTGTTCGACGTGTCGAACCTGGCCATGCCGTACTGGCTGATGAACTTCGAGGAACATTGCGAGGTGTTCCTGACCACCGAGGGTTCGGACCGCCAGGTCGATGCCGACATCCTTGCGCGCTGTATCCTGATGGCCAAGCAGAAGAACCGGCTCGCCGCCGAATTCGGCAAGCTGACCGTCGATGCGCCGATCCCCTATCTGCTGTCGGACCTAACGCAGATCCTGCAGCTCGAAATGGGCAAGATGGACAAGGCGACCGACACCGCCCCCTATCTGCGCCTCAAGGGCAAGATCGACGAGATCAAGGCCGATCCGCGCTATACCTTCATGTTCAGCGGCATGCTGGTGTCGGACACGATGGCGAGCTTTATCAGCCGCATCTTCCGCCTGCCCGGCGACGGCAAGCCGATCTCGATCATCGACGTGTCGGGCGTGCCGAGCGAGATCACCAGCGTCGTGGTCGCGGTGCTCAGCCGCATGGTGTTCGATTATGCGATCTGGTCGCGCGGCGAGGCGCAGCGCCCGATCCTGCTGGTGTGCGAAGAGGCGCACCGCTACGTCCCCAATGAGCGCAACGCCGACGGATCGTCGGTCGGCCGCATCCTCAGCCGCATCGCCAAGGAAGGCCGTAAATATGGCGTGTCGCTCGGCCTGATCACGCAGCGCCCCTCGGACCTAGCCGAAGGCGTGCTGTCGCAGTGCGGCACGATCATTTCGATGCGCCTCAACAACGACCGCGACCAGGCGTTCGTGCGCGCGGCCATGCCCGAAGGCGCGCGCGGCTTCCTCGACGCCATCCCCGCCCTGCGCAACCGTGAGTGCATCATGGTCGGCGAAGGCGTCGCCACCCCGGTGCGCGTCGCGTTCGACGCGCTGGAGGAAAACAAGCGCCCGGCATCGGGCGACCCGCTCTTCTCCGAACTGTGGCGGCACATGGGCGGCGAGGAGCAGATCCTCGACCGCACCATTCGTCGTTGGCGCGCCCAAGGGCGCTAGGGCCGTCCCCTCGTCACCCCCGCGAAAGCGGGGTGACGCTTTGGGTCAGCGGGGAATCTTCAGGACAAACCGCTTCGGCTCCAACGCCTCGCCCCGCGTAAACGCCGCGCTATGCACCGCGCCCTTGAACGGACTCACCGCGTTCATCCGCATGCCCACCGACGCCACCCCCGGCGCCTGCGGCACAAAGGCGAGTTCGGCGCGCGCCTGCTCCACCCCGTTGACGAAGGCGCGGTAGACCCGCCCGTCATAGCTTTGCGCGACATGGTGCCAGCGCCCGACCGGCCAGCGCTTGGTCGCGTCGATCAACGGCGCGCGATAGCCGGGGCCGAGCAGGAAGGTGTCGAGCCACCAGTCGCTCCCCTCGGTGCGGATTTCGAACAGCATCCGCTGCCCGTCCTTCGCCGTCGCGGCCGAGCCATCGCCGCTCTCCAGGTGGAACCAGCGCTGTTCGAACGCGCCGCCATCGGGGCGGAACAGCGCTTCGAAGGTGAAGCGCGGCGTGTCGGCGAGCGGGTGGCGCGGGATCAGCAGCTGGTCGCGCACCCCGTCGAACAGCATTGCCTTGCCCAACGGGCTGTCGATCAGCTGCGGCGCGCCGATGATGCGCGGCTTCAGCCCGCCGATGCGCTTGAGCGAATCGAAGTTCCAGAGTTCTGCGCGGCGCTTGGCAAATGCAGGCGCGGCGCATGCAAACGTCGCCCCGGCAATCAGCGCGCGGCGGCCAATCACTCCGCGTCGTCGGTCTTGGCGGGCTTGCCCCGGGTGCCGCCGACCGGCACCGCCAGCAGCTGCGCCAGCTTCGACTTGAACGCGCGCAGGTCATTGCCGCCCAATTGCTGGACGACCGAGAAGCTGACCGAACGCGGGTTGATCGCCACGCCGTTGCGATAGAGTTCGTAATGGAGGTGCGGCCCGGTCGAAATGCCGGTCGACCCGACATAGCCGATCACCTGTCCCCGGCTCACCCGCTGCCCGCCGCGCACCGCGATCCGGCTCATATGGCCATAGCCGGTGCCCATGCCGCCGCTGTGGTTCAGCCGCACGAAGTTCCCGTAACCGCCATTGCGCCCGGCAAATGCGACCACGCCGTCATTGGCCGCGCGGATCGGCGCGCCATGCGGTGCGGCGATATCCAGCCCCTTGTGCATCCGGGTGAAGCGCAGCACCGGATGGCGGCGCAGGCCAAAGCCCGAGCTGATTCGGCCCGATGCGGGCATCGCCATCGTGCCCTTGCGCTCGCCCTTGCCGGCGCCGTCATACCAGCTGACCTTGCCGCCCTCTTCCCAACGCAGCAGCTGCACCTTACCCGACCCGCCGCCATTCAGGCCGGCATAGAGCAGGTTGCCGAGCTGCACCTCGCCAGTCGCGGCGCGGGCCTGTTCGACGATGATGTCGAACTCCGCGTCCGACCCGACCCGGCCGATCGGCACCCGCGTGGCGATCGAGCGGATATAGGCCTCGACCGCGCGCGACGGCGCACCGGCGGCGCGGGCCGAGCGATACAGGCTCTCGCCCACCCGGCCACGGATGCGCAGTGGCGTATGATCGACCGCGATCGGAATTTCGTTGAGGGCCAGGCCCGTCGGCGTGCGGATTAGTTCCAGGCTGAGGTCGAAGCGCGCGCGAAAGGCGAGCTTTTCAAGCGGGCGCGGCGCCGATTTATCGACCCGCCGGCCGAGCGTCAGGTCAAGCTGGGTACCCGACTTCAAGTCGCCCAGCGCCATCGCATCGCCAATCAGGTTGGCGGCGCGCGCCGCCTCGCTCGCGCCGACCCC
Source organism: Sphingomonas sp. 32-66-10 (assembly GCA_002280565.1). Lineage (GTDB taxonomy): Bacteria > Pseudomonadota > Alphaproteobacteria > Sphingomonadales > Sphingomonadaceae > Sphingomonas. Next base: position 64,537 of record NCEF01000004.1, read on the forward strand.
GGCGCGGGCCAGCGCGGCCTGCAAGCCGCTGCCCGACCCCAACGTCACACTGTGCTGGATGATCGGCCGCTCGGGCGTGTCGGTGAGCGGCGTGACCAGCCGGCTGGCGGCAAGCTTCGTGCCGGTCACGCCGCCCTTGTCCAGCGGCGCGATCGACTGGGCGCGCATCAGGTCGGCGCTAGCGGCATGCGCCGACGGCACACCGCCGAAAATCGGGCGTTCGAATCCGGGCGAGAGCAGATAGACGAAGGCGCACAGGCCAGCACAGGTCGCGGCACCGCGAAACCATTCGGGGCTGCCGATGCGCGATCCCAGATCGGGGATCAGTTCGAAATAGGGATAGCGTTCGCGGAATCGCTCGACCATGCCCGGCTTGCGCACATCGACGCCGCGCCCGAACGACAATGCCGCCGCGCCGCCCGCTTGTTCCGGTCCATGTTCGCTGCGCAGAAACAAGGCGCGCTGCCCCCAGTCACAATCGTTTGAACGAGTTGCCGTTCCCCCGGCCTCGGCCCGAACGGTTGTGGATAGAAGATGCTAATGTCAAATTAAGCAGGGCGGAGTCGCGGCGGTCTTGCGGCGAATCGTGCCGGTGCGGGGGTGGGGCGTGTTGTTAACCGAAAACGCTAAGGAAACCCGTGCGTCATGGGTTGCGCTGCCACCGACTCGGAGCAATCTTGGCGGGTAATGGCGCGTTCCCCGAACAGCCCGGTCACTGCGGTGCTCGGCCCGACCAATACCGGCAAGACGCATCTCGCGATCGAGCGGATGGCGGCGCATTCGAGCGGCATTATCGGCTTCCCGCTGCGGCTGCTGGCACGCGAAGTCTATGACCGGATGGTCGCGCTCAAGGGGCCGAAGGAAGTGGCTTTGGTCACCGGGGAGGAGCGCATCGTCCCCCCCGGCGCACGCTGGTTCCTGTGCACCGCCGAATCGATGCCGCTGGACCGCGAGGTATCGTTTGTCGCGCTCGATGAAGGCCAGCTCGGCGCCGATCCCGAGCGCGGCCATGTCTTCACCGACCGTATCCTGCGCGCGCGCGGTCGCGACGAAACGATGATCCTGGGATCGGACAGCCTGCGCCCGGTGCTGCGCAAGCTGGTGCCGGATGCCGAAATCATCACCCGCCCGCGCTTCTCGACGCTGTCCTATGCCGGCGCCAAGAAGCTCTCGCGCCTGCCCAAACGCTCCGCCATCGTCGCGTTCAGCGCGGAGGAAGTCTATGCCGTGGCCGAGGCGCTGCGGCGGTTGCGCGGCGGCGCGGCGGTGGTGATGGGCGCGCTGTCCCCACGCACCCGCAACGCGCAGGTCGCGATGTTCCAGGCGGGCGAGGTCGATTATCTCGTCGCCACCGATGCGATCGGCATGGGCCTCAACCTCGATGTGCGCCACGTCGCCTTTGCCAGCCTCAACAAGTTCGACGGCCGCCGCCAGCGCCGCCTGACCATTGCCGAAATGGCCCAGATCGCGGGACGCGCCGGGCGGCACCAGCGCGACGGCACCTTCGGCGCCTTGGTCGAGGAAGGCCCCGGCGCGTTCACGCCGGAGGAGATCGCGGCGATCGAGGGCCATCGCGTCCCCCCGCTCGAGCATCTCTACTGGCGCGAGGGCGAGCCGGACCTCAGCAGCATCGACGCGCTGATCGCCAGCCTGGAGGCCAAGCCCGACCTGCCCATGCTGCGCGCCGCGCCCGAGGCGACCGACCTGATGGTGCTCAAGCGCCTCGCCGACGAGGATTGGGTGCGCGACCGCGTGCGCTCGCCGCGTGCGGTTGCGCGGCTATGGGCGGCGTGCGGCCTGCCCGATTTCCGCAAGCTCGGCCTCGACCCGCACACCCGCTTCGTGTCGCGCATCTTTCGCCATTTGAGCGAGGGACGCGGCCATATCCCGCACATCTGGTTTGCCGAGGAAATTGCCCGGCTCGACCGCGTCGATGGCGATGTCGAAAGCATCGCCGGGCGCATCGCCGCCGCACGCAGCTGGGCTTACATCGCGCACCGCGCCGACTGGCTGGAGGATCCCGCGCACTGGGCCGACCGCACCCGCGCGCTGGAGGAAAAGCTGTCCGACGCGCTGCACGCCAGCCTGACCCAGCGCTTCGTCGACAAGCGCACCACGGTGCTGCTGCGCCAGATCGGTGCCGACGCATCGCACCTGCCCGTCGTGATCGGGCCGGAGGGTGAGGTGACGGTCGAGGACCATGTGCTGGGCCAGCTCAGCGGCTTTCACTTCGCGGTGTCGCCCGATGCGCGCGCCGGGGACAAGCGCATGCTGCTCGCCGCCGCCGAAAAGGGCCTCGCCCCCGAACTGCGCCGCCGTGCCGGTGATCTGGCGCAGGCGCCCGACGACGCGCTAGTGCGGGTGGGAGCAGAGGTCCACTGGCGCGGCGCCCGCGTCGCGCATCTCGACGCCACCGCCAACCCGCTGCGTCCCATGCTACGCCTGTGCCGCACGCTTGACAGCCTCGATCCGCCCGCGCGCAACACGGTCCGCGCGCGCATCGCCGCGTGGCTCGACGCACGCATCGCCGCCGAGCTGCCCGATCTTGCCGCGCTCGACGCATTGAGCCGCGACGCGACGGCGGGTAGCCGGGTGCGCGCGCTCGCCGGTCAACTGGCTCAGGCCGGCGGCCTGATGCCGCGCCGCGCCGCCGGCGCGCTGGTGGAGGCGCTGGACGCCGATGATCGCAAGCGATTGCGCAAGGCGGGGCTGGTGATCGGCACGCTCGACCTGTTCATGCCAGGCCTGCTCAAGCCGCGCGCCGCCGCGGCGCGTCGCGCGCTGCTTGGCCTGGGCGATGGGCCGGCCGAGGGTGCCAGCGTGCTCCCGCGTGCCGCGCCCGGGGCGTCGCTCGACCATGGTTATCGCCCGCTCGGGCAACAGGCGGTGCGCATTGACCTCGCCGAGCGCATCGCCCGCGCCGCGCATGATGCGCGCAAGGGGCGCGCGCCCTTTGCCCCCGATGCCGCGCTCGCCACGTCGATGGGGCTGACTGCCGACACGCTCGCGCGGCTGATGGCGCAGCTCGGCTTTCAGGCATTGCGCGGGCGCGAGGGTCAGCCGCAGCGCTGGGTGTGGAAGGGGCTGACGCCGCTCGCCAAACCCAAACCCGCCCCGCGCGACAATGTTTTTGCGGCGCTTGCGGACCTGATCGATGGCTGACGCGATGCGGCTCGACCGCTTTTTGTGGTGGTCGCGTATCTCCGCCTCACGCAATTTCGCCCGCGCGCTCGCCGAATCCGGGCATTTCCGCATCGATGGCCGCCGCGTCGAGCGCGCGCATCTGCCCGTCCGCCCGGGCAATGTCCTAGCCTTTGTCACCCATGGCGGGCGCGTGCGCGTGGTGCGGATCGAGGCGCTCCCGCACCGGCGCGGCCCGCCCGCCGAGGCACAGGGTTGCTATACCGAACTCACCCCGGGTGCCGTGCCCGCACAAGATTGAGAATGGATCGCATAAAGCGCGTCTAGATTGACCTTGCCGAGCGGCTTGCATAGCAGAAGGCGATAGAACACCGCCCGCAAGGGGCGCATGAGGGGCCGAACCTGCCATGACCTATGTCGTCACCGACGCCTGCATCCGCTGCAAATATATGGACTGCGTCGAGGTCTGCCCGGTCGACTGCTTCTATGAGGGCGAGAATATGCTCGTCATCAACCCCAGCGAGTGCATCGATTGCGGCGTGTGTGAGCCCGAATGCCCGGCCGAGGCGATCCTGCCCGACACCGAGAGCGGGCTGGAACAGTGGCTGGAGCTCAACAACACCTTCTCCGCGCAATGGCCCAACGTCACGCGCAACGCGGGCCAGACCCCCGAAGACGCCGACGCGCACAAGGGTGAAGAGGGCAAGTACGAAAAATATTTCTCGCCCGAACCCGGCAAGGGCGACTGAATTATTGTTTGAGCCGACCTGACGGTCGGCTTGCGGCACCGGCCCGCCCCCCACCCTCGTAATCCCTATGGATTCCGGTGTGGTAATTTTATTGCATCTGTGTTAAACACCGCGTCGGACGCGAGGAATCGCGTTTCGGTACTGGAGACCGTTGTAGATTTGCCCCGAACCGCCTTCACCCGCCCGGTAACCGCACCGGGCCTGTGAAGCAATCCCTTCAGGGGCGTGAGTTCAAAAGAAAGGCTTCCCGCACATGGCTGCCAAGGCGCTGTCCTTCGATGTCGGCGATTATGTCGTATACCCCAAGCACGGCGTTGGCCGTGTGATCGAACTCCAGAAGCAGGAAATCGCGGGCATGCAGCTTGAGCTGTATGTGCTCCGCTTCGAAAAAGAGAAAATGACCCTGCGCGTTCCGACCAACAAGGCGGAAAGCGTCGGCATGCGCAAGCTGTCGAGCGACAAGACGCTGCGTGAGGCGCTCGACACGCTCAAGGGCAAGCCCAAGGTCAAGCGCACCATGTGGTCGCGCCGAGCCCAGGAATATGAAGCGAAGATCAATTCGGGCGACCTGGTGTCGATCGCCGAAGTGGTCCGCGACCTGTTCCGCGCCGATGACCAGCCCGAGCAGAGCTATTCCGAACGCCAGATCTTCGAAGCTGCCGCCTCGCGGCTCGCGCGCGAACTCGCCGCGATGGAACAGCTCGACGAAAAGGCGGCGCTCGAAAAGCTGCTCGAAATCCTGCGCGCCTCGGCCGCGATCTACAACAAGGACAAGGCAAGCGCCTGATCGCGCGACGCCGGTCCGATAACGAGAGGGGCGGTCCTGCGGGGCCGCCCTTTTCATTTGCATGCGGCGCGCGACACGTGTATTATATCAGCAATACACATGGGAGAGACCCGATGACCCGCTTCCGCATCGCACTTGTCGCCACCGCCGCGCTGTCGCTGTCGGCCTGCAACTTCGCCAACGGCATGAGCGGCGATATCGTCCAGCCGAGCGGCCAGGGCGCAACACGGAGCTTCCCGGTCGCCGACTTTACCGGCGTGTCGCTGCGCGGCGCCGATGATGTCGAAGTGCGCACCGGCGCCTTCTCGGTGACTGCAGAGGGCGACAGCGCGCTGCTCGACCGGCTCGAAATCCGCAAGGACGGTAACACGCTGCGGATCGGGCGCAAGGATGGCGAGTGGAATTGGGGCGGCGACAAGGGCGCGAAGATCATTGTCACCCTGCCCGCGCTCGCCAGCGCCGACATTGCCGGGTCGGGCGACATGACGATCGACCAGGCAAAGGGCGATTTCGACGGCGCGATTGCAGGCTCCGGCAACATGACCATCGCCGCGCTGGCGGGGGGCAAGGCCGATCTGGCGATTGCCGGGGCGGGCGACATGACCGTGTCGGGCGGCACCAGCTCCGCGCTCGATATCTCGATCGCCGGGTCGGGTAATGTTACCGCAACCGGCCTCAAATCGGCAAAGGCCGATATCTCGATCGCCGGCTCGGGCAATGTCCGGGCGCAGGTCAACGGCCCGGCGGATATCTCGCTGATCGGATCGGGCGATGTCGAGCTGACCGGCGGCGCAAAATGCTCGGTCAGCAAGATGGGCTCGGGCGACGCGCGCTGCAGCTGAGCGACTATGCTTGCATGGGGCGGGGCATCGGTGCGATGCCCGTCCGATGCGCAGCCTTCTGATCCTCGCCCCGCTTCTCGCTGTCAGCGCGGCACCCGTACCGCAGGCGGCGCAGAGCAATAGCGTCATGCTCACCGGCTTTGAACGGCTGCGTGTTGACGGCCCCTTCCGCGTCAAGGTGATCGACGGCCAGCCGCCCAGGGCGGTGATCACCGGCGACCGCCGCGCGCTCGACCGGGTCAGCGTCCGCAACATGGGCGGTCAGCTGGTGATCGGCCCGCGCAACCAGACGTTCGAGGGGTGGAGCGAGGCGAGCGGGCCGCTGACGATCACCGTCGGTGCACGCGGGCTGCGCGGGATCAACATCAATGGCGGCGGATCGGTCGAGGTCGATCGAATGGGCGGCCAGCGGGTCGATCTGGGCGTCAATGGCGCGGGGTCGCTCACCATCGCCCAGCTCGACGCGGACCAGCTCGCGGTCACGCTCACCGGCACCGGCGCGGTTCGGATCAAGGGCGGCATGACCCGCACCGCCCGCTTCGGCAGCTATGGCGCGGGATCGATCGACGCGACGGGCATGCGCGTCAATGACCTCATCATCCAGTCGCAAAGCGCCGGGGACAGCCGCTTCACCGCCCGCTACACCGCACAGATCGCGTCGCTCGGCACCGGCGCCGTCCGCGTCACCGGCGACGCCGCCTGCCTGATCAGCGGCCCGGGCCCGGCCAGCTGCACCGGCAAGACCGAACGGCGGAAGTAACCCCCCTCCCGGAACGGGAGGGACCCGGTGGGCTACGCCGCGATCGGAAAGCGCAGCAGCCGGTCCTCCAGCGCCACCAGCGCCTGCGCGCCGCGCCCGACTGCGCGCACGATCTCAGGATGATCGACGTCCAGCCCGCCGGTCAGCGCGCCGAAGGCCGGCAGGATCAGCTTGGTCCCGCTCGCCACGAAACAGCGCCGCGCCACCGCCCGGCCGCGTGCCCGGATGCGCAGCTTGGGGTGAAAATGCCCCGACAATTCGGGCCGCAATTCGCCCGGCTCGGCCTCGTGCCGCAGCAACAGGCCGTCGACCTCGGCCTCGACCATGACGCGCCCGCCGCAATGGTCGATCGCCGCCTGCTCGGCCAGCGCCGCATCATGATTGCCGGTGATCCACGTCCAGTCGAGCGCCCCGGTCAGCGCGCGCAACCGCACCCGCGCCGCCTCCGGCAACCGCTCGCACCCCGCCGAGTCATGAAAGCTGTCGCCCAGGCACCACAGCTCGCGCGCCTGCGTCCGCGCGACAAGCGCCGCCAGCGCGTCGAGCGTCGCCAGACTGTCATAGGGCGGCAGCAACTGCCCCCAGCGCGCGAACCAGCTCGCTTTCTCGAAATGCAGATCGGCGACGATCAGCGCGCGCCGCGCCGGCCAGAACAGCGCCGCCTCGGGCAGCGCGCACAACTCATGACCGGCGAACGAAAAGGGAACCATGCCCCCGCTATCGCGCTCCCGGCGCGGCGCGTCAACCGATCCGCGAGCCGGTCGGCGGCGTGCCACTGCGCGGCATCAGAAAGCGCACGCGGCGCGCCGGAAAATCGATCTCGACCCGGCGGAACGCGCGCAGCGCATCCATCCCCAGCATCAGTGCCGGCTCTTCCGACAGCCCGAAATGCGCAAAGGGCGGCACATCGGCAAAGGCCACCGGCAGGCCGCGCATCACCACCCCGCCAATCTGGACCCGCCCGGCAATGTGATAATTGACCGTCAGCTTTTCCCCGGTCACGCTCGACAGCTCGATCGGCCCTTTCAGCGCGGTCCGCCGCAGACGGCGTTGCAGCGCCAGATTGCCCATGCTGACCTGCGACCCGGTGTCGAGCACCACGGTCACGCGATGCCCTTCCAACTGCGCCTCGGTGACGATCAGCTGGCCCATGCGGTTGCGCGCAATCACCACGATCTCATCCGCGTCGCGCGCAACGCTCCGCGCGCGCGACGTCCCGCGCGAGGGGCGCACCGCCATCTCGCGTCGGTCGAAATCGATCGCCACCATATGGTTGCGCAGCTGCTCGACTCCGAGCAGCCCCTGGGCACCCAGGTGCCCCGCCTCCAGCGCCGGCGCGTTGAACGCACGCACGTCGCGCACCGGACCGACCGACAGCGACGGCACCACCACCGTCTGTACCCGCGCGCTGCCGGTCATGGTCGTCAGCCGCACCTGTGGGCCGGCGGCCAGCCGCAATCGCTCCGCCAATTGGCGCGACACGACCGATCGCTCGGCGCCGGTATCGATCACGAATGGCTGCGATGCCGCGCCGCCAATCGAGACCGGGACGGTCATGCGCGTCGCGAGCGTCCCCAGCGCAACCGTCTCGCCCCCTGTTTCGGCCGCCGCGGGTGCAGGCAATAGCTCATCGGGCGCGGGTTGCGCGCCAAAGGCTGCAAAGAGCGGCATGAGGAGGAGCGACCGCATGCCGCGATCCTACACCCCCCGATGCTGCGCAGCAATTGCCGTTGGTCGAAAGCGTGTCGTGGTTGGGCGATGCCCAACCGATTGCGGCACCGGCCCGCTCCCCCACCCGACCACCCAGCAGCGTATTCTATGGGTGGTCGGGTGGGGGAGCGGGCCGGTGCCGAACAGCGCCGAAAGGCGCAACAAACTCAATCCACCCGCATCGCCTCGACCGCCAGCGCCTCGGCCTCGATCAGCATCGCGTCCTCCGCCGCGCCCTGCGCCACGGTCTCGCGCCCGATCATGATCAGCACCGGCACCGCCATCGGACTGACGCGATCCAGGTCGACATGCACCATCTGCTCCGCCGCGGTATCGAGCAGATGGGCGAGCCGCCCGACATCGGTCATCCGCGCGCGCGCATCGGCCCAGGCCGCCTTGAGCAGCAGATGATCGGGCTCGTACTTGCGCAGCACGTCATAAATCAGGTCGGTCGAAAAGGTGACCTGCCGCCCGGTCTTCTTCTTCCCCGGCTGCTGCCGCTCGACCAGCCCGCCGATGATCGCCACCTCGCGGAACGCGCGCTTGAGCAACGCCGAGCCCTGCACCCAGTCGACGAACTCATCCTCGAGGATGTCCGGCGAAAACAAGGCCGCCGGATCCTCGATCTTCTCCAGCCCGTACACTGCCAGCGCATAGTCGTTCGCGACAAAGCCGATCGGCTTCAGCCCCATCGCCTCCATCCGCCGGGTCACCAGCATGCCGAGCGACTGGTGCGCATTCCACCCCTCGAAACTATACACCACCATATGGTGCCGCCCTTCATGCGGGAAGGTTTCGACCAGCAGCCGGCCGGGCGCGGGCAGTTGCGAGCGGCGTTGCTGCACCTCGAGCCATTCGCGCACATCGTCGGGGAAGCGCGCCCACTCCGCCGGATCGGCCAGAAACCGCCGCACCCGCTCCGCCAATGTCGAGCTGATCGACAGGCGCAGCCCGTTATAGGACACGATCCGCGCCGGTTTCGCGGTCGCGCGCACGATCACATCGGTCAGCTCGACCCGCTCGACCTCGACCGCCATCCCCGCGAAGAAGAAGCTGTCACCGGGCGAGAGCTGGCTTCCGAAATTCTCCTCGACCTTGCCCAGCCGCCGCCCGTTCTTGAACCGTACGTCCAGCATCGGCGATTCGACGATGATCCCGGCGTTCAACCGATGCTGCGCAACAAAGGCGGGTTTCGTGACGCGCCAGAGTCCTGGTTTTCCTTGGCCATCGGGCGTGCGCGTCAGCCGCTTGAACTTGTCATACGCCCGCAGCGCATAGCCGCCATCGGCGATGAAGTTCAGAACCCGGTCGAACGTCTCGGCGTCCAGCGCCGAATAGGGCAGCGCCCCCTGCACCTCGCGCAGCAACGCCCCGGCCTCGAACGGCGCGGCGCACGCCACCCCCATCACATGCTGCGCCAGCACATCCAGCGCGCCGGGGCGGAAGATGTCAGGGTCCAGCTCGCCCGCCTCGACCGCATCGAGCGCCGCGCGCGCCTCCAGATATTCAAAGCGATTGCCGGGCACGAGCACCGCCTCGCTCGGCTCGTCCAGCCGGTGATTGGCGCGCCCGATCCGCTGCAGCAGGCGCGACGATCCCTTGGGCGCGCCCATCTGGATCACGCAATCGACATCGCCCCAATCGACCCCCAGGTCGAGGCTGGCGGTCGCGACCAACGCGCGCAGCTTGCCATCGGCCATTGCCTGCTCGGCCTTGCGCCGCGCCTCCAGGCTCAGACTGCCATGATGCACCCCGATCGGCAGCTGCAGGTCATTGGCCTTCCACAGATTCTGGAACACCAGCTCGCACAGCCCGCGCGTGTTGCAGAACACGATCGTGGTCTTGTGCGTCTCGATCTCCGCCATCACCTGCGGGATCGCATAGATGCCGCTGTGCCCCGACCATGGCACGCGCCCCTCGGGCAGCAGGATCGCGATATCGGGGTCCGCGCCCTTCTCTCCCACCACCAGCTCAACCGAATCGATGTCGCCATGCGGCGCGAGCCAGGCGCGATAGCCGTCGGGGTCCGCCACCGTCGCCGACAGCGCGACGCGCCGCATGTCCGGCGCAATCACCTGCAACCGCGCCAGCGCCAGCGCCAGCAGGTCGCCACGCTTTCCGGTGGCAAAGGCATGCACCTCGTCCACCACCAACGTCTTCAGCCCCGCGAACATCCGGAAACTGTCCTCATAGGACAGGAGCAAGCTCAGCGATTCGGGCGTGGTCAGCAGGATCTGCGGCGGCCGCGCGCGTTGGCGCACCTTCTTCTCGTGCGAGGTGTCACCGGTCCGCGTCTCGACCCGGATGTTCAGCCCCATCTCCTCGATCGGGGTGAGCAAATTGCGCTGCACATCCACCGCCAGCGCCTTCAGTGGCGAGATATACAGCGTGTGCAGCCCGTCGCCCGGCGCCTCAATAAGTTCGCTCAGCGTGGGCAGAAACCCTGCCAGCGTCTTCCCCGCCCCGGTCGCGGCGACGAGAAGCGCGTGCTTCCCCGCCCGCCCCGCCGCCAGCATCTCCAGCTGATGCCGCCGCGGCGTCCATCCGCGCGCGGCAAACCAGTCGGTCAAGGGCGCGGGAAGGTCGCTCACGCGTCGCGTCTTAGCCCAGACTCAAGGCTCGCGTCGCGTATCCTCTTCATTCTGCGCGTCATACATCTTGCGCGTCGCTTCCTCGGTGCGCTGCTTCTCCCGTTTGCTGGTGCGGTTGTTCAGCACGACCCAGAGCAGCACAACAAACAGCACGATCGGGCCGATCACCACCATCACGCCTTGCAGGCTCGAAAGATCGAGGTTCATTTCAGACTCTCCCATTCCGCAATGGTCAGCCAACGAAGCGGCGGCGCATTTCGATCCGACTGGAACTAGCCGCCCTCCTCGCGCATATCGCTTGCATGGCATTGGGCGACTGGATCACTCCGCATCCCGAAGGCATCCATGTCCCCGGCCCGGACATCTGGATCGATCCGTCACAGCCCAAGGCCCGCGCGTTCGTCACGCACGGCCATGCCGATCACGCCCGCGGCGGGCATGGCGCGGTGTGGGCGACCCCCGAAACGCTCGCAATCATGGAGGCGCGCTACGGCCCCCAGACCGCCCACCCGGTCGCCTATGGCGAAACCGTGCGCAGGGGCGAGGTCGATCGGCGCAGATCGTGCTCGATCATCGCGGCGAGCGGATCGTTGTCTCGGGCGACTACAAGCGCCGCCCTGATCCCACCTGCGAACCCTTTCGCCCGGTCAGATGCGACGTGTTCGTGACCGAAGCGACCTTCGGCCTCCCCGTCTTCCGCCATCCCGAAACCACCGACGAGATCGACAAGCTCCTCGCCGCGCTGCGCGCCGAGCCCGAACGCTGCGTGCTGGTCGGCGCCTATGCGCTGGGCAAGGCACAGCGGGTGATCGCCGAACTGCGCGGCATGGGGTTCGACGACCCGATCTACATCCATGGCGCGCTGCAGCTGCTGTGCGACCTGTATATCGACCATGGCGTCCCACTCGGCGAACTGCGCCCCGCCACCGGCGTCGCGAAGAAGGAGCTGCAGGGCCGCATCATCCTCGCCCCGCCCGGCGCGCTCAACGACCGCTGGTCACGCCGCCTGCCCGACCCGGTCACCGCCATGGCCAGCGGCTGGATGACCGTCCGCCAGCGCGCGCGCCAGCGCAATGTCGAACTCCCGCTGATCCTCTCCGACCATGCCGACTGGGACGAACTGACCACAACGCTGCGCGAAATCGCGCCGAAAGAGGTGTGGGTGACCCATGGCCGCGAAGACGCGCTGGTCCACTGGTGCCGTCAGCATCAGATCAAGGCGCGCGCGCTGGAACTCGCCGGATATGAGGATGAGGATGACTGACCCCCGCACCATCGTCATCCTCACCGGCGCGGGCATCTCCGCCGAATCCGGCGTCGCCACCTTTCGCGGTCCCGGTGGGCTGTGGGAGGGGCATCGCGTCGAGGATGTGTGCACGCCAGAGGCGCTCGCGCACGACCCCGATCTGGTCCACCGCTTCTACGACGAACGCCACGCCAATCTGGCCAGGGTCGAACCCAATGCCGCGCACCACGCGCTCGCCCGGCTCGATGCGGAGTGGCCGGGCGAGCTGCTGCTGGTCACCCAGAATGTCGATGATCTGCACGAACGCGCCGGGTCGAAACGCATGCTGCACATGCATGGCGAGCTGAAATCCGCCCTGTGCGCGCTGTGCGGCATCCAGAGCGAATGGGCCGACCCGCTCCCGCCCGGCACATCCTGCCCCTCGTGCGACGCGCCGGCGCTGCGCCCCGACATCGTGTTCTTTGGCGAGATGCCCTATCACATGGAGGCGATCGACGCCGCGCTCGCCCGCGCCGACCTGTTCGTCTCGATCGGTACCTCGGGCGCCGTCTATCCCGCCGCCGGCTTCGTCCGCACCGCGCGCTACCATGGCGCCGACACCCTCGAACTCAACCTCGAGCGGTCGGAGGGCAGCGCCTGGTTCGCGCAATCGCGCCTCGGTCGGGCGGGGACGCTGGTGCCGGAATGGGTGGACTCGCTCCTCGCCTAGTCGACCCAGTCCAGCCCGATCTCGCGATACAGGCTGCGATCCTCTTCCCAGCCCGGCCGCACCTTCACATGCAGGAACAGCTGGACCTTGACCCCCAGCAGCTCCATCAGCTCGGCCCGCGCGCGTGAACCGATTTCCTTGATCTTGGACCCGCCCTGCCCCAGCACGATCGCACGCTGCGTCGGCCGTTCGACCAGGATCTGCTGGTAGATCTCGACCGACCCGTCGGGCTTTTCGGTATAGCGCTCGGTCTCGATCGCGGTGGCATAAGGCAGTTCGGCGTGCAGCAGATGATAGAGCTGCTCGCGCGTGATTTCCGACGCCAGCATGCGGTCGGTCGCGTCCGACACCTGATCCGCCGGGAAATGCCACGGCCCCTCGGGCATCCGCTTGGCCAGTTCCGCCTTCAGCTCCGCCACGCCATCGCCCGTCGTCGCCGAAACGAAGAATGTGTCCTCGAACTCGGCCAGCTCATTCAGGCTTGCGGCGTGGCCCAGCAGGCGCGGCTTGTCGGCGATATCGACCTTGTTGAGGATCAGGATCTTGCGCTCGCGCCGATCCTTCAGCCCCGCGACGACGCTGCGCACCTTTGGCCCGATCCCGCCCTTGCCATCGACCACCAGCGCGATCAGGTCCGCGCCCTGCGACCCTTCCCAGGCGGCGGCGACCATCGCCCGGTCCAGCCGCCGCGCCGGATCGAAAATGCCCGGTGTATCGACCAGCAACAGCTGGGTATCATCGGCAATCGCGATGCCCATCAGCCGCGCGCGCGTCGTCTGCGCCTTGGGGCTGACGATCGCCACCTTCTGCCCGACCAGTGCGTTCACCAATGTCGACTTGCCCGCATTGGGCGCGCCGACCACGGCGATCAGGCCGCATTTCTGTGCTTCGATATCCAAAACCACTCCGTCCAAAACCCATCGTCACCCCGGCCTTGTGCCGGGGCCCACCCATCCGCGGGCGCATCCCTCGATGATATAGCACAGCGGATCAGCAAGCGCCTCAGCCGCCGGATGTGCCGCACCGTGGACCCCGGAACAAGTCCGGGGTGACCACCCTTGTCCGGCCTATTTCTGCAGCACCGCCAGCAACGCCGCCGCCGCTGCGGTCTCGGCTTCCTGCTTGCTCGACCCCGTCCCTTCGGCCTCGGCCAGCTTGGCAATCTCCGCCTTCACGCGAAAACGCGGCGCATGGCCCGGCCCCGAGCGTTCGACCAGCACATAGTCGGGCGCGCGGCGGTTATTCGCCGCCGCCCATTCCTGCAGCGCGGACTTGGGATGCTTGGGTGCCGCCGACTGATTGTCGATCCGGCTGTCCCACAGCCGCCGCACCAGCGCGCGCGCCGCGTCGAACCCCTGGTCGAGGAAGGTCGCGCCGATCAGCGCCTCCATCACATCGCCCAGCACATTGTCGCTGTCCGACGCGCCATCGTCGCGCGCCTGCTTGCCGAGCTTAAGGTGGCGCGGCACCCCGATCTCGCGCGCGACCTCGGCACACATCTGCCCGGTCACCAGCGCGTTGAAGCGCCGCGACAATTTCCCCTCCGGCTCCCCCGGAAAGCGCGCATACAGCCATTCAGCCAGCGTCAGCCCCAGCACCCGGTCGCCCAGAAACTCCAGCCGCTCGTAATTGTCCGCACCCTGGCTGCCATGCGTCAGCGCACGGCGATAGACCGCCAGATCGTCCGGCGCATGGCCCAACACCCCGGCCAGCCAGCCGGGCAGGTCGTCACTCAAAAGCCTTCCCCGATCCGCTCGAACCGCGCCGCGCTGAACCAGGTCCACGGCAGCACCCAGCTGGCACTGCCATCGGTCGACCAGAAGCTAACCACCGCCTTGCCCTGGATATTCTCCATCGGGACAAAGCGGATGCCGCGCTTGTTCTCGCCATCGACCATCACCGGCTCGAACCGGCTGTCGCTCGAATTGTCGCGATTGTCCCCCATCAGGAAGACATGGCCGGCGGGCACGGTGAATATTTCGGTATTGTCGCCTTCGCTCTGCCCGGCGTCGAGCACGTCATAGCTCTTCCCGCCCGGCAACGTCTCGCGATAGCGCGCAATGCGGCACACCGGCGTGCCATCCGCCGCCATTTCGATCGTCGGCGCATCGCAATCCGCGTTCGGCGTCATCGGCAGGACAAAGTCCGCCACGCGCTGTTTCGGGATCGCCTGCCCGTTCAGGATCAGCTGACCGTCGCGCATCTGCACCGTATCGCCGGGCACGCCGATCACGCGCTTGATCCAGTCGGTCCGGGCGTCGGGCGGCGCCTTGAACACCACCACATCGCCGCGCGCCGGGTCCTTGGCGAACACGCGCCCCGGAATCAGCGGCAGGCTCCAGGGGAGCGAATGCTTGGAATAGCCGTAATTCCACTTGGTGATGAACAGATAGTCGCCGACCAGCAGGCGCGGGAGCATCGACCCCGACGGGATGCTGAACGGCGCGAACACGAAACTGCGTACGATGATCACCAGGATCACCAGCTTCACCAGAAAGCTGATCGTATCCCGCAGCTCGGAGCGCGGCTTGAGGGTCTCGGCGGGGGCGGCGGTCTGCGCCGTGGCGGAATCGTCCATGATGCTGCTGTGAATTGGGTGTGTGGCATCGTCAAGGCACCTTTGTTTGGTTTGCGGCACCGGCCCGCTTCCATTCCTCCCCCAGCTCGCTGGGGGAGGGGGACCGCTCGCGCAGCGAGTGGTGGAGGGGCGGCCGCGCAGACGGCCGTGACATGCGCGGCAAATTCCGCCCTCTGCGGGGCGCCCCCTCCGTCGCCTTCGGCGCCACCTTCCCTGCGGGCCGGGGAGGAATTGCGCGCCGCCCGCTTTCACTCCCCCACCCATCACGCTACACGCGCCGCGACCCAAAAGGAGACAGGCACATGGCGACCCCCGACTGGAGCGCGATCGAATCGCTGCCGCGCACCCCGCTCACCGACCTGTTCGCCGCCGACGCGAACCGCCTCGCGTCGCTCACCACCGACGTCGCGGGCATCCATTTCGACTTTTCCAAGACGCATCTCGACGGCGCCGCGCTCGACGCATTCGCCGCGCTCGCCAAGGCGACCGACCTGACCGCCAAGCGCGACGCGCTGTTTGCGGGCGAAGCGGTCAACGTGACCGAGGGCCGCGCCGCCGAACACACCGCCGAACGCGGTGAGGGCAGCGAGGACAGCGTCGCCCGCGCCGCCGCCTATC
This sequence comes from Sphingomonas sp. 32-66-10, assembly GCA_002280565.1. GTDB lineage: Bacteria > Pseudomonadota > Alphaproteobacteria > Sphingomonadales > Sphingomonadaceae > Sphingomonas. Next base: position 80,268 of record NCEF01000004.1, read on the forward strand.
ACGCCCGCATGCGCGGCCTGATCGACGCGATCGAGGCCGAGGCGCTCGGCCCCGTCCGCCACATCCTGCACATCGGCATCGGCGGTTCCGCGCTTGGGCCAGAGCTGCTGATCGACGCGCTCGGCCGCGACATGGACCGCTATGACGTCGCCATCGTCTCCAACATCGATGGCTGCGCGCTGGAAGAGGCGATCGACGCCTTCGACCCGCACGCCACGCTGATCGCGGTCGCGTCAAAGACCTTTACCACCACCGAAACCCTGCTTAACGCCACCAGCGCGCTCGACTGGATGCGCGAACATGGGGTCGAGGATCCCTATGGCCGCGTGATCGCGCTCACCGCCGCGCCGGACAAGGCGGTCGAATGGGGTGTCGACGAAACCCGCATCCTCCCGTTCGGCGAGAGCGTCGGCGGGCGCTATTCGCTGTGGTCGTCGATCGGCTTCCCCGCCGCGATCGCACTTGGCTGGGATGCGTTCGAAGCGATGCTCGACGGCGCGGCTGAAATGGACCGCCATTTCCGCCTGACCGATCTGCGCAGCAACGCGCCAGTTCTCGCCGCCTTCGCCGACCTTTATTACACCCAGAATCGCGGGTGCGAGACGCGCGGCGTGTTCGCCTATGACGAACGCCTGCGCCTCCTCCCCAGCTATCTCCAGCAGCTTGAGATGGAATCGAACGGCAAGTCGGTGACGGCGGACGGCCAGCCCATCGGCCGCGCGACCGCGCCGATCACCTGGGGCGGCGTTGGCACCGATGCGCAGCACGCGGTGTTCCAGCTGCTGCATCAGGGCACGCACCTGATCCCGCTCGAATTCCTCGCGGTGATCGAGGGCGGCGATACCCTGGCGGAGGATCACCACCGCGCGCTGCTGCTCAACTGCTTCGCGCATGGGGCCGCGCTGATGGCCGGCCGCGCCAATGACGACCCCGCCCGCGCCTATGCCGGCGACCGCCCGTCGATGACGCTCCTGCTCGACGAACTCGACCCGCGCACGCTCGGAGCGCTGATCGCCTTCTACGAACACCGGACGTTCGTCAGCGCGGCGCTGCTCGGCATCAACCCGTTCGACCAGTTCGGCGTCGAGCTGGGCAAGGAAATGGCCAAGGCGGCAGAGCGCGGCGGGCAGGAGTTCGACCCCTCCACCGACGACCTGATCCGGAGAGCCTTCGCATGAGCGACGACGACTATGTCTATGACGACGCGAGCGGCGAATGGGTCCCCGCGTCGCAGGTGGCTGCCGCTCCGGCGGATGATGCGGTCGAAGTGCGCGACTCGGTCGGCAATTTGCTGGCCGATGGCGATCAGGTGACGCTGATCAAGGACCTGACCGTCAAAGGCGCAGGGCAAACCCTCAAACGCGGCACCCTGATCAAATCGATCCGCCTGACCGGCGACCCGCAGGAGATCGACTGCAAGTTCGACGGCATCAAGGGCCTGGTGCTGAGGGCGGAGTTTGTGCGGAAACGCTAACCCCACCCCATCGTCACCCCGGCCTTGTGCCGGGGTCCACCGGGAGACGAGGCGCGAAGCGAGCGGCTAGAGCGCCGGAAGCGCGGCACCGTGGACCCCGGAACAAGTCCGGGGTGACTAACTATGGTTTAACTTGGACCCGATCAGCGTCGCATCCGAACCCTCTCGGCGCATCATCCTCTCAAGCTGGCGCTGAAACTCGGTGACCGAGGGATAGTCGGTCTGGAACCTGCTTTGAGCGAAATTGGCCGGCTCGTAATAGTTGGCGAGAAATACATCGGCGATCAAACCGCCCCTGACCCCAGCGGCACTGAGACTGAGCTTCGTCACCGGCGTAAACTTCCCCTCTTCACCAAAGCCCCATTCACAAACCGCTGGGTTGGTGAACGGATATTGAGACAAGGACGCGGCAAAATCCGTCAGATCCTGCCACTGCACCCACATTCCGTTCCGCCCGCTGAAATCGGGTGTTTGCAAGCGCGCGAGGAGCCATCCGAAGTCATCATCATCGCGGCTGAACTCATATTCGAAGGTCAGGGCGCAGTTCATCGCTAGGGAATGGCACGCCGATGATGCCCCCGCAATTGCACCACTCGCGTTGGCAATCCCACCCCTTGCCCCTATCTCCCGCTCCGACGACCCAACAGGAGCCCGACATGGCCGATTACGACTACGACCTCTTCGTCATCGGTGCAGGCTCCGGCGGCGTCCGCGCCTCCCGCGTTGCCGCCGCGCATGGCGCCAAGGTCGCGATTGCCGAGGAATATCGCGTCGGCGGCACCTGCGTCATTCGCGGCTGCGTGCCCAAGAAGCTGCTCGTCTATGGCGCGCATTTCGCCGAGGATCTGCACGACGCGCGCCGCTTTGGCTGGAACGTGCCCGAATGCGACTTCGACTGGACCGTGCTGCGCGACAATGTGCTGAGCGAGGTCGACCGGCTCAACACCGCCTACACCAACACGCTCGACAGCCACGGGGTCGAGATCGTCCACGAACGCGCCACCGTCTCCGGCCCCAACGAAGTCACGCTGGCCAGCGGTCGCACCATCACCGCGGCCAAGATCCTGATCGCGGTCGGCGCGCGCCCGCTGGTTCCGTCCTGCCCCGGCAACGAACATGGCATCACCTCGAACGAGGTGTTCCACCTCGACGCACTGCCCAAGCGCGTGCTGATCGCGGGCGCGGGCTATATCGCCAATGAATTTGCCGGCATCTTCAACGAGTTTGGCAGCAAGGTGACGCTGATCAACCGCTCAGATGTCATCCTGCGCGGCTATGACGAACAGATTCGCGACCGGCTGCTGCAGATTTCGATGACCAAGGGCATCGACTTCCGCTTCCACGCCGAATTCCGCGGGATCGAGAAGAATGCCGATGGCAGCCTGAAGGTCAGCATGACCAACCATGACGATATGGAGGTCGACTGCGTCCTCTTCGCCACCGGCCGCGTCCCCAACACCGATGGCCTGGGCCTCGCAGAGGCCGGAGTCGAGCTGGATGCCAAGGGCGCGATCGTGGTCGGCGCCGACAACAAGTCCAGCGTCGATTCGATCTACGCCGTCGGCGACGTCACCAACCGGGTCCAGCTGACGCCCGTCGCGATCCGCGAGGGACAGGCGTTTGCCGACACCGTGTTCGGCAACAAGCCGACGACGGTCGACTACGGCTGCATCCCCTCGGCCGTGTTCAGCCACCCGCCCATCGCCGGCGTCGGCATGACCGAGAGCGAGGCCAAGCAGAAATTCGGCGCGGTAAAGGTCTATACCTCCGACTTCCGCGCGATGAAGAACGTCCTGGCGAATCGCAACGAACGCGCGCTCTACAAGATGATCTGCGAGCCGACGTCGGGCAAAGTCCTCGGCCTCCACATGATCGGCCCCGACGCCCCCGAAATCCTTCAGGCGGCGGCAGTGGCGGTGAAGGCAGGCCTGACCAAGGACGATTTCGACCAGACCGTGGCGCTGCACCCCAGCATGGCGGAAGAGCTTGTTCTCATGAAGTGACCGGGCGCGCAGCGCTCACTTGAGATTTTCGCGCACAAAGACACGAAGCCACGAAGAAGGTGCCCATCCTTCTTCGTGGCTTCGTGTCTTTGTGCGAACAAACAAATCCTGCGGCGCCGTCGAAGCTCAAGCCCCCTCGCGCAACAACGCGTCCGCCTCGCTGTCGGCCTCGCCCTCGCCCGCAATCGCCCGCGTCGCGCCGACGTCCATCGCGACATTGCCGAGCGTGCGGAAGATGTCGGGGATCGTCTCCACCGCCACCAGCAGCCCCAGCGGCGCGATCGGCACGCCCATCGCGATCGCGATCGGCGCGATCGACGACACGAAGCTGATCGTCCCGGGCAACCCCACCGCGCCCATCGTCGTGATCGCCGCCGCCGCCCAGCCCGCGGCGATCTGCCCCGCGGTCAGCTCGATCCCGAACCAGTGCGCGACATAGATGGCGACCGCAAAGTTCATCGCCGGCCCGGTCCAGCGGAACAATGCGACGGCGAGCGGCAGCACCACGCCCGCACGCGCCACCGGAACGCCCAGCGATTCGGTCGAACGCAGCATCGCCGGCAGGCTGGCGAGCGAGCTTTGCGTCGATGCCGCCACCACCTGGCTCGGCAGGATCGCGCGAATGAACCGCCCCGGCGCCACCTTGGCCACACCCCAGGCGAACGGCACCGCAAGCAGCCACAGCACCACGCCAACCGCGCACAGAATCGCGACATAATGGAGCAGCGCCCCGAACGCCGCCGTCCCCGCCCGCGCGCCGACGACATAGGCGAGCGCCCCGACGCCGATCGGCCCCAGCCACAGCACCCAGTTGATCACGACCAGCATCGCATTGCCGATCGCCTGGAAAAACCCGGTCAGCCGCTCGCGCTCCTCGACCGGCAACCGCGTGATCGCAAAGGCGAACACGGTGGTGAACAGGATCATCGGCAGGAACGCGTCATTGACCGCCGACGCGATCGGGTTCGACGGCACCAACGCCACGAGGAAGGCGGAGAAGGGCGGAATCTCCCCCGTCGGCGGCGCGGTGCCCAACGCCTCGCTCAACGCCGTGCCAAGGTCCGCCCCCAGCGGAAAGGCCGACAACAGCCCCAGCGCAATCGCCCCGCCCAGCGCCGATGAAATCCACAACAGTATGATGAAGGTGATGAACGCCCGCGTCGCCAGCGTGCTCGCCCGCGCCGCCTCCGCCGTCGCGGCAATGCCGGTGATCAGCAGCGACACGACCAACGGCACGATCGTCATCTGTAGTGCGTGCAGCCACATCGTGCCGATCGGCTGGACCCAGTCGGCGGCGATCAGCGCGCGTTCGGGCGCCAGCGCTGCGGCAATCACCCCGATGGCGAGCGCCAATATGAGTGCAACGAAAATACGGGTTGCTTGCGACATGCTCGCCCTTGCGAAAAAGCGGCGCTATGACCGCGCCACGGGAATTGGCTTGTATCGAGATTCAGTTCAGGCTGAGCCGAAAGTGGTGGTTCTTTACGACCCGGAGCGCAGCGTACTCAAGGTACGTGAGCACCGGAAGCGTGCAGAGCCGCCACTTGCAGGCCAGCATGGACTGAAGGTCGATGCAAGCCGGGGCAACGTCGCAAAGCAGGCAGATATGGCAAGAAAATATTTCGGAACGGACGGAATCCGCGGCAAGACCAATGCCGGGCACATGACTGCGGCGATGGCGATGAAGGTCGGCATGGCGGCCGGCAAGCATTTCGTGCGCGGCGATCACCGCCACCGCGTGGTGATCGGCAAGGACACCCGCCTGTCGGGCTACATGATCGAAAACGCCCTGGTCGCAGGGTTCGCCAGCGTCGGGATGGACGTGACGCTGGTGGGTCCGATGCCGACGCCGGCAGTGGCAATGCTCACCCATTCGATGCGCGCCGACCTTGGTGTGATGATCTCTGCCAGCCACAACCCCTATGCCGACAATGGCATCAAGCTGTTCGGACCCGATGGCTACAAGCTGTCGGACGAGGATGAAGCGACGATCGAGGCGCTGATCGATGCCGAAATCGATCTCGCCCCCTCGTCCGACATCGGCCGCGTCCGCCGCGTCGACGACGTCAAGGGCCGCTACATCCACTTCGCCAAGGCAACTTTTCCTGAGGATCTCAGCCTCGACGGGCTCAAGATCGTGATCGATTGCGCCAATGGTGCCGCCTATCAGGTCGCGCCCTCGGCGCTGTGGGAACTGGGCGCCGAGGTCGTTGCGATCGGCGTGTCGCCCAATGGCAAGAATATCAACGATCAGGTCGGCTCCACCGCCCCGCTCACGCTGTGCGAGACGGTGGTCGCATCGGGCGCGCATATCGGCATCGCGCTGGACGGCGACGCCGACCGGCTGATCGTCGCGGATGAACGCGGACAGGTGGTCGATGGTGATCAGCTGATGGCGGCAATCGCCGGCGGCTGGGCGCGCCAGGGACGGCTGGCAGGCGGCGGGCTGGTCGCGACGGTCATGTCCAACCTCGGCCTCGAACGCCATCTCGCCGCGCAGGGGTTGGGCCTCATTCGCACCAAGGTTGGCGACCGCCACGTCCTCGAAAAGATGCGCGCCTCGGGCTATAACGTCGGCGGCGAACAGTCCGGCCACATCATCCTGTCCGATTATGCCACCACCGGCGACGGCCTGATCGCCGCGCTGCAGGTGCTGGCCGAAATCGTCCGCGCCAGTGCGCCGGCGAGCGAAGTGCTGCACCGCTTCGAACCGCTCCCGCAATTGCTGAAGAATGTCCGCTTCTCGGGCGGCAAACCGCTCGAACATGCCGCGGTGCAGGACGTGATCGCCGCTGCCGAGGCCGAACTGGCCGGCACCGGTCGCCTCGTCATCCGTCCATCGGGCACCGAACCGGTGATCCGCGTGATGGCAGAAGGTGAGGACATGGCGCAGGTCGAGGCAGTCGTGGACCGCATCTGCGACGCGGTGCGCGCGGCGGCGGCGTGACCGCGACGGCCGATCCCATCGCCCCCGGCACCGCGCATGCGGTGCCCGCCGACGTCGCAACGGTGCTGCGCGACGACGTCGGTTTGCTGGCGCAATGGGAGAGCCTGACCCCGCTCGGTCGCAACGAATTTCTCTGCTGGATCGAGGATGCGAAACAGGCGGCGACCCGCGCGCGGCGCATCGAGCGGATGGGCGAGGAACTGCGCGCGGGCAAGCGCCGCCCGTGCTGCTGGGCCGGCTGCATCCATCGCACCGACAAGGCGCCGGGCACATGGCAACAGGCCGTTCTGATCGACGGAAAGGCGCCAAAGCCGCAGTGATCGCGATCCGCAGCTGGCTTTGCATGCGCGCCACGCTGTCCTAAGCTGGGGCCATGCTCGAAATGCGCCCCGACTGCGAACGCTGCGGCACCGAACTCCCCGCCGATCAGGGCGGGGCGTTCATCTGTTCGTTCGAATGTACCTTCTGCGCCAATTGCGCGGATGATCTTGACGAGACCTGCCCGAACTGCGGCGGCGAGCTGCTCGACCGCCCGGCGCGGGTCGGCGACGCGCTCAAAAAGTATCCGGCGAGCACCGCGCGGCGTTTCAGCGGCAACGACAATTGACCCGCGTCGCCGTCGTCGGCACCGGCGCGGTCGGTGCCAGCATCGCCGCCTGGCTGATCGCCGCGCCGAGCCATGACGTCACGCTCTGCGCACGCACCCCGTTTACCACGCTGCGGGTCGAGACGCCCGATGGCGTGCTCGAAAGCACCCCGCACCTCCTGACCGATCCCGCCAGCGCCAGCCCGGTCGATTGGGTGCTGGTGGTGACCAAGACCTATGACGCCCCCGGCGCGCAAGCGTGGCTCGACCGGCTGATCGGCCCGGACACTTATGTCGCGATCCTGCAAAACGGGGTCGAGCATTACAGCCGCTTCCCCGGCCTCGACCCGGCGCGCATCGCACCCGTCATCGTCGACATTCCCGCCGAACGCCGCGCGCCCGGCCAAGTCGTTCAGCGCCGCAGCGGCAGCCTCACCGTCCCCGACGACGCCGCCGGACGCGCCTTCGCCGCTTTGTTCGCGCACAGCCCGATCGACACGATCCTGACCGACGACTGGCTGACCGCCGCGTGGCGCAAGCTCGCGGTCAACTGCGCCGGGGCAGTCAACGCCCTCACCCTCCAGCCCGCCGGCATTGCCCGCGACGACGAGGCCGCCGATCTGATGCGCGCCCTGATCCGCGAATGCATCGCCGTCGGTCGGGCCGAGGGCGCTACGCTCCCGGACGACCTGCCCGAGCAGGTGGTGAACGGCTATCGCAGCGGCCCGGCGGATTCGATCAATTCGATCCACGCCGACCGTCTCGCCGGCCGCCCGACCGAAGCCGACGCCCGCAACGGCGTGATCGCGCGACTGGGCGCGCGGCACGGCATCGATGCGCCACTCAACCGCATGGCGGATGTGGTGCTGAGGAAAGCGGGCCAACCCAGCTAATCCTCCCCCGCCAGGGGGAGGATTGATTGGCCCGCCCTTTCCTACAGCCCCCCGCCTGTGTCATGGCTTGACCACAATGTCCGCGACCACCCAACCTCGACTCCATCGGCCTGATGAACGCGTCGCGCTTAGGTCGTGCTACGGTCCGGCAACCGTCGCGTCCCCGGCGCGAACCGGTCGCCCTCCCGTTGTCAGCCTGTCGCGTCGCCGTTGCGCATCGGTCGCCCGGATGTCGCCCCGGTGTCGCGTCGGTGTCGCATCGCAGGCGCGAACCCGCCCGCTCGCAGTCGCTTCACCCAGACACACGCCCATTTTCGTCAGCATCGTCCGGACCGTCGCGCCATGAGCATCCCCCGCATCCTCATCATCGCCGGCTCCGATTCCGGCGGCGGGGCGGGCATCCAGGCTGATATCCGCACCGTCACCATGCTGGGCGGTCATGCCACCACCGCGATCACCGCGATCACTGCGCAAAACACGCTCGGCGTCACCGCCATCCACCCGGTCCCGGTGGACATCGTGCTGGCGCAGATCGACGCGATCACTTCCGACATCGGCTGTGACGCGGTGAAGATCGGGATGATCGGGTCGGCAGAGATCGCGCATGCCGTCGCCGACCGGCTCGAGGCGCTCGACTGCCCGATCGTGTTCGATCCCGTCATGATCGCGACCAGCGGATCGGTGCTCGCCGACCCCGAAACCATCGCCGCATTCGAACGGCTGATGACCATCGCGTCCGTAGTAACCCCGAACGTGCCCGAACTCACCGCGCTGGGCGGACGACAGGCGGTGCTCGGCTATGGCTGCCACCTCGCCGAAAAGGGCGGGCATAAGGAGGGGCCGACAATCCTCGACCAGCTCTATGCGCCGAAGGACCGGCTGGTGATGGAGATTGAGGCGGAGCGGATCGACACCCCCGACACGCATGGCACTGGCTGCACCTTCGCCGCCGCGCTTGCCACCGGTCTCGGCTCGGGCCTGTCGATCGGGGAAGCGTTCATTCAGGCGGTGCGCTTCGTCCGCCTCGCGATCCTCAATGCGCCGGGATTGGGCGAAGGCCATGGCCCGGTCGGCCATGCGCTCGGCATGGTGCCGTTCGACGTCGTGGACGAGGACGGTGGCGATGCCTGACCTGAGCTACGAACTGCGCCACGCGACGCGCGGTCCGGTGGCGGGGGTGGACGAAGCGGGTCGGGGACCGCTCGCCGGACCGGTCGTCGCCGCCGCCGTGATCCTCGACCCCGACTGCATCCCGCCGGGCATCGACGATTCAAAGGCGCTGACCGCCGCGAAACGCACCGCCCTGTGCGAGGCAATCCTCGGCTGTGCCCGCGTCGGCATCGGCATTGCCAGTGTCGAGGAGATCGACCGGCTCAACATCCTGTGGGCCACGATGCTGGCGATGACCCGCGCCGTCGCCGCGCTCGACCTGTCGCCAGCCTATGTGCTGGTCGACGGCAACCGCTGCCCCGACTGGCCCCACGCCAGCGAGGCCGTCATCGGCGGCGACGCGCTGTGCCTGTCGATCGCCGCCGCCTCGATCGTCGCCAAACACCGCCGCGACTGCATCATGGCCGAACTGGATGCACTCCACCCCGGCTATGGCTGGGCCAGCAACAAGGGCTATGCCGCCCGCGTGCATCAGGAAGCGCTGCGGACGCTAGGCCCCACCCCCCACCACCGCCGCAGCTTCGCCCCGGTGGCACAGGCGGAACTGGATTTCGGACCCGCAATTGCGATGCCGATGGAGCTGGCCCGATGAGCCTGACGCTTGCCCTGCTCCTCGCTGGCTCAACTGCCGAGCCGACTGCCTGCAGGGCCGCGCTCGCGACGGCATGGCCTGCGCTGGTCGATCGACTGGAGGATCCGGTGATGGAGCGGGTGCCGCGACCGGCGCGTGGGGTAGCTGGCATCGTCGTTCCTGAGCGAGTGAGCCAGGCAATCTTGGAAGCCGCTAGACTTCAACTCCTATGCCGATCGGACACAGAAGCAAGTGAGGTACTTCGCAGCTATGAAGCGAACCAGCGATTGCGGATTCAGGATTTTCTAAGCGCCTACCGGTTGTTGGAAGGCCAGCCGGTCGGTGGACGCCGTGCTTGGGCGGCGCTGGATGCGGGACATCTCCTGCTTGCCGCAATTGGAGTCGGAGAGGCAGAGTACCGACAGACCGTGCAGAAAGTGCGCACCGCCCATCAAGCTATGGCAACGTCAGTTGGTTTCATACAAACCGGTAGCACCCAGTTCAGCAATGGTTGGATAGACAGCTACCGAAAAGGCGGCGTTGATTCAGCGCGCATCTTTATCGCATGGCCCGATACTGCAATGCCGATGGTACTTCAGGTTATTGAATCTGAGGGTCGGCACATTGATCAGCTTGTGGGATGCGGCGGCGATGACGCACCGATGAATGGTCCCACGATCGGCATGTCGGACACCGAAGCACTCGCTCTCGCGCGCAAATCGTTCGAACGAGCGAAAACGCAGCACGATTGGCGAACTGACTTCGGGGGGGAGGAGTGGAATGATGTGCGGACATTTTGCACGTCGCTCTATGATCTGCTTCCAGCATTCGGGCCGCCGGACCGTCTCATCGGTGACGAATTTAAGATAACCGCTTCTCAGCCCACTTCCGCCCAGATTGTCAGGTTGCTCTATGGGTCTCCCACCCAGCGGTTGCGTGGACAGCAAGCAGTTTTTGATCACCCTGGAAGCGTTCACCCCATCCACTTGGGGCTCGTCGTTGGCGACTTGTGGGGACGGGGCGACCGACTAAGGGCGGCCTTACTCTACTATATTTGGGAAGTTCGCTTCGGGCCTTGGGCCAAATTGGGCTCCCCCAGCAATGAGGGCGCCCTGTTTTCCAGTTTGCGGGCGGAATTCAGACCCATCGTGCAACGTTGGATCGGAAGCGATCCCGCGGTTCAAAGGCAGGTTCTCGAACGTGCGCTCGCTTTCGAACGTCGATTCCCGCTCTATGCCGACCGCCCTGAAGGCGTCGATGAGGAGACATGGCTACGCACCATCGAAGAGGTCCGCGCCAGTGCCACAAAGGAATGGCTTGGGGGCATGCCTGTCACGCCCGAAGCATTGAAAAGCTGGGCCAAACGGCGCTCCGACAACGGCCTGCCCAACGGTCCTGTCGAACACCCAGGCAAACCCCTCCCCGATCACTGGCAGTGATCACCGCTCTTTGACATGAGGGAAAAGGCCCGCCGCTGCACCTGAGTGCAACGACGGGCCTCCTTTCCTCCCCAGGAAAGTTGGAGCGCGAGCCTCAGCGGCTACGCGGCAAACTGGTTCATCGTGTTGTGGACCCCGCCAGCCTTCAGCGCAGCCTCACCGGCGAAATACTCCTTGTGGTCGTCGCCAATGTCCGACCCGGACATGTTCTGGTGCTTCACACAGGCAATGCCCTGCCGGATCTCCTGCCGCTGCACGCCCTTGACGTAGCCGAGCATCCCCATCTCGCCGAAATACTCCTTGGCGAGATTGTCGGTCGACAGCGCCGCAGTGTGATAGGTCGGCAACGTGATCAGGTGATGGAAGATGCCGGCCCGCGCCGCCGCGTCCTTCTGGAAGGTGCGGATCTTCTCGTCCGCCTCATTGGCCAGCTCAGTCCCGTCATAGTCGACGCTCATCAGTTTCGACCGGTCATAGGCCGACACGTCGATCCCCTCGGCGTCCCACGCGTCGAACACCTGCTGGCGAAAGTTCAGCGTCCAGTTGAAGCTCGGCGAGTTGTTATAGACCAGCTTGGCGTTCGGAACGACTTCGCGGATCCGGTCCACCATCGACGCGATCTGCTCGATATGGGGCTTTTCGGTCTCGATCCACAGCAGGTCGGCACCGTGCTGCAGGCTGGTGATGCAATCGAGCACGCAGCGATCCGCCCCGGTCCCCTCACGGAACTGGAACAGGTTCGACGGCAGCCGCTTGGGCTTCATCAGCTTGCCGCCACGGTTGATGACGACATCGCCATTGACGCCCGACAGGTCGGTGACCTCCTCGCAATCGAGGAAGGCGTTATACTGGTCGCCCAGATCGCCCGGCTCCTTGGAGTAAGCGATCTGCTTGGTCAGCCCCGCGCCGAGCGAATCGGTCCGCGTGACGATGATCCCGTCATCGACCCCCAGCTCCATAAAGGCGTAGCGACAGGCGCGGACCTTCGCCAGGAAGTCCTCATGCGGCACCGTGACCTTGCCATCCTGATGCCCGCACTGTTTCTCGTCGCTCACCTGATTCTCGATCTGGAGCGCGCAGGCCCCGGCCTCGATCATCTTCTTGGCGAGCAGGTACGTCGCCTCGGCATTGCCGAAGCCCGCATCGATATCGGCGATGATGGGCACGACATGCGTCTCGTACGAGTCGATCGCATTCTGGATCCGCGCCGCCTCGACTTCATTGCCGGCATCCCGCGCCGCATCGAGATCGCGGAACATCATCCCCAGTTCCCGGGCATCGGCCTGTTTGAGGAAGGTGTAGAGCTCTTCGATCAGCGCCGGGACGCTGGTCTTTTCATGCATCGACTGGTCGGGCAGCGGCCCGAAATCGCTGCGCAGCGCCGCGACCATCCAGCCGGAGAGATAGAGGTAGCGCCGCTTGGTGCTGCCGAAATGCTTCTTGATCGCGATCATCTTCTGCTGCGCGATGAAGCCGTGCCAGCAGCCGAGCGACTGGGTGTAGGCCGCCGGATCGGCGTCATAGGCCGCCATGTCGCGGCGCATGATCCCGGCGGTGTAGCGCGCAATGTCGAGGCCGGTGCGGAACCGGTTCTGCAACCGCATCCGCGCCACCGATTCGGCATCGATGCCGTCCCAGCGGCCCTGCTGCGCGTCGATGGGCTTTGCGGCCCGGGCGATTTCGTCCTGATAGGTCATTGCGTCACCTCACTTGAATTGTGAGTGTGACTATTCACTTGTTTCGACGATTGCCGGTCAAATCACGCCCTGAATCGGTCGCAGCGTCGCTGGCCAGCAGGAGCCGTGCTGTCGCTTTGTAAATTTTTGACAGATGCGCGAGCACCGGAATCGTCATCAGCGAGTCTTTTTCGCCACACCCCAAACCTAGTGCCTGTGGATAAGTTTCGGACTCAACATGTGGATAAGTCCCGAAATGTTCCGGCAAGTTAACGGAATCCCAAGCCTTTTCGTTAACCAATGTTCGCTTGACGGAGTCCAGCGTTCGTGGCGTTTCACCGGTTCAACGGGGTTTGGAGTGGTTAATGGGGGTCATCGAAAAGGTCGCTGAGGCGACACAGGCAGCGGTCGAAGTGCGCACCCGCAGCTGGGTCGACGTGCTCCCGCTCGATTCGATCATCCAGCAGGATTGCATCGAGGCGATGCGCGCCCTTCCGGCCGCGTCGGTGGACATGATCTTCGCCGATCCGCCCTACAATCTCCAGCTCGGCGGCGACCTCAACCGCCCCGACGGCAGCCATGTCGACGCCGTGACCGACGATTGGGACAAGTTCGATTCGCTGTCCGCCTATGACGCCTTTACCCGCGCCTGGCTGGCCGAGGCGCGCCGCGTGCTCAAGCCCAATGGCACGATCTGGGTGATCGGCAGCTATCACAATATCTTCAAGGTCGGATCGGCGATCCAGGATCTCGGCTTCTGGATCCTCAACGACATCATCTGGCGCAAGGCCAACCCGATGCCCAATTTCAAGGGCACCCGCTTCACCAACGCGCATGAAACGCTGATCTGGGCGTCGATGGGCGAGAAGTCGAAATACACCTTCAACTATCGCAGCATGAAGACGCTCAACGACGAGCTTCAGATGCGCAGCGACTGGGAATTCCCGATCTGCGGCGGACAGGAGCGGCTGAAGAAGAACGGAACCAAGGTCCACCCGACCCAGAAGCCCGAAGCCTTGCTCTACCGCGTGATGCTTGCCTGCACCAAGCCGGGCGACATCATCCTCGACCCGTTCTTCGGCACCGGCACCACCGGCGCGGTGGCCAAGCGCCTGCGCCGCCACTGGATCGGGATCGAGCGCGAGGGCAATTATGTCGAGGCGGCGCAGGAGCGCATCGCCGCCGCGCTGCCGCTCGACGAGAGCGCGGTCACGACGATGATGGCACCGCGTCAGGCGCCGCGCGTCGCCTTCGGGACGCTGATCGAAACCGGCTATCTCAAGCCCGGCACCGTGCTGAGCGATGCCAAGCGCCGCTGGCGCGCGGTCGTCAAGGCTGACGGATCGCTGCTCACCGATTGCGGCGTTGCCGGGTCGATCCACAAGGTCGGCGCGACGCTGCAGGGTGCGCCGTCGTGCAATGGCTGGACTTTCTGGCACCATGAAGGCGGCGAGCGGCTCCAGCCGATCGACAGCCTGCGTCAAACCTATCTGCTCGCGACGCAGCCCTGATCCGCGCTAGAGGGGGAGCATGACGATCTCCCCCGCCGCCCGCCTCTATCTCCGCCCCGTCGCGCCGGTCGACAGCCCGATCGGCTATGACGGCCAGGTGGCGCGTCTCGCCGGGGGGCTGAGCTGGTTCGCGGCTTACGAACTGATCGCGACCGAGGGCGGACGCCGCGTGGCGCAACAGCTGGTCCCGGTCGAGCGCCTGCCCGGGCTGCTCACCCAGCTTCCCGACGCGCAGGCCGAACGGCTGCGCACCCTCGCCGCCGCCAGCTCCGCACCGCGCCCGGTGATCCGCGCGGGCGAGCGGACGCTGCGGCTGGACCAGCCGCTGGTCGCCGGCATCCTCAACGTCACCCCGGACAGCTTCTCCGATGGTGGGAAGCACGGTGATGACGCCGAAGCGATTGCGCAGGCCGGGTTCGACATGGGGCTAGCTGGCGCGTCGCTGGTCGATGTCGGCGGCGAGTCGACCCGCCCCGGTGCGGAGCCGGTGTGGGAAGGCGACGAGATCAAGCGGGTCGTCCCGGTGATCGAGCGGCTCGCGGCTTCCGGCGTCCCCGTGTCGATCGACACGCGCAAGGCGGCGGTGATGGAAGCCGCGCTCGCCGCGGGCGCGCATATTGTCAACGACGTCGCGGCGCTCGCCTATGATCCGCGCGCGATCGACGTGGTGGCGAAGGCGGCATGCCCGGTGATCCTGATGCACTCGCCCGACCCGGCGCAATCGCCCCATGGCGGCAGCGGCTATCGCGACCCGCTGATCGAGGTGTTCGATTGGCTGGAGGCGCGGGTCGATGCCGTCGTTTCGGGCGGCGTCCAGCGCAGCAACATCCTGATCGACCCCGGCATCGGCTTTGGCAAGTCGCTGGCCGACAATCTTGCGCTGATGAACGGCCTGACGCTGCTCCATGGGCTCGGCCTGCCGATCATGTTGGGTGCGAGCCGCAAACGGATGATCGGTGCGCTCGACCATGAGGCTCCGGTCCAACGTCGGCTTGGCGGATCGCTCGCGCTGGCACTCAAGGGCGCGGGAGCGGGTTGCCAGCTGTTGCGCGTCCACGATGTTGCCGAAACCGTCCAGGCGGTGCGCGTGTGGCGCGGCATGACCGACCACGGGCTGGTCGGCCAGCCCCGCTGACCCTCAATTCAACGGTCCGGGCCGGGTGCGCTGATCGACATAAGTGCGCTGGACCGTGAACGGGCTCACCCGTCCATCGCGAAAGCGGTCGCGGCGACGCTCGGCCTCGGCCCCGATCTTTTCGAGGCTGTCGACCAGATCGTCGAGATTGCGGCGACGCTCGACCGGGGTCGCGTCGCGGCATTCGTCCATGCAGGCGGCGACCAGATCGGGCACGCGGCGGCGAACCACATTGGCCCAGTCGACCGCGTCGGTTGCCAACGGATCGCTATCGGCAATCGCGAGCAACCGCGCACAGCTGGTCCGCGCCGCCGCCACCCGGCTTACTGCCCAATCAGCCTCGGCGGCGGCGAGGGTCCACGCTGCTTCGAGCGGATCGCCCGCATCGGCCGTCTGCCCGCGCCGCAACCGGTAGCGGTCAAGCTTGGCGCGCAGCCGGCGGATGCCGAACCAGGCGCCGAACGCCGCCGCACCCGCAGTGACCAGCAGCACGGCGAATACCGCCAGGGCAAGAAAGGCGGCGACGAAGACAAGGAAGCGCAGCATGCCCGATTATATGGGATCGCCCGCGCGCTTCGCCAGACTCACAGCGTGTATCCGCCGTCTGCCAGCAAGGTGGCCCCGGTCATCAACGCGCTCTGGTCGCCCAGCAGGAAGGCGATCTGCTCCGCCACCTCCTCCGCCTTGGCATAGCGGCCCAACGGCGTTCCCAGCGCCGCCAGTTCGGCAAAGGCGGCGTCGCGCCCGATCTGCGCGACGCGGTCTGCGAACATCGGCACCGTATCCCATACCGGTGTCTCGACCCCGGCGGGCGCGATGGCGTTGACCCGGATGCCGTCCGCCGCCCCTTCCTTCGCCGCGACCTTGGCAAGGTGGATCAACGCCGCCTTGGAACAGCCATAGGCAGCGACGCCGGGCTCCGCCTTGATCCCTGCGGCCGATGCGGTCAGCACGATGCTGCCCCCGCGCCGTTCGGGATTGGCCATCATCGCACGCATCGCCGCGCGCAGCGTCAGGAACGCGCCATCGAGATTGACCGACAGGATGCGCCGCCACTCGGCGAAATCGAGCGCGGTGATGGCACCAGCGCCCGCCACCCCGGCATTGACCAGCGCATGGTCGAGCCCGGTCAGATCAACCCGATCCCACAGCGCCTCATCCGCGACATCGCCACAGACGCGGGTCGTCTCCGCATCGATCCGCACCGCATCGAGCGCGGTTTCGTCACGGTCGACCAGCACGAGCCGCGCCGCACCCTCACCCGCCAGCAACTGCGCAACGGCCAGCCCGATGCCCGAGGCTGCGCCCGTTACGAGCGCGCAACGTCCTTCAAATCGTCTCGTCATCGGAGTAGCATAGCGCCAACCGGCGGTTCGACGAAGCGCCCTGAGCGGTGGAGGCCAGCATGAACACTTCCGCAACGCGCTACTCGGGCGGAGCAATCCTGCTCCACTGGCTGATCGCCGCGCTGCTGCTCGCCAATGTCGTCATCGCCTTCACCATGGAGGATGCGCGGGGCCTGATGCCGCTGCATAAGTCGATCGGCATCACCGTGCTGCTGCTGACGCTCGTGCGGATCGCGTGGCGGCTGACCCATGCCGCCCCGCCATTGCCCGCGTCGCTGGCGTCGTGGGAACGGACCGCCGCGCGCATCACCCATGCGGCCTTCTATCTGCTGTTGCTGGTCATGCCGCTGCTCGGCTGGGCGGCCTCGTCATCCGGCTCACGCGGTACCGGCGCGCTGTTCGGGGTGATCCCGTGGTTCGATCTGCCGATTGCCAAGTCGCATGAGCTGCATGAAGCGATGGGCGAAGCGCATGAACTCGCGGCCTATCTGACGATCGCGCTGATCGTCCTGCACGTCGCAGGCGCGCTAAAGCATCATTTCATCGACCGCGACGGCACGCTCAGCCGGATGCTGCCCGGCCGCTGACGCTCACGCCGCGTTCTGGTCGATCCCCAGTTCGCCAAGTTTGCGATACAGCGTCGAGCGACCGATTCCGAGGCGGCGGGCCACTTCGGTCATCCGCCCGCGATAATGGCCAATGGCGAGGCGGATCACGTCCGCTTCGATCTCTTCGAGTGCGCGCAGGTTTCCATCGGGCTTGAACAAGGTCACACCCGCCCCCTGCGCCGCGCCACCATGGGCCTGTCCGCCCACAGCCGGGCGCCCGCCTGCGAGTTGCGCAATCTGCGGGAAATCGGCGCGGGTCAGCGCATCGCCGTCGCACAGCACCGCCGCACGGAAAAGCGCGTTCTGCAGCTGGCGAACATTGCCCGGCCAGTCATAGCCGCCCAGCAGCGCCAGCGCGTCATCGGTGATACCCAGCGGCCGCAACCCCGGCTGTTCTGCGATCCGCGCGAGCAGATGACGCGCGAGCGGGGCGACGTCTCCAGCGCGGTCACGCAGCGGCGGAATCGTCACCTGCACGACATTGAGTCGGTAATAGAGATCCTCGCGGAAGCGGCCTTCCTCAACCTCGGTCAGCAAAGTCTTGTTGGTCGCGGCAATCACGCGGACATCGACCTGGCTGGCGTGGCGGGCACCGATCGGCTGGACCTCGCCCGACTGGACCACGCGCAGCAGCTTGACCTGCGCTTCCAGCGGCATCTCGCCAATCTCGTCGAGGAAGATGGTGCCGCCATCAGCCTCCTGAAAGCGGCCGATCTTGCGTTCGAATGCGCCGGTGAAAGCGCCTTTTTCGTGCCCGAACAGCTCGGATTCAACGAGGTTGGCGGGAATCGCGCCGCAATTGACGCGAACGATCGACTTGGTGTGGCGGGGCGAGGCGGCGTGGATCGCCTCGGCCACCACTTCCTTGCCGACTCCGCTCTCACCCTCGATCAACACCGGCACGCGCGCGCGCGCCGCCTTGGCCGCAATCGCGAGCGCAGCGCGGAACTGCGGCGCGGACCCGACGATCTCGTCGAACGCCAGATGCGCGGACATTTTCTCGGTCAGCGGACGCAGCTCGCCCGCAACCTTTGCCCCCACCGCGCAGTCGAGCGCGGCAAGCAACCGTTCGGCGGCAAGCGGCTTGACCAGGAAGTCGGTTGCCCCCGCGCGCATCGCGCTGACCGCTGCGGCGACCGATCCATTGGCGGTCAGCAACAGGATCGGCAGCATCGGGCGGTTGAGGCGCAGCTCGGCAATCAGCGACGCCGCATCGAAATCGGGCGCCCAGTGATCGAGGATGATCGCATCGAGCGCCATGCCGTCGGGCGTACCCAAGGTCGCCACCGCCGTTTCATGATCACTGGCAAAGATCGTGCGCCATCCGCGGCGCGCGGCAATGGCGGCGATCAACCGGCGCTGGGCCGGTTCCTCGTCGATCAGCATCAGCTGGCGCTGTCCGTTGCGCGTCATCTCAAATCCCCCAACCTGTCTCGGTTGTCCCTAATTCGGTCACCCAGCATAAGGCGGTCGGGTAAAGACGGGCTTAAGCCTGCCTAAAGCGCACAGGGGTTGAGGGGCGCGCGACCGCTGTCTAAGACAGGAAGCATAACAGCGTTACGAGGGGAAGACGCATGGCCCAGAGCGGCGACATGAAAGCACATGAAGCGACCTATGGCGGATTCATGCGGCTGTTGAAGGTTGGCACGGTCGTCAGCGTCATCGTCGCTGCGTTCGTGATCTGGCTGATCGCAGCCTGACGTGAAGATCGCCGTCCTCAAGGAGACCGCCGCTGGCGAGCGGCGCGTCTCCGCGACGCCGGAAACCGTCAAGAAGTTCGTCTCGCTGGGTGCCGCTGTCGCGGTTGAACTCGGGGCGGGTGACACCGGTTTCCTATCCGATGCAAGCTATGAAGCGGCCGGCGCAACCATCGGTTCGCGCGCGGAAGTGCTGGCCGATGCCGACATCGTGCTGGGCGTGCAGGGTCCCGACCCGGCGACGCTGGCCGGGATCAAGCCCGGGGCGTGGCTGGCGGCGGGCCTCAACCCGTTCGTTGAGCGCACCCGAGTCGATGCCTATGCCGCGCTCGGGATCGAAGCGCTGGCGATGGAGTTCATGCCGCGCATCACCCGTGCGCAGTCGATGGACATATTGTCATCCCAGTCGAACCTCGCTGGGTATAAGGCGGTGCTCGACGCCGCATCCGAATATGGCCGCGTCTTCCCGATGATGATGACCGCGGCGGGCACCGTGTCCGCTGCCAAGGTCTTCGTCATGGGTGTCGGCGTCGCCGGGCTTCAGGCGATCGCCACCGCCCGCCGCCTCGGCGCGCAGGTGTCCGCTACCGACGTGCGCAGCGCGACCAAGGAGCAGATCCAGTCGCTCGGCGCCAAGCCGATCTTCGTGGAAAATGTCGCCGGTATCGAGGGCGAGGGCTCGGGCGGCTACGCCACCGAAATGAGCGACGAATACAAGGCCGCTCAGGCCGAACTGGTTTCGTCGCACATCGCCAAGCAGGACATCGTCATCACCACCGCACTGATCCCGGGCCGCCCCGCGCCCCGGCTGATCAGCGACGCACAGATCGCGTCGATGCGCCCTGGTTCGGTGATCGTCGACCTCGCGGTCGAAGCCGGCGGCAATGTCGAGGGCGCGGTCGCGGGAGAGGTCGTCGAACGCCACGGCGTGAAGATCGTCGGCCACCGCAACGTGTCGTCACGCCTCGCATCCGACGCCTCAGCGCTATTCGCGCGCAACCTCTACAACTTCCTCTCAGCCTTCTGGGACAAGGAAGCGGGCAAGCCAGTGCTAGATGAGGAAATCGGCGACGCGATCCGGCTGACGCAGGATGGCAAGGTGGTGAACCCGAGGTTGCTCGGGTGAGGGTGCTGGGGGCAACGATGGCTGCGGCTGCCTGCTGCGTCGGCACAGCCGCGGCACAATCGAGTGCGCCGCAAGCCCCTTCCGGCAGCGCAATTGGCCGCGATTGGCGCGGCGATGACGATTTCTATGCCGTCGTGGTCGCCTATGACCGCGCCGAACTGGCATGGCGCCGTTTCCGCAATCGCCTGTGCGCGCTGCCTGAGCCGAAGCGCACCTCTCTGTCGCATGTCGTGAAGGACATCCGCGAGCGGCTGGACGTGCTCCGATCGAAAATGGGGGCACTCTGGCCTGAATCGCCGATCGATCGGATTCGCTTATTGGCCAGAACCGATCCTGCACCGAAGATGCTGTGCGATGATCCGGTCGCTGCCGAGGAAGCGTTCCAGGCTGCGTTGGCCGGACAGGACGGGACCGCCAATTTGATCCGGCTGATCGAACGTGCGCGCAACCCGCAGCAGGAGCACTGACATGGGCTTCCTCAACGCCACAGTCCACGATCCGGTCGATGCCGAGAAGGATTATCGCCACATCATGGCAACCGGCGAAACCGTGCGCTTTGCGTTCAAGTTGATCCGCGACGCAATCTTGTTCACCGATATGCGCATCGTCACCATCGATGTGCAGGGATTGACCGGGTCCAAGAAGCGTTTCGTTTCAATCCCCTATCGCGCGATCACGACCTTCTCGGTCGAGAGCGCAGGGCATTTCGACCTCGACACCGAACTCACCCTGACCGTGTCTGGCTCCGCCCCGATCGAGCTGCTGCTCAGCCGGGGTACGGACGTACATGGACTGATCTCTCTGCTCACCGAGCGGCTGGCTCGATAACGCAGGAAAAGGACTGACCCGATGGACTTCATCTCGATCCTGTCGATCTTCGTGCTGGCGTGTTTCGTCGGCTATTATGTCGTGTGGTCGGTGACCCCGGCGCTGCACACGCCGCTGATGGCGGTCACCAACGCGATTTCGTCGGTGATCATCGTCGGCGCGCTGATCGCGTCGGCCGCTGCCGGAAGCCTGACCGCGAAATGGCTGGGGCTGATCGCGGTGGCGCTGGCCAGCGTCAACATTTTCGGCGGGTTCGCCGTGACCGAGCGGATGCTCGCCATGTACAAGAAGAAGGGCTGAGCTGATGCACGAGGCCACACCGCTCAACCCCTGGGTTGCGCTCGCCTATCTGATCGCGGGCGTGTGTTTCATCGTCGCGCTGCGCGGCCTGTCGTCGCCGGCGACCAGCCGTCGCGGCAACCGCTTCGGCATGGCAGGCATGCTGATCGCCGTCGTGACGACGCTCGTCACGCACGAGATCGCGTCGCTGCCCGAGATCATCGGCGCGATCGCCATTGGCGGCGGGTTCGGCTGGATCGTCGCGCGCAAGATCAAGATGACCGACATGCCGCAGCTGGTGGCGGGCTTCCACTCGCTCGTCGGCCTTGCCGCGGTGCTGGTCGGCGTCGCCGCCTATCTCAACCCCGAGGCGTTCGGCATCGTGTTCCCCGAAGGATCGCCCAATGCGGGCCTGATCCTGCCGGTCAGCCGGATCGAGCTGGGCCTGGGCGTTGCGATCGGTGCGATCACCTTCTCCGGATCGGTCATCGCCTTCCTCAAGCTTAACGGCAATATGGGCGGCGCACCGATCATGCTGCCCGGCCGCCATGTCATCAACCTTGGCACGCTGGCCGCAATCCTCGGCCTGATCGCGTTCCTGACGGTCGAGCTGCGCGCGCCCGACTGGGTGTTCTGGACCGTGCTGGTCCTGTCCTTCATCATCGGCTTCCTGCTGATCATCCCGATCGGCGGTGCGGACATGCCGGTGGTGGTGTCGATGCTCAACAGCTATTCGGGCTGGGCGGCGGCGGCGATGGGCTTCACGCTTGGCAACACCGCCATGATCATCACCGGCGCATTGGTCGGCAGCTCGGGCGCGATCCTGAGCTACATCATGTGCAAGGCGATGAACCGCAGCTTCATCAGCGTGATCGCAGGCGGCTTTGGCGGCGACAGCGGCGGCCCGGCGGGCGCGGCGGCGACCGATCGTCCGTGGAAGCGCGGTTCTGCCGAGGACGCAGCGTTCCTGATGAGCCAAGCCGAACAGATCATCATCGTCCCGGGCTATGGCATGGCGGTCGCGCAGGCACAGCATGCCCTGCGCGAGATGGGCGACAAGCTGAAAGAGCATGGCGTCCGCGTGAAATACGCGATCCACCCGGTCGCGGGGCGCATGCCGGGGCATATGAACGTGCTGCTGGCCGAGGCCAACGTCCCCTATGACGAGGTGTTCGAACTGGAGGACATCAACAGCGAGTTCGCCCAGACCGACGTTGCCTTCATCATCGGCGCGAACGACGTGGTGAACCCGGCGGCGAAGACCGACAAGTCCTCGCCCATCTACGGCATGCCGGTGTTCGATGTGAACAAGGCCAAGACGGTGTTGTTCATCAAGCGCAGCATGGGCGGGGTCGGCTATGCCGGCGTCGACAACGACGTGTTCTACCAGGACAACACGATGATGCTGCTCGCCGACGCCAAGAAGATGGTCGAAGAGATCGTCAAGTCGCTCGACTGACCGCGTCCCGGTTCATGCGATCGTAATCGCTTGATATCCGGACGCGACCGGGACAGCATCAGCCCTGCAATAATGGGGGGGAGCAATGCTGAGCGTCGGGCGGATTTTGGAAGGCGCGTTCGGGCTGGTGCGCGAACGATATGTGGCGGTCGCGGCGTGGGCCGGCATCTATCTGGCCGCCAATATCGCGTTGGCCGTTGCGGTGCGTCCGCTGCTCGGGCAGTCGATGTCTCCGGCCATGACGCCAAATCCGACCGACATGTTCGTTGCATCGGGCCCGGTCTTCCTGATCGCCCTGTTCTTCGCCGCATTCGGATTCGTCATCTATGCCGCCGCAATGCGCGCGATATTGCGCCCTGAAGCGGGCGGCATCGCGTATCTCCGCCTCGGCATGGACGAGCTGCGCCTGTTCGGGGTGGCGATCCTCTTCACCGTCGGCGGGACGATCCTGTTTCTCATTGTTACGTTCGCGTTCGGCCTCGTCGGGGTGGGCATCGCCGCCAGCGGCGATCCGGGTATCGGCTCGGCCTTGTTGGGATTGCTGTTCATTCTTGCCCTGTTGGCGGTCGTCGTCTTTTTCATCGTCCGCTTTTCGCTCGCCTTTCCGCTGACGCTGTACCGGCAGCAGATCGTGATCGGCGAAGCGTGGACACTGAGTCGTGGTCATTTCTGGTCGCTGTTCGGTGCAGCGCTCGTCATCACGCTGATCCTCATGGTCCTCAACATCGCGGTCTCCGCGTTCACGATGGGCAGCTATATGTCCGACCTGATGAGTGCGGCGGGGAATCCCGAAGCGCTTGCACGAGCGGCGGAGGCGCAGCAGGAAAGTTATTCACAGCTGGGACCGGCGATGATTCTGGCTTCGCTCGGCGGCGCGATTGCCGCCGCGTTGGGTGCCGCGCTCACCGGGGGCAGCGTCGCCACCGCCGCGAAGCTGTTGCTGCACGATGAAATGGACGATGCCGAGGACGTGTTCGGCTAACGCGCTTGCCACAGCGCGTCCATTCTGGAGATAACGGACGGCAGACCGGTTGAATTCGGAGCCGCCTTTTGCTGACGTGCCGCCCTAGCCCGCGATTACATCCGCATTGCAGCGCAAAGCGGAGGGAATGCGATGAATGACGCCATGCAGGTTGCCGGGCTTTCCGCCGACGCCGCCCGTGTTTTCATCGTGGCACCGGCGGCGGCGCAGGATCGGCATGACGCTGCGGTTACGGCAAGCGGCGCGCGCGTGCTGGGCATGGTCGCACCGGATGGAGTCGAGACAGCGCTCGACTCGCTGATCGCCGCCGATCTGATCGTGATCGACGGTACCGGCGTCGACCCCGATCGGATCGCGGCGAACGCGGAGCGGATTGCCGACTGGACCCGCGACGGTGACTGCGGGATCGTTGCATTGCTCGATGCGCACGCGCTCGACCTCGCCGCTCCGCTGTTGATGGATGCTGGTGCGGCGCTGCTGTGCGATCCTTCGGCGGCCGATTATGCGGCGGCGCTGGTCCGGGCTGTGACCCCGCCCGGGGCGCGGTTGCACGACGCGACGCGGGAGCGCGAGGCGGAACGGCTGCGCCTGCTCAATGAAGAGGTTGCGCGGCTCGCCGCCGTGCTGTCCGACTTCGCCGCCGATCCGGTGCGGCGTGAGCTGCGCGAACCCGGGCGTGGCTATCGGTCCGAACCCAGCGGCGAACCCGATCCGGCGCCGCGCATCGTCCGTGCCGTGATCCGAGCACGGCGGTTGCGCGACCAGCATTTCACCCCCGAACTCTTTGCCGACCCCGCCTGGGACATGCTGCTTGACCTCTATGCCGCGCGGCTGGAGCGCAATCGGGTGTCGGTGTCGAGCCTGTGCATCGCCGCCTCGGTGCCGCCGACCACCGCGCTGCGCTGGATCGGGACGATGCACGATGCCGGGCTGTTCGAACGCGAAGCCGATCCAGGGGACCGGCGTCGCGCGCATATCATCCTGTCGACGCGCGCGGCAGAGGCGATGCGCGGCTATTTCGCCGCGGCCGCGCGGCTGGGGATGATGCCGATTTGAGGTGGTGAGCCCTGATGGATTCGAACCATCGACCTACTGATTAAAAGTCAGTTGCTCTACCGACTGAGCTAAGGGCCCCCATGCTGGGTCAGGCGCTGCACCTAGGCGGCGATCCGCTGCGGGTCAACCGGGCAGGCGGGCAGCGAGTTGACGGATCGTGCGACCGGTGAGCGGGTCGCGCCAGTCGGGGACGATGGCGGCCAGCGGGCGCAGCACGAAATCGCGCTGGCGGAACAGCGGATGCGGGATGGTGAGGCCGGGACTGCTCCATGCGCCGCCGGACCACAGGATCAGGTCGAGATCGATCACCCGCGCGTCCCAGCGGCGGCCATTGCGACGGCCGAAGCTGCGCTCGATCTGCTTGAGTCGCGCCAGCAGTTCGGTGGGCGTTTCGGCGCTTTCCATCAGGATCGCGGCATTGGTGAAGCGGCGGCGCGAGGGGCCGAGCGGGGCGGTTTCGATGATCGGTGCCTGCGCGACCACACCGCCGATCGCCGCGACCGCCGCCGCCAGCTCCCGACGCGGGGAGCCATGACGGCCGCGCCGGTTCGATCCCAGGGCGATGACATAATGGTGGGTTGAGGCGCTCACCCGCCCCGCCTATCGCGGAGCGATGATCCCGCCAAGTCCGTTGCCCAATACCGAGCCGCCGCGCGATTGCCCGCGCTGTCCGCGCCTTGTCGCGCTGCGGCAGGAGTTGCGGGTCGAATATCCCGACTGGTGGAACGCGCCGGTGCCGGCGTTCGGCGACCCCAATGGCTGGCTGGGGATTATCGGGCTGGCGCCGGGCAAGCATGGCGCGAACCGGACCGGGCGGCCATTTACCGGCGATTTTGCCGGCGACCTGATGTTCGCGACGCTGGCGAAGTTCGGGTTCACGCAGGGCAACTATGAGAGCCGCGCCGATGACGGGTTGCAGCTGACCGGCGCGATCATCGTCAATTCGGTCAAGTGCCTGCCGCCCGAGAACAAGCCGACGCCGGAGGAGGCACGGACCTGTCGCCCCTTTGCGGAAGGACAGGTCGATGCGCTGCCCAATGCGCGCATCTTCATCGCTTTGGGCCAGATCGCGCATCAGAGCGCGGTCAAGATTTTGGGCGGCAAGCTGCCCAAATGCCGCTTTGCCCATCTGGCGGAGCATCGCATGCCGGACGGGCGGGTGCTGATCGATAGCTATCACTGCTCGCGCTACAACCAGAATACCGGGCGGCTGACGGCGGAGATGTTCGAGGCGGTGTTTGCCCGGGCGCTGGAGCTGCGCGGAACGGTGTGAGCGTCCGACGAAGCTGACGTTTTCGATGGGGTTTCCGGGCGAAGCGACCGCGAAGGGACCGGTTTGCGCCTGCGACGCGACACCGACGCGACAGTGGCGCGACGCCGGGTGGCGGGGTGTCAGGCTGTTGGCGAAGGGCATGAGGGTTGTCCCGATCGGTCGAGGGGGACGGATGAGATATGCCCGATCGGGGTCTGTAGGAAAGCGGTTTTGGGGGCGATCTATCCTCCCCCGCCAGGGGGAGGTGGCGCCGAAGGCGACGGAGGGGGCGGAAGCACTGCGGCAAGAGGTGACAGGGCATCGCCCTCCTCCCCCTCCGTCAGGCTGCGCCTGCCACCTCCCCCTGGCGGGGGAGGATTATTGGGTCAGACGTCCTCGACCATGCGGCGGTACAGCTCTGGCCTGCGGTCGCGGAAGAAGCCCATGCCGGCGCGGTGCTTGCGCGCGCGGTCGAGGTCGAGCGTCGCGGTGAGGACGCCGGTTTCCTCGGCGCCGAATTCGGCGAGGATGTCGCCCCATTCGTCGCAGATGAAGCTGTGGCCGTAGAAGCGCTGGTCGCCCTCGGTCCCGATGCGGTTGCTGGCGATGACGGGGACGACGTTGGACACGGCATGGCCGATCATCGCGCGGCGCCACATGCGGCTGGTGTCGAGATCGGCGTCATAGGGTTCCGACCCGATTGCGGTGGGGTAGAACAGCAATTGCGCGCCCATCAGCATCATGGTGCGCGCGGTTTCGGGATACCATTGGTCCCAGCAGATGCCGACGCCGAGCGCCGCGTCGTCCGCCGGGCCGTCCCACACCTTGAACCCCGTATTGCCGGGGCGGAAATAATATTTCTCTTCATAGCCGGGGCCGTCGGGGATGTGACTCTTGCGATAGACGCCCGCGACCTTGCCGTCCGGGCCGATCATCGCGAGGCTGTTGTAGAAATGCGGGCCGTCGGCTTCGAAGAAGCTGGTCGGGATGTGGATCTGCAGCTCGGCGGCCAGCTTCTGCATCGCGGTGACGGCGGGATGGCTGGCGAGCGGCTTGGCGGTCGCGAACAGCGCCTCATCCTCGACCCGGCAGAAATATTCGCCTTCGAACAATTCGGGGGGAAGGACGACCTGCGCGCCCTTCCCCGCCGCCTCGCGCACGAGGTCGGTGACGTTGGCGATATTCTGCGCCGTGTCGGTGGTGAAGGCGAGCTGCAGCGCGGCGACGGTGATCTGGGTCATGTGGGGTATTTAGGGGGTGTGCCTCCCTTCGTCACCCCGGACCTTGTTCAGGACAGCTCCCTTTCCATCGTCGTCCCGGGCTTGACCCGGGACGGGGCTGTTCTTTGCTGCCGTTGCGAGAAGAAGAAGCCTTGGCCCGGCTCAAGGCCGGGCTGACGGTGGGATGCGGGGTCGGGTTGGTTGATGCCCCAGACCATTGCGGAAGAAGAAGGAGAAGAAGACCCTCCCCAACCCCTCCCGCAAGCGGGAGGGGCTTTAGAAGGAAGAGGGACGGGCTACTTCGGAATCTGCTGCGAGATGCAGTGGAAGCTGCCGCCGCCGGTCAGGATATGGTCCGCGCGCAGGCCCACTGCCTCGCGGCCCGGGAACAGCGCGCCGATCGTCTCCACGGCCTTGCGGTCATTGGGCTGGCCGTAGACCGGGACCACCACGGCGGCGTTGCCGATGTAGAAGTTCATATAGCTCGCCGGCACGACCGCATCGCCATGGATGACGCGGCCGGGTGAAGGGATCGCCACGACTTCGACCCCGAAGGCTTCGGCGCGGCGCCGCGCGTCGGCGTAGACCAGCCAGTTGGGGTCATTCTCTTCCGGCACCGGGATCGCGAGGCGGTTTTCGCCGACGAAGCGGGCGAGGTTGTCGACATGGCCGTCGGTGTGGTCGTGCGCGAGGCCGTTACCGAGCCACAGCACGCGATCAAAGCCGAGATCTTCGCGCAACCGCCGCTCCGCCTCACACTGGGACAGGCCGGGGTTGCGGTTGCGGTTGAGCAAACATTGTTCGGTGGTGACGACCAGGCCGGTGCCGTCCCAGTCGATCGATCCGCCCTCTAGAATCCAGTCATGCTCGACCGTGTCCATGCGGCGCTTGGCGGCGAGGCGGCGGCCGATATCCTCGTCGCCATCATATTCATACTTCCCGCCCCAGCCGTTGAAGCCGAAGGCGTGGCCGATCCCGGTGCTGTCAACGATGACGCCGGTGTCGCGCAGCCAGATGTCGCCGAACGGGGCGACCACCACCTTGGCCGTATCACCGACCAGCAGCGATGCCGCGCCGGCGGCTTCGTCATCCGCGGCGACCAGCAGCACCTGCTCCCCTGCCCCGCCAGCATGAACCGCGCGGGCGAAGGCGGCGACTTCGGCGCGGGCGGCGCCGAGCGAGTCCCACAGTTCGGGATGGCTGGGGAAACCGATCCAGACGGCCTTGTGCGGCGCCCATTCGGGGGGAAGGTGCGGGGTCGTCACGGTGTTACTTGGCTCCTGCGCGGGATTTGTCGCGGGCGGCGCGGAATTCGTCGCCCTCGACCCAGTTGGGCCAGGCGGCGGTCATCGCGAGCATGCGGCCGACGGCGTAATAGATCTGGAGGTCCTTTTCAGCGCCCGCCCAGTTCCAATTGGGGTCGAACTCGTCCTTCGGGCCGTGGTACTTGTTCTTCTCATAGTCGGCAGCGGCGGCACGCCCAGCGGCACGGCCACCCTCGACCAGATCGTCGCCAGCATCGAAATACAGCATCGGCACGCCGTGCTTGGCGAGCATGAAATGGTCGGAGCGGTAGTAGAAGCCCTTTTCCGGGGTCGGTTCGGCATTGGCCATGCGGTTCTGCTTGGCGAGCGCAGCCTTGAGATAGGTGTCGAGTTCCGACTTGCCCATGCCGACCACGACGACGTTCTTGGCCGGCGGCGTCAGGTTCATCGCGTCGATGTTCACGCCGCCGACGGTCTTCGCCAGCGGATAGACCGGGTTGTCGCCATAATATTTGGAGCCGAGCAGGCCCGATTCCTCGGCAGTGACGGCAAGGAAGACGAGGCTGCGGTCGGGAGCGCCGGCGTCCTTGTTCGCCTTGGCAATCGCGATCAGCGCGGCGGTGCCGGTGGCGTTGTCGACCGCGCCGTTGCAGATATCGTCGCCATCGGGCGCCGCCTCACACCGGCCGAGATGGTCCCAGTGCGCGGTGTAGAGGACGTATTCGTCGGCGCGCTTGGCACCGGGGAGGATGCCGATGACATTCTTCGACGCATGCTTGCGGATCGCGTTGTCGAAGCTGACCGACGCCTTCACCGCGCCCAGCGGGACGGCCTTGAAGCCCTTGACCTTCGCGGCGGCGGACAGCTTGTCGAAATCCTGTCCGGCGCTGGCGAACAAAGCCTTGGCCTTGCCGAGCTGAATCCAGCCATTGGCGGCGGTCTGGTCGGAATGGCCGTTGGCGGCGTCGGCGACTTGCTGCTCACCGGTCCAGCTCGACTGGACAACGTTCCAGCCATAGGCGGCGGGCTGCGTATCGTGGACGATCAGCGCGGCGGCGGCACCCTGACGCGCGGCCTCCTCATATTTGTAGGTCCAGCGGCCATAATAGGTCATCGCCTGGCCGTTGAATTCGCCCTGAAGCCCCGCAGTCTCCCAATCGGGATCGTTGACGAGGATGACGACGGTCTTCCCCTTCACGTCGACGCCGGCATAGTCGTTCCAGCCCTTTTCCGGGGCGTTGATGCCGTATCCGACGAACACGACCGGGCTGTCCTTGACCGCGATGTTCGGAGTCACGCGATAGGTGCCGGCGACGAATTCGGGGCCGTATTTGAGGGACATCGGCTGGCTGCCGCCGGTGAAGGTCAGCGGCGAGACATTCTGTGCGGTGATCGCGACCAGCGGCACGTCCTGGAACCAGCTGCCATTATTGCCGGGCTGAAGCCCCGCCTTTTGAAACTGGTCGACGAGATAGGCGAGCGTCTTTTCCTCGCCCGGCGTGCCGGGGGCGCGGCCCTCGAACGCGTCGGAGGAGAGCGTCTGCGTCGCTTCCTTCATCAGGTCCATCGGCATGGCAGGAAGCGCGACATCGGGCACCGCAGCGGTGTCGGAAGCGGTCGAACAGGCGGCAAGGCCCAGCAGGGCGAGCAGCGCAAGGCGCATGGGCATCTCTCCAAAGATGTGATGCCGCGACTATTGGCAGCGGGTGGGGCAAATGAAAAGGGCGGCCCCGCAGGACCGCCCTTTCGCATTTCGACCGAAAGCCGGACCTTAGCGCGAGTAGAATTCGACGACCAGGTTCGGTTCCATCTTCACCGGATAGGGCACTTCGTCGAGTGCCGGCACGCGGGTGAAGGTGATCTTCGATGCGCCGTCGGGCGCGATGTAATCGGGGATGTCGCGCTCGGCCAGGCTCTGCGCTTCCATCACCAGCGCCATCTCGCGCGCCTTGCTGCCCAGCTCGACGGTTTCGCCGACCTTGATGCGGCGCGAACCGATGTTGCACTTCTCGCCATTGACCTTGACGTGGCCGTGGTTGACCAGCTGGCGCGCGGCGAAGATCGTCGGCGCGAACTTGGCGCGATAGACGATCATGTCGAGACGCTGCTCGAGCAGGCCGATCAGGTTCTGACCGGTATCGCCCTTCATCTTCGACGCGTCTTCATAGGCGCGCTTGAACTGCTTTTCGGTCACGTCGCCGTAGTAGCCCTTGAGCTTCTGCTTGGCGCGCAGCTGGATGCCGAAGTCCGACATCTTGCCCTTGCGGCGCTGACCGTGCTGACCGGGGCCATATTCACGCTTGTTGACGGGCGATTTGGGGCGACCCCAAATGTTTTCGCCCATCCGGCGATCGAGCTTATACTTGGCGCTGGAGCGCTTCGACATGGAAAATTCCTAACAATTGCAACGACGTTGACCCGGCCAGATGGCCTGATCGCGATTCCGGTATCGCCTGTGCATGCGCACAGGGCCGCTGCTTCACCGGAGTGCAGGGCCGATTGCGAAGGCGCGCGCCTAGCCGGGCGGGCGCGCTGAGTCAAGGTGACGGCGCGCGTTCAGTCGCGCGCGCCCTCCTGGCCGCTGACGCGCTGGACATTGTCCATCGTCCGCGACGATGCCGCGCCGGCCTCGCGCTTTTCCCACTGATCGGCGGTCAGGCAGATGCGCGGTGCGAGACGCGACCCCACCACCGTATCGTCGCGGCGGCAGATCTTCTTCTCCTTGACCGGCTTGGCGGTCGGCGTCGCCGTTTCCTGCGCCACGGCGGGAGCGGCGATCAGCAGGGCCGCAGCGGGCAGCGCGGCGAAAGCAAGACGGAACTGCATGATGAATCCTAACCAGTTGACGTCCGAGGATGCCGCGCCAACCCATTCTGAACAAGTGCTATCTTCACTCAGACGCGGTTGCGCTTCTTGCCCTCCAGCGCCGAGAGCACGCCGCGCAGCGTGCGCAATTCCTGGCTGGTCCAGCCCGGCTTCGTCAGCAGGTTGCGCAGCGTCAATTTGGTCGTCGGCACGCGATCGGGCGGGAAATAATAGCCGGTGTCCTCCAGCAGCGCATCGACATGGCCGATCAGCCCCTCCAGCTCCGCCTGAGGCGCGGGGGGATCGAGATCGGTGCGCGGCGGCTGGGCCAGCCCCTGCTGCTTCGACCATTCATAGGCAACCAGGATCACCGCCTGCGCCAGGTTGAGCGAACCGAATTCGGGATTGATCGG
The DNA here is from genome assembly GCA_002280565.1 of Sphingomonas sp. 32-66-10. Classification (GTDB taxonomy): domain Bacteria; phylum Pseudomonadota; class Alphaproteobacteria; order Sphingomonadales; family Sphingomonadaceae; genus Sphingomonas. The sequence continues at coordinate 112,009 of NCEF01000004.1, forward strand.
CACCGTCAGGATCGCGCGGGCGAGTGCGACATCCTCGGTCTCCAGCCCCGAACGCTCCGGTCCGAACAGGATGGCGCTGCGCCCGACCGCGCCATGAATTTCGGCCGCGGCCTCGACCGGAGTCACCACCGGCTTGGTCACGCCGCGCTTGCGCACCGTGGTGGCAAAGACGTGCGGGCAATCGGCGACGGCCTCGGCGACGCTCTCGAACACCTGCGCCTTCTCAAGCACGATGTCCGCGCCGCTCGCCGCTGGCCCCGCCGAGGGGTTGGGCCAGCCGTCGCGCGGGGTCACCAGCCGCATTTCGGTGAGCCCGAAATTGAGCATCGCGCGCGCGGCCTTGCCGATATTTTCGCCCAATTGCGGGCGGACCAGAACGATGACCGGCTTCACTGCTTGCCGACCTCGCTCACATTGCTGGCGAATTCCTCGAAATCGCGTGCTTCGCGGAAGTCACGATAGACGCTGGCGAAGCGGATATAGGCGACGGAGTCGAGGTGCTTGAGCCCCTCCATCACCATCTCGCCGATCTGCTTGGTCGGCACTTCGGTTTCGCCCAAAGTTTCGAGCTGACGCTGGATGCCCGAAACGAGCTTTTCGACCTGGGTTGCGTCGATCGGGCGCTTGCGGCAGGCAAGGCTGACCGAGCGGATCAGCTTGTCGCGGTCGAACGGCTCGCGCTTGTCCTCCGACTTGAGGACGAACAGCTCGCGCAGCTGGATTCGCTCGAAGGTTGTGAAGCGCGCGGCACACGCCTCGCACTGGCGACGGCGACGGATCGCCGCCCCATCTTCTGTGGGGCGGCTATCTTTAACCTGCGAAGCTTCGTGGCCGCAAAAGGGGCAGCGCATTATTCGGCGCCCTCACGGGCGCGCGGCACCAGCCCGCTCCCCCACCCGGCCACCCATAGAATACCCTTCCGGTGGGTGGCCGGGTGCGGGTAGCCCTGCAAAGTATTACTTTGCAGGGGCCCGTGGGGGAGCGGGCTGGTGCCGTTCAACTTTACGCCTCCGGGTAGATCGGGAAGCGTTCGCACAGCGCGCGGACGCGCAGCTTGACCGCAGCCTCAACCTCGGGGTCGCCAGCTTCGCCCTTGGTGCGCAGCCCGTCGAGCACATCGGCGATCATGTTGCCGATCTCGCGGAACTCGGCGACGCCGAAACCGCGCGTCGTGCCGGCGGGCGAGCCGACGCGGATGCCGCTGGTCTTGGTCGGGGGGAGCGGATCGTTGGGGATGCCGTTCTTGTTGCAGGTGATGCCCGCGCGCTCCAGCGCCTCGTCCGCATCCTTGCCGGTGACGCCGAGCGGGGTCAGGTCGATCAGCGCGAGGTGGGTGTCGGTGCCGCCCGAGACGACCGCCGCGCCGCGTTCCTTGAGCGTCGCCGCCAGCACCTTGGCATTCTCGACCACTGCCGAGATATAGCCCTTGTAATCGGGCTGCAGCGCTTCGCCGAACGCCACCGCCTTGGCCGCGATCACGTGCATTAGCGGGCCGCCCTGCATGCCGGGGAACACCGCCGAGTTGAACTTCTTGGCCAGCGCCTCGTCATTGGTGAGGATCATGCCGCCGCGCGGGCCGCGCAGCGTCTTGTGCGTGGTGGTCGTCGCGACATGGGCGTGCGGGAAGGGCGAGGGATGCTGGCCGGCGGCGACGATGCCGCTGAAATGCGCCATGTCGACCATGAACAGCGCGTCGACCTTGTCCGCAATCGCGCGGAAGCGGGCGAAATCGATGATGCGCGGATAGGCCGAGCCGCCCGCGATGATCAGGCGCGGCTTGTGCTCCAGCGCCAGCGCCTCGACGGCGTCATAGTCGATCAGGTGCGTGACCGGATCGACGCCATATTGGATCGCGTTGAACCACTTGCCGCTCATCGCCGCCTTGGCGCCGTGCGTGAGGTGGCCGCCGGCATCGAGGCTCATGCCGAGGATCGTGTCGCCCGGCTTGACCAGCGCCAGCATCACCGCGCCATTGGCCTGCGCGCCCGAATGCGGCTGAACATTGGCGAAGCCGCAGCCGAACAGCTGCTTGGCGCGCTCGATCGCCAGCGTCTCAACCGTGTCGGACGGGTGGCAGCCCTGATAGTAGCGCTTGCCAGGATAACCCTCGGCATATTTGTTGGTGAACACGCTGCCCTGCGCTTCGAGCACCGCCTTCGACACGATATTTTCCGAAGCGATCAGTTCGATCTGATATTGCTCGCGCTCCAGCTCTTCGGCGACGCCGGCGAACACCGCCGGGTCGGCATCGGCAAGATTGCGGGTGAAAAAGCCGTTGGGCTGAACCTGGGCGAGCGTCTGGGGGTTGGTGCTCATCGCGCGGATCCTTTATCAAGTGGCCGCCGACGGGCAGGTGCGGGCGACCTGTCGCGCACGCCCTTATGCGCTTGGCCGCGATTAGACCAGATGCGATTCTTGCATGCCGCCCCAAGAAGCTGTTGAAAGCGGTCATGCCCGATCCCGACTCCCCCGCCCGACCGCCCGCCGCCCGCCTGCTGGGCCTCGCGGGGTTGCTTCCGCAGCTTGCCGCGTTGGGGGCCGTGCTGGTCGGGCCGGAGGCGTGGTTCTTTCCCGCGCTGGCGAGCGGCTATCTCTATGCGGTGCTGATCTTCAGCTTTCTCGGTGGGACCTGGTGGGGGCTGGCGGCACGGAGCGCGCGGCCGCCGGTCTGGAGCTATGTGCTCGCAGTGCTGCCCTCGCTGATCGCGCTGGCGAGCGCGGTGCCGTGGATGACCGGCGATCCCTGGCCACAGCCGTCGCTGATGCTGATCGGCACGCTGATCCTGCTATCGCCACTGGTCGACCGCGCGCTGACGCGGGCGGGAATGGCGCCGGGATGGTGGCTTGGCCTGCGGGTGCAGCTTTCGGTGGGGTTGGGCCTGACGACGCTGGTGCTGGGGGTCGTGCCAGCGCCATATTGATGGTTCAGCTGCGCTGAACGCGGCACCGGCCCGCTCCCCCACCCGGCCACCCATAACATACACTGCCGCTGGGTGGCCGGGTGGGGGAGCGGGCCGGTGCCGCCACTTCCACTAAAGTGCTGGCGCGGTCAGCTTGTCGACGCGGCGCTGGTGGCGGTCGCCGCCGAAATCCGTGGCGAGAAAGGCGGTGACGCACGCCTTCGCCATTTCGATCCCGATCAGCCGCGCGCCCATCGCGATGACATTGGCGTCATTATGTTCGCGCGCGAGGGTGGCGGAGAGCGGTTCGGAGACCAGGGCGCAGCGCGCGGCGGGGTTACGGTTGACCGCAATCGAGATGCCGATGCCACTGCCGCACAGCGCGATGCCGCGCTCGGCGCTGCCATCAGCAATCGCGGCGGCGAGCTTATAGCCATAGTCGGGATAGTCCACGCTGGCGCTGCTGTCCGGGCCGAGATCGGCGACGTCGTGACCGGCATCGCGCAGCCACTCGGCCAGTGCCGCCTTGAGGTCGATCGCGGCGTGATCGGAGGCGATGGCGATGCGCATGGGGAGTGGTTCCGGCGTTGAGATGAATCGAAGTCGCTCTCTATTGCAGCCGCCGCCGAATGGCTACACCATTGGGAGAGCATGATTTGTGTGGAGTATCCGCGTGCGCGTGATGATGGTGGTGGGTGCGGCGGCAGTGCTGGCCGGATGCGGCGCGAAACTGGACAATGCGCAGGAAGCAGCTCTGGTCCAGAACGCCATCGCCAATGCCGAGGCGGCCGCCGAAAATGTGACGCGTGAGGCGCGCCGCGAGGTGCTGGCCGAACGCGCACCCGAGCGCGACGCATGGGTCGGCAAGTGGATCGGCGTGGAAGGGCTGGTGCTGGAGATCGCCAAGGGTGCCGAACCCGGCCGCTATCGCATCACCAACATGTGGAACCTCGATCAGGCCGAACCTGGTACGTATGACGGGCGGGCGAGCGCGCGCGGCATCGTGTTCCGGCGCGGCGATGCGCGGATCGAGCTGGTCGCGGGTGACGGCGATGCCACTGGGATGAAGTGGCTGGCGGGCAAGAAGGATTGCCTGATCGTCGCCCCGGGCGAGGGCTATTGCCGCGACTGACAGCCTGATCCTCCCCGCCAGGGGAGGATATTGGAGGCCGCGACTAATTCATGACGCTTGCGTGACGCCTGACGTCACGCAGCTGACACGCAACCGCCATAAGCGCGCCGCAAGGGAAGCCGATTTCCCGGGGAGCCGATCATATGGGTTCGAATGCCAGCCAGCCGCGTAACGGGGCTGTCCGCAATGCCGTCCACCGCCACGAGCATCTGAGCAAGGAAGGGCTGCTGGAGCGCGCCTTTACCTTCGCGTTCCGGGGGCTGGTCTATGCGCAGATCTGGGAAGACCCGGAAGTCGATATGGAGGCGCTGGCGATCACTCCCGATTGCCATATCGTCACGATCGCGAGCGGCGGGTGCAACGTCCTGTCCTACCTGACCGCGAACCCGGCGAAGATCACCGCGGTCGACCTCAACACCGCGCATATCGCGCTGAACAAATTGAAGCGGACCGCCGCGCAGCATCTGCCCGATCATGCGGCGTTCCACCGGTTTTTCGCGCAGGCGAACCGTCCCGAGAACGTCGCGGCGTATAAAGAGTGGCTGCGTCCGCATCTGGATGACGCGACGCGGCGTTACTGGGAGGGCCGCGATCTGGCCGGGCGGCGGCGGATCAAGGGCTTTGCCGGGGGCTTCTACAAGCGCGGCCTGCTCGGCGGGTTCATCGGCGCGGCGCATCTGCTCGCCAAGCTCTATCGCATCGACCCGCGCGAGCTGCTCGCCGCGAGGAGCGTGGAGGAGCAGCGCGAAATCTTTGAAACGCGGCTGGCGCCGGTATTCGACAAGAAATTCGTGCGCTGGCTGATCGACCAGCCGGCGTCGCTATTCGGCCTGGGCATCCCGCCTGCGCAATATGAGGCCTTGGCGGGCGATGATCCGCGTGGGATCGGCGCGGTGCTGCGCGGGCGGCTCGAAAAGCTGGCGTGCGATTTCGACCTGTCGGACAATTATTTCGCGTGGCAGGCATTCGGGCGGGGCTATGGCGAGGGTGCCGACGCGCCGCTGCCGCCCTATCTGCGCGCGGCGAATTACGACATGGTCCGCGACCGCGCCGAACGGGTCGAGGTGCGGCACCAGAATTTCGTCGAGTATCTGGACTCGATGCCCGACGCGTCGCTCGACCGCTATATCCTGCTCGACGCGCAGGACTGGATGACCGATGCGCAGCTGACGCGACTGTGGACCGCGATCACGCGCACCGCAAAGCCGGGTGCGCGGGTGCTGTTCCGCACCGCCGCCGCGCCGACGCTGTTGCCCGGGCGCGTGCCCGACGCGATCCTCGACCGCTGGGACTATGCCGAAACCGAGTCGCTGGACTTTACCGCGCGCGACCGTTCCGCCATTTATGGCGGCGTGCACCTCTACCGCCTTAAGCCGTGACAGCGGATTCCGGTCATGCCCGGCGCATGGACGCGGTCTATGCAGCGCAGCGGCACATCTATGACGCAACGCGGAAATATTATCTGCTCGGGCGCGATCGGCTGATCGATGAGCTGGCGCCGCCTCCAGGGGGCGCGGTGCTGGAGGTCGGTTGCGGTACCGCGCGCAACCTGATCCTTGCCGCGCGGCGCTGGCCGCAGGCGCGCTTCTATGGCGTCGACATTTCCGAAGCGATGCTGGAGACGGCGCGCGCCAAGGTGGCCAAGGCCGGGCTTTCCGACCGGATTGCGCTGGCGCAAGGCGATGCCACGGCATTCGATCCGCAGACGCTGTTCGGCGTTGCGGCATTCGACCGGGTGTTTGCCAGCTATACGCTGTCGATGATCCCCGACTGGGTCGGCGCAATCGCCCAGGGCGCGCGCGTGCTGGCGCCGGGCGGGGTGCTGCACATCGTCGATTTCGGGCAGCAGGAGCGGATGCCGCAGTGGTGGCGACGGATGCTGTTCGGCTGGCTCGACCGGTTCCACGTTACCCCGCGCCGCGAGCTGCCGGTGGCGCTGCGCCATGTCAGCCGCGAGCAGGGGCGCGAGTTCGGGTTCGAGACGCTGCTACGCGGCTATGCCTGGGCCGGAACGATCCGGGCCTAGTCCTTCCAGCCCCAGGGCAGCGGCGGCGTCGCGATCGGCCGGGTCAGGTCGAACTCCACGCGGAAATGGCGACCGGGGCGGCGCAGTTCATAGGCGAAGCGCGTCGGCGTCACCTCCATTGCCCAGATATTGGTGACCGATACGGCGCGATCATTGGCGCGGAACAGCGCGATCGAATCGGCGTCGACCGGGAAATCCTGTCGCTCCGCCGTCCCGGGCGTGGCGGTGTCGCCGCCATACAGGGTGAGGACGTCGCTGGTGCCGTCCTGATGCCGGTGGTCGTGCTTCAGCCGGACGCCGGTCGCGGTGCGGGTCAGCACCCAGGTGCGCGAGCGGTCTTCACCGACATGGAAGGGGATGCGTACGCGGTTCGCCTCGCACGCGGCGACATGCATCACCAGCGGCTGGCTGGCGAAGCTCGCGTCCGCCGCGTCGGTGGTGACGACGCGCCCGGCATAGGCCTTGCCGCAATGCGCGGCGATTGCCAGCATGAAGCGGTCCTGCGGGTCGGGGGCACGCCCCTGCCCCGCGCAGCCGGCCAAAGCGAGCGCGGCAGTGGCGCAGAGCAGGCCTCTCATTTGCCGCCGCGTGCCTGTTTGCGCATCGACCCGCGCATGAAGCGCGATGCGAACCACATGCGGCGTGCGGTCTTGCCGACCAAGGTGTGGAGCCGGTCGCCATGCACCGCCTCCCAGGCGAGCCGCGCGGCTTCTTCGACCGGCGTGAATTCCAGCCGGGCCGCCTTCACGCGTTCGCGCATCGTCGCGTTGCTGCCCACGGGCAGGCCGTCGAGGATCGCGGTGTCGATGAAGCTGGGCAACAGCGCGCGCACCCGGATGCCGTCGGCGACCCATTCGGCGTCGAGCGATTCGGTAAAGCCGCGCACGGCGAACTTGGTCGCCGAATAGATCGCAACGCCGCCCGTGCCATAGATGCCCGCCGCCGAGGCAGTGTTGAGCAAGCAGCCGCCACTCGCCTTCAGATATTTATGCCCGGCATGCGCGCCCCACACCACACCCATCAGGTTGATATCGACGCAGCGCTGCAGCTCCTCCACCGGCGTATCGGCGAATACGCCACCAACGCCGATCCCGGCATTGTTGAACAGCACGTCGATCCGCCCGGCGATGCCAGCGAACTCCACCAGCGCGACGTCCCAGGCCGCGCGGTCGCGCACGTCGAGCACATGCGTGGAGACCGGTGCATCGCCGAGCAGCGCTGCGGTTTCGGCCATCCCGGCCTCGCTGATATCGGCAAGGCCGACGCGCCAGCCGCGCGCGGAGAAGTAGCGCGCAACCGCGCGGCCGATCCCCGAACCGCCGCCGGTGATGAAGATCGCCTGCATGACGCTCCCCTCCTGTATGTTTTGACCTAGAGTGGATCATTCCTCACAATGCGCCGCGATGCCAGCACAAACCGGCCCCGCCATCGCCCTGAGCGACGTTTCCAAGGCATTTGGCGCCACGATCGCGCTCGATTCCGTGTCGCTGACCGTCGCGGCAGGCAGCTTCGTCGCGCTCGTCGGGCAGTCTGGCTCAGGAAAATCCACGCTTCTCAAGACGATAAACCGTCTGGTCGAGCCCGACCACGGCAGCGTGACGATTGATGGCGCACCGGTGGATGGCGCAGCACCGCATCTGCTTCGCCGCCGAATCGGATATGTATTTCAGTCGATTGGGCTGTTTCCGCACATGAATGTCGCCGAAAATATCGCGATCGGGCTGCGTATCGCAGGCGCGCGCGACTCGGATGCCCGAGTCGCGGAGCTGTTGATGCTGGTCGATCTGCCGGGCGATGTCGCGGCGCGGATGCCCGATCAGCTGTCGGGCGGGCAGCGCCAGCGCATCGGCGTGGCGCGCGCGCTGGCCACGGCGCCGGGATGCCTGTTGATGGACGAACCGTTTGGTGCGCTCGATCCCGTCACGCGCGATGAGCTCGGCCGGGCGGTGCGCGCACTGCACGACCGGCTGGGCCTCACCACGGTCATGGTGACGCACGACATGGCCGAGGCGCTGTTGCTCGCGGACCGGGTGTTGGTAATGCAGGCGGGGCGAATCGTTGCCGATGCGGCCCCGGCGGCATTGGCGCGCGGCGAAGGCGGGCCGGAGGCGCAGGCGCTGATCGCCGTGCCGATGCGGCAGGCCGATGCGCTGGAGGCACTGAAGGCATGAGCACCGCCTTTGCCCGCGTGCCCGAATTGATGGCGAGCCATTTGCTGCTGGCGATGGCGGCGATGGCGCTGGGGATTGCGATCAGCCTGCCACTGGCGGTGGCGGCGGCGCGCAACGCGACGCTGGGGCGGATCGTGCTCGGCGCGGCCAGCCTGATCCAGACGATTCCGTCGCTGGCGCTGCTGGCGTTGTTCTACCCCGTGCTGCTGGCGCTGCGCGGGCTGGTCGGCGACTGGCTGCCGGCGCTCGGCTTCCTCCCCGCATTGCTGGCGCTGACGCTGTATGCGATTCTGCCGGTGTTGCGGAATGCGACGACGGCGCTGGTGACGCTCGACCCGGCGTTGCGCGAGGCGGCGGACGGCGTGGGCATGACCGCATGGCAGAAATTGCGGCTGGTCGAAGCGCCGATCGCCGCCCCGGTGGTGATGGCGGGCATCCGCACCGCCGCAACCTGGACGATCGGGGCGGCGACGCTGTCGACCACCGTGGGCCAGCCAAGCCTGGGCGACCTGATCTTTGCGGGCCTGCAGACGCAGAACTGGGCGCTGGTGCTGGCCGGATGCGTTGGAGCGGCCGCACTGGCGCTGGGCGTGGACCTGATCCTGAGCGTGGCCGAGGGCGGGATCCGTGAACGCAAGCCGATGCTGGTGCGGATGAGCGCGGGGACACTGCTCGCCGCGCTCTGCGCCGCCGCTTTCGCGCTGGCCCCGGCGGCAGGCGGGCAGACGGTGGTGATCGGAGCCAAGGGCTTTTCCGAGCAGTTCATCCTTGCCCGACTGATCGGGCAACGGCTGGAAGCCGCGGGCTATCGCGTCGAATATCGCGAGGGGCTGGGATCGGCGGTTGCGTTCGGCGCACTGATCGGCGGCGATATCGACGTGTCGGTCGATTATTCGGGGACGATCTGGACCAACCAGATGAAGCGCAGCGACGTGCCGCCGCGTGACGCAATCGTGACGGGCGTCGGTGACTGGGTAAGCAGCACGCATGGCGTGACGATGCTGGGATCGCTGGGCTTCGAAAATGCCTATGCGTTCGCGATGCGTGGTGACGATGCGCGGCGGCGCGGGATTGCGACGTTGGCCGATCTGGCGGCGCAGGCACCGGGGCTGGACCTGGCGACCGATGTCGAATTTCTGGAGCGGCCCGAATGGCGTGCGGTGCGCGATGCCTATGGCCTGCGCTTCAAATCGGCGCGGCCGTATCAGCCGACCTTCATGTACCGCGCGCTGGCGAGTGGGCGGGCGGATGTGATCCCGGCTTTTTCATCCGACGGGCGGATCGCTGCGGACCGGCTGGTCGTGCTGGACGATCCCAAGGGGGCGATCCCCGGCTATGACGCGATCCTGATGATCGCGCCAGATCGCGCCGACGACGCACGGTTCCAGGCGGCGCTGCGCCCGCTGGTCGGCAAGATCCCGGTCGAGGCGATGCGCGAGGCGAATCTGATGGTCGACCGGGACACAGACAAGAAGTCGCCGGATGAGGCGGCGCGGTGGCTGGCGGGGAAGCTCGGGCTTTAATCCACCAGCGCGTCGATCGCGCGAGCCATATCGATGTCGCGGCCCGACAGGCCGCCGGCGTCATGGGTGGTCAGCAAGATGTCGACGCGGTTCCACACGTTCGACCATTCGGGGTGATGGTCGGCCTTTTCGGCGAGCAACGCGACCTGGGTCATGAACGCAAAGGCCTGGCTGAAATCGTCGAAGGTGAAGCTGCGCGTGATCGCGTCGCGGCCGGTGTCGTGATCCCATTCGGGCAGACCCTCGAGCGCGTCGTCGCGTTCCGCCGGGCTCAGTTGTTCGACCATTCTTCCCCTCCGTTGCTGGGTGCGGCATAGCGCGGGTTGATGGCAGACAAAACCGAGACTTTCGCGCCAAGTGCGGAACAGATGGAAGCGCTCGCGCGCGCGGCGCTGGCCCGGATTCCCGAGCCGTTCGCCAGCCACCTGCCCGACATCGTACTGATCGTCGAAGATTTTGCCGATGACGACACGCTGCGCGAGATGGGGATGGAGGACCCGTTCGAGCTGACCGGCCTCTATTCCGGGCGGCCGGTGGGCGAGAAGGAGGGGTTCGCGATCGGCGAGATCCCGCAGCCCGACACGATTCACCTCTATCGCATCCCGCTGCTCGCCGAATGGGTCGAGACGGGCGTGAGCCTGGAGGCGCTGGTCCGCCACGTCGTGGTGCATGAGGTGGGGCATCATTTCGGCCTTAGCGACGAGGATATGCACGCGCTGGAAGACAGCGTCGCGTGAGCGATTGCGGCATCCGGCTGGAGGGCGTGGCGTGCGCGCGCGGCGGGCGGATGCTGTTCGATGGGCTCGATCTGGCGCTGGAGCCGGGTGGCGGGGTGCTGGTGACCGGGCCGAATGGCGCGGGCAAGTCGAGCCTGATCCGGATCGTTGCGGGGCTGTTGCGGGCGAGCGCGGGGCGGGTTTCGGTGACCGGCGAGATGGCCTTGCTGGCCGAGGCGGCGGGGCTGGACCCTGAATTACCCGTTGGTGAGGCGCTGCGCTTCTGGGCCGGGTTGGATGGGCGGCGCGATGCGGTTGCGGGGGCGCTGGAGGCCGTGGGACTGCTGCACCTCTATCCGGTGCCGGTGCGGATGCTGTCGACCGGGCAGCGCAAGCGCGTCGGGATCGCGCGGGTGGTGGCGAGCGGGGCGCCGATCTGGCTGCTCGACGAGCCGGCCAACGGCCTGGACCATGGCGCGATCGGGGTGCTGGGCGGGCTGATCGCGGCGCACCGCGCGGCGGGCGGGATCGCGGTGGTGGCGACGCATCTGCCGATCCGGATGCAGGGCGCGGGCGAGATCGTAATCGGGGGCAGCGCGTGAGCGGGTTTAGCGCACTGGTCGCACGCGAGCTGCGCCGGGCATGGGCGGCGGGCGGCCTGACGCTGCCGATCGCCTTCTTCCTGCTGGTGGCCGTGTTGTTTCCGTTCGCGGTGGGGCCGGAGCCGAAATTGCTGGCGCGGATCGGCGGCGGGGTGATCTGGGCGGCGGCACTGCTCGCCGCGCTGCTGCCGGTCGAGCGGCTGGTCGCGCCCGATCTGGAGAGCGGCGTGCTCGATCAGCTTGCCGTGCGCGGCTGGAACGACGCGAGCGTCGCGGCGGCGAAGATCGTCGGCCATTGGCTGGGCTTTGCGCCGGCCCTGCTGCTGGCGTGCGCGGTGGCGAGCGGGTTGCTGGGCCTCTCGCTGGAACAGGCGCTGGCGGCGGGGCTGAGCTTGTTGATCGGCACGCCGGGGCTGGCGGCTCTGGGCGTCGCGACCGCCGCGCTGACTGCAGGGCTGCGCGGCGCGGGCGCGGTGGCGGGGCTGGTGATGCTCCCCTTCGCGGTGCCGCTGCTGATCTTTGGCGCGGGGGCGATGGGGAGTGATCCGAGCGCGGTGAAGCTGCTGGGCGCGGTGAGCTTGCTGCTGGTGGCCGGGTGCCCGTTCGTGGCGGGTGCGGCGATGCGGATGGGGCGGGGTTAGGCGTCTGGCGTCAACTCATCTGTGTAGACGACGATCGCTGAGCCATTCTGAAGCGAAGTTTCAAGCGCGGCATCGAGTATCTCATCACCCATAGGCTCACCGCTGATTGGCTTGCCTCTTTTTAGCTGAACCATCATCCACCCTGCTCCGGTCGCTGCGCCTTCGGCACGCCGCTGTGCAGCTTCGAAATCGGCTGCTGTGACGAAGATAAGCAGAGCGTGGCGAGCGCTCGGCCGACGACCTTCAACCTGGCCGACGACTGCCTCCACGGAAAAGAGGAACGGATACTCGGTCACCGACTCCACCGCGCAAAAATCGCCGTCGGCAGCACCAGCCCCCTAGCCTCCTCGCGCACGCCGAGTTCGCCGCATTCCACTTTGCCGCCCAAATCGGCGAAATGCTGGTTGAGCAACTCGCCGATCGCCAGCGCCGACATGCGGATCGCGTAGACCGTCAGGAACAGAAACCGCGACTCTGCGTCGAGCAGCTGGCGGCAATCGGCGATCAGGCCGGGGAGGTCGCGTTCGAGTTGCCACACCTCGCCGGTCGGGCCGCGGCCATATTTGGGCGGGTCGAGCAGGATGCCGTCATAGCGGCGGCCGCGGCGCACCTCGCGCGCGACGAACTTGGCGGCGTCGTCGATGATCCAGCGGACGGGCTTGTCGGTCATGCCTGACAGCGCGGCGTTGCCCTTGGCCGCCTCAACCGACTTCTTCGACGCATCGACATGGACGAGTCTGGCGCCCGTTGCCGCCATCGCCAGCGTGCCGACGCCGGTATAGCCGAACAGGTTCATGACCTCAGGTGCCTCGGCCCCGGCGGTCTGGTCGCGCATCCAGCTCCACACCGGCGCCATGTCTGGGAAGAATCCGAGATGGCGGAAGGGCGTGGTCTGCGCGGTGAACTTCGCCTCGTTCCATGCGAGCGGCCAGCCTTCGCGCGGGACGGGTTTGGTGAACACCCAGCGACCGCCGCCCTCGTCATCGGGTGCGGGCATGAATTCGCCATGCGCGTCCCAGTCGGGCGACGCGGGCGCCCACATCGCCTGCGGCTCGGGGCGGATGAAGCGGTAGTCGCCATAGCGTTCGAGCTTGCGGCCATGGCCGGAGTCGACGAGGCCGTAATCGGCCCAGGGCTCGCCGGTGAGGGTGATGAGGTTCATGGGGTGCCCCATAACCATTACTCCCCTGCAAGGGGAGGGGGACCGTCCTCCTCCCCTGAGCAAGCTCAGGGGAGGAATGGATCAGGATTTGGGCGTGCCGCGCTCTGCCACATAGCCCGTGATCGCCTCAAACGTCGCGGGTAGGACGTCATAGCGTTCCTCGCGGTCGAACAGGTCGCCGACTCGCGCCGGGAGGGTCGGGCGGATGCCGGTGGCGCGTTCGACCGCGTCGTCGAACTTGGCCGGGTGCGCCGTGGCGAGGGTGACGATCGGCACGTGCGGCGGGAGCGCAACCCGCTGCGCGGCGGCGAGGCCGATGGCGGTGTGGGGGTCGAGAATCTCGTCGGCGCGGGCATGCGCCCAGGCCATGGCGCGCGACATGTCGTCCGCCTCGATCCGGTCGCTCGCGAACAGCGATGCCGCGCCCTGTTGCTGGGCGTTGGTCAGGCGCATCGCCTTGGTCGATTCGAATCCGGCCATTTGCGCCGCGAGCGCGGGACCGTCGCGCCCGGCAAGGTCGAACAACAGGCGTTCGAAGTTCGAGCTGACCTGAATGTCCATGCTCGGCGCGGCGGTCGGCGTCACGGTGCCCGCCGAGTAATCGCCGCTCGACAATGCGCGGTGGAGGATGTCGTTGACGTTGGTCGCGACGATCAGCTTGGCGACCGGAAGGCCCATCTTTGCCGCGACATAGCCGGCGAACACATCGCCGAAATTGCCGGTGGGCACGCTGAACGCCACTTCGCGCGCCGGCGCGCCAAAGCTGACGGCGGCGTAGAAATAATAGACCACCTGCGCCATCAGCCGCGCCCAGTTGATCGAATTGACCGCGGTGACGTGGAAACGGCCCGAGAAATCGGGGTCGTTGAACATCGCCTTCACGAGTGCCTGGGCGTCGTCGAAGCTGCCCTCGATCGCGATGTTGTGGACGTTGGGCGCGAGGACGGTAGTCATCTGGCGGCGCTGAACGTCGCTGACCCGCCCCTTGGGGTGGAGCATGAAGATGTCGATCCCCGCACGCCCCGCCACCGCGTCGATCGCGGCCGAGCCGGTGTCGCCGCTGGTCGCGCCGACGATGGTGAGGTGGCGGTCGGTGCCGGTCAGGAATTTCTCGAACAACAGGCCGAGCAGCTGGAGCGCGACATCCTTGAACGCCAGCGTGGGGCCGTGGAAGAGCTCGAGCAGGAAATGGCGGTGGTCGAGCTGAACCAGCGGCGTGACCGCGTCATGGCTGAACCGGCCATAGGCGCGCGTGCACAGGTCGCGCAGCTCATCCTGCGTCAGGCTGCCCGCGACGAACGGGGCCATGACGCGCACGGCGGTCTCGACGTACGACAGGCCCGCCATGTCGGCGATCTGGTCGGCGGTGAAGCGCGGCCATTCGACCGGGATGTACAGGCCGCCGTCGCTCGCCAGTCCAGCGAGGGTGACTTCACGGAAATCGAGTTCGGGCGCGGTGCCGCGCGTGCTCTGGTAGCGCATGGGTGCGGGGTAGCGGCGGTTGCCGGGGGGGGCAAGAAAGTCTGGCTTTGGGGGCGTGTGGTGCGCGGGGAATTAAGGTGCGCGCGCGGCGGGGTCAGGTGTGGTATCGGGACGAGATGAATTGGGACTCGGTCAGGTTGTTCGCCTTTAGCGCCGCGCTGGTCGCGGCCCCCGCAACTTCCGCACAGGAGCTGTCATTGTCGTGCGAAGGTGCGATGCGCGGCATGTTCAAGGATCGGTCAGCCGGCGGCATGGCCACGGACAATCAGGGCAATGTCATCACAGGTGGCGGAAGCTCTTCTCGCTACTCCGACATCCCGACAGTTGCTCAGTTTGAAATGGCGGGCGGGAACGCTCGCCTGAATTTGCCTCAGCCGCCCACTTGTAGCATTTGCGTCGGCGAGAAGGGGTGGCGAAACGTCAAGCAGCTCTCTGTGAGCGATACTCGCATCACAGGCAAAATCACTTACGGTATGTTTTCTGGTACCACGTTTGAGATTGACCGCCGCACTGGAGTTATGACCAGCGAAAACGGGTTCCATGGGCAGTGCAAGGCGATCGATCTGACTAAACGTCAATTCTAGAGCGCTTCGCCCCGGCAATAGCCGCGGCAACTTCGCGCTAACAAGACTTCTTCACGCCTTAGCGCCTTTGTGCGCTAATCAACCCTTCTTCCGCCCCCGCCGCCGCAGCGCCAGCAAGTAGATCACCACCGCGATCCCGGCGAACAGGAACCATTGCACCGCATAGGCCAAGTGGTTGTTCGGAACGCTCGACGGGTCGGGCGGGGCGCTGGCGGACAGGCCCGGCGCGGGGGCGTCGGCGACGAGCATCAGGTTGCGCGGCGGGCGCTTCGCGAACAGCGAGGCGAGCAGCGGCGTCGAATCGGGGGCGTGAGTGATGATGCCGGTGACCGGGCCGCCCTTCCATGCCGGCTTCACCCCGGGGGCGCTGCTGACGCCCATGTCGACCTTGACGCTCATCCCCTCTGCCCCGGTGCGGCAGTCGGCGAGGTGGCGCCAGCCGCTCTTGCCACTGGCGTCGCGCCCCGCCTGTTCGCTCCAGCTTGCCACTTCGAGGCACATCAGCCCGGCGCGGCGGAACAGATGTTCGTCGCCGACCGGCGGGCTGGGAAAGGTCATCGCGGGCAGGTCGCGATTGGCGGACAGCCGGGCGAGCTGCACCGCCTTTTCCCCGCGCCGGTCGAGCTGCCAGATGCCAAGGCCGATCATCGCTGCGACGGCGAGGCCGACCAGGATGGTGGGAAACAGCGGGAGCTTCACGCCTCGGGGTCCTTCAACCGCCCCTCACGCGCGGCGTTGCGATATTCGAGCGCGAGCAGTGCGCCCTTGGCCCAGCGCAGGCTGAAGATCACCAGCAGCAGGGTGAGCGGGGGCCAGATCAGCAAATGCAGCCATAACGGCGGTTCGGCCGCCAGCTCGAGCCAGACCGAGAGGACGACGATGATCGTGCCGACGATCAGGGTCAGGAACGCCGCCGGGCCATCGCCGACGTTGAACGCGGCATAGTCGAGCCCGCACTTCGGGCAGCGATCGGCGAACTTGACCCAGCCTGCAAATAGCGAGGGCGCGCCGCATTGCGGACACGCCCCCTTGAATGCCGACTCCGTAACCGGAGGTGCGGTATGGCTCATCCCGCGTGGACCGGCGCGCCCCAGCCGCCCCACACATAGACGGTGACGAAAAGGAACAGCCACACCACGTCGACGAAATGCCAGTACCAGGCAGCGGCTTCGAAGCCGAAATGCTGGCGCGGGGTGAAATCGCCCTGATAGGTCCGCAGCAGGCAGACCATCAGGAAGATGGTGCCGACGATGACATGGAAGCCGTGGAAACCGGTCGCCATGTAGAAGGCCGAGGAATAGTTGGTCTTGCCGAACACGAACGGCGCATGGGCATATTCATACGCCTGCACGCCCGAGAAGATCAGGCCGAGGATGATCGTCAGCCACAGGCCCTTCTTGACCACGTCATTCTCACCCACGCCGATCGCGCCCCACAGGCCGCGCAGCGCACCGCCGCGCTGGTTGTGGATCAGGCCGTGATGCGCCCAGGTGATGGTCGTGCCCGAGAGCAGCAGGATGAAGGTGTTGAGCAACGGCAGCTGGAACGCGTCGAGCACTTCCATGCCCTTGGGCGGGAATTGCGCGGCAATGTTCTGTGCCACCTCGACCACGCTGGCATGTTCGCCACTCACCGCGATCGCGGCGGGGAACAGCGCATAGTTGAACCATGCCCAGAACCAGCCGACGAAGAACATCACTTCCGACGCGATGAACAGGATCATACCATAGCGCAGGTGCAGCTGAACGACCGGGGTATGGTCGCCGGCATTGGCTTCCTTGATCACGTCGACCCACCACGACGCCATGCAGAACAGCACGGCGGCGAGGCCCGACATCATAACCCAGAAGCCCGACGGATGCTCCTTCATGTACATGAGGCCGCCAACCGCCAGCCACAGAGCGGCGAGCGAGCTGAGCATCGGCCACGGGCTGGGCGGGAGAATGTGATAGTCGTGGTTCTTGGCGCCTGCCATCGTCCGTCCCTGTTCGTTTCTGGCGTTGTTCGTCGGCTTCCCTAGCCCTTGGGCTTGGCGGAATCCACTGGGTAAAATGTGTAGGAGAGCGTGATCTTTTGAATGTCCTTCGTATCCGGATCGGTCAGGATCTTCGGATCGATGAAATAGATCACCGGCATGCGCACCGTCTCACCGGGCTGAAGCGTCTGTTCGGTGAAGCAGAAGCACTGGATCTTGCTGAAATATTTGCCCGCTGCCTCGGGCGTGACGTTGTAGGTCGCGGTGCCGGTGATCGGCACGGTGCCAGTGTTGGTCGCGGTGTAGAAGGCCATGTCACGCGCGCCGATCGAGATGGTGTCAGACGCGAGTTCGGGCTTGAACTTCCAGGTCAGCGCCGGGCTGACATTGGAATCGAACGCGACGGTGATCTTGCCGTCGACCGCCCCGGGGGCCGCTTCCGCGCGCATCGTCGTGCCGCCGAAACCGGTGACCTGACAGAAGAGGCGGTAGAGTGGGACGCTGGCGAAGGCGAGGCCGGTCATGAAGAGAACGCCGAGCACCGCCAGCATTGCGGTGCGTTGTTTCCGATCCTGGGGGAGGGCTGCGATCATCTGGCTCTCACTGCGCGCGAAGGGGCATGCCGGCCTGAATCTTCACGATGCTGATCGCGAAGACCAGGATGACGAAGGCGAACAACAGGATCGCGAGTATGCGGGCACGCGATTTCTGGCGGGCCTGGATCAGCTCTTGGTCGTCGGGGGTCATGCCATCATCCTATCGGCGGCAACCGCGCCAAACAATATGAAGAGATACGAGATCGAATAGGCGAACAGGCGCTTTTCGGGCTTCATCGCGTCATTTTCACGCGCCATCCGCGTCGCGACGTGCAGGGCCAGCAGGCCGAACAAAACGGTCGTGGCGATCGAGACGATGCCATAGAGGCTCCCGGTCAGGCCGAGCGGCCAGGGCGCGATCGCCGCGACCGCCATCGGAATGGTGTAGAGGCCAATCTGGACCCGCGTCGCCTTCTCTCCCGCCACGACCGGCAGCATCGGCACCCCGGCATTGGCGTAATCGGTCTTCACGAACAGCGCGAGCGCCCAGAAATGCGGGGGGGTCCACAGGAAGACCAGGCCGAACAGCAGCACCGGCAACAGCGCGACATCGCCAGTCGCCGCGGCCCAGCCGATCAGCGGCGGGAAGGCACCGGCCGCGCCGCCGATCACGATATTCTGCGGCGTGCGGCGCTTGAGCCAGACGGTGTAGACCAGAACGTAGAACAGGATCGACAGCAGCAGGATGCCGGCGGCGACATAATTGACCGCCAGCCCCATCAGGATGACCGACAGCGCGGCGACGCCGACGCCGAAATGCAGCGCCGACTGGCGGTCCATGCGTCCGGCGGGCAGCGGGCGGCCCTGCGTCCGCTTCATCTTGGCGTCGAGGTCCGCCTCATACCATTGGTTGAGCGCCCCGGCCGCACCTGCGCCAAGCGCGATGCACAGGATCGCTGTGAAGCCGATCACGGGATGGATCGGAACGGGCGCGGCGAGCATTCCGCACAGGCCGGTGAATACGACCAGGCTCATCACGCGCGGCTTGGTCAGCGCAAGGAAGTCGCGCCAGTCGGCGGGGATGGTCAGGGCGTGGTTGGCGACGGACATTTGTGGGGGGCTATAGGCGCGGTTGGGGCGCGGGGGAAGAGTCAGGGGAACACGGGATCGAGCTTGCGCCGACGTCCCACCATGCCGGCCGGCGTTCGGATGTCCCACGCGAGGCCGAGACGGGCGAGAAGAAGGATGAACATATAGCCCCAGTCGCTCTGGCCGGGGTGGATGCCAATGCGCGCCGAGCCCGGAAACGCATGGTGGTTGTTGTGCCATGCCTCCCCCATTGTCGGGATCGCCGCCCAAGGCACATCATGTGCCTGAACCCCGGCGTCGCGCACCAGCCAGCTTTGCGGCCCACGGCGATGGGCCAGATGGCCGACGAACCAGTGACCGGTGACGCACATGCTGACCCGGAGGCAGACACCCCAGACCACCCATGCCCAGCCGCCGATCGCGAACAGCACCAGAGCAAGCGGGAGTTGGTGCCAGCGCCAAGTACGTTCGAGCCAGCGATAGGCGCGACTCTCACCCGTCGCGCCGGGATCGAAGCCGGGCGGATGATCGAGGACGAGGCGGCAGTGAAGCTGCCACCATGCATCCTTGAGCATCGATTCGCGATGCGCCAGATAAGGATGGCAGTCAGGCTGACGTTGCGCCCAATCGCGCAGGTCGTGCGTGCGAATCATCCCGATCGGCCCGGCCAGACCCACCAGAACACCCGCATACACCAGCGCGAATTCAAGCCATCGGGGGCAGTCGAAACTGCGATGAATCAATCGGCGGTGCATTCCGACGCTATGTCCCGCGAGCAACGTGGCCCCCGTGAGCACGACGAAGATGGCAACGGCGCTCCAACTGATCGTCAAGGGAGCCCCGACAAGCACAACGCCGAGCATGCCTCCGTTCCAGAGCGAGATCCCGGGGTCCCACCGCACGACGCCTGCAACTGGTGAGCAGCCGGGCACCTCAACGATGGATCGCACCGGTGGATCGTCGTCGAACGCAGTCATGGCAGCCGACTCCCAATTAATTAGGTAATAGCTTAATTATCTAAATGCCGTTGTCAATCGCCGCAGCAGCCCATAGGTTGTCAGCGATGCAGAAGGTTTTCGAAGCGCTGGCGTCGGCACCGCGCCGCAAGATTCTCGCCTATCTTTCCGAGGCTGAACTCAGCGCGGGGGAAGTTGCCGCGCGCTTCGAGATGTCGAAGCCAGCGGTCTCACAGCATTTATCCATCCTCGAAAACGCCGGACTGATCAGCAGCGAGAAGCGCGGACAATATGTCTATTACAGGCTGGTCCCGGACGCGCTGGCAAACACGTTGAATGGCTATGTGCAGCAGGTGTGCCCTGTCTCGCGCCCACTGAAGGCGGAGAGCACGCGGATCGCGCGGGATCGCGAACGCGACAGCGAGTAGGCCGGGACGCGCCTGCCAAAGCAAAACGCCCCGGAGTTTCCCCCGGGGCGTTTCGTAGTTCAGCCGTCGCCGACCTCAATGATGCTTGTCGTCGTCGATCACCGGGAGCGTTTCGAACTGGTGGAACGGCGGCGGGCTGGACAGGGTCCATTCCAGCGTCGTTGCACCCTCGCCCCAGGGATTGTCGGGAGCGGGCTTGCCCGCGAACAGCGACCAGAACAGGTTGACGAAGAAGATCGCCATGCCCGCCAGCATGATCACATAGCCCCAGCTCGAAATCTCGTTCCAATAGGCATAGGCGTCCGGATAGTCCGGGTAGCGGCGCGGCATGCCCTGAAGGCCCAGGAAGTGCTGCGGGAAGAACAGCACGTTCACGCCGACGAAGAACACCCAGAAGTGCAGCTGGCCGAGGAACTCGCTGTACATCTTCCCGAACATCTTCGGGAACCAGTAGTAGAAGCCCGCGAACAGGCCGAACACCGCACCCAGCGAGAGCACATAGTGGAAGTGCGCGACCACATAATAGGTGTCGTGCATGTAATCGTCGACGCCGCCATTCGCGAGCACGACGCCGGTGACGCCGCCCACGGTGAACAGGAAGATGAAGCCGATCGCCCAGACCATCGGGGTCTTGAAGCTCATCGACCCGCCCCACATCGTCGCGATCCACGAGAAGATCTTGATGCCGGTCGGCACCGCGATGATCATCGTCGCGGCGGTGAAGTACATCTTCACGTTCACGCTCATGCCGGTGGTGAACATGTGGTGCGCCCACACGACGAAGCCGACCACGCCGATCGCGACCATGGCATAGGCCATGCCGAGATAGCCGAACACCGGCTTGCGGCTGAAGGTCGAGACGATCTGGCTGACGATGCCGAAGCCCGGCAGGATCATGATGTACACTTCGGGGTGACCGAAGAACCAGAACAGATGCTGGTACAGCACCGGATCGCCGCCGCCGGCAGGATCGTAGAAGGTGGTGCCGAAGTTACGGTCGGTCAGCAGCATGGTGATCGCTGCAGCCAGCACCGGCAGCGCGAGCAGCAGCAGGAAGGCGGTGATCAGCACCGACCACACGAACAGCGGCATCTTGTGCAGGGTCATGCCCGGCGCGCGCATGTTGAAGATGGTGGTGATGAAGTTGATCGCGCCCAGGATCGAGCTGGCACCGGCAAGGTGGAGCGACAGGATCGCCATGTCGACCGCCGGCCCCGGCTCGCCATAGGTCGAGAGCGGCGCATAGACCGTCCAGCCCACGCCCGCGCCGCCGCCAAAGAAGGGCGAGGCGAGCAGCAGCAGGAAGGCAGGGACGAGCAGCCAGAAGGACAGGTTGTTCATGCGCGGGAACGCCATGTCGGGCGCACCGATCATGATGGGCACGAACCAGTTGCCAAATCCGCCGATCATCGCCGGCATGACCATGAAGAACACCATGATCAGGCCGTGCGCGGTAATCAGCACGTTCCAGAAGTGGAGCGATTCATCGAAGGTCTTCGGACCGCCATGCACCCACTCGGCGATATAGCCGAGATGCTGAATGCCCGGTTCGGCCAGTTCGAGGCGCATCACGCCCGAAATCGCGCCACCGATGATCCCCGCGATGATCGCGAAGATCAGGTACAGCGTGCCGATGTCCTTATGGTTGGTCGACAGGAACCAGCGCGCAAAGAATGCGGGCTTGTGATCCGCGTCGTGATGGTGGTCGTCATGCGCCTGAAAGGCGTGCGCGTCGCGTGCTGCGTCGGTCATGGCTTACTGATCCGTGTTGCCGGTAGCGGCTTGATTGGTAGTGGCGCCGGTGTCGGTCGCCTCGACGGTCGCATTGCCGGTGGCGACGATGGCGTTCGCCGGGGTCGCGGTGTCGTCGGCAGCGTCGCTGCCCGGCTGGGCCGGGGCGGCGGCAGACGGCTTGTTTGCCGACGGCATGGTGCCGCCCTTGGCCGCGATCCATTGCGCGAAGACCTCAGGGCTCACCGCCTCGACCACGATCGGCATATAGGCGTGACGCGCGCCGCACAGCTCGCTGCACTGGCCGAAATAGACGCCGGGCTTGTCGACGGTGAAGCTGGTTTCGTTGAGGCGGCCGGGGATCGCGTCCATCTTGATCCAGAAGGCAGGGACCGCCCAGCTGTGGATCACGTCATTGGCGGTGGCGATCAGGCGGATCGGGGTGCCGACCGGCACGACGATACGATTGTCGACCGCAAGCAGGCGCGGACCGTCGACATCGGTGCGGAAGCGCTCGCCGGCCTTAACCTCGCTCTGCTCCTTGAGCATGTTGGCAGTGATCGAAATGCCGCCATGGTCGGGATATTCGTACGACCAATACCATTGGTTGCCGATCGCCTTGATCGTCACGGCATTGTCGGGCGCGGGCTTGAACTGCTTGGCGAGCAGCGCGATCGATGGCCAGGCGATGAAGGCGAGGATCAGCACCGGCACCGCGGTCCAGATGATCTCGATCAGCGTGTTGTGGCTGGTCTTCGAGGGAACCGGGTTGGCCTTGCGGCGGTAGCGGACGATCGTCCATGCCAGCAGGATCAGCACGAAGATCGAGATCGCGGTGATGATCGGCAGCAGGATGTTATTGTGGAAGCCCGCCGCGCTCTCACCCAGCTTGGTCGCCTGCGGCTGGATCCCGAGCTTACCATCGACCGGCATGCCGATGCCTGCGACCGGCCCGTTCTTGTGCGTGCCGTCGGGGTTGAGCGTGGGGTCGGCGACCTTCGCTTCCGCAGGAGCAGCCGTCGCGGCTTGTTCGACCGGGTTGCCCGGAGCGGGAACCGCCGCCGGAGTCGCCACCGTCACGGGCGCGGGCACCACGGGGGCCGCTGCCACCGGTGCCTGAGCCTGGGCCATGCCCCCGGCGAGCGCGAGGCCCGCAGCCAGCACGATCGCCTTCAATCCATGCATGCGCATCGTCTCAATCAACCCCTGTCCTTCTGGCCCCTGTGCGGGGGCGCCGGCTGTTCCGGTCGCGCGGACGCAATTCGCCCGTCGAGGCTGGCCTATAGCACCTCGCGCGCGCGCCTCAAGCTGTCCGCGGCTCTTTTTGATACCGTAGTTGCGGGGGGACGGCCCGGACCCTAGATGCTCGGGCAACGACAAGAGCGGGGTGAACGCGTGACCGAAGACGAGGTGCTGGGCGAATTCCGGGCGGCAGAGGCACTGCTGGAGGGGCACTTCATCCTGTCATCGGGGCTGCGCAGCCCACGTTACCTGCAATGCGCGCGCGTGCTGATGAACCCGCGTCGCGCCGCGCGGCTGGCGGAGGCGGTGGCGGCGAACATCCCCGGCGAGCTTCGCGCAAAGATCACCGCGGTCGTTTCCCCCGCGATAGGCGGCGTGATTGCCGGACAGGAAGTTGCCCGCGCGCTCGATGTCGATGCGATGTTCGTCGAACGCCCCACCGGCACCTTCGAGCTGCGTCGCGGCTTTCGCCTGACGCCGGGGCAGCAGGTGCTGATGATGGAAGACGTCGTCACCACCGGGCTCTCGTCGCGTGAGGCGATGAAAGCGATTGCCGAGGCGGGAGGCGAAGTGATCGCCGCCGCGTCGCTGGTCGACCGCTCGAACGGCACCGCCGATCTGGGCGTCCCCTTCTTCCCGCTGATCCGCCTCGACGTGCCAAGCTATGCGGCCGACGCGCTTCCGCCCGAGCTGGCGGCGATCCCGGCGATCAAGCCTGGCAGCCGGGCGGCAGCGTGATGGGGCACCTTCGCCTTGGCGTGAACATCGACCATGTCGCCACCGTGCGCAATGCGCGCGGCAGCGGCTATCCCGATCCGGTGCGCGCGGCGCTGCTGGCGGCAGAGGCCGGGGCGGACGGGATCACGGCGCATCTGCGCGAGGACCGGCGGCACATTACCGACGATGACATCGCGCGGCTGGCGGCGGAGCTGACCATTCCGCTCAACCTGGAGATGGCGGCCACCGACGAGATGCTGGCGATTGCGCTGCGCCATCGCCCGCACGCCGCGTGCATCGTGCCCGAGCGGCGCGAGGAGCGCACGACCGAAGGCGGGCTGGACGCGGTGGGGCAACATAATGTGCTCGCGCCGATGGTGAGCGCGCTCAAGGGCGCGAATATCCGTGTGTCGCTGTTCATCGAGCCCGATCCGGCGCAGATCGAGGCGGCGATCCGGCTGGGCGCGCCGGTGATCGAGCTGCACACCGGCCGCTATTGCGAGCTGGAGGGTGCGGCGCAGACCGCCGAGCTGCGCCGCATCGCCGATGCCGCGGCGCTGGCGGCGAAGAACGGGATCGAGGTTCATGCAGGCCACGGCCTGACGTTCGACAATGTCGTGCCGATCGCCGCGATTCCGCAGCTGGCGGAGCTGAATATCGGGCATTTCCTGATCGGCGAGGCAATTTTCGACGGGCTGGCCCCGGTGGTGCAGCGGATGCGCGCGCTGATGGATGCAGCGCGGTGAGGATTTTTGCGCCTGACGGCGCAGCGGCACCAGCCCGGCCACCCATTTCAGAATATCCTGCCGATGGGTGGCCGGGTGGGGGAGCGGGCTTGTGCCGCACTCCCGATCGCCAGATCGGGGCAAGAGCGTCGTGATCATCGGCATCGGATCCGACCTGTGCAACATCGAGCGGATCCAGTCGTCGCTCGACCGGTTCGGCATGCGCTTTGAACAGCGGGTGTTCACCGAAGTCGAGCTGCGCAAGGCGGCACGGCGGCCGATGAACTATGCCGCAACGCTCGCGAAACGTTTTGCTGCCAAAGAAGCTTTTTCGAAGGCGGTCGGGACCGGTTTCAAGTCTGGCGTGTTCATGCGCGATATCGGCGTCGTCAACGCGCCGTCGGGTGCGCCGACGCTGGCGCTGACCGGGGGTGCCAAGGCGCGGCTTGACGCGATGACGCCGTCGGGTCACGTCGTGAAGGTGCACCTGACGCTGACCGACGACCATCCCTGGGCACAGGCGCTGGTGGTGATCGAGGCGCTGCCCGTGGCGGGCGAATAAGAGAGACGGGATGGCCGAGAAACTGGCATTGGCGAGCGAGAGCGAGGAGACGCGCAGCGGCACCGATTGGTGGGGCGAGGCGCGCGGCATCTTTTGGCTGGTGCTCGCCGTGCTCGGCTTTCACAGCCTGGTCGCCAAACCGTTTTATATTCCGTCGGAATCGATGATGCCATCATTGCTGGTCGGCGACCGGCTGGTGGTGAGCAAATATCCCTATGGCTACAGCTATGTCACCCCGACCTTCCACATCCTGCCGTTCATGCAGGGGCGGTTGTTCGGGAGCCTGCCCGAGCGCGGCGACATCGTCATTCTGACGCCGACCGACGCGCGATCGGACTATATCAAGCGGGTAATCGGCCTGCCCGGTGACACGGTCGAGATGTATGGCGGCATCCTGTATCTGAACGGACGTCAGGTGCAGCGCGAGAAGCTGGGCATCCGCGCGCTCAAGGTCGATGGCAATCTGACCTGCGACAAGGATCATTATCCCGGCGCGCTGGGGCGCAACGCGGCGGGTGAGCTGGTCTGCAATGTCGAGATCGTGCGCGAGACGCTGCCCAACGGCAAAAGCTACGACACGATCGACATCGGGCCGACGCGCGCCGACAATTTTCCTGCCGTGCGCATTCCCGCCGGTCATGTCTGGCTGATGGGCGACAATCGCGACAACAGCGCCGACAGCCGGATGTCGCAGGCGCAGCTGGGGCTGGGCGGCGCGGTTCCGGTCGAGAATATCGGCGGCCGGGCGGAGTTCATCACCTTCAGCCTCGACGGCAGCGCCAGCTGGAACCCGCTGAGCTGGGCGGGATCGTTCCGGTCGGGCCGCGCGGGCACGTCGCTGCACCCCGATAGCGCTGCGCAATAAGCCGATGGCCAGCGCCGCCGACGAACGCGTCGCCGTCACCCAAGCACCCGGCCCGAACGAGATGCGCGACCCGGTCATGCGCGCCGAATTGCGCCGCGCATCGGTGTGGTTCGCGCTCGCCGCCGCCGCCGCGCTGGTGGTGCTGCTGATCCAGCCGCTGCTGCTGATCTTTGCGGGCCTGGTGGTCGCATCGATGCTGGATGGCGGGGCGCGGTTGATCCGGCGCGCGGTGCCGATCCCGCGCGGGCTGGCGCTGACCATCGTCGTGATCGGCGTAATCGCCTTCATCGGCGGCGTCATCTACCTCACTGGGGTCGAGATCGTCGCGCAGGCCGAGCAATTGCGCATCACGCTGGAGACGCAGGCGATGCGGATCAGTGGGTGGCTCAGCGGGCTGGGCCTGATGCCGCAGGCGTCCGACCTGAGCGGGCTGGCCAAGGAAGCGCTGGGATCGGTCGGACGACTGACCTCGTTCATCGGCGGGGCAATCGGGGCGATCGGCAGCTTCTTCCTGATCCTTGTCATCGGCCTGTTCGTGGCGATGGAGCCGCGCCTGTATGAGCGCGGGCTGCAATGGATGGTGCCGATGGCGTCGCGCGACCAGTTCGCGATCACGCTGGCACGGATGGCGCGGACGATGCGCGTGCTGCTCGCCGGGCGGCTGCTGGGGATGGTGTTCGAAGGGTTCGTGACGTGGATCCTGCTGTCGATCGCGGGCGTGCCGATGGCGCTGCTGCTCGGCATCCTGACCGGCATGCTCGCCTTCATCCCCAATATTGGGGCGTTCATCTCGGGCGTTTTGATGGTCGCGGTCGGCTTCAGCGCCGGGCAGACCGAAGGGCTGTGGGCGATCGCAATCTATTTCGGCGTGCAGACGTTCGATGGCTATGTGCTGTTGCCGCTGGTGGCCAAGCGCACCGTCGACATGCCGCCCGCCCTGACGGTGTCGTCGCAGATTTTGATGAGCACCTTGTTCGGCTTTCTCGGCCTCGCACTCGCCGATCCGATCGTGGCGATGATCAAGGTGGCGCTGGAGCGGCGGTCCGAACAGGCGATTGAAGCGGGCTATGGCGCGGACGATGCGACCGAGACTCAAGGTGAATTGACGTGATTCTGTATGATTATTTCCGGTCGAGTGCCGCCTATCGCGTGCGCATCGCGCTCAACCTCAAGGGCGTGACATACGAGCGGCGCGAGGTGCATCTGGTGCAAGGCGCGCAGCGCAGCGACGCGCATCTGGCGCGCAACCCGCAGGGCTTTGTCCCTGCGCTCGACATTGGCGATGGCCGCATCCTGACGCAGAGCCTGGCGATCATCGAGTGGCTGGATGCCACCTATCCCGAGCCGCGGTTGATCCCGGCCGACCCGATCGCGCGCGCCGATGCGATGGCACAGGCGCTACTGATCGCCGCCGATATCCACCCGCTCAACAATCTGCGCGTGCTGCGCGCGCTCGAGTCGCGGTTCGGCGCTGACGAGGCAGTGAAGGGCGATTGGTATCGCCACTGGATCGTCGAAGGCTTTACCGCGCTCGAGGCGCTGGCGGTGGCGAAGGCGGGCGACGGGCCGTTTCTGGGTGGGGCGGCACCGGGGATCGCCGACGTGATGCTGGTGCCGCAACTGTACAATGCGCGGCGATTCGACACGCCGCTCGACGCGTTTCCGACCTTGCTCTCCGCCGATGCCGCCGCCTGCGCGCTGGAGGCATTTGCGACCGCCAGCCCCGAGCGGGCGAAGCCGGCATGAGGGGCGCTGCCCCGCTGCTGCTCCTTGCCCTGCCCCTCCCGGTTGCCGCGCAAGAGATCGTGATCGTTGGACAGGGGCTGGACGCGCCGCCGGGCGAAACGGCGCTGGCCACGGTCGAGATCGATCGCGAACGGCTGACCGACAGTGCCAGCGGGCGGCTGGAGGATGTGTTGCGCGATGTTGCCGGGGTGGCGCAATTCCGCCGCGCCGATTCGCGCTCATCGCACCCGACCGCCCAGGGGATTACCCTGCGCGGGCTGGGCGGAAATGCGTCGAGCCGGGCGCTGCTGCTGCTCGACGGGGTGCCACAGGCCGATCCATTCGGTGGCTGGGTGCCCTTTCCTGCCACGTTGCCGCAGCGGCTGGCGCGAGTGCGGGTGACGCGCGGCGGGGGCAGCGGCTATCATGGCGCGGGTGCGCTCGCCGGGACGGTCGAGCTGTTCAGCGCCGATGCGCGGACGCTCGGACCAGTGGCGCTGACTGGCTTTTACGGCAGCCGCGACTCGGTCGATCTGGTCGCGACCGGCGGCGCGCGCCTGAGCGCGGGCGAGGTGACGGCGGCGGTGCAGTTCGCGCGCGGCGACGGGTTCGTGCCGATCGTGGAGGGGCAGCGCGGCGCGGCGGACCGCGCGGCGCCCTATGAACAAGCGGGCATCGCCTTGCGCGGGGTCGCGCAGATTGCCGCCGGGATCGAGCTGCAGGCGAACCTGTCGGCCTTTTCCGACCGGCGCGATCGCGGGACCGACTTTACGCCGGTTAATAGCCGCGGCGCCGATGCCAGCCTGCGCCTGATCGGCAGCGGGCGCTGGCGCTGGGCGGCGACCGGCTGGTTGCAGCACCGCGATTTCGCCAGCGGCTTTGCCAGCGTCAACGCGGCGCGCAGTGCTGCGAGCCCGACGCTGGACCAGCATATTCCCGCGACCGGCACCGGGCTGCGCATCGAGATCGAGCCGCCGCTTGGCAGCGGATGGACGCTGCGGACGGGCGGCGACCTGCGCATGGTCAGCGGCCGCACGAACGAACTCTACAGCTTCGTCGCGGGCACCCCGACACGCCGCCGCGTGGCCGGGGGCGAGAGCAGCACCGCCGGACTGTTCGCCGATCTGAGCCTGGAACGCGGGGCGCTGACGCTGACAGCGGGCGGGCGCGCCGATCGCTGGACGATCCGCAATGGTGCGTTGTTCGAGATTCCGCTGGCAGGTGGCGCGCCGCTCAGCGACCTGCGCTATGCCGACCGCTCGGGCTGGGAGGGCAGCGCCCGGATCGGCACAGCGGTGCGTGCGGTTGACGGCGTCACGCTGCGCGGCTCGGCCTATAGCGGCTGGCGGCTGCCCACGCTCAACGAACTCTACCGCCCGTTCCGCGCCGGGACGGATGCGACCGCAGCCAACCCGCTGCTGTCGCCCGAACGGCTGCGCGGGGCGGAGATCGGGATCGATTTGACCCCCGCTCCCGGCTTCAGCCTGCGCGCGACCGGCTTTCTCAACCGGCTCGACGATGCAATCGGCAATGTGACCCTGGCCAGTGGGCCGGGGACATTTCCCGGCGTCGGATTCGTTGCCGCGGGCGGTGCCTATCGCGCGCGGCAGAATCTCGATGCGATCGAATCGCGCGGGGTGGAGGTTGATCTTGGCTGGCAGAGCGGGCCGTGGCGTGCCGGAGCCTCGTGGGCCTATACCGACGCACGGGTAATGGCGTCAGGAGCCGCCGCGCCGCTGGACGGACGACGCCCAGCACAGACTGCGCCGCATCAGCTTTCAGCGCATCTTGGCTATAGCGGCGAGCGGCTGAGCGTTGCGGGGACCGCGCGCTATGTCGCGGCGCAGTTCGAGGACGACCTCAACGTGCGCGCGCTGGCGGACGCGCTGACGTTCGACGCCGTTCTGCGCGTACCGGTGGCGAAGGGCTTTGCGATCGAGGCGCGGGGCGAGAACCTGACCGATGCGCGGATCGAAACGGGGGTCAGCGGCACCGGCGTCGTCGAACGCGCCAGTCCGCGCACGCTGTGGATCGGGTTCAGCTACCGCCCCCGCTGAGCCACCAGGCGGTCGAACAGCTCCAGATAGGCCGAGATCGGCTCCGGTCCCTCTTCGACCAACGGCTCGGGCCGTTGGCGTCCGGGCATCAGCCAATGGTTGAGCGCACCGACCAGCCGCGCGCGATCGCCCGGCGGCACGACCGATCCGCGCGAGGCGCAGTTGATCAGCTCATGGATCGCGACGCTCGAATCGGTGGCGACGATCGGCGTGCCAGCGGCAAGCGCCTCCCGCACCACGCCCGGCACGCCTTCGAATTCGGAGGTGAGCGCAACGACATCGGCGCGCGCGATCACCGGCAGCGGGTCGGGCGCATGGCCGGGCATCGACACACGGTCCGCCAGGCCGAGTCGCTCGACCAGCCGCTCGAGCTGTTCGCGCTCCTCACCTTCGCCCAGGATGAGCAGCTTGACGGTCGGATCGGCAAGGCGCGGTATCGCCGCGATCAGCCGTTCCCATTTCTTTTGAGGTGCGAGCCGCCCGACGCCGAGGATGAAGCGCCCTTCCGGCAACTGCGGCAGCGGTGCGCCGGGGATCGGCACGGCTGGCGGATTGGGAATGACGACCACCTGCGCAGGGTCGACGCGCATCTCCCGTACCGCCTCTGCCCCCGTCGCCGGGGTCATGGCGACGACCGCGTCGAGGAACGACGGGTGCATGCGCAGCCACAGCGCATAGCCAAGTCCCACCGCGCGCGGCAGATCGGGGCGGATCAGCGTATTGGACACCTGCGCCGCCATCGGCGGGCACGCCTTGCCCAACCGCCGCTTCAGCCAGAATGCCGCCGCCGTGTAATGGTTGCCGGGGCAGAAGATCGCATCGGGCCGCACCTCCCGCACGATATCGGCAATCCCGAACATCGCCCGATAGCGCGCGTCGCCCAGTTCGCGCACCTCGACATTGGGCGGAATCTCATGCGCCAGCGCACCGCGCGCATCGCCGATCACCAACGTCACGCGACGGCCGGCTTCGGCCCAGCCGTTCGCCATACGCATCATGGCACGCTCCACCCCGCCCCCTTTCAGGGTCTGGGCAAAGCTGAGGATATGGGTGGCGGTTTGATTTGGTTGGGGCATGGGCTTGCAGCGTGCCTTGTTAAAGCCCAAATCAACCCGCGTTGAAACCATAATCTCGGGCCAGTGCGAGCCCACTTGCATAGCGGCCACCTTTCCGAGACATGTTGCACCTTGAACGGGCTACGAGCAGGGGTTGCCTGATTGGCTGATGTGGAACCGCCAGGAGCGCAATCCTTGACGACCGATACGCTTCCCGGTGCCGCGCCCAAGCCGGTCGTCGCGGAACTCGCCGAACTCGAACCGATCGCCAAGATCCGGCGG
This sequence comes from Sphingomonas sp. 32-66-10, assembly GCA_002280565.1. GTDB lineage: Bacteria > Pseudomonadota > Alphaproteobacteria > Sphingomonadales > Sphingomonadaceae > Sphingomonas. Next base: position 142,893 of record NCEF01000004.1, read on the forward strand.
CGCTGGCCGACCTGGCTCGGTGCGGTGCTGTCGATCCTGATGGTGGTCGGGATCGGGTATGAGCTGCTGGACAAGGGGCTGGCCGGGCTGACCCGCACCGCACCGGCCAGCTGGCTGTTCTACCTGATCTTCGTCCTGCGCTACATGGTCGGACCGACCTTTGACTTCATCATCTATCGCCGCCTGTGGAATATCCCGTGGTCGGGCATGATCGCGCTGAACCGCAAGCGGATCGCAAACGATGTCGTGCTCGGCTATTCGGGCGAGGCCTATTTCTACGCCTGGGCGCGGCAGCGGACCAAGATGGTGGCGGCACCGTTCGGCGCGGTGAAGGACGTCTCGATCCTGTCCGCGCTAGCGGGCAATGCGATCACCTTGCTGCTCGTCGCCATCGCGCTGCCGCTGGCGACCGAGATGCTGAGCCCGGCGGAGTTCAAAACCGGAGTGATCTCGGCCGCCGTGGTACTCGGCATGTCGCTGCCCTTCCTGTTGCTGTCGCGCCGCGTCTTCTCGCTCGGCCGCAAGGATCTGTGGCAGGTGTTCGGAATCCATGTCGCGCGCCTGCTTGCCGATTCGCTGTTGATTGCCGTGGCCTGGGCCGTGGCGCTGCCCGGCGTGGGCTTTGGCACCTGGGTCCTGCTGGCGGCCGCACGCATGCTGGTGTCGCGCCTGCCGCTGATCCCCAGCCAGGACGTGGTCTTTGCGAGCTTTGCCATTTTGCTGATCGGACGCGGCGACGCACTGACCGAGATGCTGTCGTTCATGGCAGCGCTCACTTTGCTGTTCCATGCTGTACTGATCGCAGGATTCGGCCTGCTTGGCTTGTTTAGGAAGGACCTATGACCATCCCCCGCTTCGTCCGTTTCGCAGCCCCGCTTTCGCTCGCCCTGATCGCCGCTGTTGCCTGGCCCAGCGCCGCATCGGCGCAGGCCGCGATCGGCGAGGATGCCGCCGCCTGTGCCGCCGGCAATGAACCGGCGCTGCGCGTCACTGTACAGGGGATCAAGGACCGCACCGGGCGGCTGAAGCTGGAACTCTATCCGGCGGTCGAGGGCGATTATCTGCGCGACGACCATGTGCTGGTGAAGGAAGGCAAGCTGTTCCACCGCAGCTTTGCCACGACGCCCAAGTCCGGCAATATCGTGCTGTGCATCAAGGCGCCGCGCCCGGGCCGCTATGCGCTGTTCCTGACCCATGATCGCGATGGGGCGAACAAGTTCAATATCTGGAAGGACGGCGCCGGCGTGCCCAGCAACCGCAAGCTGGGGCGCAGCAAGCCCAAGCTGGCCGACGGTATCGTCAACGTCGGCGCGGCCGCCACCCCGATCACGATCAAGCTGCAATATGTGCGGGGTCTGTCCGGCTTTTCCCCCAGCGGGGGCTGAACGCCGGTGCGGATCGTCGACGTCAACGAATATTATTCACCGACCGGCGGCGGCGTCCGCACCTATCTCGACCGCAAGGTGCGGATCATGGCGGAGCTTGGCCATGAGCTCATCGTCATCGCCCCGTTCCATGAGGACCGGGTCGAGGATCGGCCCGATGGCGGCCGCATCTATTGGGTCAAGTCACCCCCGCTGATCCTCGACCGCAATTACTGGCTGTTCAACGATCCGGGCGCGGTCACCCGGCTGCTCGACCAGCTCCGGCCCGACGTGGTGGAGAACAGCTCGCCCTGGCGCCCTGCCTGGTTCATCGGCGACTGGCGGGGCGATACGCTGAAGATCTTTTTCGCGCACAACGACAATATGGGTGCCTATCCGCACCGCTGGCTGGAGGGGGTTGCCAGCCCCGAGCGGATCGAACGGATCTTTGGCTGGTACACCCGCTATATGGACAAGTTCCTGGGCAAATATGATGCGTTCGTGACCAACGGTCCAGCGCTGGCCAAGCGCTATCGGGCGCGCGGGCTGCACGTCGACGCTGCCATGCCGCTGGGCATCGATCGCAACCATTTCTCGCCCGACCTGCGCGACGAGGCGCTGCGCGCATCGATGCTCGCGCAGCTCGACCTGCCGCCCGAGGGGCATTTGCTGATCGGCCTGGGCCGTCATCACAAGGAAAAGCGCTGGCCGCTGGTGATTGACGCCGTGCAGGCGGCGGGCGCGGAGATGCCGGTGGGCCTGATGCTGCTGGGTCAGGGGCCGCAGAGCGAGGCGCTGGAGCGACAGATCGGGGGCAACCGCCATATCCGCCTGTTCCGCCCCGTCTATGACCGCGACCGGTTCAGCCGCATCCTCGCCAGTGCCGACGCGTTCATCCATGGATCGGATCAGGAGCCGTTCGGGCTGGTGGCAAGCGAGGCGCTGGCGAGCGGGCTGCCGCTGATCGTGCCCGACGAGGGGGGCTGCGCCGAAGTCGCGGACCCGGCCTTTGCCGAAACCTATCGCGCGCGCGATGCTCGCTCCTGTGCGGACGCGATCCAGCGGCTGTTCGCGCGCGACCCGGTGACGCTGCGCGCCGCCGCGCACCACGCGGCGGGCGAGGTGCTGTCCGACCGCGATCATGCGATCGCGCTGGTCGAGCTTTATTCGCGCTGGCTGGCCGAGCCGCCGCGCGGCATCAGGGCGTGACGGGCGCGAACACGTCGGGGCGACACGCGCTCAGATCGACGGGCCAGGCTTCGCGCTTGCGGCGATAGATGACGCGCGTGCGGTCACGGGTCGCGACGCACAGGACCGGGCGATAGCGCTCCGCCACGACCCGATGCAGCAGCGCGCGCGTCTCCCGATTGCCGAGGCCATAGGGCGGGAAGGTATCGACGATGGCGTCGGGGCTGGCGTCGAGGATCCGGCGCGTCTCGACCAGCGGATCGACGCCGAGCGCGCGGGGATTATTCTCATCCTGTGCGTTGAAATGCCCGGGGAAGGACCAGCGCGACGGCATCGGCGATCCGGTCATCATGTAGAGGCCGGGATAACCGTTATAGACGAAGATGAAGCTGTCCTTCGGCTTGGCTGCGGCTGCGACCGCGCGCATCGCGTCATTGCCGCCCTTGATCGCGATCAGGTGGATCTGCACGATCTGGCCAGCGACCAGCACGATCAGTGCAATCACCGTGCCCAGCCAGCGCCGCGCATCGAGCGCCGGGGCGAGCAGCAGGCAGAAGGGCAGCAGCAGGGGAATCGCGTAATGCGGGCTGTTGAATCGCCAATAGACAAGGACGCCGAACGCAGCGGTGACCACCCATAGGCGGAGCATGCGCGAGTCCGGGCGGAGCAGGTCGGTCCGCAACGCACCCCGGCCAAACCACGCGATCACGCCCAACGGCAGGAACAGCGCGCTGACCTCCGCCAGCTTGGGCAGCTGCACCGCCATCGATCCCTTGCCCTGACCGAAGATCGACAGGAAATTGGCGAAGATGAAGGCTTCAGCCTCCCCCACTGCCCAATAATAGGCGAGGACAAGCGCAGTCGGGAGCAGCGCCAGCGCGACCATGGCCGCGGCAAAGGCGAGGAGCCGGCTCCATGCCATGCGCTGCTGCCAAGCAAGCCACAGAAAGGCGAGGCCGAAGAACATGCCTTCGAACACCACGGTATATTTGATCTGGAGCGCCAGGCCGATCAGCAGCAGCGCGAGCGCACCGCGCGGCACCAACCGATCGGGCGCACGCATCGCCGCGAACAGCTGCCACGCCGCGCCGACCACCAGCAGATTGTAGAAGACCGGGGTCTGCCCGCCCTCCCCCTCCATCAGGTTGAGCCACAGGATGTAGAGCGCGGCGGCAAGGCCCGCGCCCCAGCGCTCGGCACGCTGACGACCGAGCAGGTAGATCAGCCACGCCGTCGCGATCACGAACAGCGTCGCGACCAGCTTGTACTGGACGAACCCCTCCCCGCCGAGCCAGCGGACGCCGGCATAGATCAGGAAGATGCCGAGCGGCTTTCGGTCAAAGATATCGACATAGGGCAGCTCGCCCCGGACCATGCGGTCGCCGACCAGCAGGTAGAATTGCTCATCAAAGCCCAGCGCGGGATTGCCATAGGTGACGAAGCGCACCGCAACCGCGAGCAGCGCGAGCAGCGCCAGCACCATGCGATCCGACGCCATGAACCGCTGAACCCCACCCGGCGCGGTCGCCGCGCGCGAAACCTGGCTGACCGCCACTGAACCCCTTTCCCGACTATGCCATGCGGCAAGCGGCTCGCACTGCCCCGATTGCGAGCCGCATGGCAAGAGTCACGGTCACACCGCGTCGGGATAGACCGGGAGAATATCGACGGGAATCGCCGACATCGACGCGATCACGCGCTTCGCCGGCTCATCGAGTACCGCCCATTTCGCCATGAACGCCTTGGTCCCGGCATAATCGCCATTGTGCTGAAGCACGATCATCTCACGCAGCAGATCACGTAGCGCCGCTTCGAATTTCGCATTGTCGATGCGATAGCGCCCGGCGCTCTCGTCCCAGACAAAGGCGCCCTTCGCTTTCAAATAGCCATATTGCATCGCCGCGCCGCGCCCATGCGCCTCCTCGATCCCGAAGCGCATCGAGCGGAAGGTGCCGGCGAGATAGGTGGCGAAGAGCTGGGGCTTTTCCGCCGCCGGAATCTCGCCCTTGTCCATCATGAACAGGATGTTCCACGCGCCCATGACATCGGCCTTGGCCTCCTCCAGCGCCGAGGCCTGATCCTTCAGCGCTTCGCTGACCGTCGTTTTCTTGCCCGCGACGGTGATCGTCCCGGGCCCCAGGCTGTGCGACAGTTCGTGGAACAGCGTGCCGAGCTGCATATATTTCTTCACCACCAGCTTCGACTGGTCGGGGACCAGCACCAGCGGGGCCATGGGCGCAAGGATGCGGTCGTACTTCGCGCCGAGCACGTTCGACAGGATCACCTTCTTCGCGCCCTTCGCCTCGCGCACGCGTTCGTCATTGGGCAGGTTAAAGGCGATGGTCTGGACGCCCGGGACATTGTCGCCGCCGCCACGAATCTGTTCCGCGACCGCAATCGGCGACTCAAAGCCGCGCTGGAAATTCTTCATCCCCTGCTCGACCGGAAGGTTCGCCTCCATGTCGCGCAGATAGCGTTTGTACTTGTCGAGCGCGGCGGACTCCTTGGGGTCCTTGAGCGTCACAAAGCTTTCGAACGCGGTCTTCTGCCCGTGGAGCCGGTCGGTATAGACCTCATAAGGCCCGATCGCGACTTCGATCGGCGTGTCCTTGAGGTCCATCCAGGCCAGTTCCGACTCGTAATAATCGTCGGTCAGGAACGCCTTGGCGCGCAGCGACAGGAATTTCTTGAGGCTGGGGTTGGTGGTGATCGCCGCGGCCTGTTCGAGCAGCGCCGCCGCCTTGGTCAGCTCGGGCTTGTAGGCAACCGAATAGGGGATCGCCTTGAGCTTCGCGCCGTCGCGAACGACGACGGTATAGGGGCTGGTCAGCGCCGCTTTCTCCCCCGGATTGGCCGCGAGATAGGCGTCGAACGCCTCACGCGTCAGATCGGTCGGGTAGAAGCCTGCGCCTTCGGGCATCGACCCACTGCCCCAGAACGCGCGCTTGTCGGCGAGTTCGTCCCACGGGCCGAAATAACGGTCGACCATCTCCAGCTTGAGCGCATCGCCCTCCTTGGCGATCGCCGCGCGGGTTTCGCGCCAGTTGGCATCGCGCTGAGCGCGATAGATGTCGGACATGACGTTCGATGCCTGGATCAGCAGATTGACGACCTGCCGCTCCTGAGCGGTCAAGAAGCTGGTGTCGGTCTGCATCTGGATGACCGCAAGCTTCGCCTTTTGGGCGGCTAGGTCATAGCTTTCGCCCTGCGCAACACTCTGGTTGCCCTCCGGCGTACCGCCACAGGCGGTCGTTGCGAGAAACAAGGCGGCGAGCGCGAGTCGGCGCATAAGGTTACTCCGGATACGATCAGCTAAACTCCGGTCTAGACCCGCGAAGATGAACTGTCACGAACCGGACATGCATGCGCGCCAAGGGACAGCTATTCACGGGAGTCCCGCCATGACATTTCGCATCGACCGCCGCTCGCTGATCCTAACCGGCACGCTGGGCCTTGGTGCCTATGCGATCCCAGGCTTTGCCGCGCAGGGGCCGAACTGGAGCGCCGATGGCTTCACGCACAATGTCGCGAGCGGCGAGCCGTCGGCAACGTCGATGCTGTTGTGGACGCGCTATGTCGCGAAGGGCGACTCCGCAAAGCTGCGGGTCGAGGTGTCGGCCAGCGCGGACTTCGCCAAGGTGGTCGCGGGCGGCGAGGCGATCACCGGCCCGTGGCGCGACTGGACCAGCAAGATCACGGTGACCGGCCTTCAGCCCGGAACGCGCTATTTTTATCGCTTCGTCGCGCCGGACGGCAGCTTTTCCCCGGTGGGGCGGACCAAGACGCTGCCGCTTGGCAACGCGGCGCGTTTCGGGATCGCGGTCTTTTCCTGCTCCAACCTGCCCTATGGCTATTTCAACGCCTATGGCCATGCCGCGGCGCGCGACGACATCGACCTCGCCGTCCATCTCGGCGACTATATCTACGAATATCAGAAGGGCGGTTATGCGCCCGCGTCGGGCGCGGTCGATGGCCGCTGGCCGCTGCCCGATGGCGAGATCATCCACCTCGCCGACTATCGCCTGCGCTATGCCAGCTATCGCGCCGACCCCGACCTTGCGGCGCTGCATGCGTCCAAGCCGATGATCGTGTCGTGGGACGACCATGAATCGACCAATGACAGCTGGGAGGGCGGCGCGCAGAACCACCAGCCGAACGAGGGCGAGTGGAGCATCCGCAAGGCTGCCGCCTTCCAGGCGTGGCGCGAATGGATGCCGGTGTCGGACGAGCCGTGGAAAGCCTATGCCATCGGATCGCTGGCGACGCTGTTCCGCACCGAAACCCGGATCATCGGCCGCACCAAGCCGCGCGAAGCCGCCGCATTGTTCATGGCACCCGATTCCGCCGCAGCCATTGCTGCGTTCCGCGACGGTCCGTGGCAGGACAAGGCGATGACGATGATGGGCTGGGAACAGGAAGCCTGGCTCGCCGCCGAGATGGCGCGATCGGTCAAGGCCGGGACACGCTGGCAGATGGTCGGCTTTGGCACGATCATGGGCAAGACCATGACCCCGCGTCAGGCCGGCGAATGGCTCGCCCCCGACGCACCGGAACGCGCCAAACGCTATGTTCAGGCGGGTGTTGCGCTGGCCGCCGCTGGCCTTCCGATGAATTTCGACAATTGGGGCGGCTATCCCGCCGCGCGCGCACGCTTCCTGTCCTCGGCACAGGCGATGGGCGCGAACCTGGTCGTGCTGGCCGGGGACAGCCACAATGCCTGGGCCTATGACCTGGCGCAGGACGGCAAGCCCGCCGGCGTCGAGTTCGCCGGGCAATCGGTCAGTTCGCCGGGCTACGAAGGATCGATCAAGGTTGATCCCAAGCTGGTCGCCCGCGCGCTGGTCGAGGGCAATCCCGAGCTCAAATGGTGCGACACGTCGAACCGCGGTTACATGGCCGTGACGGTCACGCCCGACAGCGTGCGCAACGACTGGATGTTCGTCGATACGGTCCTGACACCCAGCAAGACCGCACGGATCGGGCACAGCGCGACCGTAGCGCGCGGGCGCAACGTGATGGCAGGCTGAACCACAGCTAACGGACAAGGCCAGACAGGGTTCATTTCGACACCGGTACAAGCTAATCCTGTCAGGCCCAGTGGCGTTCCCGGCTTGCTCAACCAGAGGAGGGAATAGCCATGCATCGTTCGTCCATGATCCTCGCCGCCGGCGCCGTCGCGCTGCTCGCTGGAACCGTCGCCGCCGCGCAACAGCCCGGCCAAAGCCTGCCCACGAGTCAGCGGCCCTACAAGCCGGTGATCCGCACCACCCCGACCGCCGCGCCGACCCCGCGCGGCCCGACCGTCTGCAAGGTCGATCCTGCGGTGCGCTCGATCACGCTGACCAAGGTCGGTGGTAACAAGCGCCGCATCCAGGCGACCATCGAAGTCGTCAATCTTGGCCCTGACACCTGGCGGTCGGGTCCGCGTCAGCAGACGGTGACGCTGACGCTGCGCAACGGCAATACCGGTGGGGTCTATACCCGCAGCTTCCCGCTCCGGTCGCCCGCCGCGCGTGGCGCGGTGATGCTGCGCCACACCACCCCGGTGCTGAACGACCCGTTCGACACGTTCGAATTCGCCGGCACGGCAGAGGTCAGCATCGCCTATGACCCCGACATCGCGATCGACGGCAACATGTGCAACGACGATGCGAATTCGGGCAACAACGGCAAGAAGCTGGTGACCAGCGACATCCAGGCGTTCCTCGGCAACACCACGATCACCAGCCGCACCTGGTAAATGGGCGGGCGTCAGCCCTCCAGGCTCTTGCTCACCTGTTCGGTCATGTCCTTGCTCAGCCCCGGCTGGGCAAGGATACGCTCCAGCTCGGCGCGCATCTTCGCCGCGCGCACGGCGTCGAAGCGGCGCCAGCGGCCGAGCGGGGGGACCAGCTTTGCGGCGGTCTGCGGGTTGAGCTTGTCCAGTGCGATCAGCTGATCGGCGACGAGGCGGTAGCCACCGCCATCGACGCCGTGGAAGGCGCGCTGATTGACCGCGAACGCACCCACCAGGGCGCGCGCGCGATTGGGGTTGGCGAGGGTAAAGTCGGGATGCTGCGCCAGTTCCTGCACCGCCGCCAGCGTATCGGGCCGGGACGACAGCGCCTGGGTCTGGAACCATTTGTCGAGCACGAGGCTGTTGTCGCGATAGCGCTGGTAGAAGATGTCGAGCGCCGCAACGCGACGCGGATCGGCCGCTTCGGACGACAGGTTGGCGAGCGCCATCAACCCGCCCTGGCGGTCGGTCATATTGTCCGCCGCCTCGAACTGCGCGAACGCCAGTTCGGGTCCGTCCGTCGCGCCGCTGGCGTTGATATAGCCGAGCGCGACCGACTTGATCCGCCGCGCGCCCTTGCCCGCAGGCGAATATTCGAAGCGGTTGGCGCGCACGCCCTCATACAGGCTGCGCCATTGCGGCTCGAGCGCGCGGCCAAGGTCGCGGCGCAGCGCCTCGCGCTTCTGGAAAATCAGCTCGGGATCAACCACCGCCAGCTGATCGCCGATGAAGCTGTCGGACGGGAGCAGCACTGCCTCAGCGACGAAGGCTGGATCGAGCAAGGGATCGGCGAGGGTATTTGCCACCGCCGCGATCACCGGACCATGATCGACATGCCCCTTGGTCACCGCACCGACGAGCGTATCGAGCATCAGCTGCTGCATCGCCTCGTACCGGGCGAACGGATCGTCGTCATGCGCCGAAAGGAAGGCGAGATCGGCGGCGCTGCGATTGGTGTCGACGATCACCGGCGCGGAAAAGCCGCGATTGACCGACAGTACCGGGCGCTCGCTCACGCTGTCGAAGCTGATCTGGGTCTCCGGTTCGCCCAGCAATACCAGCCGTTCGTCGGCGAGCGGGGCGGCGCTGTCGCTCCCGAACAACTTGATCCGCAGCGGGAGCAGCATCGGCGCCTTGACCAGCTGGCCCGGGGTCGGCGGCACGCTCTGACGCAGCGTTAGCGTGGCGCGCGCGCCGCCAGCATCATGCTCCAGCGTCGCCGAGACGCGCGGAGTGCCGGCCTGCGAATACCAGAGGCGGAACTGGGTCAGGTCGACGCCGCTTGCCGCCTCCATGCACGCGACGAAATCCTCGCACGTCGCCGCAGTGCCGTCGAACCGGTCGAAATACAGGTCGCTACCCGCGCGAAACATCTGCGGCCCCAGGATCGTGGCGATCATGCGGATCACCTCGGCCCCCTTGTTGTAGATGGTCGCGGTGTAGAAGTTGCTGATCTCGATATAGTCGTCCGGACGGACCGGGTGCGCCAAGGGCCCTGCATCCTCCGGGAATTGCGCGGCGCGCAGGCCCCGGACATCCTCGATCCGCTTGACCGCGGCGCTGCCCTGATCCGCGCTGAACTGCTGGTCGCGATAGACGGTGAAGCCTTCCTTGAGGCTCAGCTGGAACCAGTCGCGACAGGTGACACGGTTGCCCGACCAGTTGTGGAAATATTCGTGCGCGACGACCGCCGCGACGGCGTCATAGTCATAATCGGTTGCGGTATCGGGGTCGGCAAGGATGTAGCGGCTGTTGAAGATGTTCAGCCCCTTATTCTCCATCGCGCCGAAGTTGAAATCATCCACCGCGACGATGTTGAACACGTCGAGGTCATATTCGCGGCCATAGACGCGCTCGTCCCACGCCATGCTGAGCTTGAGCGCGTGGAGCGCGTGATCGGTCTTCGCCAGATCCTTCTCCCGCACCCAGATGGCGAGCTGAACCGTGCGCCCACTGGCGGTCGTGAAGGTCGCGCGATTGGCGGCGAGGTTGCCGGCGACCAGCGCGAACAGGTAGCAGGGCTTGGGGAAGGGGTCGTGCCATTCGGCCCAATGCTTGCCGTCTGCACTATCGCCTGCCGCCACCGGATCGCCATTGGCGAGCAGGACCGGGTAGCGCGCCTTGTCGGCCGTCATCCGGACGCGATAGCGTGACAGCACATCGGGGCGGTCGGGGAAGAAGGTGATGCGACGGAACCCCTCCGCCTCGCATTGCGTGCAGAGATTGCCGCCCGAAGCGTAGAGGCCCATCAATTGGCTGTTGCGGTCGGGGACGATCTCGACCTCGGTCTCGATCACATGCGCGTCGCCGGGCAGGTTGATCACGAGCGCTGGGCCGTCCATCCGCCATCCGCTCGCCTCAACGCCATCGACCCGCACCGCGAGCGCCGTCAACCCGTCGCCGTCGAGCCGCAGCGGACGCGCATGCGCGCCGTTCCGCGTCACCGACAGGCGCGCGCGCACGCGGGTGCCGCCGGGCGCCAGGTCGAAATCGAGATCGATGTCCGGCACCAGCCAGTCGGGCTGCGCATAGTCCGCGCGGCGGATCACACGGGGTTGCAAGGGGGGCGTTGCGTCGAGAGCGTCGATCATGTTCTGGCCTTTACGCGCGGGCGCGCAATGCGGCACGCGAAGAAATTCGATTGCGGTGTATCGCCGGAATGCTACGCCTCACCCCGTCGTTGGTTCAAACGAAAGTTGATAGCCTTGTTCAAGTCCCGCCTGCTGCGTTCGACGATCGCCTTTTCGCTGATTACCCTTTCCCCCGCCGTATTCGCGCAGGACGCCAAGGCACCCGCCGACACGCGCGCCGAGGACAATGCCCGCGTCAATGCGCCGCTGCCGCCCGCAGAGGCGGCGATGAAAGCGCATGTCATGTTCCTGGCATCAGACGCGATGAAGGGCCGCGATGCCGGATCGCCCGAATATGACATCGCCGCGCGCATTGCCTCACCGTTTTTGCTCCTGAGTGACGGGCTGTTGCCTCATCTAGACTGCTCCCGGCAACGGTTGGGAGGGAACGATGAGGAAAGTGAGCA
>NCEF01000030.1 GCA_002280565.1 Sphingomonas sp. 32-66-10
GACCTGCGCATCCGGCGCAGCGAGTTGTCGCGGGGGCATTTGATCGCGGATTTCAAGTCGCATTTGGCGCTGCAGTTCCACGATCCGGAAAATCCACGCGCGTACAATATCTTCCAGAAGATCAGCTATGCCGGCGTCATCTTCGTCCTGCTGCCGCTGGTGATCTTCACCGGCCTCGCGATGTCGCCGGGGATGAACGCGGCGTGGCCGTGGCTGCTCGACATTTTTGGCGGGCGGCAGAGCGCGCGATCGGTCCATTTCATCGTCGCGATGCTGCTGGCCGGGTTCATCATCGTCCATCTGGCGCTGGTCATCCTGGCCGGGCCGCTGAACGAGGTGCGGTCGATGCTGACCGGAAAGTGGCGCGTGCCGCCGGAGGAGGGGGCATGACGTTGATCACCCGCCGCAACCTGATCGTCGCGGGGGCGGGCGGGCTGCTCGCCGGATGCGACCGCGTTGCCAGCAGCGAGACCGGGCGCGATATCCTGTTCAAGGCCGAGGCGGTACATCGCAGCCTGCAGCGCGTCATCACCAACCGCAACGCGCTGGCGCGTGAATTCTCGCCCGAGGACATGTCGCCGCGCTTCCGGTCGAACGGAACACGCAACCCCGGCACGCCCGCCTATATGGCGCTGGCGGCGAACCGCTTTGCCGACTGGCGGCTGCGCGTCGACGGGCTGGTTGCGCGACCGCTGAGCCTGTCGCTCGCCGACCTTCGCGCCATGCCGCAGCGCGCGCAGATCACGCGGCACGACTGCGTCGAGGGGTGGAGTGCGATCGGCAAGTGGCAGGGGCCAAAGCTGTCGGGCATTCTCGACGCGGCGGGGCTGCGCGACAATGCACGCTATCTGGTGTTCCACTGCGCCGACAGCCTGCGTGGCGGGGCCTATTATGAATCGATCGATTTGATCGACGCATTCCATCCGCAGACGATCATGGCCTGGGCGATGAATGACCGCATCCTGCCAGTGGCGCACGGCGCGCCGGTGCGGCTGCGGGTCGAGCGGCATCTTGGCTACAAGCACGCCAAATATGTCATGCGAGTCGAAGCGGTGGCATCGCTCGACGGCATCGGGCGCGGCAAGGGCGGCTATTGGGAGGATGTCGCCGATTACGAATGGTATGCCGGGATTTAGGGCGCTTCAACAATCGCGCATAACCCTTTCGCACTTGCGAAAGAATCTCCGACCGCTAGCCTCTGAACCATGGCGTTGATCGACCATTTCTTCACTCGCGCGGTGAAGCGCGGCGAGCTCACCGTGATCCACGCGGACGGCAGCGCGCGCAGTTTTGGGTCGCCGGACGCGGCGCTGGCGCCGGTCACGATCCGCTTCACCGACCCGTCGGTCGCCCGGCGCATCCTGACCGATCCGGCGCTGGGTGCGGCCGAGAGCTTCATGGACGGGCGGCTGGTGATCGAACGGGGCGACATCCTCGCGCTGCTGCGTCTGGTCACCGCCAACAACAAATGGGAGGATGCAACCGGCAACCTGACGCCGGGTGCATTCAAGCGCGCTTTCGACAGCGTCCGCTTCCGGCTCGACCGGATCAACATGGCGCGACGGTCGAAGCGCAATGTGGCGCATCATTACGACCTGTCGGCGCGTCTCTACGACCTGTTCCTCGACGCCGACCGCCAATATTCGATGGCGTATTTTGTCGACCCGGCGAACAGCCTGGAACAGGCGCAGCTGGACAAGAAGGCGCATATCGCCGCCAAGCTGGCGCTGAAGCCGGGTATGACGGTGCTCGACATCGGCTGCGGCTGGGGCGGGATGGCGCTGTATCTGCACGAGAAGACCGGGGCCGACGTGCTGGGCGTCACGCTGAGCGAGGAGCAGCTCAAGGTCGCACGCGAACGGGCGGAGGCGGCCGGAGTTGCGCGCAAGGTGCGGTTCGAGCTGATCGATTATCGCCATGTGACCGGGCAATTCGACCGGATCGTGTCGGTCGGGATGTTCGAACATGTCGGTCCGGCGCATTACCGCACCTTCTTTGCCAAATGCCGCGAGCTGCTGACGCCCGAAGGCGTGATGCTGCTCCACACCATCGGTCGCGCGGGCGGGCCGGGGGTGACCGACGCGTTTACCGCCAAATACATTTTCCCCGGCGGCTATATCCCGGCGCTGTCCGAAATCCTGCGCGGGCATGAAGGGCTGCGCTTCTTCCTCACCGATGTGGAAGTGCTGCGCCTGCATTATGGCCATACGCTGCAGCATTGGTACGATCGCGCCACGGCCGCGCGCGACCAGATCGTCGCGCTCTACGACCAGCGTTTCTTTAACATGTGGACCTATTATCTCGCCGGGTCGCTGGTAAGCTTCGAACATGGCGGGCTGGTCAATTACCAGCTGCAGTACAGCCGCTCGCGCACCGCGCTCCCGATCACGCGCGATTACATGGCCGTGGAAGAAGCGCGGCTGCGCGGCTGATTATTGAACGTCGAGCTGCGCGACGTGCGTGTCCAGCTCGGCGCGCGTCACCTTGCCATCGCTGTCCTTGTCAGCCGCTGCAAACCACGCATCCGCCTCGGCCCAGTCGGTGCGTGGGGAGCTAACCAAGGGGCGCGGTGCGCTCGCCTTTTTCGACTGGCGCGCTGCCGCATAGGTCGCCTCGGCGCTGGCATCGAAATCGAACCGGGCACGCACCTCGTCGCGTTCGATCACGCCGTCCTCATTCAGATCGAGATCGGCGAAACGCTCGGCGGCGCGGCGCTCGGCTTCGGCTTTGGGCAACGGTCCCGGAGCCACGTGGAGCGGCTGGGCCTGAAGGGCGAGAAGCGAAAGTGCAATCAGCATGGCGTCGCTATGGGTATCGCAGCATGAGCCACGTGTGAACCGTGCTTACGGCCGACGTTCCAGCGCCGCGAGCCGCCGCCCCGTCGCGAGCGTCTGAGCGAGGAACAGCAGGATCAGGATCGCGCCGATACTCCCCACGAACAGGTCGAATCCGGAAATGACGCCGAACAGCCCACGATCTGGTCCCAGCACCATCATCATCCCCGTCATGCCCATCAGCATCAGCCGCAATTCGGTCGGCCCTGCGGCAAGGTAGGACAGGCGCAATTCGCCGACAACCCGCGCCGACAGGAAGGCGTGAATGGACATCAGCAGATAGCCCGCCAGCGCGATCATCGCGACGTCCATCGTCACGAACGGGCTGAGCCCGATGCCCGCGACGATCAGCAAATTGGCGAGCCCGTCGCAGCTATGGTCGATGAAATAGCCATAGGATGGGCGCTCGATCCGCCGCCAGCGCGCGAGGCTGCCGTCGAGCGAGTCGCCGAACCATTGCACCGCATAGCCGACAAGCGAAACAGTGAGCCAGGCCACGGCCCAATTGCTGGCGACATAACCGACGAACACCATCACCGCGCCGATCATCCCGGTCGCGGTCAGGATATCGGGCGTGATCGCACGGGGCATATGGGCGCACAGCCAGTTGAGAATGCGGCGTTCGCCTGCGGCCAGCCAATTTTGCTGAATCCGATCGAGTGCAGGGGGTGCCTGTCGCAGATCTGTCATAATTCCCTATCGCCCATGCGTGGGCGCGGGGCAATGGCGTGAATCGACGGAGTGCGTCCCGATTCAGCCGGTCCGAGCGATACGGCGCTCAGTTCTGCGGATATTTGCGGTTCATATGGGATAGCGCGTCGCGCGCGATGGCCTCCAGCACCATCATGTCCACTTCGGCCAGCTTCTTGATGTAGAGGCATGACTGTCCGGTCCGGTGCTTGCCCAGACGCGCGAGCTTTTCCGCTTCATCGGGTTCGCCGGTCAGTAGATAGAGCACCAGCTCTGCCTTGCGCGGCGAAAAGCCGAGGCGGCACATATCGCCTTCGCGACCGCTGTCATATTTATAGTGGTAGCTGCCAAAGCCGACGATTGATGGCCCCCACATCTTGGGCGGTTCGCCGGTAATCCGCTCCAGCATCGCGCAGACCGCCTTGGCATCGTCGCGGCGAACCGGGTTTTCGACCGCGTCGATAAATGCGGCGACGCTGACCGGGGTGGGCTTGGTCTTGATCTCTGCCATGGCACGACCTCGCTGGATTTTCCGCAAGTCTAGCCGCACAGGGCGGTGATGCAATCGGCCCCGCTCACCCGTCGTTCGATCCTGGCGCAAGCCTGGCCGATCATGCTGGGGCAGACGACAGTGCCTTTGGTCGGGCTGGTCGACACCGCCGTGATCGGCTGGACCGGCGATGCCGCCGCGCTGGCGGGGGTGGCGCTGGGGACGGCGATCATCAGCTTCATCTTCTGGGCGTTCGGGTTCCTGCGCATGGGGATGACCGGGCTGACCGCACAGGCGCATGGCCGGGGCGCGCGATCCGAAGTCGATGGGCTGCTGCTGCGCGGTGTGGTGGCGGGGGTGGGGATCGGCGTGGTGTTGCTCGCGCTGCAGATCATGCTCGTCCCGCTCGCCTTCGCCGCGCTGGCAGGAGGCGGTGCGCTCGACGAGGCGGCGCGCGAGTTCGTGACGGCGCGGTTCCTCGGTGCCCCAGCCGCGCTCGGCTTTTACGCGGTCAATGGCTGGCTGTTCGGTCTGGGCCGGACGCGCGAAACGCTGGCACTGCAAATCCTGGTCAACCTCGTCAATGCTGGTTTGGACATGCTGTTCGTATGGCAGTTCGGCATGGGAGCGCGCGGCATAGGGTTGGGCACCGCAATTGCCGAATGGGTCGGGCTGGTCGCTGGACTGGTGCTCGTGGTGCGGATCGCGGGGCCACGCGCGTTGCTGGGGCAGCGCGCCGGCTTCTTCGAGCGCACAGCGTGGCGGCGATTGTTCGCGGTCAATGCCGACATCATGGTGCGCACGATCGCATTGCTGGCGCTGTTCCTGTGGCTCGCCAATGCCGGGGCGCGGCTAGGGACGGTGCAGCTCGCCGCGAACCATGTGCTGATGCAGTTGGTCAGCATCTTTGCCTTTGTCCTCGACGGCTTTGCCTTCACCGCCGAGTCGCGCGTGGGGCAGGCGGTGGGAAGAGGATCGCGAAGCGACCTGAAGCGCGCGATCCGGCTGACCGGAGAGTTCTCCATCGGCTTCGGATTGCTCGCCACACTGGCGGCGTTGGTCTTTGGCGGCGCGCTGATCGACCTGCTGACGACCAATGCAGCGGTGCGGGAGGCGGCACGCGCGGTGCTGCCGCTCGCCGCGCTGGCCGCGATCGTCGGCGTGCCGGCCTGGCTGCTCGACGGGGTGTTCATCGGCGCGACACAGGGGCGGGCGCTGCGCAATGCCGCGATCCTGGCGACGGCGTTGTACATCGCGACCGACCTGTTGCTGCGCCCGCTTGGCGCGACCGGGCTGTGGCTGGCGCTGCTGGCGAGCTATGGCTTTCGCGCGGGCTTGCTCGCCATCCATGTGCCGCGGCTGTTCGCCGGTGTTGCGGAAGCCGTCCCCCGGACGTAGAGCGCCCGCAAATTGCGTTCAGGAGCTGAAGACATGGCCGACAAGATCAATCGTGTGGTGCTTGCCTATTCGGGCGGCCTCGACACCAGCGTGATCCTGAAATGGCTGCAGCAGGAATATCAGTGCGAGGTGGTGACCTTCACCGCCGATCTGGGACAGGGCGAGGAGCTGGAGCCCGCGCGGCAAAAGGCGCTGAGCGCCGGGGTGAAGCCAGAGCATATCTATATCGACGATCTGCGCGAGGAGTTCGTCCGCGATTTCGTGTTCCCGATGATGCGCGCCAACGCGCTGTATGAGGGGCTGTACCTGCTCGGCACCTCGATCGCGCGGCCGCTGATCAGCAAGCGGCTGATCGAGATCGCCAAGGAAGTCGGCGCGGATGCGGTCAGCCATGGCGCGACCGGCAAGGGCAATGATCAGGTCCGTTTCGAACTGTCGGCCTATGCGCTGAACCCGGACATCAAGGTGATCGCACCATGGCGCGAATGGGATTTGACCAGCCGCACCAAGCTGATCGAATTTGCCGAACAGCACCAGATCCAGGTGAGCAAGGACAAGCGCGGCGAAGCGCCGTTCTCGACCGACGCGAACCTGTTGCACACCTCGTCGGAGGGCAAGGTGCTCGAGGATCCGTGGGACGAGACGCCCGACTATGTCTATTCGCGCACGGTGAACCCGGAGGATGCGCCGGACACGCCCGAATATATCACAATCGATTTCGAAAAGGGCGATGGCATCGCGCTCAACGGCGTGGCGATGTCGCCCGCGACGCTGCTGGCGGCGCTCAACGATCTGGGCCGCAAGCATGGCATCGGCCGGCTCGATCTGGTCGAGAACCGCTTTGTCGGGATGAAGTCGCGCGGCATGTACGAAACGCCGGGCGGCACCATCTATCACCTCGCGCATCGCGGGATCGAGAGCATCACGCTCGACCGCGGCGCTGCGCACCTCAAGGACGAATGGGCGCCGCGCTATGCCGAGATGATCTATAACGGCTTCTGGTTCGCGCCGGAGCGCGAGATGATGCAGGCCGCGATCGACTATTCGCAAGCGAAGGTCGCCGGGACCGTGCGGCTCAAGCTCTACAAGGGCGGGGTGTATGTGGTCGGGCGCAAGTCGCCTTACTCGCTCTACAGCGAAAAGGTCGTGACGTTCGAGGACGACCAGGGCGCGTACGACCAGCGCGACGCGGCGGGCTTCATCAAGCTCAACGCGCTGCGGTTGCGGTTGTTGGGGCGGCGGGGCCAGTAAGCGTCAGCAGCCACAGATCGGGTGGGGCGCCGATGCGGACCGGCAGCACGCTGGTGCCCAGCCCCGCGCTGACCACGATAGTGCGGCTGCCCTCCCGGATCAGGCCGCAGGCGAAACGGTCCCCGTGGCGCGACATGGTAGCAGGCCGTCCGATCAGCGGGAGCGCGATCTGGCCGCAATGCGTGTGACCGGCGAGCACCAGCCCGAAGCGCTGGGGTAGTTCCGGCACAATATCGGGCGAATGGCTGAGCGTCACCACCGGCCCTTTGAGCGGCGCTACCGCGCGGATCAGCGCCGCCGGATCGGCGCGGCCGGTGAAGTCGTCATCGGCACCGGCAAGGATCACCCCGGCGCGCGCGATGACGCAGTTGCGCAACACGGTGACGCGGTTCGCTTCCAGCGCGCGAAGCATCCCGGCGGTGTTGCGCCAATGATCGTGATTGCCGAGCACCGCGACGACGCCGTGCCGCGCGCTCAGTCCGCCGAGCGGGGCGACGGCCTCAGCTTCGCTGTAACGGTGCGTCGATACCCGCTTGTCGCTGACCAGATCTCCCGCGATCAGGACCAGATCGGGCTGGAGCGCGTTCACCTGTGTCACGATCCGCGCCAGCCGTTCGGGCGGCATGTCGGGACCGGCGACATGCAAGTCGCTGAGAAGTGCGACACGCAGTGGCGACTGCCCGTGCGGCCAATGCGCCATTTCGATCGTTGCGGTTCGCACGGTCGGGTCGCGCAGGGCACCCCAATAGCCATAGCCGGTCAGCGCAAGGCCGAGGACCAAGCAGATCAGGACGATGCGCTTCATCGCGCCAGCCTAGCGAGCGCGCTCCTGTTCGCAATGCCGCTCGACGAACGTTAACCGGAATGGGATAGCGAGTGCCCATGGGGGCGGGGCGATCCACGGTATGGCGGGATGAAGCGATGGCGGCGGCGCTTGCGTTGCTGCTTGCCGCCGTCTGGGCGTGGCGGGACTGGGCGGCGCTGTCGGCGCTGCGGCTGCCCGATACCGATGATGTGATGCGGCTGCAGCAGATCCGCGACTGGCTGGGTGGCCAGGGGTTTGGCGATCTGGCGCAGCATCGGCTGGGCGCGGCGGGGCTTGAGATGCACTGGTCGCGGCTGCCCGATCTGGTGCCTGGCGCGATCATCGCGGTGTTGACGCCGGTGGCGGGCGTGCATGCGGCGGAACTGGTCGCGGTGGTGTTGTGGCCGTTGCTGTTGTTTGCGGTCGCGCTGATGCTGGTCGCGGCGATTGCGCGGCGGCTGGCGGTTTCGCCACCGGTAGCTGTCATTGTCGCCGCGCTGGCCTATCCGGCGAGCGCGCTGTTCCTGCCCGGGCGGATCGATCATCATGGGGTGCAGCTGGTGTTGCTGCTGGTCCTCGTGCGCGCCGTAATCGGCTCCGGCGGGTGGCGCAGCGGGGTTGCGGCGGGCGCAGCGAGTATCGCTTCGCTGGTGGTGGGGATGGAAACTGCGCCGTTCCTCGCGCTGGGTGGCGGGGTGCTGGTCCTGCGCTGGATCGCAGACGGGGCGGGGGAGCGCCTCCGCCTGCTCGGCTATGGCGCGTCGCTGGTCGTCGGGCTGGCGCTGGCGGCGCTGCTATTTCGGACGAGCGGGTGGGGTGTCGCGACGTGCGATGCGTTCGCCGCACCCTTGTGGCGCGCGGCGCAGGTGGCGGCGGTCGCGCCGCTCGCGCTCGCATTGGCGGGCCCTCGGCTCGATAGGCTGCGAGGACGGCTAATAGCGGCAGCGCTGCTGGCTGGCGCTGCTGGCGTCGCTGCACTCGCCCTCTCCCCGGCATGCCTGTCGCCCTATGGCGGGGTCGATCCGCTGCTTGAGCGGCTGTGGCTGGCACGGGTGGCGGAGGCGCAGCCGCTGTTCGCCGCGCCGCTCGACCATGCGATCGGTTATGTTGGGCTGGCGCTGGCCGGGCTGGTCGCGACAGCGTGGCAGTGGCGACGCACGCGGGAGCCGGGCTGGGCGGTGCTGGGTGCGGTTCAGCTCGCCGCGCTGGCGCTCGCATTGGTGCAGTTGCGCGGCATCTATGCCGGGACACTGCTCGCCGCGCCGGGGCTCGCGGCGCTGATTGCCTATGCGCGGGAGCGGGGGGCATTGACGCTGGCGGCAGCGTGGATCGCGTCGGCGGGGTTCCTCTATCCGGCGCTGGGCAGTCTTGTCGCGCCGCCCGCACCCGCCGCGACCTGCGATGGCGCAGGGGTGCTGGCGCAGCTTGCCGCGCAGCCCGCCGGGACGGTTGCCGCGCCGATCGATCTGGGTGCCTATGCGCTGGCCGAGACGCGGCACAACATCCTCGCCGCGCCCTATCATCGCAATGCACAGGGCAATTTGGCGGTGTATCGGCTGATCGATCTGCCGGTCGGTGCGGCGCGTGCCGAAGCGAATCGCTTGCGGGTCGACCTGATCGCCGATTGCGGCGGGGCGTGGGACGAGCTGGGTGCTCCGCCCGCCGGATCGCTGCGCGCCGCATTGCGGGCCGGGACGCCGCCGGACTGGCTGACCCCGGTTGCGCGGGGGGCGAGCGTCTATCGGGTGGCACCATGAGCGGGCGATGGTGGGAAAGCCGGTGGTTCGTTGCGGCCGCGCTGCTGCTCGCCGCGCTGCCATTGCTGTGGCCCGCCGTGCCGCCTTTGACCGATTTGCCCGGCCATGTCGGGCGCTATCGCGTGATGCTGGGCGATGAAGCGGCGCTCCTTGACCGTTACTATGCGTTCGAGTGGCGACTGGTCGGCAACCTTGGCGTTGACCTGCTGGTCGCCGCGCTGGCGCCGCTGATCGGGTTGGAGCCTGCGGTCAAGCTGGTGGTGCTGGCGATTCCCGTCCTGACCACCGGGGCGCTGCTGTGGCTCAGCCGCGAGCTGACCGGGCGCGTCAGCCCATGGGTGCTGTTCGCGCTGCCGCTGGCGTATGGCTATCCGTTTCAGTTCGGGTTCGTGAATTACTGCCTCGGCATGGCGCTGGCTCTAGGCGGCTGGGCGCTCTGGCTAAGGCTGGGACGCCTGAACCGGATCGGACTGCGCGCTGCGATCTTCGTGCCGTTCGGGCTGATCGTGTGGACGTGCCATGCGATGGGCTGGGCGATGCTCGGCCTGTTCGTGTTCGCGGGCGAATGGGCCGCGCGGGCCAAGGACCGGACGATCCTGCGCGCTGCATTCGACGCTGCCATCGCGTCGCTTCCGCTTGCACCGCCAGTTCTCGCGATGCTCGTCTGGCGGGGCGGGGGCGCGCCGGCCGACACGGGGCGCTTCTTCGACCTGATCGCCAAGCTCAAGGGGCTGGGCAGCGTGCTCCGCGATCGGTGGATCTGGCTCGACCTGCCGGCATTGCTGGTGATCGTGATGGCGGTCTATGCCGGGATTCGGGGACAGGCGGGGCGGTTCACGTCGCAGGCTGCGACCGCCGCTGGATTGACCCTGCTCGCCTTTCTGCTGCTGCCGTTCACGCTGCTCGGGTCGGCCTATGCCGATTTGCGGCTGCTGCCCTTTGCCTTTGCCGTCGCGCTCGCCGGGCTGGTGCCGAGAGATGGCGCGCCGATCCGTGCGATCGCGCTGGCCGGCCTCGCCTTTTTCGTGATCCGCACGCTCGCCACCACCGCCAGCTTCGCGCTCTACGATGCCGACTGGCGGCGCGAGCTGGTGGCGCTCGATGCCTTGCCGCGCGGGGCGCGCGTGTTCGCGCTGGTCGGCGATGGCTGCGACCAGCCCTGGGCGCATAGCCGCCGCACGCACCTGCCCGCCTTCGCGACCGCGCGCCGCGCCGCTTTTGCCAATGACCAGTGGCGGATGGAGGGCGCGCCATTGCTGCGCGTGACGCTCCCGCTCGGCTATTTCGCGCATGATCCCTCGCAGATTTCGGTCGAGACCGCCTGTCCGCACGACCCCAACCTCCTCCCCCGCGACCGCGCGCTGGTGGCATTCCCGCGTGCGGGCTTCACCCATGTCTGGCTGATCGACGCACCGACGGCTCCGCAATCGCTTCGCGGCATGAACCTTGTCTGGAAACAGGATGGTTCGGCGCTCTATGCGATCGATGGTTCGGCAAGCCGCTTGCCCGCAGCCGCTGCGCCGCAGTAAAGGCGGTCGGATGCAAGGGGGATTTCAGACCGAAACGCTGCACTGGTGGCAGACGCGCTGGTTCGTGTTGTTCGCGGCACTGGCGGCGGCGATCCCGTTGCTGTGGCCGGATATTCCGCCGCAGGTCGACCTGCCCGGACATATGGCGCGGTATCGCGTCCAGCTGAGCCATGAGGCGGTGCCGTGGCTGAAGGACTGGTATAATTTCGAATGGAGCCTGATCGGCAATCTCGGGCTCGACCTGCTGATCATTCCGCTTGAGCCGATTTTCGGGCTGGAGCTTGCGGTCAAGCTGATCGTCATCACCATTCCGGTGCTGACCGTCACCGGCTTGCTGTGGATCGCGCGCGAGGTGCATGGGCGCATCCCCGCGACCGCATTGTTCGCGCTGCCGCTCGCCTATAATTACGCGTTCCATTTCGGCTTTGCCAATTTTGCGCTGTCGATGGCGCTGGCGCTCAACGCCTTTGCGCTGTGGCTGCGGCTGGCACGGCTGGGCAAAATTCGGCTGCGCGCGGTGCTCTTTGTGCCGATCGGCATGCTGATCTGGGTCACGCATACGTTCGGCTGGGGCACGCTGGGCGTGATGTGCTTCGCCGCCGAGCTGATCCGCCAGCACGACATGCGCGGGCCGCGCACCGGGCATTGGCGCGAGAATTTCGTGCAGAGCTGGGTCGTGCCGTGGTTCATGGCGGGCATCCACTGCCTGTCGCTCGTCCCCGCCGCCGTGCTGATGCTGATGTGGCGCAGCGCGGGCGATGTCAGTGGCCAGACTGGCGACTGGTTCAACTGGCGCGCCAAGATCTGGTGGGTGATGATGGTGCTGCGCGACCGGTGGCAGCTGTTCGACATTGCGTGTGTCGGCGTGCTGTTCCTGGTGCTGCTCAAGGGGCTGCGCGACCCCAATATCGAATATTCGCGCCATCTGGGCATTTCGGCGCTGTTTCTGATCGTGGTGTTCATCCTGTTGCCGCGCGTCGTGTTCGGATCGGCCTATGCCGATATGCGGCTCGCGCCCTATATGATCGCGATCGCGGTGATCGCGCTGCGGCCCAAGCCCGGCATGACAATCCGGGGTGCGAGCGTGCTGGCGATGGCGGGGCTCGCCTTCTTCCTCGTCCGCATGGGGACGACGACGTACAGCAACTATCTCTACGACAAATCCTATGACCGCGAACTTGCGGCGCTGGAGCATGTGCCAGAGGGTGCGCGGCTGCTGAGCTTCGTCGGAGAGACCTGCTACAACGAATGGACGATGACGCGGCTGCAACATCTGCCCGGCATGGCGATGGTGCGGCGGCTGGCCTATACCAACGACCAATGGTCGATGGCGGGCGGGCAGCTGCTGACGGTGCGCTACAAGCAGGCACGCGGGTTCAGCCATGACCCGTCGCAGATCGTCACCGACACCAAATGTCCGCGCGAATGGTGGCGGCCGGTGGCGGTCAGCCTCGCGCGTTTCCCGCGCCATGCCTATGACTATCTGTGGGTGATCAGCCCGCCGCCCTATGACAAGCGGCTTGAGGCTGGGCTGATCCCGGTGTGGCGCGACGGCCGCAGCGCGCTGTTCAAGATCGACCATGGGCAGCCGGCGGCAGAGCTGAACGCCGAGGATCTTGGCCCCTATCGCAAGCAGATCCAGACCATTCGCGAGTTCCTGGAGCGCGACAAGAAGAAGCAGATGGAAGCCTGGAAGGCCGCGCAGAAGAAGGCCTAATCGCCCCTTTTGAACGGGGCGAGTTCGCCCAGATAGTCCTGTTCCTGCGCCACTGCTTCGCGCTCATGCGCCAGATAATCGGCGATGGCGCGGCGAAAGCCGGGATCGGGGATGTAATGCGCCGACCAGGTGGTGACGGGGGCATAGCCGCGCGCCAGCTTGTGTTCGCCCTGCGCGCCGGCCTCGACCCGCGCCAGGCCGCGCGCGATCGCGGCGTCGATCGCCTGATAATAGCACAGCTCGAAGTGCAGATAGGGCACGTCCTCGATACAGCCCCAGTAGCGGCCATAGAGGGTATCGGCACCAATCAGATTGAGGGCACCCGCGATCGGATGCCCGTCGCGCTCGGCGAGCATCAGCAGCACGCGGTCACCCATCGTTTCGCCAAGCAGCGAGAAGAAGCTGCGGGTGAGATAGGGCCGACCCCATTTGCGGCTGCCCGTGTCCTGATAGAAGACCCAGAACGCGTCCCAATGCGCCTCGGTAATCTCCGCGCCAGTAAGGTGCCGGATCGTCAACCCCTCGACCGCGCGCGCGCGTTCCTTGCGGATCGCCTTGCGCTTGCGGGAGGAGAGGTCGGACAGGAAGGCATCGAAATCGGCATAATCGCGATTGTGCCAGTGGAATTGCGTGCCTGCGCGCACCAGCCATCCCGCCTGCTCGAACAACGGCAGCTGCGCTTCCTCGACAAAGGTCGCATGCGCCGATGACAGGCGGTTGGTGTCGGTGAGTGCCTCGATCCCCGCGATCAGCGCGGGGGCCAGCGCCGGGTCGCGCAGCAGCAGGCGCGGGCCGGGAACGGGGGTGAAGGGGGCCGCGACCTGGATCTTGGGGTAATAACGTCCGCCCGCCCGCTCATAGGCATCGGCCCAGGCGTGATCGAACACATATTCGCCCTGGCTGTGGCTCTTGGCATAGGCCGGGGCAATCGCGGCGGGGATGCCGTCCGCATCCTCGATCACGATCGGCAGCGATTGCCACCCGGTCGCCGGTCCGACCGAACCCGATGCTTCCAGCGCGGACAGGAAGGCGTGGCTCAGGAAGGGATTGGCACTGCCCGCGCACGCATCCCACTGCGCCGCCGGGATCGACGCGACTCCTTCGGCGATGCGGGCTGAAATGGATTCCGGCACGCGCTGTATCTAGGGAGCATCCTCGAGTCCGCCAACCGGCGTTTCGCTGCGCACGCCGGCGACACTGCCGATGCGGTCGCCCTTGCTGCTGCGGAAGTGGAGCACCTGTTGCGGGAAGGGGATTTCGATGCCGTGTTCCTGGAACTTGACCCACAGGCGATTGAGCACGTCCGACTTCACATTGCCCACGCCGCCCTCGGGATCGCTGATCCAGGCGAGGATTTCGTGCTCCAGCGCATAGTCGCCGAACGAGGTGAGCCAGACATTGGGCCGCGGCGAATCGAGCACGCGCGGGCTTTCCATCGCGGCGTCCAGCATCAGCTGCTGCGCCAGCTTGACGTCGGATTCATAGGCGATGCCGACCGGGATGCGGACGCGAACGTTGCGGTCGGAAAAGGACCAGTTCTCCACCTCCTGCGTCATCAGATTCTCGTTCGGAATCAGATGTTCCTTGCCGTCGCGCGTGATGACGCTCACCGCGCGCACGCCGATCTTGTTGACCCAGCCGAAGCTGTCGCCGACCACGATCACGTCGCCCGGCTTGATCGACCGATCCATCAACAGGATGATCCCCGCGATCAGATTGCCGACCGTTTTCTGTAGGCCGAAACCGACGGCGAGGCCCATGGCGCCCGAGAAGACGGCCAGGCTGGTTAGGTCGATCCCGAGCAGGTCGATCCCGAATAGAAAGACGACGACGATCACCGCGATGCTGGCGAGCTTCTGAATCAGCAGCTTTTGCGTCGCATCGAACCCGCGGGCTTCGCGGATCGAATGGGCGATCACCCGGTTGACCAGCCGCGCCCCGGCATAGAGCGCAACGGCGGTGACCAGCACCGTGACCGCGGCCAGCAGCGACAGGCGGCGCGAGCCGACATCGACACCGATCCGGTCGAGCGTGTCGGTGATGACGTTGAACCCGCCGATTGCGTGGCTCAGGATCGCGACGAAGACGATCGCTGAGACCGCCCATGCGCTCCAGCGCGGCATGTGCAGTCCGCGCATGATCGTCATCACCGTCATCGCGGTCGCCGCGCCGAGCGCGATGCCCAGCAGCATCGCCGCCAGCGTCGTCCACGGCCAGGCATTGGCGATGATCGCCAGCAACAATGCCGCGCTGCCGTGGCGGACGACATTGTGCATGCGCGGGGCCAGTCCCTCGACATGATTGCCGACGCGCCGCTCCCAGAATGCGGTCAAAATCGGCCCCAGCTTGCGCCCGGCAAACCAGCCAATCGCCAGCGCGACGAGCGCGAGGCTGCCCGCAATCGCGCCCTCGACCAGCTGTGGCGGGGTGGGGGCGTGGATACCGTTGGCGGTCAGCCACTGCGCCAGTGCGGGCGGGATGAGGTTGGGCAGGGTCACGACGCGGCCCGGAACCGGTCGAGCCCGGCGGCGAGATCGGCGATCAGGTCGGCGGGGTCCTCCAGCCCGATCTGCAGCCGTACCGCCAGCCCTTCAGCCTCCCATTGGGTGACGCTGCGATGGCGCTGCGGGTCGATCGGGATCGCCAGGCTCTCGAACCCGCCCCAGCTATAGCCGATTCCGAACAGCTCCAGCCCGTCGATCAGCGCGGCGCGCGCGGCTTCGGTGCCGCCATTGAGGACGAAGCTGAACAGTCCCGATGCGCCCTTGAAGTCGCGCACGAACAGGTCATGGCCGGGGCAGGAGGGCAAGGCGGGGTGGAGGACGCGGGCAACCTCGGGCCGCGTTTCCAGCCAGCGCGCGATCTCCAGCGCCGCCGCGCCATGATGCTTGAGCCGCACCGCCATGGTGCGCAGGCCGCGCGACCCGAGCCAGGCGTCGTCGGGGCTGGCGGTCTGGCCGAGCGCGAAACTGGTGTCGCGGAGCTGGGTCCAGTGCGATGGCGCGGCGGTGACGCTGCCCAGCATCACGTCGCTATGGCCGACGATGTATTTGGTGCAGGCGAGGATCGACAGGTCGACGCCCAGTTCGATCACCGGGAACAGCAAGGGCGTCGCCCAGGTATTGTCGATCAGCGTGGTCACCCCCCGCGCTTTCGCGGCGGCGACGATGGCGGGGACGTCCTGTACCTCGAAGGTCAGGCTGCCAGGGCTTTCCATCAGGATCGCGCGTGTCTTGTCGCCGATCAGCTCCGCAATGCCGCCGCCGATCATCGGATCGTAAAAACGCGTCGTCACCCCAAAGCGCGCGAGAAAGCCAGTCGCGAAGCTGCGCGTCGGATCATAGGCGCTGTCGGGGAGCAACAGTTCGTCGCCGGGTGACAGCACGCTCAGCAGCGCGGCGGAGACTGCGGCGACGCCCGAGGGGTAGAGGAAGGTCGCCTCGGCCCCCGGCTCAAGGCTGGTCAGCGCGTCGGCCAGGCTCCACTGGGTCGGCGTGCCGCGACGGCCATAGAAGAGCCGGTGGTGGGTATCGCGCCCGCCCGCCGTACGCATCTGCGCCACATTGTCATAGAGGATGGTCGAGGCACGCCACACCGGCGGGCTGACGATTCCCTGCGTCCACTCAGGCCGGCGTCCCGCCCCGACAACCTTCGTTCCGTTACCCTTACTGTCGTCCGTGCCGCTCATGCAGCTCCCTTTGCCTTGGGTGTAGCGGGGTCTGCGCCCCATTCGCTCCAGCTTCCGTCATACAGCGCGGCGCGATGTCCGAGCAGATGCAGCGCGAACGCTGGAACCGCTGCGGTGATCCCCGATCCGCAGGTGGTGATCACCGGCCGCTCGACCTCAATCCCTTCCGCCTCGAACAGGGCGCGCAGCGTGGCGACATGCTTCCACGTGCCGTCGGCGTTGAAGAACTCGGAATAGGGCAGGTTGGCGCTGCCGGGGATATGGCCGGGCTCGACGCCCGGGCGCGGTTCTGGCTCGCTGCCAGCAAAGCGCGTCGCCGAACGCGCGTCGACCAGCTGCTCGGCACGGCTGTCGAGATTGGCGCGGACCTGATCGCTGCTCCGCACCCCGGCGTGGTCGAGCGTTGCCGTCAGCGTGCGTGGCGCGGGGGAGACCGCGCCGGTCTCGATCGGATGCCCCTCGGCCCGCCATTTGGCAAACCCGCCGTCGAGGATCGCGGTGGCGATGCCGAAGCTGCGGAACATCCACCAGGCGCGCGCCGCGGTGTGGTGCGGGGCATTGTCGTAAAGGACGATCCGGTCGCCATCGCCGACGCCCAGCGCGCCGACCTGCTGGGCGAATTGCTCGGCCGATGGCAGCATTGTCGGCAGCGGGCTGGCGCGGTCGGCAATGGCGTTGATGTCGAAGAATGCAGCACCTGGGATGTGCGCGCCCGCGAACTCCGCCACGGCGTCGCGCGGCTCGCCCGGCAGGAACCAGGTGGCGTCGAGGATGCGGAGGTCCGCGTCGCCGAGATGATCGGCAAGCCATTGCGTCGAAACGAGTGAGTCCATTCTGCCAGCCTAGCCTTCATCCAGCCCGGCGAGAAACGCTTTCGCCTGCGCCCGCAGCGCGCGTTGGGTGTCCGCGTCCATCCGGTCCCAGTTGCGATAGGGCATGGCGAGCCGCTGGTTGCCACCCAGCTTCTCACGATTGCGCACGAGGAAGTCCCAATAGAGCGCGTTGAACGGGCATGCCTTGGGGCCGGTGCGCGCCTTCACATCATAACGGCAATGCCCGCAATAATTGGACATGCGGTCGATATAGGCGCCCGACGACGCATAGGGCTTCGACCCCAAAAGTCCGCCATCGCCGAATTGGCTCATCCCCAGCGTGTTGGGTGCCTCGACCCATTCATAGGCATCGGCATAGACTTCGAGATACCAGCGTTGGACGTCCGCCGGGTCGGCACCGATCAGCAGCGCGAAATTGCCGGTGACCATCAGCCGCTGGATATGATGGGCATAGGCATTCTGCAGCGTCTGCCCGATCGCCTGTGCCATGCAGTGCATGTCGGTCTGGCCGGTCCAGTAGAAGGCGGGGAGGGGGCGGCGCGCGTCGAGGAAGTTGCGCGAAGTGTATTCCGGTCCCTCGCGCCAATAGATGCCGCGCACATATTCGCGCCAGCCGATGATCTGGCGGATGAAGCCCTCGGCAGCGTTGAGCGGGGTGTGGCCGGCGCGGTACGACGCCTCGACCCGGCGGCACAGGTCGAGCGGATCGATCAGCCCGCAATTGATGTAGGGCGACAGGATCGAGTGCCACAGGAACGGCACATCGGTGAGCATCGCATCCTGGTAATCGCCGAACTGCGGCAGGGCATAGCGCAGGAAATGCGCGCGTTGCCGCTCGGCATCCTGAGCGGTGACTGCGAAATCGAACCCGTCGAGCGTGCCGGGATGATCGGCGAAGCGGTCGGCGACCAGCGCGATCACCTCCTGCGTCAGGCCATCGGGCGCGAACGACAGCGGTTGCGGCATGGTGAGGTCGCGCGCGGCCGGCTTGCGGTTTTCCTTGTCGAAATTCCACTGGCCGCCCTCCGGCTCGTCGCGTTCGGTGAGCAGCAGCCCGGTCTTGCGCCGCATCTCGCGGTAGAAGAACTCCATGCGCAACTGCTTGCGGCCATCGGCCCAGGCGTCGAATTCGGCATGGCTGGCGATGAAGCGGTCGTCTTCGCGGATCTCGACCGGCATTTCGAACTTGTCCGGCCACAACTCCATCGCATGCCGGACGCGCCATTCGCCGGCTTCGGTCGCGATGATGCGGGCGGGTTGGTGCCGCTCGACGGCGCGGGCGAGCTCGCCGGTCAGGCTGCCGCTGTTGTCAGGATCATCCAGGCGGACATAATCGACCTGCCACCCGGCGTCGCGCAAAGCCTGTGCATGATGGCGCATCGCGGCGAAGAGGAAGGCGATCTTCTTCTTGTGATGGCGGACATAGGTCGCCTCCTCCGCGACCTCCATCATCAGGATCACACTGGTTTCCGGGTCGGCATCGCGCAATGCGGACAGGCCGGGCGAGAGCTGGTCGCCCAAGACCGGTATCAGCGTGTCGATCCCCCGTTTCATTTCCGCAACGCCTTTCCTACATCGCGCGGCATGACACCCAAATTCCTAGGCCAGACCAGCGCGCTCCCCGCATCGCCCGAAGAGGCGGTGCTCGATTATGTTCCCAACCCGCGTCCGGGAAGCGATTATCTCGTCCGGTTCGTATCGCCCGAGTTCACCTCGCTCTGCCCGATCACTGCGGCGCCGAATTTCGCGCATCTGGTGATCGATTATGTGCCGGGCGACACAATCGTCGAATCCAAGTCGCTCAAACTCTTTCTCGGCAGCTTTCGCAACCACGGCGCGTATCATGAGGATTGCACCGTCGGGATCGGCCAACGGCTGTTCGACGAGATGAAGCCCAAATGGTTGCGCATCGGCGGCTATTGGTATCCGCGCGGCGGCATTCCGATCGATGTGTTCTGGCAATCGGGAGAGCAGCCTGCGGGCGTTTGGATTCCGGCGCAGGACGT
>NCEF01000005.1:0-75469 GCA_002280565.1 Sphingomonas sp. 32-66-10
GTCCTTTATCGAATCGAAACCATCTCTTGGTCAAGCCTGTTCAGGTTGCGTTCTAAGTGGGCGCCCGGGCAAAAGGCTGTGGATAACTCCTAAACTAGCCCCGCCACGCATGATCCAAGCGCTAGGAGCGTTAGGACCGTCACCAGCGCGGCTTCTAGGTGGAAGAGCTTGGGGCGGGGCATGGTGCTGTCAGACCACGGCCTCTCCGAACGGGGGGTCGTATTCTGTTGGTCGCGCCACGGAGTTTTTCCCGGCGGCTGTAACCACGGCAGGAAGCAATGTCTGATGAAAATGTCTCTCTTTCAGCCTGACTTTTCCGTGCGCGATCCTATCCAGGTGCTCTGATGGCTGCCTTCCGGGCGGAGATACAATGAATATGCGCTTTTCAGGGAATCGTTTTCTAAAAGAGTTTATTGTGGCGACTTGATCGGTGTCCGCTGTAACCAAGAATGCAATATCGAATACGTTATCCATTGCGTCTTCGATAATGGCCAAAGACAGGTTTATATCTGTCGCCTTTTCTGTCGGCTGCCACCAAGTGAACTCGCATTCTGCTAACTTGCATGTAACCGATTCTTTCGCAACATGGCCAAGTCGTGTTTCGACGCCGACAAGGTCCAGCGCCCTGACGAACATTTCATGCCGCGATCGCTTCCCGGGCATCCCCGGGAAATAGGCCGTACAGAACACAACTTTCTCAAGCGTTTTCGCGTGACCCTTCGTTATCAGCCTGGCCAACTCCCAAAAATTGCACCATTTTAAGTGCGGAACCCCTATGTCATCCACCGCATGGTACAGGTTGAACCCATCAATGTAGACCGCTCCGCGCACGCAATTCCCCCCTTGACTTTTTCAACCTAACGGAATAGTGCGGCTTTGCAACGCTACTCGGTGCGCCGATAGCAGCCCCGGACGGCTCCGTGCCTCCGGGGTTTGTTGTTTCTAGCGCCGGCGCTGCCAATACCCCGCCCACTTGCGCGACACCGGGCTAAGCATCGCGCTTTCCGCGACCAGCATCGCTTGCGAGCCGTTCGACACGCGGCGGTTGTCTTCGCGCCACGAAGCCTCCTGCGCGTAGGCGTGGAGATACGGACCCGCGATATGATGATGAGTGCCGACTTCCATGCGGCGAAGGCGGCTGAAATAGCTCTCTGCCATGTTGGTGCAGACGCCCTTGTCCATGAACTGGACCGAGTGATTGACGCGCTTCGTTTCCCAGCCCGCGTGCAGCGCATCCCATCCGGTGCCTTCGTCGGCATGGATGGTGGCGAGCGTGCCAACGTGATCGCGCACGAACGGGACTGCATCGCCTTCGTTCTTGACGACGAACGGGAGCGACTTGCCGTCCTGCTCGCGCATCACGACCACGCACTGGCGCTTGCCGGTGCGGTTGGCGACTAGGCGGCGATCCTTGCGGTCGGCCTTTTCGTTCTCTGGCTTCACGTAACCGCCGAAATACGCACCGTCGATCTCGACCACCCCGTCAAGGCGGCGGTTCTGCTGTTCAAGGCTCATCGCTTCGCGCAGCTTGTGAGCCAGGACGAAAGCGGTCTTGTATTGCACGTCCAGATCGCGGCTCATCTGGAGAGCCGACACGCCCTTAGCGCCGTTCACGAAGATGACGATCGCGGCGAGCAGATCGGTGTAGGACAGCTTACGGCTGGCGAAGATGGTGCCGCTCGTGACGCTGAACTGCGAGTGACAGGCAACGCACTTGAAGCGACGGCGCGACGTGATGTTGTAGGTTTCGGTGCAGCCGCACTTGGGGCAAACCGCTTCCCCATCGTTTTCCGGCCAACGCAGCTCGCAAAACGTCTCGTAAGCCTTGTCTTCGCCCATCTTGAAAACGGCCTTGAGGCTCAAGGTGCGGGCGGCGGCGGAGAGGAGAAAGTGCTGCATGTCATCGTTTCCAGTGCTTATGCACTCTTTATGATGGCACTATGCACTGTTGTCAACGATAATCGTATCGCATATGATGGCGTTTCACATCATCGGAGCGACCTAATGCCGGTACAGGAAAAGGAATGGGAGGATCGCGTTAAGCGGCTCCTGAAAGCGGAACTGGCACGCAAGGGGATCACCTATGCGCAGCTGGTCGGAAAGCTCGCTGAGATAGGCGTGATGGACTCTGAGCCGAATATCAGGAACAAGATCAGCCGGGGCAAATTCACAGCGGTGTTCTTGTTGCAATGCATGGAAGCTATCGGGGCATCATCATTGCGGTTACAGGATTAGCACTCCTTTCTGGCGGCGTTTGGTACGGCCTAGATCAGCAGGCGCTGTATCGCGAGGAAGCCGACCAAAGGCACGCCGATTATACCCGCCGCGCTGCCGATCAGATACAAAGGACTTGTGCTGCTACGGCTACGGCGCAAAAGCCGAATTGCATCAAAGAAGCAGTAAGCGAATATCGCCTCAAATATCGCGATAATCAGCGAGAATATGATGATCTGGTAGCGCAGAAAACGTCTGCGTTGTGGACCAGTCTCATGGGCATTGCTGCCTTGATAGGAATGTTCTTGAGCGCGGTTGGCGTGGCCCTCGTTTATACAACATTCTCCGAGGCGAAAAAGACCAACCGGATCGCCATGCGGGAGAGTGCTAGAGCCACCCGCCGTGCTATATCCTCGGGTGTTGAAACGAACCATGCTCTCGAAATCGCGGAACGCAACGCGGAAGCCGCCACGGCTCAAGTTGCTGTTGCGCAAGATACCGCTAAACGCCAACTTCGCGCATACCTGACGACCGCAGACCTTATAGTTGCCCAAGAACGCGCGCCAGATGGTTCTGTCATGCGATACCGCATTGCGGTTAAGTGGCAAAATACAGGCCAAACGCCAGCTATCAACGTCTGCGTAGATGGCGATATAATTACATTTGACGCTCCACCAGACTGGAGCGACCCAAGATTTGGGGTGATCCTTGAACCTGAAAAACAAGTTTTGATTGGGCCGGGAAACAACATATTTCTGCGTCGGTCTATCGCGATATCGGAAATCACCCCGCTCCGTAAAGTATACCTTATCAGCGTCGTTGAATATAATGACACCTTTTTGGATACACCGAGACGACGGACCGAACTTTGCACTGAAATATTGTTCGTTCCGAATCCATCCGGTGGACCACAGACTCCTTTCACAATAACTACCGAGCAGGACGGCCTGATGAATGGCATGGACGAAGGTTGTCTCAAACCCCCGACTACCTAGGGCTTCTTCAGCCTTCGAAGGCTGGTTCCACACACCGCAAACGATGACAAGCACCGCGCATATGAACGCGCGTGTCATCGCCTTGGTGCATTTGCTACATAATGCCGCTCTCCTCGGCGGCGTCGAGCGGCGGGAGGATGCCGGGCAAGCAGCTCGCCATCAGCGACTTGCCCGCGCCCGGCGGGCCGACCATCAACAGATTATGCCCGCCCGCCGCCGCGATTTCGAGCGCGCGCTTGGCGGTTTCCTGTCCCTTGACCTGTTTGAGGTCGGGGCCGAATCCCGGCGCATCGGCCTCACCCGGTTCCGGCGCGCCGAGCAGCTGCTGGCCCTTCAAATGGTTGAGCAGGCCGATCAGGTCGGGCGCCGCCAGCACTGCGCCGGTCCCGGCCCACGCCGCCTCCGCCCCCTGTGCCGCGGGGCAGATCAGTCCCTTCCCCTCCCCCGCCGCATGCAGTGCCGCGAGCAGCACGCCCGGCGACGGCGCGATCCGCCCGTCGAGCGCGAGTTCGCCGACCACGACATAATCCGCCAGCGCCTCGGCATCGGTCACGCCCATCGCCGCCAGCAGCGCCAGCGCGATCGGCAGGTCGAAATGCGACCCTTCCTTGGGCAGGTCGGCGGGCGACAGGTTGAGGACGATATGCTTGGGCGGCATGGCGAGGCCGATCGCCGCCATCGCCGCACGCACCCGCTCCCGGCTTTCCGCCACCGCCTTGTCCGGCAGGCCGACGATCATGAATTTGGGCAGGCCGGGGACGAGGTTGCACTGCACCTCGACGCTGCGCGCCTCCAGCCCGAGATATGCGACCGTCGAGACACTCGCGACCATCAACGCCCCCCTTTTGTTCGCACACTCTTAACCGCTTTTCGCGGCAGGGAAACGGTTCATCGCGCCTGCGCCTTGCATCGGCAATACACCGCCCCATCTGGAAGGGATGCGACCCAAGCCGCATCCTTTTGTGCGAATCGCCCTGCTGGCGACTGGCTGGACCTTGTTTCTGGTGGTAGCGCCGCTTGCTTCGCCCCTGCCGGGACCCGGTGGAACCGTTATTGCCGCATTCGGCCTGATCCTGATCCTGCGCAATTCGCGCTGGGCGCGGCACCGATTCGTGCGATTAAAGGCCAAATGGCCGCGCGCTGGCGCGTTCATCGACCGGATTCTTGTGCGGGGAAGCGCCAAGCGCCGCCGCTCGCGGGCAAAAAGGCTTGCCACGAATTGACTTCGGCGTCCGCTTTGGCTAACGGCCCCGGTCACACGGTCGCCCCCGCGGCGGCCTTTTCAGTTTCTAGAATTCAGGGAATGAGCGATGAAGCGGACCTTTCAGCCGAGCAACCTGGTGCGAGCGCGCCGGCACGGCTTCCGCGCGCGCATGGCGACCCCCGGCGGCCGCAATGTGATTCGCGCCCGCCGCGCCCGCGGCCGCAACAAGCTGAGCGCGTAAGCCTGACGCCAGCATCGCTGGTGTCGAACCAGCCCGTTTCCTCGACCGGGGAAGCGGGCTGTTTGCGTTTACCCGCCCCGCTGGCGCGCCCGCTCACACGGCTGACGCAGCGCAAGGATTATCTCGCCGCCAATGCCGGCAAGCGCGCACCGATGCCCGGCTTTGTCCTCATCGTCCGCCCGCGCGGCGATGACGACGCAACGATGCGGATCGGGATCACCGTGTCCAAGAAGGTCGGCAACGCCGTCACCCGCAACCGCATGAAGCGCCGATTCCGCGCATTGGTGCGCGAAGTGCTTCCGGTCGATGGCGTTGCGGGCGCCGACCATGTCCTGATCGGCCGCGCCAGCGGGATCGAACGGGATTACGCGGCGCTCAAGGCCGAACTGGCCAAGGCGCTGGCAAAGGTGAAACGGTGATCGCCCGCATCCTGATCCTGATCGCGCGCGGGTGGCAGATCGGGCCGTCGCGAATCCTGCCGCCCAGCTGCCGTTTCGCGCCAAGCTGTTCGGCCTATGCAATACAGGCGCTATCCCGCTATGGGGCGCTCAAGGGCGGATGGCTCGCGCTGCGGCGCATCCTTCGCTGCCATCCATGGGGTGGGCACGGCTATGACCCCGTGCCCTGATGTCCTGACCGGGGAATGACGTGAAAGAAGACCAGAAGAATTTCCTGCTGTTTGCGGTGATCGCGGGATTGCTGCTGTTCGCATGGCCGGCGATCACCAGCTGGCTGTTCCCCACCCCGCCCGCCACGACCGTGACCAAGGCAGCCGACGGCGCGCCCAAGGTGGTGCCCAACCCCGGCGCGGACCCCACCGCCGACACGCCGCAGGCGATCCGCGACCGCAACAGCGTGCTGCGCGAAACGCCGCGCATCGCGATCGAAACCCCGACGGTACGCGGTTCGCTCAACCTCAAGGGCGCGCGGATCGACGATCTGGTGCTGGTCAAGCACAAGGAAACGATCGCCAAGGGCAGCGACCCGATCCGCCTGCTGTCGCCCAGCGGCACGCGCGACGCCTATTTCGCCGGCTTTGGCTGGACGGGTCAGGGCATCAACGCCCCCGGCCCAGACACGGTATGGACGGCAAGCGGGT
Organism: Sphingomonas sp. 32-66-10; assembly: GCA_002280565.1. Taxonomy (GTDB): domain Bacteria; phylum Pseudomonadota; class Alphaproteobacteria; order Sphingomonadales; family Sphingomonadaceae; genus Sphingomonas. The sequence goes on from NCEF01000005.1 coordinate 5,754, forward strand.
CCAAGCTCACCCCGACCACCCCGGTCACCCTGACCGCCACCAGCGGCACGCAGCGTTTCGCGATCGAGCTGTCGGTCGATGACGGGTACATGTTCACGGTCCGCCAGAAGGTTGCAAACCTGGGGCAAAAGGCGATCGCCGCGGCCGGCTATGGCTATCTCTACCGCTATGGTGCCGGCAAGGATATCGACACCTGGACGATCCACGCCGGCCCGGTCGCATCCTATGGCGGCGCGGTCGACTATGGCGTCAATTACGACACGGTGAAGGACGAAGGCACGCAGCGGTTCGACGCCAAGGGCGGCTGGATCGGCTATACCGATATCTACTGGCTGACCGCACTGGTACCCGATCAGGGCAGGCCGGTGAGCCTCAGCTTCCGCCCGGGCGCCGGCACCGCAACCCAGGCGCAGTTCGAACCGACCACCGCCCGCCAGATCGCGCCGGGCCAGGTGATGACCCAGACCACCCGCTTCTTCGCGGGTGCCAAGGACATCAACCTGCTCGACGATTATGAGGAAAAGGGCGGGATCCACCACTTTGGCAAGGCGATCGACTGGGGCTGGTTCGAGGTCTTTGAAAAGCCGATCTTCCATTACCTCCATTGGCTGTTCCGCATGGTCGGCAATTTCGGTCTGGCGATCATCCTGCTGACCGTCACCGTCCGCCTGCTGCTGTTCCCGATCGCGCAGAAGCAGTTCGCGTCGATGGCGGCGATGCGCGCGCTGCAGCCCAAGATGAAGGCGCTGCAGGACCGCTACAAGGACGACAAGCCGCGCCAGCAGCAGGAGATCATGAAGCTGTACAAGGACGAGAAGGTGAACCCGCTCGCGGGCTGCCTCCCGACCCTGCTGCAGATTCCGATCCTCTACGCGCTGTACAAGGTGCTGATGCTGTCGATCGAAATGCGCCACCAGCCGCTGGTGCTGTGGGTCAAGGATCTGTCCGCGCCCGACCCGGCAAACCTGGTCAACCTGGTCCATTATCTGACCGGCATCCAGCTGCCGATGTTCCTGGCGCTGGGCGTGTTCCCGATCCTGCTTGGCGTGTCGATGTGGGCGCAGTTCAAGCTGAACCCGGCACCGACCGACGAAGTGCAAAAGCAGATGTTCGCGATCATGCCGTGGATCCTGATGTTCGTGATGGCGCCGTTCGCGGCGGGTCTCCAGCTCTACTGGATCACCTCGAACCTGCTCACCATCGCGCAGCAGAAGTTCCTGTACATGCGTCACCCGGCGCTCAAGGAACCGCTGCCGGCATCGGGCACCGTGATCGACGCCCCGCCCACCCCGAAATCGGGTAAGGGGAAGAAGTGACCGAGTTCGACCCCGAGCTGATCGAGGGCGCGCGCAAGATCTTTGCCGGTCCGGTCGCGTTCCTCAAATCCGCGCCTGCGCTCAACTTCCTGCCCGATGCCACGGTCCCGGAAGTGGCGTTTGCGGGACGGTCGAACGTCGGCAAATCCTCGCTGCTCAACGCGCTGACCGGGCGCAACGCGCTGGCGCGCACATCGAACACGCCGGGGCGGACGCAGGAGCTGAACTTCTTCGACGTCGGCGATCCGCTGCGCTTCCGGCTGGTCGACATGCCCGGCTATGGCTTTGCCAAGGCGCCCAAGGATGTCGTCCGCAAGTGGCGGTTTCTGGTGAACGACTATCTGCGCGGGCGTGACGTGCTCAAGCGCGTGCTCGTGCTGATCGACAGCCGCCACGGCATCAAGGATGTCGACCGCGAAATCCTCGACATGCTCGACGCGGCAGCGGTCAGCTATCGCATCGTCATGACCAAGGGCGACAAGATCAAGCCAGCCGAACTCGCCGAAGTGACCCAGCGCACGATCGACGAGGCCCGCAAGCGCCCCGCCGCGCATCCCGACATCCTCGCCACGTCGAGCGAAAAGGGCGATGGCATCGCGGAACTCCGCGCCGCGGTGATCGAGGCGGTCAGCATCTGACTGACCGCCTAGCCCTGCTCAGGCCGGGTTATGCTTGGCGAGGAACGCCTCCATCTCCTTCAGAAACTCCAGCCGGTCCTGCTGGCGCGAGAAATGATGGTCGCCCAGCGGCTGGACGATATAGGTCACGTCCTTGCCCGCGCTTTTCAGCTTTTGCGCCATGACGCGCGACTGGATGATCGGCACGACGCGATCCTCCTCGCCATGCATGATCAGCACCGGGATGCCGAATGACGCCGGGAAATTGACCGGCGAGACATCCTTGAGATCGCTCGCCTGCCGCCGCAGCCAGTCGCCGCGCGCCTTGGAATACAGAAAATTGCTCTGATAGCGGATCATGCGGTTGAGGTCGGACACGCCGGCATAGGAAATCGCGCAGCGATATTTGTCGCCGTCACGCTGCGCCGCCCGCAGCGCCGCATAGCCGCCATAGGACGCACCGACCATGCACACGCGCTTGGGATCGGCGATGCCGAGTTCGGCCAGCGCCTTGACCGAATCGTCGAGATCGTCCTGCATCGCGCGGCCCCATTGACCCTCGCCCAGCTCCATGAATTTGGTACCGTAGCCAGTCGATCCGCGATAATTGGGCTGGATAACGGCATAACCGCGATCGGCCAGGAACTGCGTCCACCAGTCCCACACTTCGCTGTCCCGCGCGCGCGGGCCACCATGCGGCATGACGATTAGCGGCAGCGCGCCCGAACGCCCCTTGGGCGTCGTCAGCACCGCCGCAATCTCGACCCCGTCACGCGCCTTGTAGCGGATCGTGCGTACCGGATGCAGCCGCCGCAACCCGATCTCGCTATTGTCGTTCGCGATCGGGAGCAATTCCTCACCCTCGCGCTTGAAGAGGAACCATGCGCCCGGCGAGTCGGGGCTGCTGAAGCGGACCACCGCAGCGCTCTGATCGCGGCTCATCGACGCAATCTCGACCTGTGCCCCTTTGACCCGTGCCTCCAGCCGGGTTTGCAGAGCCGCCATCGCCGGATCGATCCATTTGGTCATGGGCCGGTTTTCCTCGACCATGACGCCCAGAAAGCCGTCTCCCGTCGGATCCGCGACGATGCCGCCAATGTCATAGCCGGGAGTGGCGAACAGCTGCTTGCCGCGCTTGAAGCTGGTCAGGTCGAGTTCGTAGAGCGCGGAAAAGCCTTCGGCGTCATCCTCGATGATCAGCGCCTTGGTCTTGTCGCGCAGAAACATCGTGGGGATCGTCATGCGGTCATCGGCGCCACGCGTGCGATCCACCGTGCGCACCTGGCTGTCGGCACTTTCGCGATAGAGTAGCCGGCTGGAGCGCCCGTCGAGCGACGAGCCGATGCCCATGCGCACCACGCCATCGCGATCGGCATACCAGTCGAGCACGCCTTCGCGCGGCCCCTGCACCAGCTTGCTCTTGCCCGTCGCAAGGTCGAACTCCTCGACCCGCGCCCAAAAGTCGAGGGAGTCGGAATAGATCGAGCCTTGATAGGCAAGCATCAGCCGCGGCGTGCCGTCGCGCGCGGTCCAGATGACATCGTCGGCGATCTGCGCGGCCTCCCGGTCAGCCAGCATCGCCATGGCGGCGGTCTTGACGTTCAGGCTGACCGCGCGCCGGAAGTAGAAATTCTGCCCCTGCACCGGCCGCTCGCGACCGACCCCGACCACGGCCCATTCGTCATTGACCCAGCGCCACCAATTGAGGTCGGACTTGCCGGGATTATAGTATGTCGGCGGCGTCTTGCCATCGAGCGGGATCAGCGCGAGCAGCATCTGGCCGTTGCGCGCGACGCGGGCGAGCAACCGTGTGCCATCGGGCGAAAGTGCCGGATCCTCGATCTGGGGCAGTTGCGCAAACACCTCGACCGACAGCTGGGCGGGCACGACGGCCCGCGCGGGGGCCGGTGCGGTGGCGGGAGTCTGCGCCGGCGGCGCGGCACCGATCGTCGCAAGGCCAGCAGCCAAGATCATGAACTTACGCGACATTAATCCCCCCATTGCCGAACGGCCCCGGCGCGCAACCTGTCGCGTCAGCGGCCGCCGCGCAAGCGAAATGGTCAGGCTGGTGGGAACCGCCGTGCCCAGCGCTGAAGCCGGGGCCGCACGCGCAAAAAGCCGCGATAGCCGCGCTCCAGCAGCGCCAGGACGATGCGATTGCGTGCGGCCAGGCCAAGAGGGCGGAGCAACGGAATCGCGCGCCACATCGCGGCAAACGCCGCGGCGCCCGACAGCAGTTGCCCGCCTTCGCGCGCATGGAAGCGGGCCAGCAGTTCGGCCCGGTCGATCGGGCAGGCCCCATCGCCCAGCCCCTCGATCGCGACAAAGTCGATCCGTCCCCGCCGATCCAGTCGCTGCATCAGCGCGATCTCACGGACGCATAGCGGGCATTGCCCGTCATACCAGACGGTGACTGGGTGCATGACGCACGCCCTAGCAGACGTGTCCGGAAAGTCACCGCGCCATTGCCCCGCCCCCGCCCCGCCGCTATCCCCGCGCGATGCTCAAGCTCTTCATCGGCAACAAGGCCTATTCCTCCTGGTCGCTGCGCGGCTGGCTCGCGTGCAAGCTCTCCGGGCTTCCGTTCGAGGAAGTCGTAGTGCCGCTCTACGATCAGGACTGGGACCAGCGGCGCGAAGGCGACGAGTTCGCGCCGTCGTCGGGCAAGGTGCCGATCCTGTGGGATGGCGACGCGGTGGTGTGGGACAGCCTGGCCATCGTCGAGTATCTCAATGAAAAGTCGGGCGGCGACAAATTCTGGCCGACCGATCCCACGGCGCGCGCCATGGCGCGGTCGATGGCGGCGGAGATGCATTCGGGCTATGCCGCGCTGCGCCGCAAGCACAGCATGAACATCCGCCAGGTCTATCCGCCCAAGACCCCGGACGCAGATGTCATGCACGACATTCAGCGGATAATGGAGCTGTGGGCCCAGGCCCGCGCCCGCTACGGCAGCGACGGCGAATTCCTGTTCGGCCAGTTCGGCGCGGTGGACGTGATGTTCGCACCGGTCGTGACTCGCTTCGTCACCTACTCCCTCCCCGTCGCGCGCTTTGCGCCTGCGTACATGAACGCGGTGCTCCAGCACCCCTTCATGCAGGACTGGATCGCCGGCGCGCAGGAAGAGGAATGGGTGATCGAGCAGTTCGAGCAGGAACCGGCCTAAGGACTGGTCGTCTTCCCTGCCATCCATGCGATCTTGACGCATTCGGAGAATAGCGGCGCGCGCCGTCGCAGCTGCGTCTGTGCGGCGGTGTCGAACTCGACATGCGACTGCAGATGCTCGATCGCCCCGGCCATTGCGGAACGACACAGGCTGCGTGCTTGAGGAACGTCACGGTCATTGCGCGCCATGAATGCCGCAGCAACGGTCAGCCCCTCGACCCGATAGCGATCGGCCAGTGGCAACGGGGCCATGCCCGCGATCGCGTCCTTCATGTCGCGAATGATATCCTCCTCGATATAGTCGCGGGCCATCGCATGCCGGAACCCTTCGGTCAGAAACTGCTCCTGCCCCTGCGCATCCTTGGCCCGCAGCATCGCGACCATCGGCGTATCCTTGCCGATCAGTCGCCCGGCCTCTTCATAGGCCTGACGATAGGCGGTCAGCATCTGCCGCCACACCCCGCCCTCCCATTGCAGGGCACCCCGGTCGATATCACGCTGCATTTTTTCTGCGGCCATCGCCCAGGTATCGGCTGCGGCGATGGACGCCTCCAACGCATAGATGCCGGTCAGCGCCCGGTGGACCCCGGATGGCTCACCGTCGCGAAACCCGATGGCGATGTTGAGCGCACCCTGCGCCCGCGCGGCGCGGATCGCGGGCGGGCGCAACAGTCGCTCGTCTTCCGGGGTCACGAGCGGTGCCAGCAGGTCGCGGGCGGTGGTCAGGAACGGCACCGCAGCGTCGTAAAGCTCCTGCCGGATCAGATTGCGGCCCAGCGCCACCAGCACATCGGCACGAACATGCGGTAGCGATTGCGCCTGAACTTCGGGCAGTAATGCCCGCAACTGCTGCTCCGCCTCGCGCCATCGCCCGGTCTGCTCGGTGGCGATCGCACAGCTGACCCGCAGGTGCAGCCGCGTCGCATCGTCAGCCCCCGGTCCGCCGGACACGCTGGCGCACTCCCGCACTGCCTGATCGCGGCCCAGCATCGCCGCAGCACGCAGTGCCTCAGCATGCATGCGCCATCCGGTGACTGATTGGGTTCCCTCGATCCGCCGGGCCAGCGTCGCCGATCCCTCGGCATAGATCAGGATCGTGGCAGGATAGCCAAGCTGTTCATAGCGTTCGGTCTGCGCAACCAGATCGGCCAGCGCCGCTGCTCCACCCCCGGGCTCAACCAGCAGATCCGCGACATAGGCAGCGTGCAGCGGCAGCGATGCGGGGTAATCGGCGCTCGACATGATGCCCGCCGCCGCCTTGAGCCGGGCCAGCGGGGTCTTGGCATCGACTGGATCATAGACCGAGTCCGTGATCCCCTGCACCGCCCATTCGGCGAGCGGGCGCATCCCGCGCCGCCGCGCCTCACCAAAGGCAAAGGTAAGAATATTGTTGCATTCAAATGCCTTGGGGTCACCCCGCTCGGCTGACCCGATCACGCACGCGCCATGTTCGCGCCGGACGATCTGCTCCATCCGCGCATCGGGTGCGGTGCGGGCAGCGGTCGCTACGGCCTCACGCATCGGGCGGAACTCGACCTGCGCCGCTGCCGGAACGGCGATGCCCAGCGCGATGACATGCGCAATAATCCGGACGGGGCGCATCGATCAGGTCCCGAACCCGCTACCATCCTTCCGCCTGAACCCGACGCCGTTCGCAAGATGCATGTCGATATCGGGATAATGACAGTCGCTCGCCGCCGGGCGGCCGATCGCAACGAACACGCAATCGGCATCGCTGCGATTCTGCAGGACATGGCCATTGCCATCGCCCTTGGCAAAGGTCGCGACATCGCCGGGGCGCATGACATGCTCACCCGCATCGTCGACCAGCACCGCCTCGCCCGCCAGCATGACCACCAGTTCGTCCTCGCCCTCATGCCAGTGGCGCTGCGCCGACCATGCGCCGGGCTTGAGCGTCACATGGCTCGCGCCGAAATCGGTGAGGCCCGATGCGGGGGCGAGGCGGCGGTACCAGCGGCCCTGCACGACATCGGCATATTCGGCGGGATAGCCGGTCGCGTTGGTCTGCGGGATTGTGTCAAGGTCGAGCTTGGGCAAAGGAGCCTCCCAGTGAAGGAGCGAATATGCCCGATGTCGTCGACCTGACCAAGGCGCTGATTGCCGCGCCCAGCATCACCCCCGCGCGGGGCACGGTGTTCGATGTGCTGGAGGCGGCGCTGATCCCGCTCGGCTTTGCCGTGGAGCGCTTCGTGGCGGGTGAAGCCCCCGACGGCCCGGTCGAAAACCTGCTTGCGGTGCGCCATGCCGCGCCCGGGCCGCATTTCGCCTTTGCCGGGCATCTCGATGTCGTGCCCCCGGGCGAGGGCTGGGCGAGCGGCGCGTTCGAGCCGGAAGTGCGGGGGGACCTGCTCTATGGCCGGGGCGCGGTGGACATGAAGGGCGCGATCGCGGCATTCGTGGCGGCGCTCGCTCCCCTGCCGGCATCCGGCACCGTCAGCCTGATCATCACGGGCGACGAGGAAGGGCCGGCGACCTATGGCACGCTCGCGATCATGGATCGGATGGCGGCGCGCGGGCTGACCCCCGACTTGTGCCTGGTGGGCGAGCCAACCTCGGCGCTGCGGCTGGGCGACACGATCAAGATCGGGCGGCGCGGATCGACCGTGATCGATATCGAGGTGCCGGGGCGGCAGGGCCATGTCGCCTACCCGCAGCTCGCGGACAATCCGATCCCGCGCCTGGTCCGCGCGCTGGCAGAGATCGACGCGATCGTGCTGGACGAAGGGACCGACTGGTTCCAGCCGTCGAATATCGAGGTCATCGATCTGGAGGTCGGCAACCCCGCGACCAATGTCATCCCCGGCCGGGCAAAGGCGCGCCTCTCGATCCGCTTCAACGACCAGCATCGCGGGACCGACCTGATCGCGCGCGTGCAGGACATCGTCCACACCCACGCCCCCGCCGGCATCGTGCGCGGCCGCGTCTATGGCGAGGCGTTTCTGACGCAGCCGGGCGCGCTGTCCACGCTGGTCGCAGATGCGATCCTGGCGGAAACGGGGGTCGAAGCAGAGCTGTCGACCAGCGGCGGCACGTCCGACGCGCGCTTCCTCTCGCGCATCTGCCCGGTGGTCGAATTCGGCCTGCTCAACGCCACGATGCACAAGCTGGATGAGGCGGTCGCGCTGGAAGATCTGCACGCGCTGACGCGCATCTATGCGGGCGTGCTGGGTCGGGTGTTCGGGTAGGGCCTACGCCCGCAGCGCCAATCGTGGCGCCGCGCTCGCCCATTCGAGGAACGCATCCTCGGCCATCGGCTTGGCGATGACGTAACCCTGCAAGATGTCGCAGCCGATCACGCGCAGCACTTCCAGCTGCGCCTCGGTCTCGATCCCCTCAGCCACGACCTCACAACCGATGCCGTGGATCAGGCCGATCACGGCATGCGCAATCGTCCGCGCCTCGGCGCTGGTCGCGACATTCTCGACCAGGCTGCGGTCGAGCTTGACGCGGTCGAGCGGCAGGTCGCGCAGGCGCGCAAGGTTGGAATAGCCGGTGCCGAAATCGTCGACCGCCACGGTCGCGCCATCGCTGCGCAGTGCCGCGATCGCATCGATCACCTCACGCGAACAGTGCATGGCCAGCGTTTCGGTAATCTCCAGCTCCAGCAGCCGCGCGGGTGCACCGGCCGCCTGCATCGCTTCGCGCAACCGGCGGAAGAAGGCGGCATGGTCGAGCTGGCGCGGGCTGATATTGACCGCCATCCGCTGTTCGATACCCAGCGCACCCCAACGCGCGATCGTCGCGGCGACATGTTCGACGACCCATTCACCGATCTCGACGATCAGGCCGGTTTCCTCGGCGCGGCCGATGAAGCTGCCGGGCAGGCACAGGCCACGCGTCGGATGCTGCCAGCGCAGCAGCGCTTCGGCGGCAACGATGCGGCCGTCGCCCGCGCTGATCTGTGGCTGATAGACGAGGGTGAACTCATTGCGCTCGACCGCCATGCGCAGATCGCTCTCGAGCACCGCGCGTTCGGCGATTTCATTGGCAAGATGATCGGTGAAATGTTCGGCGCGACCGCGACCCTTGGCCTTGGCGTGATACATGGCGGCGTCGGCCGCGCGCATCAGATCGGTCAGCGACGAGCCATGTTCGGGCCGGATCGCGATGCCGACCGATGCGCCGATCGACACTTCCTGATCGGCCAGGTCGAACGGTTCGGACAAGGCGAACAAGATGCCGCGCCCGACCCGGTCGGCGTCGCGGACATGGCCCAGCTCGGGGAAATAGATGGTGAATTCATCACCCGACAGGCGACCGATCAGCGGCTGGCGCGCATCGCCCTCGATCGCGAAGCGGTCGGCGACCGCGCGCAGCCGGTTGGCGACCATGCCAAGCAATTGGTCGCCGACGGCATGGCCCAGCGTGTCGTTGACCGCCTTGAACCGGTCGAGATCGATGAAGAATAATGCCGCCATCGCATCCTGTGGCAGCTCGGCCAGCATCCGCTCGCAACTGCGGCGGAAATGGGTGCGATTGGGCAGACCGGTCACCGGGTCATACAGCGCCAGCCGCTGCACGCTCTCCAGATTGCCGTGAAGCTGGCGGAACAGCCCCTCCATCGCATGCGCGAGCGGCGGGACGCATTGCTCCACCTCTTGCGGAATTTCGCTTTGCAGGTCGCCATTGGCGGCGCGGGTCAGTCGTTCGATCGCGGCGTCGATCGCTGCGGCGGTCGAGGCGATGGTGCGCTCGGCATAGGCCCAGCACATCGCGGCACAGATGATCGCCGCGATCAGCGCGCGGCTGGCGCTGGCAACATCGAACGGCCCGCGCGTCGTCGCGGCGAGCGCCAGGATGAAGACAAACGCCCCCGCGCACAGCGCGAACGCGATCGCGCGGCTTTTGAGCGAAAATCCGTCCATCGCCGTTGCGCGATCCCCCACGCCAGCCGGACCATCCGGCTTCCTGACAGTGGGTATGCAGGCAAAGAGTTAAAAATTTCGCGCTGGCGACCGAGATCGGCGCAAGATGATATAAAGGGCACCTTGCCCACCATGCCTGGGGTGCGCGCCGCGCACTGCGGCAATGGCGTCGGCATGGCGCGAGGCGGCGAGCCAATCGCCCACCGCCGCCCGGATTGCGCCGCGTGCGTGCGGGCGTTCGGACTCGGGTCGCGGCGGCTTGCCGGTGATCAGCAACAACACCCGGTCGCCGCGTGCAATCGCGCGGTCGAGCCCCTGGTCGAGCAGCGCGTGCGCGCTGGAGAGCGTATGACCGTGCAGGTCGATCGCGCTTTCCGGGGTGACGAGGCCGCGCGACAGGCGCCGGTCCCACCCGCCGTCGAGCGTATCGCGCGGCGGCTTGGGCGGGGTCGGCGGCGCGACCGGCTGGCGCAGCGGCGGCACCCGGCCCTTCACCTTCTTGGCCGGGACCGGCTCAGCGACGGGGGTCGGCGCGACGAACGGCACGATCGGTGCGGGCGGCACGGGCGTGGCCCGCGCAATCGGCGTCACGCTGGCAACCACGCGCTGCCACAATGCCCGCTCCTCGGGCGACAGGGCGCGCGGCGGACGGGCCATCGCTCAGTCGCGTGCGGCGCCGAGCCGCTGCAGCGTCCCCTTGGGCAGCAGCAACCAGGCGGTGCCGCGTGCGGCCATGCCGCCGGCAATGGCGCGCGCATCGTCACCCGCGCCCCAAAAGGTATCGAAGCGATTCGAGCCCTTGATCGCCCCGCCCGTATCCTGCGCGATCCACAGGCCATTGGCGTCCTGGCGATCCATCGACAGGAACACCGGCGCGCCGAGCGGCACGAACTTCGGATCCGTCGCGACCGTCGCCTGCGCCGTGACCGGAATGCCGAGCGCGCCGAGCGGGCCCGGACCGGTCAGCTCGCGAAAGAACACATAGCTCTTGTTCTCGCGCATGATCGCCGTCCCCTCTTCGGGGTTGGCGCGCAGATAGGCCATGATGCCCTGCATCGACGCCTGCCCACGCTGGACCAGACCGCGGTCCAGCATCAGCTTGCCGATCCCGGTATAGTCGCGCCCGTTCTGGCTGGCATAGCCGATGCGCATCACGCCACCATCGGGCAGGCGCAGGCGGCCCGAGCCCTGGATCTGCAGGAAGAACAGCTCGATCGGATCGGCCGCCCAAGCGATCTCCAGCCCGCGCCCTGCGAGCGCGCCCTGTTCGATCGCGGTGCGGTCGTGATAGGGAACCAGCTTGGTGCCATCGACCCGCCCGCGGATCGACTTGCCCGCCAGCGTATCGGTAAAGCTGCCGAGATCGACATCGACCAGATCGCTCGGCCGGGCATAGACCGGGACTTCATAACCCGGGCGGCGGGTGCGCGATCCGGCGATTTCGGGCTCATAATAGCCGGTGGCGAACGCCTTGCCGTCGGCGACCTGCACCGTTTCGAAATAGCGCGCGAAAAAGGCGCTGGCGTCGCGATCCTGGGTGGTGCGCGCGGCATCGCAGGCGGGTTGCCAGTCCGCACCGCGCGTCAACCCGGTCGCGTCGGTGCGGCGCACCAACGTCGCACAGCTGAGCTTGAACGCTCCGAGCGCGCGCGCGGCAGCGGCCATGGTGATCGGCAGATCGTCAACCGCAGGGCCGGGTAACAGTCCGGCACCGGCCGCGATGGTCACCCCGGCCGGGACCGGCGCGGCGGGCGCAGGGATCAGCGGTGTGGCAGCAACCGGCTGACGCACCGGGACACTGGTGGACGCACCCGGCCGCGCGGGGACCGCACCGCCTGTCGCGGGCCGCCCCGCCGGAACCACCCCGGACGAACACGCGCCCAACAGCGCGGCGCAAGCCGCTACCCCCCAAGCGCGCATCACTGTCCCCTTATACCCGATCAAACTTCGTCGGTGTCGCTCAGCTTCCAGTTCGGATCGCCGCTGCCCAGCGTGCGGCTGAACGTCCAGGCATCGTGCGTCTGCACCGCGTCGCTCAACGACCCGGCAATGACGTTGCCGTCCTTGTCGCGCGTGATTGCGGCGATATCGGCGTCGAAGCGGACCGTGATCCGCGCCACGCGCCCGTCGAGCGCGATGTCGGAGACGGTTGCGCGCTCAATCGAGATCAGGCGGTTGTCGAGCGTCTCGCCCGCCGCTTCGCGCGCGTCGATCGCGGCGATGAAGCTGTCGCGCACGTCCGCATCGGCCAGCCATTCCAGAGTCTCGCGGTCGCCCTTCCAAAACGCTTCGAGGATCATGCGATAGGCAGACTTGGCGCCCTCGACGAACTGACCCACGTCGAACGACGGATCGGCGGCGACCAGCGCACGCAGGCCACCCTCCGCACCGCTTTCCAGCGGGCGCGGACCGGTGTCGCGCACCTCGGCCGGCATGTCGATCGTGCGCGGCATTTGCGGCGCACCGACACGCTCCTCGGCCGGGCGCGGCAGAGGCTGCTCATGCCCGGTGCGCTTGCCCAGCACCGAATACAGGCGGAGCGCAAGGAACGCGGCAATCGCCGCAAACAGGATCACCACATATAAAGACACGTCGTCACCTTCTTTCTTGAGTTCCAACATAGGCCGGAAACCCGCGCGTTTCAAATCCGGTCTCGCGCGAACCGCACGCCCGTTGAAACGGTCAAGCGCCCCTGCTAGGCGCGGCGGTCATTCGAACGCGGCGAACCGCGACAATATCCCGAACACGCAAAGGAAGTTTCACGATCATGGATACGCCCGACACCGCAGCTCCCCAGGCGAACGGCGCCGACACCGCCCCGTCGGTCGGCGTGATCTCGCAATACACCAAGGACTTTTCGTTCGAAAATCCGAACTCGCCCGCCATCTATCAGGTGCAGGGCCAGCCGGCGTTCGACGTCCAGTTCAACATCGGCGCGGCCGAAGTGGCGCAGGATGTCCACGAAGTCACGCTGAAGATCGATGTCCGCGCGACGATGGAAGACCAGGTCGCGTTCATCGTCGACCTGTCCTATTCGGGGCTGTTCGCGATCCGCAACGTGCCGGATGAGCATCTTCAGCCCTTCCTGCTTGGCGAAGCGCCGCGTTTGCTGTTCCCGTTCGCGCGCCGCGTGCTGGCCGACGCCGTTCGCGACGGCGGCTTCCCGCCGCTGATGCTGGAGCCGATCGACTTCAACGGCCTGTATGAGCAGCAGCGCGCGCAGCACGACGCGCAGGCGCAGCTCGGCGAGGCCGGCCAGGCGTAAAGGCCGACGCCCCCTTCTATCCTCCCCCGCCAGGGGGAGGTGACAGCGCGCAGCGCTGACGGAGGGGGCGAAAGCACGACGGCCGAGAGGACATTCCCGTCCTCCCCCTCCGTCGCCTTCGGCGCCACCTCCCCCTGGCGGGGGAGGATTGAGATAAGGGCGGGGAATTCATGAATCTCGTCAAGGCACTCGGGTCGATCGGCGGGTTGACGCTCGTCAGCCGGGTGCTGGGTCTGGTCCGCGATTCGCTGTTCGCCCGCTATGTCGGCGCGAGCTTCGCCTCCGACGCGTTCCTGATTGCCTTTCGCCTGCCCAATCTGTTCCGCGCGCTGTTCGCCGAAGGGGCGTTCAGCGCTGCGTTCGTGCCGATGTTCAGCAAGAAGGTGGGCGAGTCCGGCGGCGACACGAAGTCGGCGCTGTCCTTCGCCGAAGAGGCGCTGTCGGTCCTCTTGCCCATCCTGATCCTGATCACAGCGGTGATGGAAATCGCCGCCTTTCCGGTGGTGTGGGCGCTGTCGGGCGGGTTCAACGACGCCACCCCCGGCGAATTCGCCTATGCGGTCGAGCTGTCGCGGATCACCTTTCCCTATCTGCTGCTGATCAGCCTCGTCTCACTGCTCGGCGGCATCCTCAATTCGCTCAACAAATTCTGGGTCAATGCCGCCGCGCCGATCCTGCTCAACGCCACGCTGATCGTCGCGTTGCTGTTCTTCCACACCGACGAAACGCTGCTGACCGCACGCAATCAGGCGATTGCCGTCACCGTTTCGGGCGTGCTCCAGCTGCTATGGCTGATCCTCACCTGTCGCGCCGCCGGGGTAAAGCTCAAGCTGCGCCTCCCCCGCCTGACCCCGGACGTCAAGAAGCTGCTCAAGCTGATCGGCCCGGCGGCGGCGGGCGCGGGCGCGTATCAGATCAACCTCGTCATCTCGACCGCACTCGCCGCCAGCCTGCTGGTCGAGGGGTCGGTGTCGTACATCTATTATGCCGACCGGCTGAACCAGCTCCCGCTCGGGCTGATCGGCATCGGCCTTGGCACCGTGCTGCTGCCCACCATCGCGCGCCAGCTGGGCGCGGGGAATGACGGCGCAGCGATGCACACGCAAAATCGCGGGATGGAGCTGGCGTTGTTCCTCACCCTGCCCGCCACCGTCGCGCTGGTGGTGTGCGGCGTGCCAATCGTCGCGGCGCTGTTCCAGCATGGCGCGTTCACGCCCGAGGACAGCCGCGCGACGGCACAGGCGCTCGCCGCCTTTTCGGTCGGCCTGCCCGCCTATATTCTGGTCAAGGTGCTCACCCCGGGCTTCTATGCGCGGTCGGATACCAAGACGCCGGTGCGCTATGCGATGATCTCGATCGCGATCAACCTGGTGCTCAACCTCGCGCTGATCGTCCCGCTCAAGCATATGGGGCCGCCGCTCGCCACCGCGATCGCCGCCTGGGTCAATGTCGCCCTGCTCTACCGCACGCTCGTCAAGCGCGGCCATTTCGACGCCGACCCGCAATTGCGCCGCCGCGTGTGGCGGCTCGTCGGCGCGGCGGTGGCGATGGGCGCGGTGATGTTCTTCCTCAACGACCTGTTCACGCCCTATACCAGCGGCAGCTGGACGATCCGCACGGCTGCGATGATGGTGCTGGTCGGCGCAGGCTGCATCGTCTACGCCGCCGCCTGTTTCGCAACCGGCGCGTTCCGCCCGAGCGACATCAAGGCGCTGGTGCGCCGCAAATCAACCTGAAGACCTGGACATCAACTCATGCGCGTCGTTTCCGGCATCAAGCCCACCGGCAATCTCCACCTCGGCAATTATCTCGGCGCGATCAAGCAATGGGTCGGCATGCAGGCGCAGGTCGAGGCGGCGGGCGGCGAGTCGATGTACTTTATCGCCGACCTTCACGCGCTGACCGAATGGAGCGAGCCCGCCGCGATCACCGACAGCACGTTCGAGGTGAGCGCCGCGATGATCGCCAGCGGCATCGATCCCACCCGCTCGATTCTGTTCAACCAGGCGCGCGTCCCGGCGCATAGCGAGCTCGCCTGGCTGCTCAACAATGTCGCGCGCGTCGGCTGGCTCAACCGGATGACCCAGTTCAAGGACAAGGCGGGCAAGAACCGCGAAGGCGCGAGCGTCGGCCTCTACGACTATCCGGTGCTGATGGCCGCCGATGTCCTGCTCTATCGCGCGACGCATGTGCCCGTCGGTGAGGATCAGAAACAGCATCTCGAGCTGGCGCGCGACATCGCCGCGAAGTTCAACCTCGACTACAACACCGACCTGCTGCTCGAACCCGAACCGCTGATCAGCAAAGCCGCGCCGCGCATCATGTCGCTGCGCGATGCGACGCAGAAAATGTCCAAGTCGAACCCGTCCGAAGCGGCCCGGATCAACCTGGTCGATGACGACGACGCGATCGCCCAGAAATTCCGCAAGGCCAAGACCGACCCCGAGCCGATGGGCGAGAACTGGGACTCGCTCAAGGACCGGCCCGAGGCAAAGAACCTCGTCACCATCTTCGCCGCGCTCGCCGACCGCACGCCGGAGGATGTGGTCGCCGAATATGCCGGGCAAGGCTTTGGCAGCTTCAAGCCCGCGCTCGCCGACCTTGCGGTGGCGAAGCTCGGCCCAATCCGCGATGAAATGGTCCGGCTGATCGCCGACAAGGGCGCGGTCGATGCCGAACTGCGCAAGGGCGCCGAACGCGCCGCCACCCTCGCCGCGCCGCTGCTGCGCGACGTGCAACAGGCGATGGGGTTGCGCATCGGCTGAAGCCCTGGCGTTGCTGCACCGGCCCGCTCAAGTCGTCAGCCTTTGTCTCTGGCGCATGCGCGGCGCGGTGATAGTCTGGCGGGCATGCGCGCCCTGGCTCCGCTCCTGCTCCTTGCCGCCCCCGCCCTGGCCGCCGAACGCGCGCCGGTGCCAAGGGGGGCCAGCGCTGAACGGCTGCAGGCCGCACTCGACGCCTGTCTCAAGGCCGCTCCTGCAAGCGACCGCTGTTTCGCGCTTCAGCTCGCGCGGGCCCGCACCTTGCTCGCGACCGACCCCGCCGCTGCGCACACACTCGCCCAGGCAGCCCGTCGCGCCGTTACGGACGCGCATGACGCTGCGGAAGACCGCGTCGCCCCGCTCGATTTCCGGCGGCGCAATGGCACGATCACCCCTGCCGATGCCGCCGCGCTTGTGCGAGGGGAGGAGCAGGTCCGCCGCCTCTGGATTGACCTTGCCGAGGTGAGCGAGTTGCTCGGCGACGCGGCCCTCGCCTCAGGCCGAATCTATCGCGAGGCCGCCGAGAATTATGACAGCACCGTCGCTCTGCTCGAACAACATGGCCGGGGCGATGCCGACAAGCGCTGGCGCTTGCGCGCCAAGGGCAAGCACGCTGCGGCATTCACCGACTCCCCCTCCCCCGACGAAGGGGGGAAGCCCGCCCGCGAAGCCTATGACGAGGCGCTGGCCGCCTATGGCCCGGCAGACCCGCTCACCGTCTCGCTCGCGCTGACGCTCGCCGACTCGCATACGCAGCTCGGCCGGTTCGACGCGGCCGAACCGCTTTATCGCGATGCGCGTGCGCGGCTACGCGATCCGGCCGCCCGCCTCGACGCCGATGCGCGGATCATGCGGCTGTTGACGCGGATGGACCGCCGCCAGGAAGCCGAAGCGCTGGGTCGAGACCTGCTCACCCGTCTCGCCGCGACCCGCGCCGACTCGCTCCAGTCCGCACGCGTCTATCTCGATCTTGCGGCGGTCGTCGCACCCGAGGAGGGGCTTCCGCTCGCCAGCAATGCGCTGGCGCTACGCACGCAGCGGCTGGGCGAGAAGCATGTCGACACTGCCCGCGCCCAACTTGCCATCGCGACGCTGCTCGAGGCGCTGGGCCGTTACGCCGAGGCCGAACCGTTGCGGCGCACGGGGGTGTGGGCATTGCAGGGCAAACTCTTTGCCCAACACCCTGAGACCGCCACCGCCTGGCTGCGCTATGGCGAGAATCTGCTGCTTCAGGGCAAGCTCAAGGAGGCCGCCGGGGCACTGCGCTCCGCCGAATTTTCGGTGCGCGATTCGGTCGGAGAGAAGCACCCACAATATGGCCGCGTGCTGCTGTTCACCGGCATGACGCAGCTGCGCCAGGGCGATCCGCGATCGGTCGCGACAATTGAACGAGGCCTCGCGATCATCCGCGCCGGCCTGGCGCCGACCCATATCGACCGGGTGCAGGCCGAATTCACCTGGGGGATGCTGAAGCTGATATTCGGGGACGCCGCGACGGCGCGGTCGCAATTCCGCGCGGTAGGACGTGCAGGTCTCGAACGCGCCGCCGCCTTCGCCGACTATGGTGCTGCGGCGCAGCGCGAACTCAAGCAATTCTCCGGCGTCTATGCGCTTGAGGTCCGCGCTGCGTGGCAGCTGGCGGGCAAAAACCCCTAGAACTTCGTCTCCGCGTAAATCCGCGTCACGTCGCCCTGCCACTCGCCATGATAGCGGTCGAGCAGCAGCTCCGCCGGCACCTTGCCGCTCCGCACGATCTCGCGCAGCGGGTCGAGAAAGCCATTCTCGCTGTCCCCGGCCGAATTGAGCCGCGCACGCGCCGTCAGGCCAGCGCCGGCGATGTCGATCACCTGCCCCGCAATGTCGCGGAGCGTGCCACCACCCGGCAGCGGCGCGTCGAGGCCAAGCCGGGGCACGCTGTCGCGCAGCGTCTGCCGCCCGGCCATGTCCCAATCCTTGACCAGATCCCACGCCGCATCCAGCGCGCCCTGGTCATAGAGCAGCCCGACCCACAAAGCGGGCAGCGCACAGATGCGCCCCCATGGCCCGCCATCGGCACCGCGCATTTCGAGGAAGGTCTTCAACCGCACTTCAGGGAAGGCGGTCGACAGATGGTCCGCCCAATCGTCGATCGTCGGCTTCTCCCCCGGCAGGACCGACAGCTCGCCCTTGAGGAAGTCGCGGAAGCTCAGGCCAGCCGCGTCGATGTACAGCCCGTCGCGATAGACGAAGTACATCGGCACATCGAGCGCATAGTCGGCATAATGCTCATAGCCGAACCCGTCCTCGAACACGAACGGCAGCATGCCGGTCCGCGCAGGATCGGTGTCCGACCAGATGTGCGAGCGGTACGACAGCATCCCGTTCGGCTTGCCCTCGGTGAACGGCGAATTGGCGAACAACGCGGTCGCCAGCGGCTGCAGCGCCAGCCCGACGCGGAACTTCTGCGCCATGTCCGCCTCGCTCGCATAATCGAGGTTCACCTGGATGGTGCAGGTGCGCAGCATCATGTCGAGGCCCAGGCTGCCGACGCGCGGCATATGGTTCAGCATGATGCCGTAGCGCCCCTTGGGCATGATCGGCAGCTCGGCGCGGGTCTTGTCCGGCCACATGCCAAGGCCAAGGAAGCCGATGCCCAGCTTCTCACCCACCGCCTTGACCTGCTCCAGATGGCGGCCCGTCTCGGCGCACGTCTGATGCAGATTGTCGAGCGGCGCGCCCGACAGCTCCAGCTGCCCCGCCGGCTCCAGGCTGACATTGCCATCCGGCCCCGCCAGCGCGATCACGTTGCCGCCCTCTTCGACCGGCGACCAGCCAAACTGGGTCAGTTCGGCCAGCAGGTCGCGGATGCCGCCCGGCTCGTCATAGCTCGGCGCGTGATTGTCCGTCGTCGCATAGACGAACTTCTCATGCTCGGTGCCGATGCGCCAGCGCTCCGCCGGCTTCTCGCCCCCGGCGAAATAATCGAGGAGCGCCTGACGGCTCTCGATGACAGGCGCGTTGCTGTTTGAAACCGTCTTTGTGCTCATCGCGCGCATTTAGGCGCGCGAAACGATCTGCGAAAGGGGGGATAAAACACCTAAATCGGGATGGGAAATGCGGCGGTTGAATCGCGTGCTGTCCGGCGCTTCGTGCCGTGGCGACGTTAGTCTGGTCCCCGCCCCGCTTAGCGGCTGCTTACGAACGGCAGCTATTGGGAGAAGGCGCGATGGCGCTACAGGTTCACAAATGGGTGGGAAGGCGAATGGCAGGTTTGACTCAATTTCAGGTGCAATCGGCCATTCGCCAGACTTAATTCACCATAACGGCGACACACAGTCGCTCCCGCTATTTATGCCACGCTCATCCTGTGTCTGCTCAGATAGAGATGACGCGACGGCCCTGCGCCAGTTCAACGGACCCATCGTTGCTCTTGCTGGGGTCTCGTACCTGAGCGTCCATTTTCTTAAGAATGGCTCGGTTTGCGTGTCTCAGGTCATTCATCAGCTTAAGTAGCCGCTTGTGATCCTTCTCATTCGCAGGTGGGCCGCCCACCAGCCCCACTTCGCTAACATAGTTCTGCAGGACAAGTGCCGAGCTAGAGAACCAATGGGGGATTGACGGATGAAGGGGTTGCTTCATCAATTCATACTCTTGAGGCCCGATCTCATTGATAGCGCGAATCTCTGTCCGCGTTACCAGAAGCGGCTTCGCCCGAAGCGTTGCTAAGTCAGCAAAGAAAGCCTGTGCATATGGATTTCGAAAGGGCCGCTCGCATTCCTTGAGGTCAAAGGGGTACGCTGGCTGCATGACCTCAAGTCCGGCGAATGGCTTCGGAAAATCCATGAGCCCGGGCAGCAGACGGTTTTTCCCGAAGCACACCTTGCTGAAGTAAATCGTGCCGTCAGGCGTCCTCTTTCTGGTCATTTCTAGGTATGGTAATCCCAGCCAGCGCGTAAGCATCCGAGGGCTTGAGGCGTTCTGAATAATCAGGCGGTTAATGCGGATTGCAAACGCGCTCGGCATGGAACCAAGCAGCGGAGTGCCGACGCCGGCATACGTGAGCCCCTGCCCGCCTTCAGGTAGCAGCGTTATGCGCGCCCATCGGTCAGCCCACCGAACGCGCTGCCCCACATAGAACCTCGGTTGGGATGCTCGGAAAATGTTGGTCCCGAGGGTGCGGCCCGCGATCCAGAGGCCGACGCGGACTTTATCCAGCCAGTCCAAGAGAACCTCAACATCTGCTGCAGTTAAGGGCTGCTCGGATAGGAGCTTTTCGACCACTCGCTTGGCAAAGTCCTCTAAGACAGCGAACGCGTAATTGCAGGTTTTGCAGGCGGGGAGTGTGTATGAGGAGAATGCATGCTGGCGAACCTGAAGGTTCTCGGGACCGTTCGCGTAATGAACTCCAAAAAACGCCTTCCGCTTCTCGTCGCCGGTGAGCTTCATGACCCACAAGGGGACCACATGCTCTTTGGTCTTTTCCTCCGGTGGCTGACCACAAAAGACGCAGGCTTTTACAGGACTTGCTTTCATTGGCTGATGATGACGTTGATTGCGGGCACGCGCTAGAAAATAAGTAGGCCGTCAGGCCCCCTTCAGTGCCTCGTAGACGCTGCAACGGGCGATCCCCAGCTGCTTGGCGATCACACTTGCCACCAGCGATGGCCGCTTCGGGGTCGGCAGCCGACAGACCGATTTTGGCGGCAGACTCCCCTGGGCCGACTGTTCGTTACGACGCGCGGGCCACCGCGGCACGCGCTCAAACGCTCACCAATCCCCCACCGCGCCCATCCACAGGCTCACCGCCGCCGCCGCCGCAGTCTCCGCGCGCAAAATCCGCGGGCCGAGTGAAATCCCCACCGCCCCCGGCACCGCCCGGATCGCGTCGCGCTCCTCGGCGTCGAAGCCGCCCTCCGGCCCCACCAGGATCGCTGCCGGGCCGGGATGCGCCTTCATCGCCTCCAGCGCGGGCGCGCCGCCGGTCTCGTCGGCGAAGAACAGCGTCCGCCCCGTCGGCCAGTCGCGCAGCATCGCCGCCAGCTTCACCGGCTCGGCAAGCTCGGGCAGCGCAGTGCGCCCGCATTGCTCCGCCGCCTCGATCATGTGCGCGCGCAGCCGGTCGAGGTTGAGCTTGTCCACCACCGCACGGCGCGTCAGCACCGGTGCGACGCGGGCGACGCCCAGCTCGCACGCCTTTTCGACGACCCAGTCGATCCGCCCCTTCTTGATCGGCGCGGCGCACAGCCACAGGTCCGGCACCGCCTCGCGCGCGCGCAGCTTCTCGCGGATCTCCAGCACCACGTCGCGCTTGCGCACCTCGCTCGCCACGCCGAGCCATTCGCCGGTCGCATCGTCGAACAGCTTGACCGGGTCGCCGACCTTCAGGCGCATCACGCTGGCGAGATAATGGCCCTGTTGCCCGTCGATGCGGCGCTGCTCGCCCATCGTCAGCGCGGGCTCGACGAACAGGCGCGGGGTGGATTGCGGCGGCCAGGCAGGGGTAGCGATCATGGCTTTCCCTTACCCAGACGCAAAACTTTCGTCACCCCGGCCTTGTGCCGGGGTCCACTGCGCGGCAAGTCCAACGCAAGAGCCTAACGCGCTGCGCGTGCGGCACGGTGGACCCCGGCACGGAGGCCGGGGTGACGGAGGAATTTTGGCGAGCGACCCGAACATCGTCCCCGATACCGAGCACCGCGGCCTGATGGCGCTGCTCCCCGCCGCAGCGCGCCCCTATGCCCTGCTCGCCCGGTTCGACCGGCCGATCGGCTGGTGGCTGATGTTCTGGCCCGGCGCCTGGGCGATCGCGCTGTCCGGTGGCGCGGTCGAGCGCTGGGATCTGATCCTGTGGTTCCTGCTCGGCAGCATCGCGATGCGCGGCGCGGGCTGCGTCTATAACGACATCGTCGACCGCGACCTCGACCGACAGGTGGCGCGGACCCGCAGCCGCCCGCTGGCAAGCGGCGCGGTCAGCCTGAAGGCGGCGTGGCTGTGGCTCGGCTTTCTGTGCCTGATCGGCCTCGTCGTGCTGGTTCAGCTCAACCCCTTCGCCGCCGGGATCGCGGTCGCCAGCCTCGCGCTGGTCGCCGCCTATCCCTTCATGAAGCGGATCACCTGGTGGCCTCAGGCATGGCTGGGCCTCGTCTTCTCCTGGGCCGCCCTGGTCGGCTGGGCGGCGATCACGCGCGAACTCCCTTTGCCCGGCCTGCTGCTCTATGCCGGATGCATCGTCTGGGTGATCGGATACGACACCATCTACGCGCTGCAGGATGTCGAGGATGACGCGCTGGTGGGCGTCCGCTCGTCCGCCCGCCGCCTTGGCAACAACGTAAAGGTCGGAGTCGCGCTCTTCTACGCCCTCGCCCTCGCGCTGTGGGGCGCCGCCTTGTGGCAGGTCCGCCCCGACCCGCTCGTCCTTGCCGCGCTTGCCCCGATGGCGCTGCACCTTGTCTGGCAAGTCGTCACGCTGGCTCCAACAGACGGCGCCAACGCGCTCCACCGCTTCCGCTCGAACCGCAATGCCGGGCTGCTGATGTTCGCCGCCTGTTTCGTCGTGGGGACCACTGCCTTTTGACCTTCGCCCCCGCACTTCCTAGATCGCGTCGATGTTGACCCCCGATCAAGCCCGTGACCGCGTCCACGACGCCATTGCCCGCGCCACCCGCGCCGGTGCCGACGCCGCCGATGCGATGCTCTCCGCCGGCGAATCGCTGTCGGTCTCGGTCCGGCTCGACGCGCTCGAGGATGTTGATCGGGCCGAGCATCTCGAACTCGGCCTGCGCGTCTTTTGCGGCCAGCGCTCGGCGAGCATCTCCACCACCGACCTGACCCCCGCCGCGCTCGACATCCTGGCCGAACGCGCCGTGGCGATGGCGCGCGAAGCCCCCGAGGACGAATGGGCCGGCCTCGCCCCGGTCGAGCGGCTGATGCATGGCAATGTGCCGCAGCTCGACCTCGACGATGGCACATTGGGCGATCCCGCCGCCCTCAAGGAAAGCGCGCTCATCGCCGAGCGCGCCGCCCGCGCCGTCCCCGGCGTCACCAACAGCGAAGGCGCAGGTGCCAGCGCCAGCCGCAGCATCTGGGCGCTCGCCACCAGCCACGGTTTTGCCGGCGCCTATGCGTCGTCGAACCACAGCATCTCGGCCAGCGTGCTCGCGGGCGACGCCGGCGCGATGGAGCGCGATTACGACTATCACAGCGCCCGCCACGCCGCCCGACTCGATTCCGCCGAAGTTATCGGCCGCCGTGCCGGCGAGCGCGCCGTCGCCCGCGTCGGCGCCGGTCGCGTTCGCGGCGGCGCGATGCCGATCGTCCTCGATCCCCGCGTCGGATCCAGCCTGCTCGGCCATCTGAGCGGCGCAATCTCGGGCAGCGCGATCACCCGCAAGACCAGCTTCCTGCTCGAATCGATGGGCACCCGCATCTTCGCACCCGGCATCGACATCATCGACGACCCGCACCGCCCCCACGGCCTGCGCTCGCGCCCGTTCGATGGCGAAGGGCTGCCGGTGTCGCCGATGCAGCTGGTCGCCGACGGGATGCTCGAAACCTGGCTGCTCGACAGCGCCGCCGCGCGTCAGCTCGGCCTTGAACCCACCGGCCATGCCGTGCGCGGCGTCGGCGGCGCGCCGAGCGTGGGCCCAAGCAACCTTTACCTCGCCAATGGCAAGACCCCGGTAGCGTCGCTGATCGCCGACATCGACTATGGCGTCTATGTCACCGAGCTGATCGGTCAGGGGATCAACCTCGTCACCGGCGACTATAGCCGTGGCGCGGCGGGTTATCTGATCGAGGGTGGTGTCATCACCACGCCGGTCAGCGAGTTCACTGTCGCGGGCACGCTGCAATCGATGTTCCGCGAACTGGTCCCGGCCAACGACCTGAACTTCCGCTATGGCATCAACGTGCCGACGCTGCGGATCGACGGGATGACGGTGGCCAGTGGCTGACGATCTCGCCGCCGCCGTCAGCGCCATCGCCGCCGAAGCGGGTCGGCTGGCGCTCGGCCGCTATGGCACCGATGTAGAGAAATGGGAGAAATCGCCGAATAACTTCGTGTGCGAAGTCGATCTGGCGGTCGACGAACTGCTCCGCAACCGCCTCTCCGCCCTCCTCCCCGACGCCGGCTGGCTGTCAGAGGAGACCGCCGATGATCTCGCCCGCCTGTCCCACCGCCGCGTCTGGGTTGTCGATCCGATCGACGGTACCCGCGACTATCTGCGCCAGCGCCCCGGCTGGGCGGTGTCGGTCGCGCTGGTCGAGGATGGCCAGCCAGTGATCGGCGTCCTCGACGCCCCGGTGCGCGGCGAACATTGGCTGGCGGTGAAGGGCCAGGGCGCAATGCGGAGCGGCACACGGATCGCGGTGTCGGACCGCACCGACCTGACCGGCGCCCGCGTTCCCGCCGACGATCTGGCCAAGGTCGATCGCCATCTGGTCAGGGTCGATAAACCCAATTCGATCGCGCTTCGCATGGCAATGGTCGCGGCGGGTGAGGCCGACCTGCTCGCTACCTTCCGCTGGGGCGCCGACTGGGACATCGCCGCCGCCGTGCTGATCGCGCGTGAGGCCGGCGCAAAAGTCACCGACGCCTTGGGCAAGAAAATCCGCTTCAACACCCCGCGCGGCGAAAGCTTCGGCCTGCTCGCCACCACCCCCGCCATCCACGCCGCCGCCGCCGACCACTTGCGCCCACGGGCGGTGGAGGCTTTGGGCAAACCTATCCGCTAACCTCATCGTCCCCGCGATAGCGGATCTGGAGATACCGCCCGCGCGTCGCCAGCGCGTCGAGATCGCCCTGCGCCAGCTGCGCCGACATCTGCGCGATTTCCTGATCGATCAGGGCGAGCCCGTCGACCAGCTGCTTGTCCGGCGACTGACCGAAGCGGTCGACACGGCGCAGATTTTCGGGAACCCGCTGATAGCCCTTGATCAACTCCGGCAACTGCTCGCCGACGAGCTTGCGCACTTCCGCCGCCGCCGGCTCCGCCTCGTTCAGCGCCTTGAGCTGTCCGGCCAGCACATCGAGCTTGACCCCGATCCCGTCAACCAGCGGCATCGCCACCCCCGGCAGGCTCGGGCGCTGGCGGTCCAGCCATTCCTCGGTCTGCAGCGGCAGCGATGCCAGCGCCACCTCGCCGAACCGCTCGGGGATTGCTTCCCGGCTGGTTGGCATCAACCCGAAGAACAGGGTCGCTGCGATCAGCGCCGCCATCACCAGCAGCGCGCCGCCCATGCCGAGCGGGATGAACAAGCCAACCACCATCGCCCCGACCAGGATTGCGCCGTCGGCTGCAGCGATGCGCCCGATACGCCCGAGAATCTCGGCTTCCCGGCGCTTTTTCGCGCGTGAACTCAGCGTCGTATAACGCTCGCGCGAGCGGTTGAGGACTTCGCTCGCGCGGTCAATCTGGCGGTCAATCTCGGTCGGCACGGGGGTTTACAGAGCCTCCAGCTTGAATGTCTCGGTGCTGCCCGACACCTGGTTCTGCGCCGCGCCCTCGGCTCGGGCGATATAGCCTTTGGACTTTTCGACCTCGCTCGACAGCACGTTGACCGTGGTCTTCATGTTATCGAGCGCCTTGACCTTGAACGTGTCGATCGCGTCCATCGTGTCATAGATATTCTGGAACGCGCGCTGCAGCGTTTCGATCGGGATCGTCGCGGACGCCGCCTGTTCGTGGATGCGGCCGGTATTGTCCTTGAGCAGCTTGCCGGTCGAGTCGATGATGTTGGCGGTGGTGGTGTTGAGCGCGGTGATCTGGTCGAGCACCAGCCGCTGTGCGGTCAGCGCCTGCGCCACCGTCACCGCGGTGCGCAGCGCGCCGACGGTGGTGGTGCTGGCGCGATCGACGCCCTTCACCAGCTCGACATTGTTCTTCTTCACCAGATCGAGCGCGAGATAGCCCTGCACGGTGACCGCCATCTGGGTCAGCAGGTCCTGGGTACGCTGGCGGGTGTAGAACAAAGCGGTCTCGCGGATCGCCTTGGCCTTGGCCGGGTCGCTATGGTCCAGCTCGTTCGCCTTGTCCTCAAGCCGCTGATCCATCTCCTTGGAGATGTAGATCATCTGCTCGAGCCGCCCCATCGCCGCCCACAGATTCTGCCGCTCGACGTCGATCGCGGCATTGTCCATCAACAGCTCGTCCTTGCCCGACTGCAGGCTCTTGAGGATCGCCGCGATATGGCCCTGGCTCGACTTGTAGCTGTCGAAATAATTGCGCAGCGAATTGCCGAACGGGATGATGCCGAACAGCTTCTTGCGCTGGGTCAGGCTGCCCTTCTTGCCGGGATCGAGATCCTCGACCACGCGGCGCAGCTCGGCCAGGTCCTTGCCGACGCCGACATCCTTGTCCATCGCGCGGACCGGGCGGTCGAGGAAGCGGTTGGACTGGCCCGCCGCGTCGCGGATTTCCTTCGATCCCATCGCGGTGATCGCGTCGACGCGCTTGCCGAACTCGGGCGAGTTCACGTCCTGCGCGACCAGGTCGTCGATGAAACTCTCGACGCGGGTCACCAGTTCGCCCTTCTTGCCCTCATCCACCGGAACAAGGCCGGCCATTTTCTCGATCGGGCGTTCCTTCAACGGCTCGGGCGCGGTCAGCACCAGATCGTCGGTCTTTTCGGCAGTCTCGGTCGACATCCCATCCCTCCAGCGGTTCTCCCCTAGATGAACGGGAACCGCGTTGCCTTCAAGTGTATCGCAAATATAATACACTCTGGTCATGGTGCAACCGACTGCATATGTCAGTGGTTGGCGATACGCGGGCTGTTAACATATCGGCGCTAGGGAGGACTGATGGAACGCAGGCTCAGGATGATGATCGCCGGTTCGATCGCAGTATGGGTGCCGGTGGCTTCGGCCTCCGATTCGCGCCCTGCCGCCGTCGATGCGGGGAAACTCTATCGCCTGAAGGCCCAGCCTGCGACGAAAGCGCCTCCGATCATGGAGGATCATGCGCGCTAATCTGGTCGCGGCCCTGTTCGCCGCTCTCGTCGTTCCTGCCGCTGCAACCCCGGCGGACCTCTGCCAGCAAACCTACGGCCAACGCGCCTGCAAGGGCACCGCACTCGCCCCGCTCCGCACCGAGCTGGCGCACAAATTCGCAGCCGTGATAGCGCTCGGCAACCGCACCGCGACCTGGCAAGCGCGTCACGATGCCGTTCTGCGCGAGATTCGCGCCGCACTGAACTATGACGGCAAGCCGATGGACGATGTCGAGCTGGAGCAGACGTTCCGCTCCGCGATCGCGGACTATGACAAGGCGCTGGAACAGGCACAGGGCGTGCGCACGATGATCAAGACGCCATCGGCGCGCAGCCAGACCTGCATGGCGAAATGGCTCGACCGGGGCTGCGGAGTGACCGCGTCGGGCATCCTGTGGCGCAAGGACGGCCAGCCGGTCCATTGGCAGATGATGGATGGCGCGTCGGGCGAAGACGGCATCGGCGCGGGCATCGTGCTGTGGGCCGAAAGCGGGCATGGTACCGCCAAGCTGATCGGATGGTCGTTCGACGGCGTCGTCTACGAACCGCCCCGCATGACGCAGGACGGCATGATCTGGGTGCCGGGACGCGTGGCCGGAACGGGCAATGGCAATGCCGACCTGTTGTTCAAATGGGATGAGGCCAGCAAGAGCTGGCAGGATATCGAGCTCGAAAGCTGGCGCGACGCACTGCCCGGCAAACTGCCCAAGGGCTTCGGCATCTGGAAGGGCGTGGACTATGATTTCGAAGGGCTCGCCGCGAGCAGCAAGCTGTGGCGCGACAAGGACGCCAATTGCTGCCCCAGCGGTGGCGAAGCGCTGCTTGAGTTCGCGATCGAAGGGCGGCGTCTCATGTTGCGAGAGGCCCGCACCGATATTGTCGAGAAATGGGCACGCCCTGCCAAACCGCAGTGACCCGGGTATCAAAATGAGTAATCCGGCGCGCCACTGAATCCCTACGCAGTCGCATTTTACACATTTCTTTACGGGCTTTCCCCCAAGTTCCAGCTGGGCGGAGGGACGGCATGAAAGGCGTGATTTTCAATATCCTCGAACAGGTAGTCGTCGAACAACTCGGCGATGGAACCTGGGACGATCTGCTTGATGCGACGGGCCTCGACGGGGTGTACACGTCGCTGGGAAGCTATCCGGATAGCGAGGTCATGGCGCTGGTCGACGCGGCATCGGGTGCGCTCGACAAGACGCCGGCAGACATCCTGCGCTGGTTCGGGGCGCAGGCGATCCCGCGTTTAGCCGAAAAATATCCCGCATTCTTCGACAACCAGCCCGATGCGCGCAATTTCCTGCTCAGCGTCAACGGTATCATCCATCCCGAGGTGCGCAAGCTCTATTCAGGCGCCGGATGCCCGCACTTCCAATTCAAGGAGCAGGCCGGCGAACTGTTGATCGGCTATAATTCGCCCCGCAAATTGTGCGCGCTTGCGCACGGTTTCATCGAAGGGGGCGCCACTTATTATGGCGAGACCGTCAGCGTGGAGCATCGCCGATGCATGCACGACGGTGCCGACGACTGTCAGCTTGCGGTCAAATGGGTGTCCTGAACTCCGCCAGTTTCGACGTTTCCGATGCGATCGATTTGGCGCAGGAACTCGCGCGCGCGCAGCGTGCGCTCCGGCGCGAACGGGCGGCGCGCGATGAGGCAGAGACAATCGCCGAGAAGGGGCTGCGTGATCTCTATCTTGCGCAGCAGCGCGCCGGGTTGCTTCAACGCATTGCCACGGTCGCCAATCAATCGTCGGCAGTGCGCGAAGCGCTCGATTTTGCGCTTGTCGAGCTCTGCGAATTTACTGAATCCGCTTTCGGCAACGTCTATCTGACCGCATCGGATGGCGAATCGATGGTGCCAGCCGGAATCTGGTATTCCTCCGAACCCGAAGACCTTGCCGAATTCATCGGCTTCTCACTCAACCATAGCTTCGCAAAGGGCGAGGGTCTGCCCGGCCGGGTGCTCGCCGATCTGCGCCCGCACTGGTTGTACGACCTGCGCAATGCGACCAACTTCCCCCGGCGTGACGCCGCGCGGGCGACGGGTCTGAACTGCGCCTTCGCCTTTCCGGTCATGGTCGGCAACCGGATCGAGGCCGTGATCGAGTTCTTCGCCCGCGACAATCGCGACGCAGACCCAGTGCTGCTCGATCTGACCGCCCAGATCGGCACCCAGTTGGGCCGCGTGATCGAACGAGACCGGTTCAACGCCAAGCTCATCTTCGATGCGCTTCACGACCCGTTGACCGGTCTTCCCAACCGTGCGTTGTTCATGGATCGCGTCGAGCAGGCGCTGCGCCGTTGCGAACGGCATCCCGACCAGGGCGTCGCCGTTCTGTTCATCGATCTGGACGGCTTCAAATATGTCAACGACAGCGTCGGCCATTATGCCGGCGACGCGATCCTGTGCACAACCGCGGACCGGTTTCGCGAAGCGCTCGGAACGGCGCTGGGTGACACGCGCGCGAGCGCCCAATGGACGCTGGCGCGGCTGGGCGGGGATGAATTCACCGTCGTGCTCGACGATTTCGATGACGCGGGCCTGCCGCTCCGCATCGCATCGGCGCTGCTGAACGCGGCGTCGCTGCCGCATGAGGTTGAAGGCACCGAAGTGGTCGGCGGTGCCAGCATCGGCATCGCTGCGGCAACCAGCCCCGCAACGACGCCGATGGAGCTCTTACGCAACGCCGACACCGCCATGTACGCGGCCAAGGCGCGCGGCCGTGGGCAGGCCGCGTTGTTCGACGACGCGTTACGGACGCGCGCACTCAACCGACTGCATATCGAAAATGGCCTGCGCCGGGCGCTGCAACGCGGTGAATTCCGTCTGTTCTTTCAGCCCATTGTCGACATGGAAAGCGATGCGCTTGTCGGGTTCGAAGCGCTACTGCGGTGGGAGCGCCAACGCGGCGAGATCGTGTCGCCAGCCGAGTTTATCGAGGTCGCCGAGGAGACCGGCCTGATCGTCGCGATTGGCGAATGGGCACTGAACGAGGCATGTCTCGCCGCATCGCGGTGGCACCGGCGCTTCCCCGGGCGCTCGCTGACGATGAGCGTCAATGTCTCGCCGCGGCAATTCGCCCAGCCGGGCTTTGCGAACATCGTGCGGGCCGCAATCGCGGCGAGTGGAATTGCCCCCGCAACGCTCGCGCTCGAAATCACCGAAAGCATCGCCATCGCGCAGCCCGAACGCGCGATCCGCGTGATGCGCGATCTGGCGGATATCGGGGTCAAGATCAGCCTCGATGACTTCGGAACCGGCTATTCCTCGCTCGGCAACCTTCACCGCTATCCGTTCAACACGCTCAAGCTCGACCGGTCGTTCATCGTCGGAATGAGCGCGGTAGACCGGCGTAAGGGCGTCGGCATCGTCCAGGCGGTCCTGGACCTGGCGAATACCATGGACATGACGGTCGTCGCGGAGGGCATCGAAACGGTCGGCCAGCGCAATCGGCTGCGCGACATGGGATGCACCTTTGCCCAGGGTTATCTCTATTCCCGGCCCGTCGATGCGGACTCTGCGGAACGATTGATTGCCGCCACCGCTTAGGTCTTCCCGCAGTGCGACATTTCGGCTAAGGGCGCCCGAACCGCATTTCAGCGACATCCAGGAACTCGTATGAATCTTCGCAACGTGGCGATCATCGCACACGTCGATCATGGCAAGACCACGCTCGTCGACCAGCTCTTCCGTCAATCCGGCACCTTCCGCGACAATCAGCGCGTCGAAGAGCGTGCGATGGATTCGAACGACCTGGAAAAGGAGCGTGGCATTACGATCCTGGCCAAGCCGACCTCGGTCGACTGGTCGCCGGACGGCACCGAAGAAAATTCGATCCGCATCAACATCGTCGACACGCCCGGCCACGCCGATTTCGGCGGTGAGGTGGAGCGCATCCTGTCGATGGTCGATGGCGTCGTCCTGCTGGTCGATTCGTCGGAAGGCGCGATGCCGCAGACCAAGTTCGTGACCGGCAAGGCGCTTGCGCTGGGCCTGCGTCCGATCGTCGTGGTCAACAAGGTCGACCGCCCCGACCAGCGCATTCAGGAAGTGCTGGACGAAGTGTTCGACCTGTTCGTCAGCCTGGACGCCAATGACGACCAGCTCGACTTCCCGGTGCTCTACGCATCGGGCCGCAACGGCTATGCCAGCGAAGATCCCGACCGGCGTGAGGGCACGCTCGCCCCGCTGTTCCAGAAGATCGTCGACCATGTCCCGCCGCCCGCGCTGGACGTCGATGCGCCGTTCACCTTCCTCGTTACCCTGCTCGACCGCGACAACTTCCTCGGCCGCGTGCTGACCGGTCGCGTCACCAGCGGCAAGGTGCGCGCGAACCAGGCGATCCACGCGCTCGACATGGACGGCAACATCATCGAAACCGGCCGCGCGTCGAAGATCATGACCTTCCGCGGCCTCGACCGCGTGCCGACCGACGAAGCGCAGGCGGGCGACATCATCTCGCTGGCCGGCTTGGCCGTTGCGACGGTGTCGAACACCATCGCCGACACCTCGGTCAGCGTGCCGATCCAGGCACAGCCGATCGATCCGCCGACGCTGTCGATGCGCTTTGCCGTCAACGATTCGCCGATGGCGGGGCGTGAGGGCAGCAAGGTGACCAGCCGCATGATCCGCGACCGCCTGTTCCGCGAAGCCGAATCGAACGTCGCGATCAAGGTGACCGAAGCCGCCGACAAGGACAGTTTCGAAGTCGCCGGCCGCGGCGAGCTTCAGCTGGGCGTCCTGATCGAAACGATGCGCCGCGAAGGCTTTGAGCTCGGCATCAGCCGCCCGCGCGTGCTGCTTCAGGAAGAAGAAGGCCAGAAGATGGAGCCGTATGAAACGGTCATCATCGACGTGGACGAGGAATATTCGGGCACGGTCGTCGACAAGATGAATATCCGCAAGGCCGAGATGACCGACATGCGTCCCTCGGGCGGTGGCAAGACGCGCATTACCTTCAGCGCGCCCAGCCGCGGCATGATCGGTTACCATGGCGAGTTCCTGTCGGACACGCGCGGCACCGGCATCATGAACCGGCTGTTCGAGAAATATGGCCCGTACAAGGGCACGATCGAGGGCCGCAAGAACGGCGTGCTGATCAGCAACGGCGCGGGCGAGGCCAATGCCTATTCGCTCAACACGCTGGAAGAGCGCGGCATCCTGTTCGTCGGCCATGGCGAAGCGCTGTACGAAGGCATGATCATCGGCGAGAACGCCAAGCCGGACGACCTTGAGGTCAACCCGATGCGCGCCAAGCAGCTGTCCAACGTCCGCTCGTCGGGCAAGGACGACGCGATCCGCCTGACCCCGCCGAAGAAGATGACGCTGGAACAGGCCATCGCGTATATCGACGATGACGAGATGGTCGAAGTCACGCCCAAGACGATCCGCCTGCGCAAGCGCCACCTGGACCCGCACGAGCGCAAGCGCGCGAGCCGGGCGAAGGCGGCTTGAGAGCGATCACCGCCGGTTTTTCTTGAACCCATCCCTGCCCCCGGTCATCCTTTCGGTGATCGGGGGCAGTTGGGCATGATTCGACACATCTGGATCGTTCTCAGACAACTTGTCGTCGCGTTGCCGCTGTTCCTGATTTTCGGGCTGGCGACGATGGCTCAGATTTACGCCGCCAATCCTCCGCTCGACTGGCCAAAAGACGCCGCATGGCTCGCGACGCCGCCCAACCCATGGGTGTTGTTGACGGCCGCCTTTTCCGCGATCGGGGCGGTGTCGGCAATCGCGAGCTTTCTGGCCCCCACCCCTTATGGCAAGGCAGATGGGAAGACGGACCGCGCCCATCAAAACGAGTCATTTGCCGCACTGGACGCGCGAACCCAGGACGGGTTCCAGCGGATGGAGGGGATGATTGCCGAAGTCGGCAGGGCCGTCGCCAGCCATCAGGCGATCCCCGCCGACGCGCTGACCATTTTGGAGCAGGCCGTTACAGCGGACGCGCTTACACCAGGGCAGCGCGCACATCTCGCAACCATCTGGGGCAGCTATCTCGAGCGCAATCCCGAGACGCCGCCCCTTGTCATCGAGAGCGCGGTCAAAGGGGCGACCGACAGTCTTTCGATCCTGCTCAACGCGCTACGCGAGCTGGGTGGCGAGGATCGCACGGAGTTGCTCGATCAGGGTGAGGCGGAACTCAAACTGGCAAAAGGAGATTTGGCGGCAAAAACGCGGCAACTGGCGTCTTATGCCGCCCTGGAATCGCTCGATCGGGCGTTTCGACTTTGGACACAGGCATCAGAACTCGACCCGACAGATTTCTGGACCTGGATCGAACTGTGCCGCCTGAACCAGCTGCGGGGAGGTCTCGATCCAGCTTTTCGGTGTGCAGAACAGGCAAGACAAGTCGCAAAAAGCGACCGCGATGTCATTGTGGCGACGATAACGCTTGGTGATCTTTGGCTGATCACGGGGGACCTAGGCAGGGCGCGTCATTGCTACACGGCGTCGATCAACAGCGCCGAAGATCACGCCAATAGCGCGCCCGACGACCCTGTGACATTACGCGACCTGTCGGTCAGCTATGACAGGCTCGGCGAGGTCGAGGTCGCAGCCGGAAACCTTACCGCCGCGCGCCAGCGCTTCGAGGCCGGGCTGGCGATCCGCGAACGGCTCGCCGCACTGGAACCCGGAAACAGCGAATGGCAGCGCGCCCTGTCAATCAGCTATAACAAGCTCGGCGATGTCGAGGTCGCAGCCGGAAACCTCACCGCCGCGCGCCAGCGCATCGACGCCGGGCTGGCGATCCGCGAACGGCTCGCCGCGCTGGAACCCGGAAACAGCGAATGGCAGCGTGACCTGTCGATCAGCTATGACAGGCTCGGCACTGTCGAGGTCGCAGCCGGCAACCGCACCGCCGCGCGCCAGCGCTTTGAGGCCGGGCTGGCGATCCGCGAACGGCTCGCCGCGCTGGAACCCGGAAACAGCGAATGGCAGCGCGACCTGTCGATCAGCTATGACAGGCTCGGCAATGTCGAGGTCGCAGCCGGCAACCGCACCGCCGCACGCCAGCGCTTCGAGGCCGCGTTGGCGATCGCCGAACGGCTCGCCGCGCTGGAACCCGGAAACAGCGAATGGCAGCGCGACCTGTCGGTCAGCTATCACAAGCTCGGCAATGTCGAGGTCGCAGCCGGAAACCTCTCCGCCGCCCGCCAGCGCTTCGAGGCCGGGCTGGCGATTGCCGAACGGCTCGCCGCGCTGGAACCTGGAAACAGCCAATGGCAGCGCGACCTGTCGATCAGCTATAACCAGCTCGGCACTGTCGAGGTCGCAGCCGGAAACCTCACCGCCGCCCGCCAGCGCTTCGAGGCCGCGCTGGCGATCACCGAACGGCTCGCCGCGCTGGAGCCCGGAAACAGCGAATGGCAGCGCGATGTGTTCATCGGAAACGCGAAGCTGGCACAGCTTCTGGAGCTCGACGGCAATGTCGAAGGTGCGATTGCGCTGTTCGAAGCCGCAGCCGCGGTCGTCGCCAGGCTGGTCGAACGCTGGCCCGACCATCCGGGTTTCGCCAAGGATCTGGCAAAGGTGCGGGCAACCATTTCCCGATTGCAGGGCGCCTGACGTTACCCCGTCGCCCGACGCAAAACAAACGCAACGGCTGAACCCTTCGCTCGTGCCGTTGACGCCGCCAGTTGCTCAACCCGCCGCGCGGATCGCACTGCCCGCCCGGACTCCGGGACATGCCCTCGGAACCTTCGCCGCGACGCGGGCTTTGCTCCGCAGCCCCGTTACGGGCTGAGTTTCAGGAGTATGTGTATGCGTTCCATCCATTCCGGCGCCCTCGCGCTCACCGCCCTGCTCGCCGCCACCGCGCCGACCGCTCTGGTCGCGCAGGAAGCGCCGCTGTCATCGACCGAGCAGGTCACGATCCAGGGCGAGCCGCTGCCGCCGCTGGCGCAGCTGCCTGCCGGGCCCGAGATTGAGGGGATCATCTCCGCGCGCCAGGGCAATCAGATTCAGGTGACCGGGGCCGATGGCACGCCGACGCTGATCGCGGTGACCGGCGAGACGCAGATCCGCTCGGCCGGCGGCTTTCTCGGTCTCGGGCGGACCAAGCGCGGCAGCGACGCGCTGCTCAACGGGCTGCCGGTGAGCGTGCAGACGCGCCAGTTCGGCGGCGGGCTGGTCGCGGCGCAGGTGAAGCTGGCCGACAAGGACCTCAAGACCGCGGCGATGATCCGCAGCGGCACCAGCCAGGGCTTTGCCGAACAGACCGCAGCGACCGAGGCACTGCGCGGCCGCGTCGGCGACATCGACCAGTATAACGTCAAGGGCACGACCAACGTGAACTTCGACACCGGCAAGGCGGTGCTGAGCGCACAGGCCAAGGCGGAGCTGTGCAACGCGGCGAGCCAGGCCGGGTCGATGGAAAATGCGCTGCTGCTGGTGGTCGGCTATACCGACGCGACCGGGCCGGAGGAGCTCAACCAGGAGCTGAGCGAAAAGCGCGCGAGCCGGGTGGTTAACCATCTGCAACAGGCGTGCGGGTGGAAACCCTATCGCATGCTGACCCCGACCGGCATGGCCGAGGCCGATCCGCTGGCGGATAACATGACTGAGGAAGGCAAGGCCCAGAACCGCCGCGTGGCGGTGAACATCCTGGTCAGCAAGGCAGTCGACGGACTGTAAGGCGCTCCCGATCAGTTGAAACGGCGTCGGGCGCGACCCCGGCGCCGTTTCACTGCGTCAGCGGCAACAGGATCAGTGTGATGCGATCATGCCCGACCGCAATGTCGAGTGTCTCGCCCGCCACCACGTCAATCGGCGCCGGGAAGCTGTGCAGGATCTGGAGCCAGCCGCCATCGGTATAGCGGTCGGGGTGGTTGTCGAACGTGACACCGGGCCACAGATCGATGTGCATCCACTGGACGATGCCGATCGCCCGCCCGCTCGCGGTGACCGGAATGGACAGGCGGGCGAGCACCGCATCATGCTTGGCCTGGGTCAGGTCGAGGCGAACCAGCTCATGGTCGTCCGACAGCCGTTGCCACGCGGTCATTGTGCCGTGGATCGGCAGGCGCTGTTGCGCGAAATCGGTGAAGGGCGAAAGGTCGAACCCCGACACCTCACCGACAAAGGCGTAATCGGCCAGCGTCTCGCTCGCGACCAGGCATCCCATCGCGCTCGCCGCACGCGGGATCACCAAGGCGTCGGGGGCAAGCAGGCGGCGATGGGCGTCCTCGAACGTATCCAGCACCTTTTCGGTGAGCAGGTCGCTGGACAGGATTTCCGAAACCAGGATTTGCGCCGGCGCGTCGAGCTCGACCCCGACGGCAAGGTCCGTGGAGGGCTTGGCATGGACCGTGACGCGATCGGCATAGCCGTTCTGCGCCACAATCCGCTGCGCCATTTCGGCGATCAGCGGCTCCATCTCGCACGCCACCACCTGCTGCGCCCCGGCCCGCGCCGCCATCAGCGACAACAGGCCACTGCCCGCCCCGATATCGAGCACGCGCGCGTCCGGGCCGGCGGCGGCGATCGCTGCCTTGATCGCCGCCTCGAACGCATCGTTGCGCGGCGCGTCGTTCATCATCGGGATATGCCAGAAGGGCACCGATGCCGCGCCGAGCCTGCGCAATTGATGGCATAAATGGAGATTGTCCGGCTGCAGCGCCAGCGCACGGCGGAACTGGCCGATCGCGGCGTGGTTGCGCCCGACATCCGCCAGCACCACCGCCAGATTGCCGATCGCGATCGCATTGTGCGGATCGAGCGCACAGGCACGTTCCAGCGCGGCGACCGCTTCGGCGGTGCGGCCGAGCCAGTGCAGCGTCAGTCCCTTTTCATGCAGCGCCACGGCATGATCGGGTTGAAGGTCGAGCAATTGCTCCCATGCGACCAGCGCATCCTCCGCGCGGGACAGGCGCCCGAGCAGGCCGGCGAGCAACGGCAGCACGTCGGTCGAGCGATATCCCAGCGCCAGCACCGCGCGATACCCCGCCTCGGCGCCTTCCAACTCCCCCTGTTCGTGCAGCGTCATCGCGGTGGCGAGCGCGGCGCGTGCCTCGCTCAGACGGTCGGCGGAGGGCTGTTCGGTCAAGGCTTGGTTTCCACAAAGTCAGTGCCATCCGATAGTCCAATCCGCGGTAGCAGCGATAGTCTGCATATCTCAGGCCCGCTTGCGCCCCTGCGTCCCGCCAATTGCCAAGCCATTGCAATCGGATAGGATCGCTTGCGAATCACATGGGGGGAATGATGGACAAGATTTTGCGGCCGTGGCGCCGCTATGCCGACTTCAGCGGGCGATCGACGCGGACCGAATTCTGGCTGTTCTACATCATGTTTTACGGCGTGATTATCGCATCGTTCATCGTCACAGACGTCATTGGCAGCACTGCGCAGGACGCCGCAGCGGGGGACGAGGCGTTCTCGCTCGCCTATATCCCGCTGATCCTCTGGGTCCTGGCTTGCTTGCTACCGAGCATCGCGGTCACCGTCCGGCGTCTGCACGACAGCAACAAGAGCGGGTGGATGTATCTGCTGACGATCATCCCCTATATCGGGTTCATCTTCTTCATCGTGTTCGGCTTTTTGCCCGGCACCCGCGGCGAGAACGATTACGGCTTCGACCCGCGACTGGGCGAAGGCGCGCCGGATTTTGATGCACCCGAAATCTTCAGCTGAACCGGTCGGGTAACGACGCCACGCGGCGTTACCCGTCGAACAGCCCGTCCTGCGATCCGGCGGGCGGGTTGAGGCCGAGATGCTTCCACCCAGCCGCGTTGAGGCAGCGGCCGCGCGCGGTGCGGGCGATCAGGCCGATCTGGATCAGATAGGGTTCGATCACCTCCTCGACCGTGTCGCGCGGTTCGGACAGGCCCGCGGCGAGCGTCTCCACCCCGACCGGGCCGCCGCGATAGATGTCGGCGATCATCGTCAGGTAGCGGCGGTCCATCGCGTCGAGGCCGAGCGCGTCGACCTCAAGCCGGTTGAGCGCGGCATCGGCGGCGCGGGCGTGGACCACCCTCTCCCCCGCGACATTGGCGAAGTCGCGCACGCGGCGCAGCAGGCGTCCGGCGATGCGCGGGGTGCCGCGCGAACGGCGCGCAATCTCCGCCGCGCCATCCTCGGCAATGCCAAGGTCGAGCAGGCCGGCGGCGCGGGTGACGACGCGGGTCAGCTCGTCGACCGTATAGAATTGCAGGCGCACCGGGATGCCGAAGCGGTCGCGGAGCGGCGTCGTCAGCAGCCCCTGTCGCGTGGTTGCGCCGACCAGAGTGAAACGCGGCAGATCGATCCGCACACTGCGCGCCGACGGCCCCTCCCCGATCATCAGGTCGAGCGCGCGGTCCTCCATCGCGGGGTACAGCACCTCCTCGACCGCGGGGGCGAGGCGGTGAATCTCGTCGATGAACAGGACGTCGCCATCCTCGAGATTGGTGAGCAGCGCGGCAAGATCGCCCGACTTGGCGATCACCGGGCCTGAGGTGGCGCGAAAGCCGACGCCCATTTCCTTGGCGATGATCTGCGCCAGCGTGGTCTTGCCCAGCCCCGGCGGGCCGAAGAACAGCACATGATCGAGCGCATCGCCACGCTGGCGGGCGGCGTCGATAAACACGCGCAGGTTATCGCGCGCAGCACGCTGGCCGACGAATTCGTCGAGCGACTTGGGGCGCAGCGCCGCGTCGATGTCCTCCGGCCGGCGGGAGGCGGTGAGGATGCGGTCAGGGTCGGACTGGGGGATGATGCTCGCCACAAACGTTCCTTATCCGTTCGCTTGCGGCAAGCCAATCCCCCTCCCCGCTCGTCAGGTCGGTGCGGGACGCGCGGTCGTCGCGGCAAAGGCGTCCCCGATTGCCATATAGAGCCGCTTGGGCTGGGCGCTGGCGTCATAGGGGAGCGGGCGCAGCGGCTGGCCGTCGGGGCGCGGGGTGCCGAAATTCTGCAGCCAGCTATATTTGTCGTTCATACCCCAGACGAGCACGTCCTTGAGCTGCGGATAGCTGAACAACAGGTCGAGCCAGGCGCGGCCATACACCGCGACATCCTCGTCGCGCTGCGCAATTGTGCCGGTGCGGTTGCGGTCGCTGACGTCGAATTCGGTGATGATCAGCTTGTAGCCGAGCGCAACGACCGCATCGAGGAAGGAGCGCATCGCCGGGATCTGGGCGTTGGCGATGTCCTGCGCGGTGCCGCTAGAGTAAAAGCCGATATGCGACTGGATACCGAGCGCATCGACCGGGACGCCGCGCGTGCGGAACCCCTGCAGCAGCGCCAGCACGCCGTTGCGGTGCGTGGTCGAGCCCCAGTCCATATAGTCGTTATAGACCAGCTCCGCCGTCGGCAGCTCGGCGCGCGCGGTGCGGAAGGCGAGGTCGAGGATCGAAGTGTCCCCGCCGACCGCATTGTGGAGGATGTTGGTGCGGACATTTCCGGTCGCGGGGTCGATCGCCTCGTTGATCACGTCCCAGCTCTTGATGCGGTTGCCGAAATGGCGCGCGGTGCTCTGGACATGCGTACGCACCAGCCGCTCCGCCGTGGCGCGCGGGTCGGCACCCATCGGATAGCTGCGCAGCCAGGCGGGCAGGCGCTCCTGAATATACCACAGCATGGTGTGGCCGCGCATCTCCATGCCCTTTGACTCGGCATAGGCCAGCATCTGATCGGCGCGGGTCCAGTCGTACACATTCTCGGCGCTCGACTGATATTCCCACTTCATCTCGTTTTCGGGGACCAGCAACTGGCAGTCGCGCTCGAGCAAGGCGGCGTAAGCCGGGTTGTTGAACGATCCGGCATCAGCACCGGGCGACGCCCAGGCAAAGGTCGATCCGAAGCGCATCCGCTTGGCCGCAGCCGCCGCCTTGAGCGTGCTGGTCGGGGTCGGCGTGGGGGTCGGGCTGGGCGATGGCGAGGGGCTGGGGGACGGGCTGGGCGTGGGGGTCGGTGACGGGGTGGAGACGGTACCGCCGCCGCTCGATCCGCCCCCGCTACATGCTGAAACGCCCAGCGCACCGGCAAGGGCAAGGGTTTCCCGACGTGTCAGGGACCGCATCCTCTCTCTCCTCCTCGCGGCCCGTTTGCGGGCCTGCATAACCGGAATTATGTCCGGCGGAGTCGATGGTAGCGCTATCAGTTCAGAGCGCAATGGGATTTTGGTAGCGCTATCTTACAAGGCTTGCTGAACTTGTTTCAGCATCCACCGTGCGGCGGGCGGCTGTTCCGAGATTTGGTCCCAGCGTCACCGCCAAGGGCGGCAAGGGTCGCCCGGTGCAGATAGCGCCTCTGGTCAGTCGCTGCGGGGCTCAGTGCATGCTGAAACAAGATTCAGCATGACGGAGTGAAAGAGGGATGACCCTCACTTCGCCGCCTTCCGCAGCGCCAGCCGCACCAACGCGTCGAGCGTCGCGGTCGGCCCGAGATCATCGCTGGCCGCGTTCACCGCATTACTTGCTTCGGCGGGTTTGAAGCCGAGGTTGAGCAGCGCCGACACCGCGTCATTGGCCGCGCTGCCGACCGGAGCCGCCAGCCCCGCCCCGCCGCCACCGATCGCGATGCCGCCGGCCTTGTCCTTCAGCTCGTTGACGATGCGCTGCGCCAGTTTCGGGCCGACGCCATTGGCGCGAGCGACCATCGCGGCGTCGGCGCGGGCGATGGCGGTCTGGACCTCGGCAGGCGAGAGGATCGAGAGGATCGCCAGCGCGACCTTGGCCCCCACCCCCTGCACGCCGGTGAGCAGGCGGAACCAGTCGCGCTCCTCGGCGCTCGCAAAGCCCATCAGGCGGATCGAATCCTCGCTGACCAGCATCTCGGTATGCACGGTGACGAACTCACCGATCGCGCCGAGCGCCGCCAGCGTCCGCGCCGACGCTCCGACCAGATAGCCGACGCCATTCACGTCGATCACCGCATGGTCGATGCCGGTTGCGGCGAGATGGCCGTTGAGATGCGCAATCATGACCGGGACATAAGCGGAACGGGTTAGGCGCGCAAAGCGAAAAGGTCAGGGAATCCGGCGCGCAGTCGCCAGATGATGCGCGTGGCAGATCGCGACCGCAAGCGCGTCTGCCGCGTCGGCCCCGGCGATCTTGGCGCCGGGCAGCAGGCGGGCGATCATCGCGTGGACCTGTGCCTTTTCGGCGGTGCCGGTGCCGACCACCGCCTTCTTGACCAGTCGCGGAGCATATTCGCCGACCTTAAGCCCCGCCCGCGCGACGGCGCAGATTGCGACGCCGCGGGCATGGGCGAGCTTCAGCGTCGATTGCGCGTTGGAGTTGACGAACACCTCTTCCACCGCCGCGCCATCGGGGGCGTGATCGGCGACCAGCGCGGCGAGCATCGCGTCGAGATGCGCGAGCCGCTGGGGCAGCGGCGCCTTGGCATCGGTCTTGAGCTGGCCGTTGGCGATGTGGCTGAGGCGGTTGCCCTCGGCGCGGATCAGGCCCCAGCCGGTGGTCCCGAGGCCCGGGTCAAGGCCAAGGATCAGGCGCGTCTCGCTCATCGCTCCGCCCGGCGCAACGGGTGTCGTAACGTATTTCTACTGGTTGCCTGACCTCTAACCATCCCCGCGCCCTAAAAGACAAGTGGACGGTGCGCCAGCCTGTCCCGGCATCGTTGCACTGCCGCCCTGTCGTTCTGGAGCCAAGAAAGCGGGTTTCGCCGTGTCCAATCTCGATCAGTTCTTTGCCGAGCATCGCCGCCTGCGGGAATGCGCCGTGGAGATGGCGGCGATCGCGCGGCGGCTTGACCCACCCGGCTTGGCGGACCTTAACGACGCGCGGTGGCGGTTCAGCCGCACCCTGCTGCGGACGCTGACGCTGAAGGACCGCATGGTCTATCCGCGCCTACGGCTGCATGCCGACCCGGCGGCGCGCGCGGTGGCCGAGCGCTTCTGTCAGGCCACGGCGGCGGACTATGCGAAATTCGCATCGCATACCCGGCAGTTTCCGCCCGATGCGGTGGTACGCGACTGGCGGGCCTATGCGGTCGCAGTGCGGTTGCGCACGGCTGAGGTTATCGACCGGCTCGACCGCGAGGAGCGCGAGCTGTTCCCCCTGCTGGACGATGCCCCACGCCTGGCATCGGCGCCATTTTCGCAGGGGACCAACTGGGCGGCCGATGCCTGGCGGATCCGGGCGATGCTGGGGATAGATGGGACGGACGAGCGGGCGGCCTGAAGTCGGTTCCGCCTAGAGCCGCAATCCCACGCGAGGCCCAATCGCGATCATTCCCAAGTAGAGCGCGACCGTGAGTGCGCATCCGGCAATGAGCGCGATCCAGAAATTGACCCCTGCCCGCAAGAGCATGGGGATGAGGAGAAACATCGGCAGCGAGGGGAGCACATACCAGAAGGTTGCCTGCGCATGATGCGCCATGTTTTCCGCATCGGGACGGCCGCTCCACAGCAATATCATGCCGAGGATTGAGACAAGCGGCAACGAGGCAACGAGTGCGGCAAGCCCCGGCTGGCGCTTGCCGATCTCCGCGATCGCCACGATCAGCACACCCGAGAGCAGCGCCTTGGCGATCAGCGTGAGCATCACCCCAGCTTCGCCATCACTTCGTCCGAGACTTCGTAATTGCCCCAGACGGTCTGGACGTCGTCATCGTCGTCGAGCGCGTCGATCAGCTTGAACAGGGTCGCGGCGTCGTCCTCGCTCACCTCGACCATCGTCTGCGGCTTCCACGCGAGCTTGGCACCTTCCGCCTCACCCAGCACGGGTTCGAGCGCCTTGGCGACCTCGTGCAGGTCGGCATTGGCGGTCCAGATTTCGTGGCCGTCCTCGCTCGACGTCACGTCCTCGGCACCTGCCTCCAGCGCTGCCTCGAACACCTT
This sequence comes from Sphingomonas sp. 32-66-10, assembly GCA_002280565.1. GTDB lineage: Bacteria > Pseudomonadota > Alphaproteobacteria > Sphingomonadales > Sphingomonadaceae > Sphingomonas. Next base: position 48,523 of record NCEF01000005.1, read on the forward strand.
TTCCGCGTCGCCGACGCTGGCGGGATAGGTGATCAGGCCGACGCGGTCGAACGCGTGGCTGACCGATCCGGACGCACCGAGATTGCCGCCATTCTTGCTAACGGCCGTGCGGACGTTGGTGGCGGTGCGGTTGCGGTTGTCGCTCAGCGCCTCGATGATCAGGCTCACGCCACCGGGGCCGAAGCCCTCATAGCGGATTTCCTCGTAATTCTCCGCGTCGCCCTTGCTCGCCTTGTCGATCGCGCGCTGGATATTGTCCTTGGGCATCGACTGCGCCTTGGCGGCATTGACCGCGGCGCGCAGGCGCGGGTTCATGTCGGGATCGGGCAGGCCCATCTTGGCCGCGACGGTGATTTCGCGGCTGAGCTTGCTGAACATGCCCGAGCGCTTCTTATCCTGCGCGCCCTTGCGGTGCATGATGTTCTTGAATTTGGAATGGCCTGCCATGGGGTGTCTCTATGGAATAGGATGCGCGTCTCTAGGCGAGCCGAGGGGCGGCATGCAACCCGCCGCCCCACGACAGCATCGCATCACACCCCGCTGAGCGTCACCGCCGTGCCGGAGGCCGAGACCATCAGCATCGAGCCGTTCTTGCCGATCACTTCATAGTCGAAATCGATACCGATCACGCCGTTTGCGCCCAGCGCGCGGGCTTCGTCGCGCAGTTCGTCGAGCGCGGTCTTGCGCGCGTCCTTGAGCGGGCGCTCATAGCTGCCCGATCGACCGCCAACGATGTCGCGAATGCCCGCGAACAGGTCGCGGAAGATGTTCGCGCCGATGATCACTTCGGCGGTGACGATGCCGTGATAGCGGGTGGCGCTATGGCCATCGACGGTGCTGGTGGTAGTGAGAATCATGCTGCGGCCTCCGGTTGGAAGGGGGCATGTTAGGGCGGTGGGGTGTGATGCGGCAATGCCCCTGCCCGCCGCCACCGTCGCCCCGGGCTTGACCCGGGGCCGGGCTGTCGTTCTTCAGCGGAGGGAGAAGAAGCCCCGTCCCGGGTCAAGCCCGGGACGACGGGAAAGTGAATTGCGCGCTTACTGCATCCCCAGCGCGGCGCGATAGGTTTCGAGTAGCGCGTCCTGCTCGTCGAGCTGGTGCTTCTCCATCTTCCGCAGGCGGATGATGGTGCGCATGATCTTGGCATCGAACCCGGTCGCCTTGGCCTCGCCATAGACGTCCTTGATGTCGTCGCTGATGCCCTTCTTTTCTTCTTCCAGCCGCTCGATCCGCTCGATCAGAAGGCGCAGCTGCTCGGCCGAAATCGAGTCGCTCATGTCCCGCTCCCTTATGGTGAACGGGGGCGTTTAGCGGCTGTGCTGGGGGGTGCAAGGGGGCGGCGCTACGGCGTTGTGGATTAGGGGTGATCCATCAACGCCACCGCCCCCTTGCGGGTCGCGCGTCAGCGGCGACCGAGCTTGCGGCGTTCCATCGACCCCTTGGGCATATGCGAAGCTGACAGCGCCTCGGCCTGTGCGGCGGGGACGCCTTCGCGCACCAGCACCTCATAGAGCGCGCGTTCCGGCGCGACCGCGATATCGGGCTTCACGCCGACCTGTTCCCAGCTCTCACCGCCAGGGAAATAGCTGCGCCCGACCGGGATGAAGGCCGAATATCCCCCGCCGAGCGGCGCGGTGCCGCCATAATGGCCCGCCCCCGCCGTGGTTTCCCCGATCAGCGTTGCACGCTTCGTCCCCTTGAACACCGCTGCAAGATGCTCGGCGGCGGATGCGGTGCGCGGCGAGGTGAGGTAGTAGATTTTGGCTTTTGCCCATGGGCCGGCCGGGCTTGCCGGGATGACGCGGTGCTCGGTCCGCGCCAGTTCGGCGGGCGCATCGACCTTGACCAGCGAGCGGAACGGCAGCGGCCCGGCCTGCGCTGCGAACGATGCGCGCGTGTCCATGATCATCACCGCCTGCGCCGTGTCGAAGATGCGCGGGAACAGCACGTCCATCTCGTCCAGCCCGCCGCCGCGATGCGTACGCGCGTCGATGATCAGCGTCTTTGCCCCTGCATACTGATCGAGAAAGGCGGTGAAGGCCTTGAGCGTCTCGGCCTCGCCGAAAAAGCCGTTGAAGCGGACATAGACGATGCCCGGTGCGATCATCCCGGCCTGTTCCATCGCGGGCGGGGGCAGCGGGGCACTGCCGATCTGCTGCTGGGTCGATGGCTGGCCGACGCGCTGCGACTGCGGGCCGCCCGGCGCGAACATGGCGAGGTGACCATCGGGAGCGATCGCCTGAAGATCGGCGGTGACTGCGGTGGCCAGCGCATAGCCGTCGGTCATGCCGTCATAGCCACCCGCCGCGAGCTTCGTGCGCAGCGCAGTGGCGTAGCGTTTTGCGGTGTCAGGGAAGACGAAATTCTTGTCCAATTCGTCCGCCAGCGTCGCCACTGCGGCCTTGGCCGCCGCCGCGTCAAAGGCGGGGGCGACGGCGGGTACCGGTGCCTCGCTCTGTGCCATTGCCGCCGGTGCCAGCATCGCCAGGATTGCCGCCGCCATCACTTCCTTACCCATCAAGTCTCTCCGTTGTGGATCACTCGAGGTGTTATATTTGAATAACACGCCTTTTGCAGGCGATCATGGCGCGCTATGTGCCGAAAATCATCTTTCGGGAGCGGGTTCGCGCCAGATATGAGCAAGCTCGATGCCTTCGACCTTCAGTTGCTCAACCTGCTCCAGGCCGATTCGCTGGCGACAGCGGAGGAGCTGGCGCGCGACGTGCCGCTGTCGGCATCGGCGGTCACGCGACGCGTGCGTCGGCTGCGCGGTGAAGGGTTCATCGCGGCCGACGTCGCGCTGCTCGCGCCTAAACTGACCGAACGGCGGCTGCGCGCGCTGGTGCGGGTACAGGTGCATGAACATGCCGAAGCGCGCGGCATCGCGGCGCTGCGGGCCGCGCTCACCGCTGAGGATGCGGTGCAGATGGTGCTCGACGTTGCCGGGGCAGACGATCTGGCGGTGCTGATCTGCGCGCGCGACATGGCCGACTATAATGCGTTGGCCGAACGGCTGTTTCAGAACGACCCGGCCGTGCGGCGCTATGAGACGAGCTTCATCAAGCGCGTGCACAAGCAAAGCACCATGGTGCCGCTGACGATCGGTGACGTGGAGTGAGAGGGGTGGCCACCCGATAGGGGGTGGCGCGAGTGACGGGGCTCGAACCCGCGACCTCCGGCGTGACAGGCCGGCGCTCTAACCAACTGAGCTACACCCGCATGACCCTGGCGCCGAAGCGCCGTCCCTTGCGAGAGCGCGGCACCTAACCGGGCGGTCCGGGGCTGTCAACTCCGCTTTCGCGCATAATTTGCGGACGTGGCGCGGCAGGGTTTCCGCGCGCGACCAGCGTGCCATGTTCGAACAGGAATCCGGCGATGTCCGGCTTGCCCGCCGCATTGAGCACGGTCTGGATGATGATCAGCAACGGCACCGCGAGCAGCGCGCCCGGCGTCCCCCAGACCCAGCCCCAGAAGGACAGCGAGATCAGAATCATGATCGGATTGATCGTCAGCCGCCGCCCGACCACCAGCGGCGTGATGAGGTTCGCCTCGATGGTATGCAGCCCGATCATGATCGCGGCGGGCAGTAGCGCGGTCCACACGTCCTGGAACGTCATCAGCCCGCCCACCGCCAGGAATCCGGCGGCAAAGATCGGGCCGAGATAGGGAATATAGTTGAGCAACGCGACGATGCCGCCCCACATCAGCGGGGTCGGCATGCCGATCAGCCACAGCGCGCCAGCGACGAGCAGCCCCAGCGTCACGTTGATCATGGTGATCGTGCCAAGATAGGCCGAGGTATCGTCGACCACATCCTGAATCACCCGCGCGGTCGCCATCGCCCCGCCAAAGCTGGTGCGGCTGGTGATCGCGTTGCGCCGCAACCGTGTCCAGCCCGACAGGAAGAAGAAGATCACGAGCACCGCGAAGAACATTTCGATGAACGCAGTCGGCGCGCTGGTCGCGGCCAGTTCGAGCAGCGAGCGCGGCGGCGCCTGTCCCGTCGCCTCGGTCGGCTGCATCGGGCGCGACTGGGCCAGGTCCTGAATCGTCTTGTTCACAAAGGCTTCGAAGTTCGAATAGAAATCGATCAGCGGTTTCACGTTCGACTGGATATTGTCGATCCGCTCGGGAAGGATCGACAACCAGCCCCAGGCAGGCACGACGATCGACGCCAGCGCGGCATTGGCCGCGGTCAGGAACAGCAACAGGCAGATCAGGGCAGCAAGCGGCGCCGGGACGCGGTGCCGCTCCAGCCATTCGAGGATCGGGACCAGCGCAATCGCGATGACGATCGCCGCGGTGAGGGGCAGGAAGAAGGGCGACCCGGCCTTGAGCGCAAACGGAATGGCGAGGACGAGGCCGATCCCGGCCATCAGCGTCAGCCCGGCAAGCAGCCGATCGCGGCGATTCTCCGCCTCGGTCTCATGATCAGCGGGGGGCACGACCGGGACGAAGTGACGCGTCGATTCGGGCGTGTCGCCCTCCCCTTCCGCGCGCCGGTCGTTCCCGAAAGCTTCGTCCACTTGTCTTACCTCTCGCGCGAATCCTAGCGTGATTTGCGTGCGATGTAATCCCGGCTAACCTATCAACATGGGAGAGATTCTGCTGGTCATCGACGAGGGCACGACCTCGACCCGCGCGATGCTATTCGCCCCGGACGGCCGCTGCCTCGACAGCATCGCCGTGCCGCTGCTCCAATCCTATCCGCGCGCCGGATGGGTCGAGCATGACCCCGACCAGATCTGGGCCGAATCGGCCAATTGCGCGGCGGTGATGATCGAGCGCGCAGGCGGGCCGGACGCGATCGCCGCGATCGGCATCACCAACCAGCGTGAGACGGTGATGTTCTGGGACCGCGAGACCGGCCGTGCGCTCGGCCCGGCGATCGTGTGGCAGGACCGACGCAGCGCCGAGCTGTGCCGCACGCTCAAGGAACAGGGCGAGGAAGCCGGGGTACAGGCGCGCACCGGATTGTTGCTCGACCCCTATTTCAGCGGGACCAAGATCGCCTGGGCGATGGCGAACTGGCCGCAGCTGCGCGAAGCGGGCGAGCGGCTGGCGATCGGGACGGTCGAAAGCTGGCTGGTGTGGAAGCTGACCGGCGGCCTCCATGTCACCGACGCGACCAATGCCTCGCGCACCTTGCTGATGGGTCTGGGCAGCGGCGGGTGGAGCGACGGGCTGCTCGACCTGTTCGATTGCCCGCGTGGGGCGCTGCCCGAGATCGTGGATTGCGCGGGCCAGTTCGGATCGACCACCTTGTTCGGCGGGCGCATCCCGATCTGCGGCCTTGCGGGCGACCAGCAGGCGGCGACGATCGGGCAGGCGTGCCTAGCGCCGGGCGAGACCAAAGCGACCTATGGCACGGGCGCGTTCATGCTGACCAACGCCGGGGAGCGCCAGCCGACCTCGCGCCACCGGTTGCTGTCGACCGTGCTGTGCCAGCTCGACGGCAAGCGCGCCTATGCGATCGAGGGGTCGGTGTTCGTCGCAGGAAGCGTGGTCAAATGGCTGCGCGACTCTTTGGGTCTCATTACGGACGCAGGTGAGACCGAGGCGCTGGCGCGGTCGGTCGCCGACAATGGCGGGGTGTATTTCGTGCCGGCCTTGTCGGGGCTGGGCGCGCCGTGGTGGGAACCCGAAGCGCGCGGAGCGATCAGCGGCCTCAGCCTCGCCAGCGGCAAGGCGCATGTCGTGCGCGCCGCGCTGGAGGCGATGGCGCATCAGAGCCATGACCTCAAGACCGCCTTCGCCGCCGATGGCTGTGACTGGTCGCGGCTGCGGATCGACGGGGGCATGGTCGCCAATGACTGGATCGCACAGGATCTCGCCGATGTGCTGGGCGTGACCGTCGAACGCCCGGCCTTCACCGAGACGACTGCTTTGGGCGCGGCGATGCTGGCGGGCGTGGGCTGCGGGCTGTTTTCCGGGCTGGAGGAAGCGGCGGCGATGCGCGGGCGGGTCGAGATGTTCGAGCCAACGATGGATGGCGACGCGCGGGCGGCGCGGCTGAACGGGTGGGCAAAGGCGGTGGCGGGGGTTCTCGCCTAATCCTCCCCCGTCGCCCCGGGCTCGACCCGGGGCTGGGCTGTTCTTCGCCGATGTTGAAGGAAGAAGAAGCCCCGTCCCGGGTCAGGCCCGGGACGACGATAGCGCAGGCATTGCGCAGCCTCCCACTCACTGTTATGGTAACGCAACACACTACCGACTCTCTGGGGGGTTTTTCCATGAAGATCAATGTTTTCGCGCGCCTGACGCTGGGCGTTGCCGCGCTCGCGCTGACCGCGCCTGCCCTGTCGCAGAGCGCCAGCGGACCACGGTACGGCACGGTCGGGCTCGAGCTGACCGGGCAGGACAAGAGCGTCAAGCCGGGCGACGATTTCTGGTCCTACGTCAATGGCGGCTGGGCAAAGTCGGTCGAGATCGCGGCGGATCGGTCGGCGGCGGGCTATGGCGTCAAGCTGACCGACGAGGCCGAGGTTTCGGTGCGCGCGATCCTCGATGACATGGCCAAGAACCCCGGCCAGTTCGGTGCGAAGGGCAAACAGATCGGCGACCTCTATGCCAGCTGGATGGACGAGGCCGGGATCGAGGCGCGCGGCACCGCGCCGCTCAAGCCCTATCTCGCCAAGATCGCGGCGGCGGATGACCGCGCCAAGCTGCAAACCTTGTTCGCAAGCGTCGGCTATGCCAGCCCGGTCGATATCGGGATCATCCCCGATCTCGCCGATCCGACCCAGTACACCGCGTTCGCGAGCCAGGGCGCGCTCGGCATGGCGCGCGACTATTATCTGCTGGAAGGCGAGAAATACGACAAGTTCCGCGCCGCCTATCGCGCCTATGTCGAACAGTTGCTGACGCTGGCGGGAATCGCCGATGCCGCGAAAAAGGCCGACACGATCGTCGCGTTCGAAACCGCGATGGCCAAGGTGCACTGGAGCCCTGAGCAGAACCGCAACATCATGGCGCTGTACAAGCCGATGGACCGGGCGGGGATGGCGAAACTGGCACCCGAATTCGACTGGCCGGCCATGATGCAGACAGCGGGCGTCGCGGCGATGCCCAAGATGATCATGGGCAACGACACTGCGCTGACCGCGCTGGGCAAGATGTTTGCCGAGGTGCCGGTATCGACCTGGCAGGACTGGATGACCTTCCACTTCATTTCGTCCAACGCCGCCTATCTGCCCAAGGCATTCGACGATGCCTCGTTCAACTTCTACGCCAGGACGCTGTCGGGTACCCCGCAAAAGCGCGAGCGGTGGAAGCGCGGGGTCCAGCTGGTCAACGGTGCGCTGGGTGAGGCAGTCGGCGAGATTTACGTCGCGCGCCACTATCCGCCGGAAAGCTCGGCCAAGATGAACGAGCTGATCGTCGATCTGCGCGCCAGCCTGGAAGAGCGGCTGAAGGCGAACCAGTGGATGGATGCGGCGACCAAGGAAAAGGCGCTGGCCAAGCTTGCCGCGTTCGACCCGCGCGTCGGGCATCCGGCCAAGTGGATCGACTATTCGAGCATGAAGATCAGCCGCGGCGATTTGCTCGGCAATATGGTGGCGGCACGCGAATGGGGGCAGCAGTATCAGCTCTCGAAGCTGGGCAAGCCGGTCGACCGCGCGGCGTGGGACATGACCCCGCAGACGGTGAACGCGTACTACAACCCGCTGATGAACCAGATCACCTTCCCGGCGGCGATCCTGCAGGCGCCCTATTTCGACGCCAAGGCGGACCCGGCGGTGAACTATGGCGCCATCGGCGCGATCATCGGGCATGAGATCGGCCACGGCTTTGACGATCAGGGCAGCCAGTTCGGCGCCGACGGCAAGTTCGCCAACTGGTGGACGCCCGAAGCCAAGGCCGCCTTTGCCAAGCGCACCGGCGTGCTGGTCGAGCAGTTCAACCAATATGAGCCGGTGAAGGGGACCAAGATCAACGGCAAGCTGACGCTGGGTGAGAATATCGGCGATCTGGGCGGCGTCGAAATGGCCTATGGCGCGTACCAGCGCTATCAGGCGAAGCACGGCAAGGCCCCGGTGATCGGCGGCCTGACCGGCGACCAGCGCTTCTTCCTGTCCTATGCCCAGGCGTGGCAGGCCAAGGTGCGTGAAGATGCCGAACTGCAGCGCCTGCTGACCGACCCGCACAGCCCGGCCAAATATCGCGTCAACGGCATCGTCCGCAATGTCGACGCCTGGTATGTAGCGTTCAACGTCAAGCCCGGCGACGCGCTGTACCTGCCGCCCGAGCAGCGGGTGAAGATTTGGTGAGGCTAGTCGCCTGACAAGATGAAGGGGGCCGGTTCGAAGGGACCGGCCCTTTTCTGTTCGGAGCTAGCAGCTCAGCGCGTCAATCCCACCAGAAGAACCACCAGTCGCTGTGCATCAATCCAGCCGCGAGCGGGGCGAAAGTATCGGTCCCCTGCAGGACGATATCCTCGCAATACAAAAACTGTTCGCGCGCCAATGACAGCGCCTCGTCACGTGACGCAGGGCGGCGGGTGACGCGGACATTGATGACGTCTCCGGTCATCGCGACCGGCACTCCACCGTAGCGCCGGTGCCAATCGCGCAGGGCCGCGACGTGATACTCCGGCGCGGGACAAGCGTTCCACCCACCCCATCGTAGATAGGCAGGCGCAGCGGCCGGCTCCTTTGTCGGGAGGATGAGGATATGCACTTTGTCGAGCGGCTTGCCGTCAAGGTCGTAGCCGACGGTTAATCCACCACCCATCGCGTCGGCTTCCGCAGGCCATTCACCGACGTCGGGCTCGCTTGCTTCGAGCCCTTCCAGCATGGTCTTGCGGACTTCAGCAGGCGACAGGCTGCGCGCGTTACCGTCCTGGTCCACGTCGACGATCCGCGGCAGGAGTTGATCATCCCCCTTGGCAAGCATTTCGCGGGTCGCAGCGACCCCGTCCTCCCGCTGCGCCGCGACCAGCGCGCGCAGCGAATCAGGATGTCGCAGCGCATCAGCGCGGGCGAGGATGTCCTCGGGACGCGCCCCTCCTTCGATGGTCCATTGCTCAGCGATCTGGGCCAGATCTTCATCGCCGCCGACTATGACCGGCCAGCCCTCACCGGATGATTTGAGACGCTCCCAAATGTTGAGCGCCTCCCGTCCGGTCGCTTCTATGCGGCGATACGGGATGGCCGCGATGGCTTCGGCTATCGCGGCTGAATACTCGTCCTGAGGCGCATCAGACGGCTTGCCCGTTTGGACTGCGACTGCCCGAAAGGGCGTAGCGACAATTCCGCCGACGGCTGCCGCGCTGGCTAGTATCGATCGTCTATCCATCATGCCCCCCGCCAATCTGAGTAGATTGGCTGCGGCTACATGGATGCACAAGCGCGACGAATTACGCCACCCCCTCCTCCACAAACAACGCCTTCAGATCCTTCTTCAGAATCTTCCCATTCGCATTCCTTGGCAGCGTCTCCGCGACAAACTTGATCGCCACGGGCGTCTTGAAGATCGCCAGCCGCTCGCGGACCCACGCCTGCAACTCGGCCTCGCTGGCCTCCATTCCGGGTGCGAGGTGCACCACCGCAGCCGGCTCCTCGCCCAACGTCTTGTGCGGGATGCCGATCAGCGCGCAGTCGGTGACCGCGGGATGGGCATAGAGCACGTCTTCGACCTCGGACGAGTAGATATTCTCGCCGCCGCGGATGATCATGTCCTTGGCGCGGTCGACGATGTAGAGGAAACCTTCCTCGTCCAGCTTCGCCAGATCGCCGGTGCGGACCCAACCGTCGCGGAAGCATTCGGCGGTCGCCTCGGGCTTGTTCCAGTATCCCTTCACGATCATCGGCCCCTTGGCCCACAGCTCGCCGACCTCGCCGACGGGCAGCTCATGCTCGCCTTCGGGGTCCATGATCTTGAGGTCGGCGACCGGCACGGGCGGGCCGGCGCTGGTCGGGCGGTTCAAATAATCCTCGCTCGAATGGCTGGTGACGGTCGCCATCGTCTCGGTCATGCCCCAGCCATTGCCGGGCAGCGCGCCGAATTCGGTGTAGATGCGCTTGACCAGTTCGGGTGCCGACGGTGCGCCACCATAGGCGATCGCCTCGAGGCTGGAGAGGTCATATTTGGCGCGGTCGGGGTGCTCCAGGATCTGCCAGGCAATCGTCGGCACACCGCCGGTGAGGTTCACCTTTTCGCGCTGGATGATCTCCATCGCCTCGACCACGTCCCATTTGCGCATGAACACGGCCGTGTTGCCCGACGCGAGCGTGCCCATCAGGCTGGCCGAACAGGCGGTGACGTGGAACAGCGGGATGACGAGCAGGCCGACCTTGGGCTGCGGCTCGGGCGGCATCTCGCCCCTGCGCAGGTACGAACGCGCGGCGGCGTAACCGCCCGACATGATGTTGGTGCACAAGTTACGGTGCGTGCCGAGTGCGCCCTTGGGCGCGCCGGTGGTGCCGCTGGTGTAGAAGATCGTGGCGTCATCCTCCGGCCCCAGCGTCGGTTCGGCGGGGAGCGGGACGTCAGCAAGGGCCGCCCAGCTGTTGGGCGCGCCGATCAGGTTTTCGAGCTTGTCGACGCCCTCGGGCAATTCGCCGTCCCAGCGGCTGACGATGGTGCGTTCAAGGTCGGGCAGGTCGGGCAGCCGCTTTTGCAGCCGGGCGAAGCGCTCGCCGTCGAGGAACAGGACCTTCGACCCCGAATCGCGCAGGCCGTAGTCCAGCTCGCCGCCGGTCCACCATGCGTTGAGCGGGACCAGGATCGCGCCGATGCTGACCGCGGCAAAGAAGATCACCGGCCATTCGGGCGTGTTGCGCATCGCCAGCGCGACGCGATCGCCCTTGACCACGCCCATCTCGCGCAACTTGGTCGCAAGGTGCGCGGTGGCACGGAAATTCGCCTCATAGCTGACCCGCTCATCCTCATGGATGGTGAAGATCCGCTCGCCATGGGTGCGCGACAGATGCAGCAGCGCGGCAAGGTGCGGCGGGGCATTCTTCCACACCCGCGTCCTGATGCCGCGAATCTCGATTTCGTCCATTTCCAGCTTCTGGCCGGGCGTGGTCATCAGCGCCTGGGCTTGCGCCAGCGTCATCTTCGGCCAGGACGGGTCGAGCGGGATGAGCGGTTCGGGGGCCAAGGCGCGTCTCTCCAATATTGTCGTCGTGATCGTTGTTGAATGTCCGGTTTGGCGATTCAGCCAATGCCGACCACACTTCATTCTTGATTCATTAGCCGCTCAACGCAATAGGGAAGCGACACAAAGGCGAACGCCCCGGAACGAGGATTCGAATTAAAGGTATGGACTCTCCCGCCTTCGCTACCGCTACGGAAAGCGGCTTCGACGCCGAACGGCTCGCCCGCATCGATGCGTTCGTCAAGGCGCGCTACCTCGACTCGGGCAAGCTGCCCAACGCCCAGCTGCTGATCGCCCGCAACGGCAAGATCGCGCATTTCAGCCATCAGGGTGCAGCGCGCGAAGGCGGCGCAGCGGTTGACGAAGCCTCAATCTTCCGCATCGCGTCGATGACGAAGCCGGTCACGTCGATCGCGTTCATGCAATTGGTCGAGCAGGGCAATGTCGCACTCGACACGCCGGTCCATCACGTCCTGCCCGAGTTCAAGGGGCTGGGCGTCTATAATGGCGGCGGCGGCGGGGTGCCGTTCGTGACCAAGCCGACGACCGAACCGATGCGGATGATCGATCTGCTGCGGCATACCTCCGGCCTCACCTATGGGTTCCAGAATCGCGGCAATGTCGATGCGGCCTATCGCGAGGGGCGGATCGAGAGCTGGCACGGGCATCTCGACCTTGATGGGTTCATCGCAGCGCTGGGCAAGCTGCCGCTCGAATTTTCGCCGGGCGACGCGTGGAATTATTCGGTGTCGACCGATGTGCTCGGCGCGGTGGTCGAACGCGTGTCGGGCCAGAAGCTCGATGCCTATTTCGCCGAGCATATTTTCGCCCCGCTGAGCATGCGCGACACCGGGTTCATGGTCGCGGCGGACAAGATCGATCGCCTGACCGATTGCTACACGTTCAAGGCCGGCGAAGGCCGGGTGATGTATGATCGCGGGGCGGAGTCGGCGTGGAGCCGCAAGCCGACGCTGCTGTCGGGCGGCGGCGGGCTCGTCTCGACCGCGCTCGACTATCACCGCTTCTGCACGATGCTGCTGAATGGCGGGACGCTGGATGGCGCGCGCATCATCGGGCGCAAGACGCTCGACCTGATGGTGATGAACCACCTGCCCGGCGGCAAGGACCTGTCGGCACTGTCACGCTCGTTGTTCAGCGAGACGCAGAATGCCGGCACTGGCTTTGGCCTTGGCTTTGCGATGAACATCGATGTCGCGCGATCGATGATCCCGGGCAGTGTCGGGGAGTTTTACTGGGGCGGGATGTTTTCGACCGCCTTCTTCGTCGATCCGGTCGAGCGGATCACGATGGTGTTCATGACCCAGCTGTCGCCGTCGGGGCTTTACCCGATCCGGCGCGAGCTCAAGACCATGATCTATTCCGCGCTGGCCTGACCGGCGCAATACGCAACTGGAGAGCGACATGTCCGTGATTACGACTGAAAAGCAGGGCGATATTCTCGTCATCACCTCGAACAACCCGCCGGTGAACGCGCTGGGCGCGGCGGTGCGGCAGGGGCTGGATGCGGCGATCAAGGAACTGAACAGCGACGACAGCCTGAAGGCCGCCGTGATCCGCTGCGACGGGCGCACCTTCTTCGCCGGGGCCGACATCACCGAATTCGGCAAGCCGATGCAGGAGCCGGGGCTGCCGACCGTCGTCGACACGATCGAGGCAAGCGAAAAGCCGGTGGTCGCCGCCGTCCATGGCACTGCGCTGGGCGGCGGGTGCGAGGTCGCGCTGGCATGCCATTACCGCATCGCCGTCCCCTCGGCCAAGTTCGGCCTGCCCGAAGTCAAGCTCGGCATCCTGCCCGGCGCGGGCGGTACCCAGCGCCTGCCGCGCGTCGCGGGGGTCGAGTTCGCGCTTGAGCTGGCGGCCAAGGGCGATCCCGTTCCGGCCAAGGTCGCGCAGGCCGCTGGCCTGGTCGATCGCCTCGCCGGTGAGGACAGCCTGACCGCCGACGCCATCGCCTATGCCAAGGAAGTGGCCGACACCCGCCCCCTGCCCCGCGCCAGCGAAAAGCCGGTCACGGTCGAAGCGGGCGTGTTCGACAATTTCCGCAAGACCAACGCCAAGCGCTTCCGCGGCTATGACGCGCCGGCGGAGATCATCGCGGTGATCGAGGAAACGGTCGACAAGCCCTATGCCGAGGGCGTCCAGCGCGAACGCAACGGCTTTATGAAGCTGATCATGGGCACGCAGTCGGCCGCGATGCGCCACATCTTCTTCGCCGAGCGCAAGGCCGCGAAGATCGACGATGTGCCGGAAGATACGCAGCTGCGCGCGATCAAGAAGGTCGGCGTGATCGGCGCCGGCACGATGGGCGGCGGCATTTCGATGAACTTCCTGTCGGCCGGCATCCCGGTCACGATCGTCGAGATGCAGCAGGAAGCGCTCGACCGCGGCACTGGCGTGATGCGCAAGAATTACGAGGGCAGCGCCGCGCGCGGCCGCATCAAGCCCGAGCAAGTCGAGCAGGCCATGGGCCTGCTGACCCCGACGCTGAGCATGGACGACCTCGCCGACTGCGACCTGGTGATCGAGGCGGTCTATGAGAATATGGACGTCAAGAAGGACATTTTCGGCAAGCTTTCCACCATCTGCAAGCCGGGCGCGATCCTGGCGTCCAACACCAGCTATCTCAACATCGACGAGATTGCGGCATCGACCAGCCGTCCGGGCGATGTGGTGGGCATGCACTTCTTCTCGCCCGCCAATGTCATGAAGCTGCTGGAAATCGTGCGCGGCGCACAGACCGACAAGGACGTGCTGGCGACCGTCATGGACGTTGCCAAGAAGATCAAGAAGGTCGCGGTGGTCGCGGGCGTGTGCCACGGCTTTATCGGCAACCGCATGCTGATGCCGCGTCAGGTCGAGGCGATGAAGCTGCTGATGGAAGGCGCGACCCCGGAGCAGGTCGACCGCGTCCATGTCGAATTCGGCATGCCGATGGGTCCGTTCCAGATGAGCGATCTGGCCGGTGTCGACATCGGCTGGCACCGCGACCCGACCCGGATCGAAAGCATCCGCGACGCGCTCGCCGCCGAGGGCCGCTGGGGCCAGAAGAAGCAGGCCGGCTTCTACGATTATGACGAAAAGCGGAACCCCTCGCCGAGCCCACGCGTCGCCGAGATCATCGAGGATTTCCGCAAGAAGACCGGCGCGGTGCAGCATGAGGTGACCGATGAGGAGATCATCGAGCGCACGCTGTACACGATGGTCAATGAAGGCGCGCTGATCCTGCAGGAAGGCATGGCGCAGCGTGCGTCGGACATCGATGTCGTGTGGATCTATGGCTATGGCTGGCCGGTCTATCGCGGCGGTCCGATGTTCTGGGCGGACACGGTCGGCCTCAAGACCATCGTCGCTGGCCTCGAGAAGCATGGCTTCGAGGTCGCGCAGCTGCTGAAGGACAAGGCCGAGAAGGGCGAGCGCTTCAATGGCTGATGCCGCACTGGCCGGCGCGGAGACGGGCGAGGTGGAGGCGCTGCGCTTCCGCCTCGGCTTCTTCAAGCTGGTCGTGCGCGATCTGGCCGCGATGGAGCGCTTCTACTGCGACACCTTCGGCTTCGCGGTGACCAATCGCGTGGTGCTGCCCGGGCTGGAAGAGTCGATGCTCAATCTGCCCGGCCAGCCCTTCACCCTGGTGCTGTTCCACTACAGCGACGGGCGGGAGATCGCTGTCGGCAACGGGCATGGCCCGGTCGGCCTGACCACCGCCGATCTCGACGCGGCGGCGGCGCGCGCGATCGCGCATGGCGCGCGCCCGCTGCACGGCCCGCACGAACTGCCGGGCGCGCGGCTGACCTTCCTGCTCGACCCCGAGGGGCATGAGATCGAGCTGATCCAGCGGACAGGCGCGCCGGGATGACAATGGCGCGCGCGTCCGCAATCGACATCGCCACCGCGATTGCGGCGGGCGAGACGAGCGCGCGCGCGCAATGCGAAGCCGCCATCGCCCGGATCGAGGCCGGGGACGGCGCGATCAACGCGGTGGTGGTGCGCGATTTCGACCGGGCGCTGGCGGCAGCGGACGAAGTCGATGCGGCGGTGACGCGCGGCGAGCGCCGTCCGCTGCTGGGCGTGCCGATGACGGTCAAGGAGGCGTTCGACGTCGCCGGGCTGGCGACCAGCTGGGGCTTCTCGCACGCGGCCGGCAACATCGCGACGAGCGATGCGGTCGCGGTGCAGCGGCTGAAAGCGGCTGGCGCGATCATTCTTGGCAAGACCAATGTGCCCAAGGCGCTGGGCGACTGGCAGAGCGTCAATTCCGTCTATGGCCGCACCAGCAACCCGCACGACCCGGCCCGCACCTGCGGCGGCAGCTCGGGCGGCGCGGCGGCGGCGCTGGCCGCAGGCTATGTGCCGATTGAGCTCGGCAGCGACATTGGCGGGTCGATCCGGGTGCCGTCGCATTTCTGCGGCGTGTGGGGTCACAAGCCGAGCTATGGCGCGCTGAACGGGTACGGTCATCGCTTCCCCGGCAGCGATGGCGCGGAGGCGGTGCTGGGCGTGATCGGGCCGATGGCGCGGCAGGGCAGCGACCTGCCGTTGCTGCTCGACCTGCTCGCCGACCTTCCCCTGCCCCGCGACGCCGCGCCCGCCCGGCGCGTATTGGTGCTGACCGCGCATCCGGCAACCACGACCGCTGCTGCAGTGATCGACGGGGTCGAGCGCGCTGCCGAAGCGCTGGCGCGCGACGGGGTTCAGATCGTCCGCACCCACCCTGCCCTGCCCGATCTGGCCGTGCAGCATGACGCCTACACCGCGCTGCTCGGCACGGTGTTCGCGCGGTCGGACCCGGTGCTGCACGACACACTGCCCCGCCTGCTCCCTTATCTTTCGATGCTCGACGCACAGGCGCGCAACACGCGGGCATGGACGAAGCTGTTTGCCGAGGTCGATGCGGTGATCGCCCCGCCGGCGGCGACTCAGGCGTTTCCACACGACCCGCGCCCGCAGGCCGAGCGGACACTCGATATCGACGGCGTGGAGCGCGGCTATGACGCGCACCTCGCCTGGGCCGGGCTCGCCACCTATCCGGGCCTGCCCGCCACCACCTTCCCGGCCGGGACCGCCAACGGCCTGCCGACCGGGGTGCAGGTGCTGACCGACCTGCATCACGACCATCTTGCGATTGCGACCGCGCGCCGCATCGCCGCTTTGCTGGACGAGGAACCATCATGACCGATCTCGACACATTCCGCGCAGAGACCCGCGCCTGGCTGGAGGCCAATGTCCCCGCATCGATGCGTGAGCCGATGCGCGGCGAGGGCGACGCCAATTGGGGCGGGCGCAAGGCCGATTACAGCAAGAACCCCGACCAGAAACTGTACATGGACGCGATGGCCGCGCGCGGCTGGACCGTCCCTGACTGGCCCACGCAATATGGCGGTGGCGGGCTGTCGCCGGCGCAGACCAAGATCCTGCGCGAAGAGATGGCGGCGCTGAATTGCCGCAACCCGCTCAACAGCTTCGGCATTTCGATGCTTGGCCCGGCGCTGCTGAAATACGGGACCGAGGAGCAGAAGCTGGAGCATCTGCCCAAAATCGCGCGCGGCGAAATCCGCTGGTGCCAGGGCTATTCGGAACCGAATGCGGGCAGCGACCTTGCCGGCCTCGCCACCAGCGCGATCCCCGATGGCGACGATTATATCGTCAACGGGCAGAAGGTGTGGACCAGCTATGCCGACAAGGCCGACTGGATCTTCTGCCTCGTCCGCACCAGCAAGGACAGCAAGCAGGGCGGGATCAGCTTCCTGCTGTTCGACATGGACAGCCCCGGCGTGTCGACCAAGCCGATCCTGCTGATCAGCGGCTATTCGCCCTTCTGTGAGACGTTCTTCGACAATGTCCGGGTGCCCAAGAAGAACCGGATCCACGACGAGAACAAGGGCTGGGACGTCGCCAAATATCTGCTCGGCCATGAGCGCGAGATGATCTCCGGCATGGGCCTCGCCTCGCCCGGCGGCAATCCGCTGATCGAGGGTGCGATCGCGACGATCGGGCTGGATGCGCAGGGGCGCCTCGCCGACCCGATCCTGCGCGCGCAGCTCGCGCTGTTCGAGGTGCGGTCCAAGGCCTTCTCGGCGATGTCGGAGCGGTTCATCGACCAGCTCAAGGCCGGACAGGCGCACCCCGCCCAGCCGTCGATGATGAAATATTACGGCACCGAGCTGAACAAGGACCGCCACGAACTGATCATGGCGAGCGGCGGGTCGGACACGCTGGAATGGGAAAGCGAGCGGTCGAACGGCGGCGCCAAGCCGCGCGCGTGGCTGCGGACCAAGGCCAATTCGATCGAGGGCGGGACGAGCGAGGTCCAGCTGAACATCGTTGCCAAGCGGATTCTGGAGCTGCCGGCATAACACATTAGCCCTCTCCCCTTCAGGAGAGAGGGTTGGGAGAGGGGCAGTCGGATAAAATCAACGGGCCGGAGTTGGAGAGACTGCCCCTCTCCCCGGCTCTCTCCCCGCAAGCGGGGAGAGGGAGAAGAAGATGCCACTCTACCTCAACGACGAACAGACCATGCTCCGCGAGAGCGCACAGCAATTCGTGGCCGAGGCCGCGCCGGTCAGCCATATGCGCGCGCTGCGCGACGCCAACGACGCAACCGGCTTTTCCCGCGACCTGTGGAAGCAGTTTGCCGAAATGGGCTTTACCGGCATCCTGATTCCCGAAAGCGACGGCGGCCTGGGCCTTGGCCATGTCGAGGCGGGGGTGGTGCTGGAAGAGATCGGGCGCAACCTCTCGCCCTCGCCGTTCCTGACCACCGCAGTTGCAGCAGTGGCGGCGCTCAACGGCACGGCGCAGCGCGAACGCTGGTTCCCCGGCATCCTGTCGGGCGAAACCGTCGCCGCGCTGGCGATCGATGAGCGCGCCAAGCATGGCGACGCGATCGGGATGAAGGCGGAGCGGTCGGGCAATGGCTTCAAGCTGACCGGGACCAAGCAGTTCGTCGCGCATGGCCATGTCGCCGACCTGCTGATCGTCGCCGCGCGCACCGCCGGGTCGCCCGAGGATGCCGACGGCGTCACGCTATTTGCGGTGCCGAAGGACGCGGCCAACCTGACCGCCGACCCGCAGCGGCTCGCCGATGCCAGCCTTGCCGCGCGCATGACGTTCGACGGGGTCGCGGTCGATGCCGATGCTGTGATCGGTGAGGTCGATGGCGGCCGCGCGATCCTGAACGCGCTGCTCGGCGCCGGGCGTACGGGCGCGGCGGCGGAGATGCTGGGCGTTGGCGGCGGCGCGATGGACATGACCGTCCAGTATCTCAAGGAACGCAAGCAGTTCGGCGTGCTGATCGGCAGCTTCCAGGCGCTGCAGCATCGCGCCGCTCATCTGTATTCTGAACTGGAGGTCGCCCGCGCGGCGGTACTCAAGGCGCAGCAACTGCTCGATGCCGGCGACGCCAAGGCGGACGAGGCGGTTTCGGTCGCCAAGGCGATGGCCGGCATGGCATCGACGCTGGCGGTGCAGGAGGGCGTGCAGATGCACGGCGGCATCGGCATGACCGACGAATATGATATCGGCTTCTACATGAAGCGCGGGCGTGTGCTGGCGGAGTTGTTCGGGGACACCAACTATCACGCCGACGCACTGGCGCGGGCGGCTGGGTATTGACGTTGATAAGCCCCTCCCCTTCAGGGGAGGGGTTGGGGGTGGGGCCTATCCTCTTGGCCACCGGTCTTGGTGAGACTGAGACGCCCCACCCCAACCCCTCCCCTGAAGGGGAGGGGCTAAGGAGGAAGAATGACCGAAAAACGCGCCGAAACCGCAGCCGAGCAGGTGACCCAACTGGTCGACCTGCTCGACATCGAAACCATCGATGTCGATCTGTATCGCGGCGCACGTCAGCCCGGCGGAGTCGGGCGCGTGTTCGGCGGCCAGGTGATCGCGCAGGCGCTGCAGGCGGCGCAGCGCTCGGTCGAGGGCAAGGAAACGCACTCGCTCCACGCTTATTTCATGCGACCGGGCAATGAGGATTTCCCGATCATCTATCGCGTGGTGCGCGATTATGACGGGGGCAGCTTCGCCAACCGCCGCGTGATCGCGCTGCAACAGGGTGTGCCGATCCTCAACATGATCGCGTCGTTCCAGCGGCCCGAGGACGGGCTGTCGCATCAGGCCGACATGCCCGACGTGCCGGGGCCGGACGACCTGCGCTCCGAGGTCGAGTTGCGCGAGGAAATCCGCGAGCATGTGCCGGAGAAGTTCCGCCCCTTCTTCCTGCGCCCGCGCCCGATCGAAATCCGTCCGTGCAATCCGCGCAACTGGTTCAAGCCGGAAAAGCGCGAACCGGTGCAACATAGCTGGTTCCGCACCGCCGCCGCTTTGCCCGACGATCCCGCGCTGCACCGCGCAGTGCTGTCCTATGCCAGCGACATGATGCTGCTCGGCACCGCGACGATGCCGCACGGCGTCAACTGGATGACGCGCGGGCTGCAGAGCGCGAGCCTCGACCACGCCGTATGGCTGCACGAACCGCTGCGCGCCGATGACTGGCTGCTCTACACCACCGACAGCCCCTGGGCCGGCCATGCGCGCGGCTTCAACCGCGGCCGCATCTACAGCCGCGACGGACGGCTGGTGGCGAGCGTGGCGCAGGAAGGGCTGATGCGGATGCGCGAGGGGTAGGGTCTGCACGTCCCCCTCCCGCACGCGGGAGGGGTTAGGGGAGGGCCTGTCCAAACGGGCCGTCCGTCACTGTGACAGGCCCTCCCCCGGCCCCTCCCGCAAGCGGGAGGGGGGATCACTCCTTCGGTAGGACCACATACGCCGCCGGCAGATACAGAAACACCTCGGTCAAGCTCGCGCGCGACCATTCGACCGGGCGGTCCAGCCCGCGCACCTCGACCCCGTAACCCGGGCCAAAGCGCGCTGCGGTCGTGGCGGCATCGGCGGCGATCATCTCGATGATCTTGGTACGATACTGATCGGGATTGAGCACCGACAACGTCATGTCGCCGCTCTTTTCGATCTGCGCACGCCCGGTCGGCGGCACCGCCTTGATGAACTTGGCAATCCGGTCGAGCGCGGCGCGCGCGTCCATGCCGGGCTCCAGCTTCACCTTGATGATGAAGCTGGTCCGCTCCGAATCCGGACGGCTGTCACGCGACAGATTGAGGTTGCCATAATTGGCGAGCGTCAGCGGCTCGACCACATAGTCGCCGGTCGCCAGCTCGACGCCGTGCTTGCCCGCCTGTTCGATCGCGCTGCGCACCATCGCATAGATTTCCTTGCGACGGGTCGCCTCGTCGCGCGTGTCGCCGGTGATCGACACGCGCTGCACCGCGAAATCGGCCGTGCGGCGCAGCGTGATGATCGGGATCGACGTACCCTGAAACCCGTCGCGATTGCTCGATGAGCGGGTGGCGGTGACCACCACCTCCTGCGCCGCGACGGGCAGGATGCTCGCCACCATCAGTGAAGCCGCCGTCAGTGCCCGAATGATCCGCATCGCCCTGCTCCCGTTTGTTTCGGGTACAGGGTCTGACGTTCCCCGCGCCGGGTCAACCGGCTGTCAGGAGCCGTCAGAAACCCTGAGCGTCGTCGTCGGCATCATCGGGTGCAGCCATGCGATACTGCACCCGCGCGATACAGCCCTGCGCGCCGCTGGGCGAGGCTTCGGCGCGCGCGGCAATGATCATGCGCCGCGCCTGTTCGCCAAAGTCCGCCGCCGGCTCGCTGGCCAGCACGGTGACCGCGCCGGTCGCCCCCCAGGGGGCGAGATCGTAGCGCACGATCGCCCAGCCCTCGATCGCGCGGCGGCGAAAGGCGTCGGGGAATTCAAGGTTCAGCGGGCGTGCCCAGCGGACCGGCTCGGGGCACCGCCCCTCGGGATAGGCCGCTTTCGGCGGCATCGGGGGCGCGGGAACTGGCTCGGTCGCGGCGCGGCGAAACGGGATGGTACAGCGCGTGCGCGGCGCGTTGCCGACATAGCGGCTGCGCCCCGCCGCATCGCTCGCCGCCGCCTCCAGCACGCGGTTGCCGTCGCTGGCAACGATGCCGGGATTTTGCGGCACGCCCTCGGCATCGATGTCGAAGCTGGCAACGGCATAGGATGGCACGCCCAGCGTCTGCGGAATGCGGCGATCGTCGATATAGGCGCGCAGCAACATGCGCGGACGCCCCGGCCCGGCACAATCGCCCGACTTGCGGATCTGCTGCATCACCGTCTGGAACTCCGACGGGTTTGCCATGCGCAGCGCGGCCACGCGGTAGAGATCGGCCGGTGCAGCACGGTCCAGCGGAATGCTGCGCGGTGTGAAGGTCATGGTACAGGCGGCCCCGGCGGCGCTCGCCGGAAAGCGCCACAGGCTGAGCGCGGGGGAAAGGTCGGTGCCCTGCACATAGCCCTTGCCCCCGGACACCGCGACCCGCTGCGTAATCCCCAGCGGACGGCCATCGTTGCCGATGGTGAACCCCATTTCATAGGACCGCGCTGCCTCGACCCCGATCCGGGCGACCTGGGTGAAGGGAGCGACGGCGGAAAGCGGAGCGACCACCTGCCCGCCACATTGCGCGGTGGCGCCGTCATAATCGACCAGATGCGGGCGATAGGGCGGAGTCTGCACGGGCGGCGCCGCCAGATGCGTGGGAGACCGCGGCGGCGGCGGCGAAGGCACGGCGATGGTCGCAGTCTGGGCAGCGGCGGCGAGGAGCGTCAGCATGGCCGCAGCGTCCGCCTTTTTTGTTACCGGATCAAGGCATTAGGTGCGCGAGGCCAGAGGCAGCTTTCAGCAGCGAGTCTGAACGATGGAAAGTGGGTGGAAAGGAGACATTGTTCCGATTAGTAAACAGCGATGAGATTTGCTTCTTACTTGGCCGCCGGGTCTCTTGCATCTTGTGGAGCTCCTTCGGACTCGTTGCTTATAGCTGAGACGGTTGTGGCATGCCCGTCTCTTCAAACAACCGAGATGAGAGATTTGCTAGTCGGTTTTGCAAGGCGGCATGATCAAGAAGTCGAAGTTCAAGAAATCTCGCCAACGTACTTGCGGCTAAAGATGGATGGCGACGGCTTTGGTCACCACATTTCCATCGAGCAAGGACCGCGTGACATGTTTCGCGATGATACGGAGTGCGGGGCGCAGTCATCTTCCTGCGTAGGAGCAACGGTCTTTGCCGGTGGCTCGATACCGGATGATGAGTTGACGGAAAATACAGTTCGTCAAAGGAGGGTTGCGGTTGCCCTTCGGGAAACTTTGAGCGGGGAATGCAACCCTTAACATCCGCCCTCTGACGTCCGAAATGGGGTCGTTAGCCGACCGGCAGCTTCGGGGACCTAAACCGCCGTCTTGCCATATTCCTGCCGCGTTACCGGGTGGCTCGACGACAGCCCGCCATCCACCGCCAGCGCCTGCCCGTTGACGTAGCTCGCATCGTCCGACGCCAGGAACAGCGCCGCGCGGGCCAGTTCCTCCGGTTGCGCACCCCGGCGCAACGGGTTCAACCGGCCCACGCGGTCCATCTTCCCCACCTCGCGCGCATAGTCGAAGGTCGGTTTGGTCATCCCCGTCTCGGTCAGACCCGGGCATAGCGCGTTGACGCGGACATTCGACCCCGACAGCTGCTGCGCGGCGACGGCGGCGAGGTTGATCACACCCGCCTTGGACGCCGAATAGGCCGGGCTGCCTGCGCCCGAACGGATACCCGCGACGCTGGCGGTGAGGACGATCGCGCCCTTGCCCCGCTCGGCGATCTTCGGCGCGCCATGCTTGATCGCCAGCAATGGTCCGATCAGGTTCACGCGCAGCACTTCGGCCATCAGCTCCGGCGTGGTGTCGAACAGATTGGCCATGCCGCCCGAGATGCCGGCATTGGCGAAGAGGATGTCCAGCCCGCCATATTCGGCGACGGCGAGATCGACCGTGGCGATCACGTCCGGCTCGCTGCCCGCATCCATGCGGATCGCCTTGGCCGTACCCCCGGCGGCGGCGATCAGGGCGACCGTCTCGTCCGCGCCTTCGGTCTTGTCGGCGACGATCACCCGGCCCCCTTCGGCCGCGAACAGGATCGCGGCGGCGCGCCCGATGCCGCTGCCCGCGCCGGTGACGATGATCGACTTGTCGGTGAAGCGCGCCATCAGATCGTCACCCCGCCATCGATAACCAAAGCCTGCCCCGTGGTGTAGCGCCCCGCCGCCGAGGCGAGGAACACGACGCCACCGGCAATATCCTCCGGTTCGCCCAGGCGACGCAAGGGCGTCTGTTTGTTCACCCGCGCCTCCGCCTCCGGATTCTCCCACAAGGCACGGGCGAAGTCGGTCTTGATCAGCCCCGGCGCGATGCAGTTCACGCGGACATTGTCGGGGCCATATTCGACCGCATAGTTGCGCGCGAGCTGGAAGTCCGCCGCCTTGGACACATTATACGCCCCGATCACCGGCGACCCGCGCAAGCCGCCGATCGAGGAGATGATGACGATCGCGCCGTCCTTCCGCTCCCGCATCTCGGGCGCGACCATCTGGATCAGCCAGTGGTTGGACAGGACATTGTTGTCCAGGATCTTGCGGAACTGGTCGTCGGCGATCCCGGCCAGCGGCCCGTAATAGGGGTTGGACGCCGCGTTGCAGACGAGGATGTCGATGCGGCCGAACACGCGGCGCGTCTCGTCCACCAGATGCTGGAGCGCGTCCTTGTGCGAGATGCTGGCAGCGATGGCGATGGCGGTGCCGTCGCCATGCTTCGCGTTGATCGCGGCGGCGACCTCCTCGCACGCATCCTGGTTGCGGCTGGAGATGACGACCCGCGCGCCCTGATCGGCGAGCGCCTCGGCGCTGGCCTTGCCGATCCCGCGTGAGGATCCGGTGACGATGGCGACCTTACCGGTCAGGTCGAACAGGCTCATATCCTCTCCCCTCCCGCTTGCGGGAGGGGCCGGGGAGGGCCTGTCCGCACACGGTGTATCCAGTTTGGAGGGACAGGACCCCCCTAACCCCTCCCGCAAGCGGGAGGGGGATTTCAGGCCCCCGCCTTCCGCGCAAACTCCCACGCACTCGCCGCCAGCCCCGGCACGCGCGTCGCGGTTTCCTCGGCGTGGGCATTGCTCGCGTTGCCATCGAGCAGGCGGCGCTTGATCCCCTGTACGATGCTCATCAGGCGAAACTGGCCGAACGCGAAATACCAGTTGAGGTCGGGGATGCCGTCGCGCCCGGTGGCGGCGCAGTAGCGCTCGACCATCGCCTCGACGGTCGGAATGCCCGTCTCCGCCCCGGTAATGCCACCAATCGCCGACGCGCCATTGGCGGGGATCATCCAGTTGGCCAGCAAATAAGAAAAGTCCGCCATGGGATCGCCCAGCGTCGACAGCTCCCAGTCGAGCACCGCCTTCACGCGCGGCTGCTCCGCGTCGAAGATCATGTTGTCGATGCGATAGTCGCCATGGACGATGCTCGTCCGCGTCTGGGGCGGCAGCGTGCGCGGCAGCCACTCGATCAGCTTTTCGACATCCTCCAGATCGTCGGTCTGGGCGAGCCGGTACTGCTTGGTCCAGCGGCCCACCTGCCGCTCGAAATAGCTGCCCGGCTTGCCATAATCGCCCAGCCCCGCCGCGACGTAATCGGTCTCATGCAACTGCGCCAACCGGTCGCAAATCTCGAAATAGATCGCGGTGCGCTGCGCCGGCGTCTTGTCGGGCAGCGCCCCGTCCCAATAGGTCGCGCCCTCGACCAGCTCCATGATGTAGAAGGCCGATCCCACGACCCCGTCATCCTCACACAGCCCATAAGGCTTTGCCACGGGAAAGCCGGTCGGATGCAGCCCGGCAATCAGGCGATATTCGCGATCCACCGCATGCGCCGAGGGCAGCAGCGGCCCGAATGGCTTGCGGCGCAGGACATAGGCACCGCTCGCCGCGTCGATGCGGTACGTCGGGTTGCTCTGCCCGCCGGGGAATTTGGCGTAGGTCAGAGGGCCTGCGAAGCCCGCGACATTGGCCTCCATCCATGCGGTCAGCCGCGCGGTGTCGAGATCGTCGACCTGCTCCATCGGCTGCCCGCCGCGATGTCCCGCCGGGCTGGTCATGCGAATTCGATCACGGATCGCACCGCGTCCCCCTGTCGCAGATTGTCGAACGCGTGGTTGATGTCCTCCAGCTTGATCCGCTCGGCCACCATCGTGTCGAGGTCGAGGACGCCATCGAGATACATCTGGACGAGCCGCGGCAGATCGATCGGGAATTGCATCGATCCGGCGAGCGACCCTTGCAGCTTCTTGCCCGAGAGGAAGGTCGGCCCCGGAATGCTGACCGACTGGCCCGGCGCAATCATGCCCAGGATCGTCGCGGTTCCACCCCGGCGCAGCACATGCCACGCCGTCTCCGCCGTCTGCGGCCGCCCGACCGCCTCGATCGCATAATGCACGCCACCATCGGTGAGCTTCAGCACTTGCTTGACGAGATCGGGGGCCATCGCGTCGAGATCATGGGTCGCGCCCATCTTCCGCGCCAGCGCGCGCTTCTCCGCCACCGGATCGATCGCGATGATCTTGCCCGCGCCCGCGATTTTCGCAGCATTGATCGCCGACAGGCCGATCCCGCCACAGCCGATCACCGCGACCGTCTCGCCCGGCACCACCTTGCTGTCGCGGAAGATCGACCCCGCCCCGGTGAGCACCGCGCAGCCGAGCAAAGCGGCGCGATCGAGCGGCATCTCCTTCGAAATCGCGACACAGGCATTTTCGTGGATCAGCATCTGTTCGGCAAAGGCCGACAGGTTGAGGAAATGGTTGACCGGCGTGCCATCGGCCAGCGTCAGCTTGGGCGCGGCCTCAGCCGGACGGCGGGTCGAATTGTCCAGACAAAGCGACGGGCGGCCCGATATGCAGAACTCGCACGACCCGCAGAACACGGTGAAGAAGGTGATGACATGGTCGCCGGGCTTCAGCCGCGTAACCTCACTCCCCACCGCCTCAACCACGCCCGCCGCCTCATGCCCCGGCACGGTCGGCATCGCGTGCGGATAGGCGCCGTCGACGAAATGCAGGTCCGACCGGCACACCCCGCATGCCGCGGTGCGCACCAGCACCTCGCGCGGGCCGGGCTTGTCGATGCGGATGTCGTGGATTTCGAGCGGCTTGCCGGCCTCGAACAGGACTGCTGCTTTCACCTAATCTCCCCTCCCGCTTGCGGGAGGGGCCGGGGGAGGGCCTGTCCGCATACGGTATGTCCAGTTTGGAGGGACAGGCCCTCCCCTAACCCCTCCCGCGAGCGGAAGGGGAATTGTTACCGCGTCACCGCCATGTCGCCGCTGCTCGGGCGATCGGCCTTGAACGCGCCGTACTTCCCGAACTCGCTGCGCGCGATGGCCCGGTTGTGCACTTCGTCCGGCCCGTCGGCAAAGCGCAGCGTGCGCATGCTCGCCCACGCGCTAGCCAGCGGCGTATCGCCCGACACGCCCGCACCGCCGAATGCCTGGATCGCGTCGTCCAGGATCTGCAGCGTCATGCGCGGCCCCATCGCCTTGATCATCGCGATCTCGCCCTGCGCCGACTTGTTGCCCGCCTTGTCCATCATGTCCGCCGCTTTGAGGCACAGCAGGCGCATCATCTCGAGGTTCGATCGCGCTTCGGCGACGCGCTGTTCCCAGATCGAATGATCCGCGATCCGCTTGCCGAACGCGACGCGGCTCAGCAGCCGCTTGCACATCAGCTCGAGCGCCATTTCGGCAACGCCGATCGATCGCATGCAATGATGAATGCGCCCCGGCCCGAGGCGGCCCTGCGCAATCTCGAACCCGCGCCCTTCGCCGAGCAGAATATTCTCCACCGGCACGCGCACATTCTCCAGCACCACTTCGCCATGACCGTGCGGGGCGTGATCATACCCGAACACCGAAAGCAT
>NCEF01000005.1:75588-137334 GCA_002280565.1 Sphingomonas sp. 32-66-10
CCCGACGACCACCATTTGCGGCCGTTGATGACATAATGGTCGCCATCGCGAACCATCGACGTCTGGATATTGGTCGCGTCGGACGAGGCGACGTCCGGCTCGGTCATCAGAAAGGCCGATCGGATCTCGCCATCCATCAACGGCTTGAGCCAGCGCTCCTTATGCCCGCGCGTGCCATAGCGGTGCAGCACTTCCATATTGCCGGTGTCGGGCGCGGAGCAGTTGAACACCTCGCTCGCCCAGCCGGCGCGGCCCATTTCCTCGGCACACAGCGCGTATTCCAGGTTGGTGAGCTGCGTTCCCTCGAACTCGAAGCTGTCGTCGACATGGGTCTGGCCCGAATGCGGCGGCATGAAGAAATTCCACAGGCCCTGCGCGCGCGCGACCGGCTTCAGCTCCTCGATCACCGGCAGCACCTTCCAGCGCTCGCCCGTATACACCTGATCGCGATACTCGTTCTGGCGCGGGGTGATATGCTGGTCGATGAACCCCCGCACGCGGTCGCGGAAATAGGTCTCGCGCTCCGTCAGTGTGAAATCCATGGGGCCTCTCCTTGCTCGATCCGTTTCGAGTCGATTAGGCCATACCCGATATTCGGTAAAGTGGGGCTGGCCGCATTTTTCGGCTACGGTTTGCTGTGCATGGCGAAACACGCGTTTAGGACTGTTCGTTCGAATCAAATTTGCTAATCTGGCGCGATGAACGCCGAAGAAGCGGTGCCGGACGAGGCACGGGGTGAAACAAAACGGTTCCGCGCGAAGCGCGACGCGATCCTCGCGGCGGCAGCGGACGTGATCAACGATCAGAGCGCGAAGGGCATGACCTTTGCCGATGTTGCACAGCGCGTGGGCCTCAACACCACCAGCGTTACCTATTATTTCAAGCGCAAGGAAGACCTCGCCGCTGCCGCGTTCGACGTGACGCTCGACCGGCTCGACGCGATGCTGGACGCGGCGCATCAGGAGCGCACGCCAGAGGCACGCGTCGCCCGCTATCTGTCGATCAACATGCAGCGGCTCGCGCGCATCCATCGCGGCGAGGAAAAGGCGTTCGCAATCCTGTCCGACCTGCGCGCGATGGAAGGCGAAATGCGCACCCGCCTGATGAAGCGCTGGCAGCAAATTTTCCGCAAGACCCGCGCCTTGTGGGGCGAAGGCGGCACGCGCGCCGAAACCGACCTGCGCGGCGGGCGCGCGCATGTGCTGCTCGAAAACACCTTCTGGCTCCCCGTCTGGATCACGCGGTACGAAGTGGATGAATATCCGCGCGTCGAAAGCCGGCTGATGGACGTGTTCCGTCACGGCATCGCTACCCCCGACGATGTGTGGAAGCCCGAAATGCTCGACCTCATTCATGACGAGGCCGAGCCGGGGCGGGAGGCGTTCCTGCTGGCGGCGACGCGACTGATCAACGAACTCGGCTATCGCGGCGCATCGGTGCAGAAGATCGCGAGCGAGCTCAACGTGACCAAGGGCAGTTTCTACCACCATCTCGACGCCAAGGACGAGCTGGTGATCGAATGCTACAAGCGCAGCTTCGACCTGATCGCCGACGCACAGCGGCTGGCCGAAGAGGGGCCGGGCGACCATTGGCGCAAGCTGACCAGCATCATCGCCACGCTGCTCGACGTGCAGTTTTCCGAACGCGGGCCGCTGCTGCGCACCACCGCGCTGTCGGGCCTGCCCGCACGCGTGCGCACGGCATTGATCGACCGGTCGAACCGCATTGCGCGCCGCTATGCCGGCATGCTGTCCGACGGCATCGCCGAAGGATCGATCCGCGCGATCGACCCGCTCGTCGCCAGCCAGACGATGATGGCGCTGCAGAATGCCGCGTTCGACATGCGCAAATGGGCGAGCACCATGCCGCGCGACCGCGCGGTGGCCTTCTACGCCTCGACCATCGTGTTCGGCCTGTTCGACGATCGCGTGCTGGAGTTTTGAGCGCGCCTTGGCGTCAGGGAATGGCGCGCGCGAGCCAGGCCATCACATTGCGCGCAAAGCGCTGATCGTCGGCGATATCAAGGCCAACCTTGGCACCCGACTGCATCTGCTGGGCGGTGAACATCGCGGCCTCGCCCGCGATCACCACTCGTCCCTTGCCATAGTCTAACGCGACCGCCTGTGCGCGGCCACCGACCCTGAGCCCGGGCGCGCTTTCCCCACGCCGCAGGGCGTCAACCTGTGGGGGTCCGGCCACTTCAAGCGCATCCTCAGGCAGCACTAGCAGCGCCACTGCGCCTGCGGGCACCGACAGCGACTGGCCGGTGAAGGTTTCGACGCGCCGCACACGCCCGCCCGGCCCGGCCCCTGCGATGATCGGGTGCGCCCCAAGCTGCTGCCCGGAAAACTCGATCCGCGACGTTACCTTCCCGTCCTGACGCACGGCGACATAGCCATTCCCCATCTCGACGCCGAAGGCAGCGGCAAGCGGCGTGGCGGACTTTCCAAACGGCGCATGATCGGCGATCAGGAGCAATGATCCGCCCTGCTCCACCCATGTCTTGATCGTTGCGATCTCCGCTGCCGAGATGGGCCCGCGGGCGTTGGCGATGACAAGAACGCCCGTCGCACCGATGGATTCGGCGGTAGCCGCTTCGGTCAAGGCGCGCGGGCGATACCCGTCAGCGCGTAATAATGTGGCGAAGGGGGCATAGCGACCATCGATCGTGTGAAAATTCTGATGCGCCTCATCAATGGCGACAACCGGCCCCTCGCCGGTGAACGCCGGCTGCGAGATCTTTGGATCGTAGTCGGCGATGGCCACCTGTTGCGCAGATGCCGGAAGCGCCAGCACGAGCAACGCCGAAGCCAGAACGCGTGCAATCATGTGAATCAAGATCGCCCCAACCTGTTGCCGTCGGCACGATAGTATTCGGGCGAAACGCCAGCGCCAAGCGCTTAAACTCTTTAGCCTACGCCGCACCCCGATTCAACCAACCCCCCGCACGCCAGGAATGGAACAACGCCCATGGCGTCGCCATAGGCGGATCGTAGCGCGCGTTTTCAACGCGTTCGATGATCGCGTGCTGGAGTTCTGATCGCGGATCAGGGCGTCGCACTGGTCTCGGTGTGCGCGGCCAATTTGGTGATATCGACCTGGTGCAGGCTGACCGGTCCCACGCGCTGGCGAATCCGCGTTCCGATATCGGCCTTATAGGCCGGGCGCAGCGTATAGCGCTCGACCCGATACACGCCCATCGATCCCGCCTCGGCACCCTCAACCGGCGAATAGCGGCGACCGGCGATCTGCTTGAATAACCGTCGCGCCCACGCGCCATCCTCTGCCGGTCGCAGGACTTCGATCCCTGCGGTCGTGCCATCGGGCTGAATCCAGAACCCGATATCCGCCCAAATAATGTCGCGGCTGGATCCGAACACCATCGGCGCCGGGTCGAACTCGGGGTAGGGCGGTTCGCGCATCAACAGTGGATCGGCCATCCCCGCCTGGCGGATCGCAGCGATGAACGCCGCGGTCCCGTCATCCTTGCCGTCTCCCAGCGCCAGCCGCGCTTTCAGGATTGCGAGCGCCGGGGCGAATACGGGTTCGCGGCCATATTCGCGCTCGAGCTGGACTGACAGCTTGCGTGCGTGCGGCTTGTCGCGCGCCGCCAGCGCCAGCCAGGCGCGCCGGAAGCTCAGCATGCCGGCAAGGTCGCGGCGTCCGAACCGCGCGGCACGCTCCGCCTCGCGCTGATAGGCGCCGTCGGCACGTTGCGGCTGCCCCAGCTTGGCCCACATGTCCCCAATCCGCGCGGATACCCGGATCGCCGCCGGATGCCCTTCACCCAGCGCCCGGCGCAGCACCGTCACGCTGTTGCGGGTCGAATCGATGAACGCGGTTTCGTCGCCCTCATGTTCGGCGACGTCGGCATAGGTGGCATACAGGTCGGAAATCTTGGTCGGTATGACCTTGGCATATTTTGCATTGCGGGAGATGGCGAGCCGCAGCGTTTTCTTTGCCTCTTCATAGCGTCCGGCGGCAAAGCTCTCGGCCCCCGCCTCCATCGCCGCCTCGACCTCCTCCTCCGGCGGGCAGTTACGCTCGAGACAGCGCCTCAGCGCCGCGCCCATGCGGTTGCCGATGACGACGATATCCTGGGTATCGCTGGGCTTGGGCGCAGGGGCAGCCTGCGAGGCGGCCAACATCAAGCTCAGCATGAACATATACGCCCCCGTCACCGCCAACACACAGAGCCGCCACGCTAAATTGCGGTACCGGACTTGGCAAGGACGGGGTCAGGCGGCGGCGGCCCCGCGCTTCAACCACACCCCCGCGCGCCAGTAATGGAACAGCGCCCATGGCGTCGCCGCCGCAAAGGTCAGCATCGCCAGCCGCAGCGCCTCCGCCTCGCCATAGGCGGGCTTGAGCGCGTCGGAGATCACCCCGATCATCGTCGGACCCAGGCCAAGGCCGATCAGGTTGATGACCAGCAACGTCACCGCCGCCCACAATGCGCGCATCCGCAGCGGGGCGAGCCCCTGGATCAGCGCGAAGCTCGGGCCGAGATAGGAATTCACCAGCAGCAGCGAGACCCAGTAGATCGGGATCGCGATCCACGGATCGGACGAGGCAAAGAACAGGAAGGACAAGGGCAGTCCCACCCCCTTCATCACCAGCACCAGCCACGCCTGGCTGTGCAGCCCCCAGCGCACCGCCGCCTTGTTCGCCAGCCAGCCGCCGAGCACCGCCGACAGCGTGCCGCACACCGCGCCGACGGGCGCGACGATCGATGCGATCTCGATCTTCGTCAGCCCGATCGTACGGATCAGGAAGCTGGGGCCGAAAGCGGTATGGCCATAGCCGATCAGCGAGGTGATGGTGACACCCAGCACCAGATGCACGGCAGCGCGATTGGAAAAGAGCGAGCGGAAACCCTCGCCGAAACTGGGCATGGCGCCCTGCGCGGCAGGCACATGGCTGGGGTCGGACAGGCCGCGACGCGGCTCGACCACGAACAGCTTGATGATGATGGCGAGCAGGATGCCGGGGATGCCGACCGCAAACATCGCGACCCGCCATCCGAAATAATGCGCGAGCGTGCCGCCGATGATCGTGCCGCCGGCCGCGCCGAGCACGACGCCGAGCGAGTAGATGCCCATTGCCCCGGCCCGCTTTTCGGGCGGGTAGAGATCGGCGATGATCGAATGGCTGGGCGGGCTCGACCCCGCCTCGCCAATGCCGACACCGATCCGGGCGAGCAGCAATTGCACGAAATTCTGCGCCAAGCCGCACACGGCGGTCATCGCGCTCCACAGCGACAGCGCGATCGCGATGATGTTGACGCGATTGCTCTTGTCCGCCCAGCGCGCGACCGGCAGGCCGAGCGTCGCGTAGAAAATCGCGAAGGCAAACCCGGCGAGCAGCCCGAGCTGCGTATCGGACAGCAACAGCTCTTTCTTGATGTCCTCCTGCAGGATCGCGAGGATCTGCCGGTCCATGTAGCTGAAGAAATAGGCAGCGGTGAGCAGGATCAGCGTGGCGGTGCGCCGCCGGATCGCGAGCGCGTCTTCGGAGGCTTGGGTCAGGGCCGGGGCCGGGATCGTCGCCATCTTCACGCTACTCCATCACACGGCCGGGACGGCCTGGTCACGATAAAATTCGGAGCTCCGCCGCGTTCCCCGCGCGACGGAGCCCCGAAAGGTGCCGGCTTCAGAATTTGGCGGAAACGCCAATCTTGAAGTTGCGGCCCAGAGGATTCCCCACGAACGGCTCGTAGTTATAGTCTTCGCGCGCGAAGGGCGGATCCTTGTCGAAGATGTTGTAGATGCTGCCCGACAGCGTAACGTCCTTCACGATCTCGAACTGGATCGTGAAATCAGCGGTGGTGAAGCTGTCGATGAACGCGCCCCCGGTCACCCGCGCCCCGCCAAGCGAGGCGTTGGGTCCATAGACGCCGGCGGCGGTCGTGTCGGCGCGCTGGTCGTACAGCCCGTCGATATAGGTCACGGTCAACCGCGCATCGACCGGGCCTGCACCGAACTCCAGGAAGCCCTGCCCCTTCCATTCCGGCACCGGATAGAGCGTCGTCTGATAGTTGAGCAGACCGACGCCGTCATAGCCCGCCTGCACCAGCGTCCCTTCGACGAAGATGTCGCTGATCCGGTTCTGCAGCGTGTAGGTGACATTGCCGCCGATCGCGAAGCGCGTCCCCTCGCCCAGCATGTCGGTCCCGCGATAGCTGGCGGTGACGTCGATGCCTTCATTGGTGATCGACGCACCATTCTGGTTCTCGGTCCGCACGCGCGAAATCGCGGTGCGCGCCGTGGTCGCGGTGCACGGGCCGGTCGAGAAGGTGAAGCGCGCCGCCAGTGCAGTGTTGATGGCACAGGTGTTGCCGCCAGTGCTGGGGAACAGCGTGTTGACCATCGAGATCAGCGGATCGGTGACGATCACATCCTCGATATCATAGCGGTAATAATCGATGCTCGCGCTGAAGCCCCCGGCGTTGAACAACACGCCGCCGCCATAGTTCTTCGAGCTTTCCGGCACCAGGTTCGGATTGCCGAACACATCGATCGGACGGAAGGTCGTATCGATGATCTGCAGCGCGGTGATCGATCCGGGCGCCAGCTGGTTGAGCGTCGGCGCGCGGAAGGTGGTGCCAAAGCCGCCGCGCAGTGCCAGCCAGTCGGTGACCTGCCAGCGCGCACGGATCTGGGGATCGAAGGTCGATCCGGTCGCCCCGCCATAATCCTCGAACCGCGCGGCGAGCTGCAGATTCAGCGAGTCGAACACCGGCAGCTGCGCTTCGCCATAGACCGCCCAGACATCGCCCTGCAGGTCATAGTCGAGATTGGTGCCAAGGAAGCCGAGCGCACCCGCCGGAGCACGCCCACCCGAGCATGCCGCGCCGTTGGTATTGCCGTTGAGCGGCGATTCGCGGCACGGATTGGTGGCCAGGTTGTTGTTCGCACCATAACGGCCCTTGATCGAGGTATCGCGATATTGTGCGCCGACGCCGAATTGGATCTCGCCGCCAGGCAGGCTCACCCCGGTCCCGCCGCTCAGCGACCCCTCAAACACCAGCAGGTCGGTATACACCTTGGAATTCGACCGGACAAAGAACCAATCGGTCAGTTCGGCGCTGTTGCTTGGGCCATTGGCGACGGGGTTGGACTGGCCGGTCGCCGGGTTGACCGACACCGCGTTGCCGAACGGATTGAGCCACAGACAGCCATTGGCCCCCGGCGTCGTCCCGGTGCAGTTCGGGCCGCCAAAGCCCAGCAACGCACGCTGTACGCGGTCGCCGAACGAGTCATAGCCGTCGATGTAACGATAATAGCTGTGATAGGTGGCATTGAGGTTGTAGTTGAGCCCGTCCGCGACCTCACCGCGCAATTCGGCGGTAAACCGGGTGGATTCACCCTTGCGCAGACCGGTCGCCGAACCGGGCGCGAATTCATTGTCCAGCGTCGAGGGATTGCCGCCGAGCAGGAACGGCCGGAACAACAGGGTCGGGAACAGCACGCCCGCGCCCGCCGGGGTCGTATTGGCCGCGCGATAGGCGACGAGGCCCGGATTCGCGCTCGGCACGAAGAAGCCGCTGTTCAACAGTGCCGCGAACGGCGCGAACGGCGTTCCGGCAATCGCCACGCCCGACGGCGGCTGGGTCAGCAGATAGGATGGCGATGTGAGATAATTGGGAACCGTGGTGCGCCCGTACAGCGCAGTCACCTGGAACGTGGTCTTCTCACCCACATCCCATTCGAAATCGATGAACGCCTGGCCGCGCATCTCCTTTTCGACCAGATTGTCATAGACCGAATATTGGTTGTAGCAGCGCGCATCCGCACCGACAAAGCCGCCAAGCGGCGCGCAGGCCGAGTCCGCCGCGATGCCGGTCACCGGTGAACCGGTCGCGCCAAGGAACAGGAAGTTCGCCGGATTGCCGCCACCGGTCCAGCCGCCCTGCGGGTTTTCGGCATAGGGGCGGATCGCCCAGTCGCGATCCTTTGCCATCAGCTGACCGCGTTGCTGATATCCGCCCGCGACGAGCACGCGGAAATTGTCCCCGACATGGCCAAAGCTGAGCGAGACGTCGAGATCGCCGTCCGATCCGTCGATGAACCGGTAGCTGCCCGATCCCTGGAAACCGCGCTGATTGGTGCGGGTGATGAAGTTGACCACGCCCGCAATCGCTTCGGACCCATAGGTCGCAGCCGCGCCGTCCTTCAGCACCTCGACCCGGCCGATCGCGGCCTGCGGCAGCAGGTTGATATCGACCGACGGCACGCCATTGCCCGACGTCGCCAGGCGCTTCGAATTGAGCAGCACCAGCGTACGCTGCGGGCTGAGGCCGCGCAGATTGACCGTTGCGATCCCCTCGGCGCCCTGCGAGCGGCTGTCGAACTGGTTGGCGTCGCCGAGCGATGCGCTGGAGCTTGGCAGTGCCTTGACCAGGTCGAGCACGCTCGGATTGCCCTGCTTGGCGAGTTCTTCGGCGCCGATCACATCGACCGGCAGCGCTGCGTCCTCGGGCGTCCCGGCGATCAGCGATCCGGTAATGACGATTTCGGCTTCGCCCCCGCTATCCTGCGCAAAGGCAGGCGCCGTACCGCCGAGGATAAGCGCCGAAACCCCGCACGCCGCCAAAAGCTGCTTCTTCATAGATCCCACTCCCGTTCGGCCGGAACGCTTTGCGGTTCCATACCGTAAACTCGAATAGAGCGATTTCCGGAGTTGCGGTCAAGGCGAGAAAAGCGTTGCGAAACGCCACTTATCCGTAGGGTAAGGGGGGCGAATATTGGTCGCCCTCGCGCAAAGTAGATCTACAGGGGTATGCTGAACCGATCTTCTAAATGGCAAACTTTATACCGCAGATGCGAAAAGGGCGCTGCCGTCGATTGCGGAAGCGCCCCGGAGTGTCATCGGCGTCTTACAATCCTACCCAGCAAAAGGGAGGTGGCACGCGACGCGTGACGGAGGGGGAGGAAGCACGGCAGCAAGAGCCGAAAGCATGCAGCCGCCCTCCCCCTCCGTCGCCTGCGGCGACACCTCCCCCTGGCGGGGGAGGATGCGCCGCGATCCTAAAACCCGCTCAACCGCGCAAACCGGTCGCGGTGATAGGCGGTGTTACCCCACATCTGCTCCAGCACGCGCATCCGCTTGAGGTAGAAGCCTGCATCATATTCATCGGTCATGCCGATGCCGCCATGCAGCTGGATCAGCTCGCGGCTCATCAAATGGCCGATCTCATTGGCCTTGCCCTTGGCCAGCGACGCCGCCTGACGCACATCGCCGCCCCGGTCGATCGCTGCGAGGCCAGCCTCGACCGCCGAGCGCATCTGCTCGATCTCGCTGAACAGGTTCGCCATGCGGTGCTGCAGCGCCTGGAAGGTCGCGAGGATCTGCCCGAACTGCACGCGCTGCTTGAGATAGGCGAGCGTGGTGTCGAACGCCTGGCCCGCCATGCCCAGCATCTCGGCGGCGGCGAGCACGGCGGCGCGGTCGAGCACCGCGTCGAGCAAATCGGCGCCGCCCGAGGCGAGCTTGTCCGCAGGCGCGCCGTCGAAGCTGACCTGCGCATGGCTGCGGAAATCGACCAGATGACGGCGCGAAACCGTCACACCCTGCCCCGCCTCGACCAGATACAGGCCATCGGTCGCGGCAACGACGAACAGACCCGCGCTGTCACCTTCGGCGACAAATGCCTTGGTGCCGCTGAGCATGCCGCTCTCGACCGTCGCGGCAATCGCCGACGGATCATGGCGCGGGCCTTCATCGACC
Organism: Sphingomonas sp. 32-66-10; assembly: GCA_002280565.1. Lineage (GTDB taxonomy): Bacteria > Pseudomonadota > Alphaproteobacteria > Sphingomonadales > Sphingomonadaceae > Sphingomonas. Next base: position 85,318 of record NCEF01000005.1, read on the forward strand.
GCGAGCGTCGCGACCAGCTCGCCGCTGGCGATACGCGGGAGATATGCTTCCTTCTGCGCATCGCTCCCGCCGAGCAGGATCGCTGACGCAGCGGCGGCGCTAGCCGCGATCGGGCTCGCGGCAAGCGTCTTGCCGAGTTCCTCAACGACGAGGCCCAGGCTCAGCCAGCCGAAATCGCTGCCGCCATGGGCTTCGGGAATAATCACCCCGGTCCAGCCCATTTCGGCCATCGTCGCATAGGCGGCGGGGTCATAGCCCGTCGCGTCATTGGCATTGCGGATCTTGCGCCACGCGGTGACCGGGCTCTCATTGCTCGCCCAGTCGCGCGCCATGTCGCGCAGCATTGTCTGTTCTTCGGTCAGAACGGCCATTCTCAGTCCCTCTCAAACCCTAGTTCGTCATGCCGGACTTGTTCCGGCATCCACTTCGCGTCACGCGCACCGCTCAAGCCTCTTGCTTCGCGCTCGCGGCACCGTGGATCCCGGCACAAGGCCGGGATGACGATTGTTGTGCCTCACTGATGATCCAGCATCCCCAGGATGCGCTTGGCGATCACGTTGTTCTGGATTTCGGTCGAGCCGCCATAAATGGTCGTCGCCTTGCCAAAGAGCCACGCGCGCACGCCATGGATCTGTGCCTCGGTAAAGCCCTCGCCTTCCCAGCCGAGCCCTTCCATCCCCTGGATCTCGATCAGCAGTTCAGCGCGCTCCTGGCCTAGCTTGGTCCCGACAGTCTTGAGGATCGACGAGACTTCGGACACGCCACCGACCGCCTTGCTCTCTGCCTGCACGCGCATTGCCGTCAGCAGGAAGGCACGCCAGTCCATCTCGAACTTGGCGATGCGCGCGCGCAGATCGGGGTTGGCGATGCGCCCCTCGGCATCGACGCCGACATATTTCTTGGCGATGTCCGCCAGCGACGGGCCCGACATGCGGAAGGCGGAGCCGCCACCCGACAAATTGGTGCGCTCATGCTGGAGCAGGCGCTTGCCGATGGTCCAGCCCTGCCCTTCCTCACCGACGCGGTTTTCCTTGGGCACCTTCACATTGGTGAAGAAGGTTTCGCAAAAGGGCGACATGCCGCTGATCATCTGGATCGGCTTCACCTCGACGCCCGGCGAATCCATGTCGATCAGCAGGAAGGTGATACCGCCCTGTTTCTGCGTCTTGTCAGTGCGCACGATGGCAAAGCATTTGTGCGCCCATTGCCCGCCGCTGGTCCAGGTCTTCTGGCCGTTGACGACATAATGGTCGCCCTTGTCCTCGGCAAAGGTCTGGAGGTTGGCGAGGTCGGAGCCCGCGTTCGGCTCCGAATAACCCTGGCACCAGCGCACTTCGCCCTTGGCGATCGCCGGGATATGCTCGCGCTTCTGCGCTTCATTGCCATATTCCAGCAGCGTCGGGCCGAACATCATCACGCCCATGCCGCCGATCGGATTCCACGCGCCGACGCGCGCCATTTCCTCCGACAGCACCTTGGCCTGCGCCCGGCTGAGACCGCCGCCGCCATATTCGGCGGGCCAGGTCGGAACGCCCCACCCCTTTTCGCCCATCGCCTTGCGCCATGCGGCCTGTTCCGGGGTCTCGTTGGTCGGCCCCTCGACCGCGGACATGCTGTTGTCCTTGCCCTTGAGCGAGGCGGGGAAATTGGCCGCGAGCCAGTCGCGGACTTCGGTGCGGAAGGTGTCGAGATCGACCCTTACATCCTCCATTACAGACATGTTCTCTCCTCAAAATTCACAGCGGGCTGCGGCTTCACGGCGCATTCTTCCGCGACATGTTCGCTTTAGTTCACTTTGTGCGAATTTCCTCGACATGTTCGCTTTCGACCTTGGCCAGCCCCGCCGCATTGGTCGTTTGCGCCCACCGCCGACGCGACTCTCACGATGCTGGATTTGAAAATGCGGTATGGCGCCGCGCGCGTCAATACCCCGCGATTACCGCGCGGGGCCGAGCAGCGCCGAATTGTCCATCTCAAGTGACCGCGCCTCCGCCTCGCGGGCGCGCAGGGCGGCGACATTGGCTTCGTGCTTGGCGCGGGTGATCGGGTAGAAGAGCAGGATCAGCGCGCCGAGCGTCCACAGCCCGATCGAGCAGGGAATGTAATGGATGACGAGGCTGCGGATCGCCTCGTCGGTGACTTGCCCCGGCACGGGCTTGGCCGGGAAATCCGACCAGACCAGCAGTCGTCCGGCGAGGAAGATGCCGATCGCGGTCGAACATTGCTGCATGAAGCTGGACGCGGCGAAGAAAATCCCCGCCTCATGCCGCCCGGTCGTCACGGCGCTGTCCTCGACCACATCGGCGAGCATCGAGCTGGTGTTGATCAGCGAGATGGCGACCATCGCCCCATAGACCGCACCGATCGCGAACAGGGTCGGCACCAGCAACGCGTCACCGGGCACGAAGAACCAGCCGAGATAGGACAGGAACAGCGGCGACAGGCCGATCGCGACGCCGAACACCGCGAAGATCATCGAACTCGCCCGCTTGCCGATCCACGCGGACATGACCGGCGCCAACGGTGCGGCGATGGTCGCGGCGACGAGGCTGTCGATGGTCAGGATCGCGAGCTGGGTCGCGGTGAGTTCGAAGAGGTACGTGCCGAAGAACAAGTTGGTCGCGCTGTACAGGCCGATTGCGGAATATTTGAGCACGCCGAACCCGAAAATCGCCAGAAAGGCGCGGTTCTTCAGCGCTGCGCCCATTTCGCGCAAATGGCCAAGCAGCGGTATGCGCTCCACCCGAACCTCGGCCTGGCGCAGATAGGGAATGCGGTTATGCGTGCCGATGCCGCAGATCAGAATCACCGCCAGGATGGTCAGCGCACCGGCAATGGCAAAGCCGGGATAGCCATCGGGGTTGAGCTGGCCGCGCGGATATTCGGGCGTCGCGGCGAAGAAGGTCAGCAGGCACAATGTGGTGAAGCCATAGGTGCCGGCATAGCCGAACCACCAGCGCAGGCTGAACAATTTGGTGCGCTCGCGATAATCGTCGGTCATTTCCGGGGCCATCGCCGAGGTCGCGATCTCGAACGCGCTGATCGACATGCGCGTGAGCGAGGCTGTGGCGAAGATCCATACGCCCATCTGGAAATCGCTGAGACCCGCGGGCGGAAACCAAGCGAGCAGGAAGAACAGGGCGGTCGGGAGCGCCGCGCCATAGATGAATGGGTGGCGGCGCCCCCAGCGGCTGCGCGTGAGGTCCGACCAGCGCCCGATCAGCGGATCGGCGACCGCATCGACCAGCAGGGTGAGCGCGACCGCGGCGGAGACAATTCCGGCCGGTACGCCGATGATCTGGCTGTAGAAAAACAGCAGATAGGTGGTGAAGGCGGCGTTCTTGATGCCATTGGCGATCGCCCCCGAACCATAGCTGACGCGCGTGCGCAGCGTGATCGGCGGCGTACCGCGCACCGCCTCGCCCACGACTCCATCCACTGTCGTCGCCATCTGCATCCCTCCACATGCCGTCTGCTACGGCCGTTTAGAAGCTGCGGTATGGATGACGCTACGTCAAGCCGGGATCGCGAAGCGAACATGTCGCGGCCCGGGGGTGAAACTCGCGGAAGCGAACATGTCGCGCGACTTCGCGTCATTTGTCGCAACGCGGTGAGGACATTTGCCCAGCGGGAATGTGAGCGCGTGCATCGTGGTGGCGAATGGTGCGCGCCTTGCCATGTTCGTCGCCCCGGGCTTGACCGAGGCCGGGACGACGAAGGGTTGGAGCGACCGCTTCCGTCCTGCCGTGATCGGCCCTACAAACGTGCGCGAAGCGGGGGGACAGGGGCATGAAGTTCGGACATCGCGCGGTTCCGATCGCGCTGGCGGCGGTGCTGATCGATGCGATCGGGTTCGGGATCGTGATCCCGGTGCTGCCGACGCTGATCGTCGAATTGAGCGGGGCGAGCCTGACCGATGCGACGCGGATCGGCGGTGCGCTGGCGATCGTGTTTGCGCTGGCGCATTTCTTTGCCGCACCGATCCTGGGCAATCTGGGCGACCGTTATGGGCGGCGGCCGGTGATCCTGGCGGCGATGCTGATCTTTGCAGTCGATTATGCGCTGATGGCGTTTGCGCCGACGATTGCGTGGCTGTTCGCCGGACGGCTGGTCGCGGGGATCGCAGGCGCGGTCTATGGCCCGGCCAATGCGATCCTGGCGGACGTGACCCCGCCGGAAAAGCGCGGCGCGACATTCGGTTTGATGGGCGCGGCGTTCGGGATCGGGTTCGTGGTCGGGCCGGCGATCGGCGGGCTGCTCGCCGATTTCGGGCCGCGCACCCCGTTCATGGTCGCCGCCGCGCTCGCGGCGATCAACGCGACCTGGATCTTCTTCATCCTGCCCGAAACGCTGGCGCCGGAGAACCGGCGCCCGTTCGACTGGAGGCGCGCCAATCCGCTCGGCACCTTTCGCCCGTTGTTCGCGATGACCGGGGCGCTGCCTTTGCTCGCCGTCGCGTCCATCTGGCAGCTGGCGCATCAGGTGTACCCGGCAACCTGGGCCTTCTATGCCGAGCTGGCGCATGGCTGGGACAGCCGCGCGATCGGGTGGTCGCTGGCGGCATCGGGCACGGCGATGGCGCTGACGCAGATTTTCGTGACCGGGCGCGCGATCGCAACGCTGGGCGAGGCCAAGACGCTGATGATCGGCCTGATCGTCGGGACCATCGCCTATGCCGCCTATGGCTTTGCGAGCGAAGGGTGGCAGGTCTATCTGATCCTGATGTTCGGGGCGTTGCAGATGCTCGCCTCGCCCGCGCTCAACGCGATGCTGAGCCGACGGGTCGATGCCGCCAATCAGGGCGCGCTGCAGGGCGGGATGGCGAGCATTGCCAGCATCGCCGCGATCCTGGGGCCGCTGAGCCTGACCCAGACCCTGGCCTATGGCGCGGAGCGTGGTTTTCCGGGCGCGGCGTTCGCGCTGGCCGCGATGCTGACGACGGTTGCGGCGGGGATCGTGCTGATCTTTGTCCTGCGGCGACCGCGCATCGCCGAGCAGGTTGCGTAAGCGACGCGCCACCCCATTTGAGCGGCTTCACGCTGGAGACCCGCGCCCATGATCGACCTGCATTACTGGCCCACGCCGAACGGCCACAAGATCACGCTGTTCCTGGAGGAGGCCGGCCTTCCCTATACCATCGTGCCGGTGAACATTGGGCAGGGCGACCAGTTCAAGCCCGATTTCCTGAAGATCGCGCCCAATAACCGCATGCCCGCGATTGTCGACCATGATCCGGTCGATGGCGGCGAACCGATCAGCGTGTTCGAGAGCGGGGCGATCCTGCTGTATTTGGCCAACAAGACCGAGCGCTTCTTTGGCCCCGAGCAGCGCGACAAGATCGTGCAGATGCAGTGGCTGATGTGGCAGATGGGTGGCCTTGGCCCGATGGCGGGGCAGAACCATCATTTCAACCGCTACGCGCCCGAGCAGATCCCGTACGCGCAGAAGCGCTATATCGACGAAACCAACCGGCTGTACGGGGTGCTCGACCGGCAGCTGGCGGGCAAGCCGTTCGTCGGGGGAGAGGATTACTCGATCGCGGACATGGCGATCTATCCGTGGATCGTGCCGTACAAGGCGCAGAGCCAGGATCTGAACGATTTCCCGCACGTGAAGCGCTGGTTCGAAGCGGTTGCCGCACGACCCGCGACGGTGCGCGCCTATGCCAAGGGCGAGGAATTGCAGTCGGGGAGTCCGGTGATGACCGATGAACAGAAGAAGGTGCTGTTCGGGCAGACTGCGGCGGTGACGAAGGGGTGAGCACGCTCCGCCATTCTTGGCCCCTCCCGCATGCGGGAGAGGGCTAAGAAGAAGAGGTCTTCCCCCAGCCAATCACAGGCCGGCCTTTTCGATGGCGATGGCGAGTTCGTTGGCCGCCGACAGGTCGTCGGCGGGACGCAGCCGGTTGAGGGCGGTCTGCACGCGGGTCTGCGCGACCTGCAGCGTCTTGTACCGCGTCTCACGCGCGAGATTGGTGCGCCATGACGGGCTTTGCCCAAGCAACGGCTCCCATTTGGCTTCTTCGCTCGCCAGAATCTGCAATGCGAGGCGAAGACCGTCGCGCCTGCCGCGATCATAATCATCGGCCATCCGCTGCCCCTTTCGTGCGGCACCGGTCGGAACAGAATTTTACCTGTTCCCAGTCGCGCTCCCATTTCTTGCGCCAGGCGAACGGGCGGGCACAGGCGACGCAGATCTTGGTCGGCAGGTTCAGTTTCTTGTGGGCCACCGCTACCCTTTACCCGGTCTGCGCGACAATCCCACATCAAGATGGGCGCCGGCGTCGAGCAACACGATTTCTCCGGTGATGACGCGGCTGGCGGGATCGAGCAGGTTGACGATCGGCCCGGCGATATCCTCGGCATGCGCGGCCATCTGCATCGGCGTCTGGCTGGCGATGAAGGCTTCGAACTTGTCGAAGGCTTCGGGCGTCATCCGCTCGCTGAACCAGCCGGTGCCGACATAGCCGGGCGCGACGGCGTTGACGCGGATCGCGGGGGCGAGGACGCGGGCGAGGCTTTTGGTCATCGTCGCCAGCGCGCCCTTTGACGCGGCATAGGCGACCGAGGAGCCGTTGCCGAACACCCCGGCGACCGAGGCGATGTTGACGACCGCGCTCGCTTGCCCTTCGCGCATGGCGGGGGCGCAGGCGCGGATCATCTGGAACGGGGCGACGGTGTTGAGCCGGTAGATGTCGAGGAAATCGTCCGCCGACAGCGCTTCCAGGTCTTCATGATTGGCGAACTTCGTCTTGCCGGCATTGTTGACCAGCAGGTCGATGCGGCCGAACGCCTGCGTCGCCGCGGCGGCGAGTGCGCGGCACTGGGCGTCGTCGGCGATGTCGGCCTGGACCGCGATCGATCCGTTGCCGAGCTCCACCGCCAGCGCCTCCGCCGCGTCGCGGCTATTGGCGTAGTTGATGACGCAGCGCACGCCGCGCGCGGCGAGGCGCCGGACCACCGCTGCGCCGATCCCGGTGCCGCCGCCGGTGACGATCGCGGCCATGCCCTCCATCGTCATGCCGCAGCGCTCGGGCGCGCGGTGACGCGCCGGTGCCAGTCGTTGAGGCGCACATGCTCCTCGGCAATCGTCAGGCCGATGAACGTGCCGAAATCGATCGTGGTGAGCAGCAGGATATCGGCCATCGTATAGCGTTCGCCCGCGACATAGGGGGTTTCGCCGAGCGCTTCGTCGAACAAGGCATGGGCGCGGGCGACGAGCGTGCGGTTGCTCTCGCCGAACTCCTTATACTGGTGCGGCACGACGCGCGCTGTGAAGGGGTGGGTGTGGACCCAGATCATGCCGGTCGGGACCATCAGCCGCAGCTCGACGCGGCGGCTCCACATTTCGACCTGGGCGATTTCGGTCGGGGTGCTGCCGAACAAGGGCGGCTCCGGGTGCAGGGCTTCGAGATAGCGGCAGATTGCGACGCTTTCGGAGAGGCAGGTTCCGTCGTCGAGCTTGAGCGCGGGCGTCTGGCCGAGCGGGTTTACGGCCTTGAAATCCTCGCGCTTGTGCTCGCCCTTCATGATCGACACATCCTGGGTCGGCAGGATGATCCCCTTTTCCGCGGCAAAGATGCGGACGCGGCGGGGATTGGGGGCGGGCATCGCCGAATCGTAGAACAGCATCAACCTCTCCTCATCATTTTTCGAAGATCGCGTATGGCAGCCAATGGCGGTTTCGCATAGCAGTTGATCCGAATCGAGGAGTGGGGATGCAGTCAGCAGCAGAAATCCTGGCCGGGCCGTTCGGCACCATCCCCGAGCTGATTGCCGCCCATGCGCGTGAGCGTGGCGACAAGCTGGCGGTGGTGCATGGCGATGCTGCGCTCACCTATGCGCAGCTCGATGCGCGGATGGACGCGATTGCGGCGGCGTTGCAGCGCGATGGGCTGGTGCGCGGACAGGCGGTCGCGATTATCGGGGCGATGAGCGTCGACTATGCCGCGATCTTTCTGGGTGCGATCCGGGCGGGCGGGGCACCGGCGCCGATTGCGCCGTCCTCGACCGGCGACCAGATGGCGGCGATGATCGCGGACAGCGGCGCTGGCGTGGTGTTCATTGATGCCGATGCTGCGGCGACATTGGGTGACCGCGCCGTGGCGGCGCAGCGGGTGATGCTTGACCCTGAAGCAGTGGATGCGTGGGTCGCGGGCGCGGGTGCGCCCTCCCCGGTCGACCTGGGCCCTGAGGATCCGTTCAACATCATCTATTCGAGCGGCACGACCGGAACGCCCAAGGGGATCGTCCAGCCGCATGCGATGCGCTGGGCGCATGTCGCGCGGGGCGATGCGGCGGGCTTTGCCGAGGCGGTGACGATGATCGCGACACCGCTCTATTCGAACACGACCCTGGTCAGCTTCATCCCGACGCTCGCCTGGGGCGGGACGGCGGTGCTGCTGGGCAAGTTCGATGCGCGCGGGTTTGTGGAGGCGGCGGAGCGGCATAGGGCCACGCATGCGATGCTGGTGCCGGTGCAATATCAGCGGATCATGGCGCTGGCGGACTTCGATGCGTTCGACCTGTCCAGCTTTCGGTTGAAGACCTGCACCAGCGCACCGTTTTCGGCGGCGCTCAAGGCCGATGTGGTGGCGCGCTGGCCGGGGTTGCTGGTCGAATATTACGGGATGACCGAGGGGGGTGGCACCTGCATCCTCAATGCAACTGCGCACCCCGACAAGCTGCACACGGTCGGCCAGCCCGCGCCGGGGCATGACATCCGCCTGATCGACGACGACGGCCGCGAGGTCGCGCAGGGCGCGATGGGCGAGGTCGTCGGGCGCAGCGGTGCGATGATGTCGGGCTATCACGGGCGCAAACAGGCGACGTCGGAGGCGGAGTGGTTCGATGCGGATGGCAATCGCTTCATCCGCCATGGCGATGTCGGGCGGTTCGATGAAGACGGGTTCCTGATCCTGATGGACCGCAAGAAGGACCTGATCATCTCGGGCGGGTTCAACATCTATCCGAGCGATCTGGAGGCGGAGTTGCGCCAGCATCCGGGCGTGCGCGATTGCGCGGTGGTAGGCGTGCCGTCGGCGCAATGGGGGGAGACGCCGGTGGGATTCTATGTCCCCGGCGATACGACCCCGGCGGCGGAGATTCTGGCGGCGGTCAATGCTGGCCTTGGCAAGACCCAGCGGCTGGCCGACCTGATCGCGATCGACGAACTGCCGCGCAGCGCGATCGGCAAGGTGCTGAAGCGCGAATTGCGCGACCTCTATGTGGAGAAGACCCCGGCATGACTTCGCTTCCGCAATTGCTGGCCGACGCGGTGCCGACCGAGAGCGGCTTTACGACCGAAATTCCGGCCAACTGGCTGCAGGGGCGCACCGCTTATGGCGGGCTGTCCTCCGCGCTCGCGCTGGCGGCGGCGAAGCAGGTCGAGCCGGACCTGCCGCCGCTGCGGTCGGCACAGGTGGCGTTTGTCGGGCCGCTCTCCGGGCCGGTGACGGTGACCGCGACCAAGCTGCGGCGCGGGCGCAACGCGGCGTTTATCCAGGCGGACATCGTGAGCGAGGCGGGACTGGGGCTGCGCACCAATTTCGTGTTCATGAGCCGGCTGGAGTCGGCGATCGACCATGACGGGACGGTGCGGGCGGAGCATGCGCCGCCGCCTGCAGACGCCGAACTCTACACCGGGCCCAAGGAGTTCTTCACCGGCAATTTCAACTTCTTCGACCTGAAGGCAGAGGCCGGGCCGACCGAGTGGCTGCGCTGGGGGCGGCTGATCGACCGGGCGGGGCTGGACCCGGAGGTCGAGCTGATGGCGCTGGGCGACGCGCTGCCGCCCGCGGCGTTCAAGCTGTTCGCCAAGATGACCCCGCTGTCGTCGCTGACGTGGCAGGTGAATATCCTCCAGCCTGCCCCGGTCACCACCGATGGCTGGTGGTTGCTGGAGGCGGAGACCGACAGCGCGCGTGGCGGCTATTCGAGCCAGACGATGCGGATGTGGGCTGCGGACGGGACGCTGGTGGCCGAGGGGACGCAGGGCGTGGCGATATTCGGGTGAGTCAATTCCTCCCCCAGCAAGCTGGGGGAGGAACGGTGACCGACACAATTTGCGACACTTTCCCCACCCGCTGACAAACACGTGCGACAGGCGGGGTTCAGAAGGGCATCACTGCGGCGCCCCCTGCCGCGTGACAGGAGCCCGTATGAAGAAATTTCTCACCACGGCCGCGATCGGCGCGATGCTGGCCGCTGGCACCGCAATCGCAATGCAGAGCGAAGCCCCGACTGCGCCCAAGCAACCGGTTTCGAAGGCCGAGATGCTCGCCCGCGCCGATGCGCGGTTCGACCGGCTCGACACCAACAAGGACGGCCAGCTGAGCGCCGACGAGCGCAAGGCCGGCATGGATGCCGCCCGCGCTGCGATGGCCGAGAAGAAGGGCGGCGAGCTGCAGGACTTCGTGCCCGGCGCACGGCGTGGCGGTGGCGGCATGGGCGAGCGGATGATGGCGCGCGTCGACACCAATGGCGACGGCCTGATCAGCAAGGCGGAAAACCGCGCGATGGTCGAGGCCCGCTTTGCCCGGATGGATGCCGACAAGGACGGCACGGTCGAGGCGGGCGAAGGCCGCAAGGGCATGGGCAAGGGCAAGTGGAAGCGCGGCGGTGAAGGTCGCGGTCCCGGCGGCCCGGGTGGCCCCGCGATGGCGATGAAGAAGGCCGACACCAATGGTGACGGCGCGATCAGCAAGGCCGAGTTCGACGCGATGTCGGCCCAGCGCTTCGCCAAGCTCGACACCAATAAAGACGGCAAGATCGACGCGACCGAGATGCAGGCACAGCGCGACAAGGCGCGCGACGCCATGAAGAAAATGCGCGAGCGTCGCGGAAACACACCGCCGCCACCGCCCGCCCCCCCGGGCGCGTGACGGCGATGCCGGGCGGGATTCGCGACCTCCTCCGCGCCCGCCCGGCACTTCCCGAGCGGACGGAATCTGCTAACTCCAACGAGATGACCAATGAGACCCCGCATTTGCTGCTCGTCGATGACGAGCGTTCGATCCGCGAGCCGCTGGCGCAATATCTGACCAAGCAGGGGTTCCGCGTGACGCAGGTCGCCGATGCGGAAGCGGCACGGACGCGGCTGTCTGCCTATTCGATCGATCTCGTCGTGCTCGACATCATGATGCCGGGCGAGGATGGGCTGAGCCTGTGCCGGCATATCCGCGCGACCAGCGAAGTGCCGGTGATCCTGCTGACCGCCAAGAGCGAGGAGACCGACCGGATCGTGGGGCTGGAGATGGGCGCCGACGATTATGTCGTGAAGCCCTTTTCCCCGCGCGAGCTGGCGGCGCGGATCAAGGTGGTGCTGCGGCGGATGCAGGCGGGCGGGACGCGCCTGTCTGCGCCGGATAGCGGCAGCTATGCCTTTTCCGGATGGGTGCTCAAGACCGGCGAGCGCGCACTGGTCGATCGCGAGGGCGTGTCGGTGCCGCTGTCGACCGGCGAGTATAACCTGCTGCTCGCGCTCGTCATGCGGCCGCGCGCGGTGCTGACGCGCGACCAGCTGCTCGACCTGACGCAGGGGCGCGAGGCAGCGGCGTTCGACCGCGCGATCGACAATCAGGTCAGCCGGTTGCGCAAGAAGATCGAGCCGGATGCCAAGAACCCGACGCTGATCAAGACCGTGTGGGGCGGCGGCTACACGCTCGCGAGCGACGTCACCAAGCTGTGAGCGCGCCCTCGTTCCTCAAGCGGCTGGTGCCGAGCAGCCTGACCGGGCAGATCGCGTTGCTGGTCGCGCTGGCGCTATTCGTGGCGCAGGCGATCAATTTCGCCCTGATCCTGCGCGAGCGGCGCTCGCTGCGCTTCGAACAAGTCACTGCGCCGGCGGTCACCCGCGTGGTCGATGCGGCCGAGCGTATCCGCGACGGCCGGTTTCGCGACCCACCGGAGCAGCGCAAGGCGCGGTTGCGGCTGGAACCCACCAATCCAATCCCGCCGGGGTTGCGCAACAATCCTGAAGTCGAGCAAGGCATCCGCACCTCCCTCGCCGAGGCCGGGATCCCGGTGGGGCGCATCGTTACGGGCGTGCGCAAATTGTCTCCGACCGACCCGCGTTTCGCCCGGATGAACGCGTTGCGTGCCGAGCGCATGAAGCGGCTGGGCGGCGAGCTGATGGTCGCGGTCGAACTGCCCGGCAAGGGCTGGCTGGTGCTGACATCGGCATGGCCACGCAGCGATGGCGACATCATCTGGCGGCTGATCCTGCAGACGCTGATCATCTATGGAGTGGTGCTGGTGCCGGTGCTGTGGGTCGGCGCGCGCGTCAACCGGCCGTTGCGCTCGCTCGCCGATGCGGCGCGCGGGTTCAGCCCGGGTGCTGCGCCCGCGCCGATCGAGGAGCGCGGGCCGGGTGATGTGCGCGCGGTGATCGCCGCGCATAATCTGATGCGCAGCCGCGTGACCGCGATGCTTGACGAGAAAGACCAGATGCTCGGCGCAATCGGGCACGACTTGCGCACGCCGCTCGCTGCGCTGCGCGTACGGATCGAATCGGTCGAGGATGACGAAGACCGCGCGCGCATGGCCGACACGATCGACGAGATGAACCGCACGCTCGACGACATATTGTCGCTGGCGCGGCTGGGTCGACCGAGCGAGCCGCTTACCGAGACCGATCTGTCGGCGCTGATCGATGCGGTGGTCGATGATTTCCGCGATCTGGGCGCGGCGGTCGAGTATGAGAATGGCCATCGCCTGATCCGGCGCATCCGCCCGTCGCTGATGCGGCGCGCGCTGCGCAATCTGATCGAGAATGCGATCAAGTATGCCGGCGCGGCCGAAGTGACCTTGATCCAGGATGCGGGCGGCGTGCGGATCGAGGTCGCCGATCGCGGCCCGGGCATTCCAGCCGAGCAGATTGCGGCGGTGTTCGATCCGTTCACCCGGCTCGACCCCTCACGCAACCGCACCACCGGTGGCGTGGGCCTCGGCCTGACGCTGGCGCGCGCAATCGTGCGCGAGGCAGGGGGCGATGTCACGCTGGCGAACCGCGACGGCGGCGGGCTGTGCGCGACGATCACGCTGCCGGGGCGCTAAGCGGTTGCATATTCCTCCCTCAGCTTGTCTCGATGAGGGGGGCCGCCGCCGCAGGCGGTGGTGGAGGGGCCGCGTCACAGCGCGGACACGTTGCCTCACGCGACACCGCTGCGTCTGCGCGCAGCGGCCCCTCCACCACCCGCTACGCGGGCGGTCCCCCTCCCCCAGCGCGCTGGGGGAGGAATTTGGATCGGGGGACATGATGTGAGCGGGTTCGAGTTCATCTTTTCGCTGTTCGGGCTGATGCTTGGCCTGTCGCTCGCCGAGGGATTGGGCGGGCTGACGCGGGCGATCAAGCGGCGCGGGCTGAGCGGGATCGGGTGGTCGACCGGGCTGCTCGGGCTGTTCGTGTCGTGCGATGTCGTGACATTCTGGATGTATGGCTGGGCGATGCGCGAGCAACTGCCGCTGAGCTGGCCGGTGATGTTCGGCGGGTTTCTGGTGACCGCGGTCTATTTCGTCGCGGCGTCACTGGTGTTCCCCGACACGATTGACGCGGACAGCGATCTCGACGGGCATTTCGACCGGTATCGCCGCACAGTGATTGGCGCGGTGTTGCTGTGCAATGTGGTGCTGGTCGGGACTGCCTATGCGCTGGTCGACCTCAATCTCGACTTGCGCAGCGTGATTATCACCTTCTCGTTCTTCCCGGTCAGCCTGATGGCGGTGCTGACGCGCGACCGGCGGGTGGTGATGGCGTGCCTGATCTGGCTGATCGCGCTCTATCCGCTGTCGGCGGTGTGGCATTGAGTCCTTCAATCCTCCCCCGCCAGGGGGAGGTGTCAGCGCAGCTGACGGAGGGGGAGGAAGCACGATGGTCTAGTCACTCCCGTCCTCCCCCTCCGTCGCCTTCGGCGCCACCTCCCCCTAGCGGGGGAGGATTTGATACCCTCAAACGCAAAACGGGCCGGAGTTGCCCCCGGCCCGCTTCGTTCTGGTCAGGTGATCGGATCGATCAGCCGACAATTTCTTCCGGCTTGAAGAAATAGGCGATTTCGATCGCCGCATTCTCGTCGCTGTCCGAACCGTGGACGGTGTTGGCTTCGATCGATTCGGCGAGCTCGGCGCGGATCGTGCCCGGCTCGGCGTTTGCCGGGTTGGTCGCGCCCATGATGTCGCGGTTGCGCTGCATCGCGTTCTCGCCCTCGAGCACCTGCACGACGACCGGGCCGGAGATCATGAATTCGACCAACTCACCGAAGAAGGGGCGCTCTTTGTGCACCGCGTAGAAGCCTTCGGCCTGCTCGCGGGTCATGTGGATGCGCTTGCTGGCGACGACGCGCAGGCCGGCTTCCTCAAGCATCTTGGTGACCGCGCCGGTCAGGTTGCGGCGGGTGGCATCGGGCTTGATGATCGAAAAGGTACGGGTCACGGCCATGGCCATGCGGCTCCTGTCATATGGGGGATGGGATTGCGCGCGCCTCTAGTCGGGTGCGGGCGTGGTGGCAAGGGGGCGGTGGATCGGCCCGCTACGCCGCCTGCGCCCAGCGGCCGGTTTCGTCCTGTTTCCAGTAGCGGCGCTCGACACCGTCGCGGTCGGCGAGGGTCTTCCACGCGATCCGCGCCGCGCCGATGCTGTCTTCGCCGAAAAAGTGGAACGCGCGGTCGAAGGTCAGGGCTTCGTCGCGCCATTCGCCGTCGATCAGCGCGACGTGGCGCGCGCCGTTGCCGGGCGCGACCGCTTCGCCGATCAGGACGGGCTGGAGGCTGTCATCCCCTGCCCCGGCCTGGGCGTGCGGCAGGAAGCTGTCGGGGCGGAAGGTCCACAGCAGCTGGTCGATCCGGCGACGCTGTTCGGCGTCGGCGGAGACGATCAGCAGGCGCTGGCCGGTTTCCACCACCTTGGCCGCGATCTGCGGGAGCGCGCGCTCCAGCGGGGTCGCGGTGAGGTGGTAGAAATCGACCTGCATGGCCCGATCAGCGCTCGAAATTGTCGCGGATATAGCGGTCGAGCAGGCGCACGCCGTAGCCGGTTGCGCCCTTGTCATAGTTGGGGCCGGGCTTGTCGGCCCAGACCATGCCGGCGATGTCGAGATGCGCCCAGCGCACGCCGGGGTCGACGAAGCGCTGGATAAACTGCGCCGCGGTGATCGATCCGGCGCCGCGCGGGCCGACATTCTTCATGTCGGCGATCGGGCTGTCGATCAGCTTGTTGTACGCCTCGCCGAGCGGGAAGCGCCACAGCTGGTCGCCGGTCGCGCGGCCGGCCGAGAGCAGCTCTTCGGCCAGGCCATCGTCATTGGCGAACAGGCCGCCATGCTCGCTGCCCAATGCGATGATCATCGCGCCGGTCAGGGTAGCGAGATCGACGATGGTCTTGGGACCATGCGTGCGCTGGACCCAGGTGACCGCGTCGCACAGGACGAGGCGGCCCTCGGCGTCGGTGTTGATGACTTCGATCGTCTGGCCCGACATCGAGGTGACGACGTCACCCGGACGCTGGGCGTTGCCGTCGGGCATGTTCTCGACCAGGCCGCACACGCCGATGACATTCGCCTTGGCCTTGCGCAGCGCGAGCGCCTTCATCGCGCCGGCGACGGCACCTGCGCCGCCCATGTCCCACTTCATGTCTTCCATGCCGGCGGCGGGCTTGATCGAGATGCCGCCGGTGTCGAAGGTCACGCCCTTGCCGACCAGCGCGACATCGACGTCACCGGTACCCTTGCCGTTCCAGCGCATCGCGAGCAGGCGCGCTTCACGGCGCGAACCCTGTGCGACGCCGAGCAGCGCACCCATGCCGAGCTTTTCCATGTCGGTGCGGTCGAGCACGGTGATTTCGATGCCGAGCTCCGCAAGGTGGCGGCAACGCTCGACGAAGCTTTCCGGGTAGATGATGTTTGGCGGCTCCGACACGAGCGTGCGGGTCAGCTCCATCCCCTTGGTCACCGCGTCGAGGCTCGCCCAGCTCGACTCGCTGTCGGCGGGGGCGTTGGCGAGCGTGAGGGTGTCCAGCGTCGGCTTCTGCTTGTCGCTGAGCTTGGTGCGATAGACATCGTGCCGCCAGCTGCGCTGCACCGCGGCCGCGGCGAAGCGCGCGACGGCGCGCGCGGTTGGAGCGCCGCCAAGGGCAGCGAAATCGACCGTGACGCCGGTCACGCCCGAGGTCAGGAAGCGCGCGGTCAGCGATCCACCGGCGCGTTCATAATCGGCCTCGCTGCCCGAACCGACGCCGAGCAGCAGGATGCGGTTCGCCGCCTCGTCGCCAGGGACGAAGATTTCGGCGACGCTTCCCGCCTCACCCTCGAACCGGCCCGCACGCGCGGCACCGCGCACCAGCGCCAGCGTCGCGTCGTCGAGCGTGCCGGCGGGCATGCGATCCAGCCCGTCCTTTTCGACCGGGAGCGCGAGCACGGCCGCATCGGTGGGGCGGGTGGCGGAAAAAATGACCTGCATGAAGCTTCCTGTTCCTGTGGGCGTTAGCGGTTCGGATGGGCCGCGATTCAGTTGTATCTAGGCGCGGCACCCCACCGGGGCAACGCCGGGCGATTGCGAAGCGGGCCGTGCGGTGCGATAGGGCTGCTTCGGCCCTGCGCGGGGCGAGAGTTGGTTCAAAGGGGTTTTCGAGAAACGTGACGCGCAAGGCTCTGTTGCTCGCCGGGGTCGTCCCGCTGGCCCTGTGTCTGGTCCCGGGGGCCAGCGCGACTGGTGTTCAGGACCTTCAGGACCGCGCGGTCGAACCGCCGCCGCCGTCGGAAACCGCGCTGCCCGCCGATCCCAGCGATATCCAGTTTTCCGCCGATCTCGCCGAATATGATTCGAACGCCGACGTCGTCACGGTCAGCGGCGATGTGCGCCTGTTCCGTGAGGGCAACCGGCTGCGCGCCGACAAGGTGGTGTGGAACCGCAAGACCGGTCAGGTGGTGGCGAACGGCAATATCGCCGTCACCAATCCCGAGGGCGACACCGCCTATGGCGACCGGATCGAGCTGACCGATTCGCTGAAAGACGGCGTGATCGAGAATATGCTCGTCGTGCTGGAACAGGGCGGGCGCATCGCGGCGGAGCGCGGGACGCGTGAGGCTGGCGGCGTGATCCGGGTCGATCGCGCGGCCTATACCCCCTGCGCCGTGGTCGATTCGGGCAATTGTCCCAAGGAACCGTCGTGGAAAATCACCGCGGTCCGCGTCGTCTATGATCCCGCAACGCAACGCATCCGCTATACCGGCGCGCGCGTGTCGCTGTTCGGCATTGCCAGCCTGCCGCTGCCGGTGTTTTCGCATTCGGTGGGCGACGGCAATGCCAGCGGTCTGCTTGCGCCCGAGCTGCGCTATGACGCGGTCAACGGGTTCGAGGTCGCGCTGCCCTATTATTTCAGTCTGGCGCCCAATCGCGACCTGACCGTCACGCCGCGCCTGTTCACCGGTGCGCTGCCGATGCTGCAGGCGCAATATCGCCATTTGCTGGACAAGGGCGCGTTCAGCGTCACCGGCTATGGCACCTATAGCCGCCGCAGCGACGATTTCATTTCGCCCACCCCCGGCGTGTCGAGCGAGAATGCATTTCGCGGCTATATCGACGCGGTCGGCCGTTATCAGTTCGACGAAAACTGGAGCACCAGCGGATCGGTCCGGCTGGCGAGCGACCGCACCTTCCTGCGCCGCTACGATATTTCGAGCGACGACCGGCTGCGCAACAATCTGCGGGTCGAGCGGATCGATCGCGATTCCTATTTTTCGATCAATGGCTGGTTCGTCCAGACGTTGCGCCCGACCGAGAGCCAGGGCCTGCAGGCGGTGGCGCTGCCCGAAATCGACTATCGGCTGCGCTTCGGCCAGGATCTGATCCCCGGCGGGCGGTTCGAACTGCAGGCCAACAGCCTGGCGATCGGGCGCAGCGCGGGGCAGGATACGCAGCGCGCCTTTACCTCGCTGCGCTATGACCTGCGCAAGCTGACGGCGTGGGGGCAGGAGGTCACGCTGACCGCCTATGCCCGCGGCGATGTTTACAACACGCAACAGACCGCCGCCACCAGCGTGGTCAGCTATCGCGGGCTTGAAGGATTTCGCGGGCGCGCGATCGGTGCGCTGGCGCTCGACATCAAATGGCCGCTGATCGGCGACGCGTTCGGTGGGATGCAGCGGATCACGCCGCGCTTCCAGATTGTCGCCGCGCCGCGCGTCGAGAATATCGATGTGCCGAACGAAGACGCGCGCTCGGTCGATCTGGAGGATTCGAACCTCTTCGCGCTCAACCGCTTTCCCGGTTACGACCGGTTCGAGGATTCGACGCGGTTTACCTTTGGCGTCGATTATGCGCTGTATCTGCCCGGCATTTCGGTCGAGGCGAATGTCGGGCAGAGCTATCGCCTCAATTCGCGCGCCTCGATCCTGCCGGACGGGACCGGGTTGGACGACCGATTGTCGGACATCGTCGGGCGGACGGTGGTGCGGTACCGCGACTTCCTGTCGGTCACGCATCGGTATCGCGTGGACAAGGACAATTTCGCGGTGCGCCGCAACGAAATCGACGCCACGGTCGGATCGCGCACGACGTTCGTGACGCTCGGCTATCTGCGGCTCAACCGCAACATCCCCTTTGCGCTGGAGGATCTGCAGGACCGGGAGGAAGCGCGAATCGGCGCGCGCGTGCAGATTTCCCGCTTCTGGTCGGCCTTCGGGTCGGCAGTCGTCGACCTGACCGATGGCGAGGAAGATCCGACCTCGCTGGCCGACGGATTCGAGCCGGTGCGGCACCGGCTGGGCGTCGAATATGAAGATGACTGCATCCGCATCGGCCTGACCTGGAAGCGCGATTACCAGACCACGGGCGATGCGCGGCGGGGCAATTCCTATCTGTTCACGCTGGCGCTGAAGAATCTGGGGCGTTGAGTTCAGAATAATCCTCCCCCGCCAGGGGTAGGTGTCAGCGTAGCTGAGGGAGGGGGAGGAAGCACGACGTGCGAGAAGGCGCAGCCGTCCTTCCGTCGCCTTCGGCGCCACCTCCCCCTGGCGGGGGAGGATTAGGATGCACCCAATCATGACCATTGCGGCGACAGGTTACAGGCCGTAAGCCCCAGTTCAGGCACAATTGGCGATTACACGACCCCGATGCATGGTTCGGACAGGTTTCAGGCACAGGTGAAAATGACTTCGAAAGTCGCGCGTTTCGGCCGCTTTACGGCCCTTGTTCTGGGTATTGCGGGCAGCGCCGCCATTGCGGCGCAGACCGTGGATGACGCGGCGGTGCCGTCCACGGCGAACCTCAACCTGCCAGAAAATCTGCAGCTGTTCAGCAAGGCCGATCCCAATGTGCGCAAGCCTACGGCGATCGTGAACGGCTATGTGCTCACCCGCACCGATGTCGATCATCGTGTCAATCTGGCGATCGCACTCAACCAGTGGAAGCTGTCCGAGGCGGAGACAGACCAGCTGCGCATGCAGGTGCTGCGCCTGTTGATCGACGAGACCATCCAGATTCAGCATGCCAAGTCGGAAAGTGTGTCGATCCCCGCCGAGCAGATCGAGCGCAGCTTTGCCGGCATCGCGCGCCGCTACGGGCGCTCGCCCGATCAGATGCGCGCCTGGCTGACGGAAGTCGGCTCGTCAGAGCGCTCGTTCCGCCGCCAGATCGAGGGTGAGCTGGCGTGGCAGGCGGTGATCCGCCGCAGCGTCGGCCCGTTCATCAACGTCGGCCAGTATGAGATCGATCAGATCATTCAGTCGATCGAAGCCGCCAAGGGCACCAACGAATATCACCTGCGCGAAATCTACATCCAGGCGACGCCGGAACGCGCGGGCGAAGTGTTCCAGGCGATGCAGCAGATGATCCAGCAGATGCAGCAGGGTCGTCCATTCGAGTATTTCGCGCAATATTCCGACGCGACGACCAAATCGACCGGCGGCGACCTGGGCTGGGTCCGTGCCGAAATGCTGCCCGCATCGCTGTCGCAGGCGGCGCAGCAGATGCAGGTCGGTCAGGTTGCCGGCCCGATCGAAGTGCCGGGCGGGTTTTCGATCCTGTATCTGGTCGACAAGCGCCAGGTCGGGATGCCCGATCCGCGCGACGCGAAGCTGAGCCTGCGCCAGCTGACGGTCAAATTCCCGGCCGGCATCACCCAGGCCCAGGCCACCGCCAAAGTCGCCGAATTCGCCGCGGTGCTGAAGGCAACCAATGGCTGCGGCGCGGTTGGCAAGGCCGCTGAAACGCTGGGCGCCGATGTGATTGACAATGATTCGGTGGTCGCACGCGACCTGCCGCCGCAGTTGCAGGACCTGATCCTCGGGCTGCAGGTCGGACAGGCGACGCCGCCATTCGGATCGCCGACCGATGGCATCCGCGCGCTGGTGCTGTGCGGGCGTGATGACCCCAAGACCGCCGCCGCACCGTCGCCCGACCAGATCCGCGACGGGCTGGAAGAGCGCCGTACCAATTTGCGTGCCCAGCGCCTGCTCAAAGATCTGCGCCGCGACGCAATCATCGAGTATCGCTGAGCCGTGAGCGGCGCGCTGCGCCCGCTTGCGGTTGCGATGGGCGATCCCGCCGGGGTCGGTCCGGAGATTATCGGCAAGGCGTGGCGCAACCGCGAACTTCATGCGCTCGCGCCGTTTTTCGCGGTCGGCGAACCCGGCGCTATTGCGGCGGTGTGGGACGGCCCGATGGCGCGGATCGGCAGCCCCGACGAGGCACTGGGCGCGTTTGACGGTGCGCTGCCGGTGCTGGCGGTCGATTGCTCGGCAAGCGTCAATCCGGGGGTTCCCGATGTCGCGGGCGCGCGCTGTGCGCTCAGCAGCCTGGAGCTCGCCACGGGCCTTGCCCGGTCGGGCGCGGCGGGGGGCGTCGTGACCGGCCCGGTGTCCAAGGCGCAGCTTTATGCGATCGGCTTTACCCATCCGGGGCAGACCGAGTTCGTTGCCGAACGCTGTGGCGTTGCGCCCGAAAATGCCGTGATGATGCTCGCCGGGCCGACGTTGCGCGTGGTGCCGGTGACGACGCATATCGCGCTGGCCGAAGTCGCACCGACCCTCACGATTCCCCTGATCCTGGCCAAGGCACGGGCGACCGCGCGGGGGCTGGCCCGCAATTTCGGGATCAGCGCGCCGCGGCTCGCCTTTGCCGGGCTGAACCCGCATGCGGGCGAAGGCGGCGCGATCGGGCGTGAGGAGATCGACCTGTTGATCCCCGCGATCGAACAGCTCCGCGCTGAAGGCATCGATGCAACCGGGCCATTTGCAGGCGACACGATGTTTCATGCACGGGCGCGGGCGACCTATGACGCCGCGATCTGCCTCTATCACGATCAGGCGCTGATCCCGCTCAAGACGCTGCATTTTGACGAGGGGGTCAATCTGACCTTGGGCCTGCCGATCGTGCGGACTTCACCCGATCACGGCACCGCGTTCGGCATTGCCGGCAAGGACATGGCCGAGCCCGGTGCGATGATCGCGGCGATCCGCATGGCGGCACAGGCAGCCGCGCATCGCGCTATCTATGATGCAGAGCAGGCCGCGACCGCGTGACCAAGCTGCCGCCGCTGCGTGAAGTGATTGCGAAACACGGGCTCTCCGCCAGCAAGGCGTTGGGCCAGAATTTCCTGTTCGATTCGCAACTGCTCGACCGGATCGCGCGGTTGCCGGGCGATCTCAAGGGTGCCGAGGTGTTCGAGGTCGGCCCGGGCCCCGGCGGCCTCACGCGCGCACTGCTGGGGGCAGGCGCACAGGTGACGGCGGTTGAGCGTGACCGGCGCTGTATCCCCGCGCTGGAGGAACTGGGCGAGGCGTTTCCGGGGCAGCTCAAGCTGATCGAGGGCGATGCGCTGGAGGTGGATGCCCCGGCGCTGTTTTCCGGCAAGCCGCATATCGCGTCGAACCTGCCGTACAATGTCGGCACGGCGTTGCTGGTCGGCTGGCTGTCGGCGGAGTGGGAGCCGTGGTGGGCGAGCCTGACGCTGATGTTCCAGAAGGAAGTCGCCGAGCGCATCGTCGCGACCACCGACAGCGATCATTATGGCCGCCTCGCGGTGCTGGCGCAGTGGCGCAGCAGCGCGCGGATCGCGATGCCGGTCCACCGCAGCGCGTTCACCCCGCCGCCCAAGGTGATGTCAGCGGTGGTACATATCGTGCCGACGGACGAGCCGCCGGGGGTGAAGTTCAAGGTGCTGGAGCGCCTGACCGCCGCGGCATTCGGACAACGCGGCGCGCCGAGACGGTGAGTGTGGCGGAGTTTGTCGCGCTGGCGCGGGCTTTGTCCTAAGAGGACGATGCTCCCGGGAGTGAAGCCTGAACCGGATCGGGCATGGACTCGGCTTCCCCGGAGGCGATATGGTTTTCGTGAGCGTCAGCCGACTGCGCATTCGATCGTGGCGCTTCATGCCCGGCTTCGCAATCGCGGCGTTGCGCACGCGCGCCCAGGTCAGGGCTGCGGAGGGGTTTCTGGCGGGATCGCTGCTCCCGGATGACGAACGCACTTTCTGGACGATGACGCTCTGGCGAGATCAGGCCGCCATGCGACGCTATATGACGAGCGGAGCGCATCTGAAGGCAATGCCAAAGCTGATGATCTGGTGCGACGAGGCAAGCATCGTGCACTGGGAACAGGATGATGCAGTGGCGCCCGACTGGACCGAGGCGGACCGGCGCATGCGCGCCGAAGGCAGACCATCCAAGGTACACAACCCTTCCAGCCGACATGGCGACCTGAGCTATGCTGCGCCGCGAACGACCGGCGCCGTCGCAATGCCCTCCACAGGCGCGCAATCAGGGCGGGATTAGTTCTTCTTCTCGTCCGTCTTGGCTGCCGGCACCACCTGCGCGGTGGCGGTCGCGGGCGGGCCCTTGGCAATCGCCGCCGCCAGCTGGGTCGCGTCGGCGCAATTGCCGCACAGCGTCTTCAGCCGAGCGAGATTTTCCCGGGCGCGTTCGACCGCGCCCTTCTGCACCATCGCCTCGCCCTGCCCACGCAGTGCGGCCTGATCATTCGGCTCGAGCGTGAGCGCCTCGCGGTAGAAGCGGATCGCCTTTCCCGGCAGGCCCTGCGCGCGGGCGATTTCGGCGAGCACCAGATAGCCGGCGCGGTTGCGCGGATCGACGGCGAGCGCGCTTTCGATCAGGCCGTTGGCGGTGTCGAGGTCACCGGCGGCGCGCGCCGCCTTGCCGCGATCGAGCAAAGCGACCGAGCGGGCGTCGATCTGGTCGTCAGCCCGCTGGGCATTGAGCGAGGTCGAAACGCTGAGCAGCGCGAGTGCTGCGGCGGCCGACACGAGCGAGATACGCATGACAGTCTCCGGACGTGGAATGGACAAGGCTATCATGCGCGCACCAGCCGCGCGACAAAAAAGCCGTCGGTCGCATCGCGGAGCGGGGTGAGGCGCATGCCCGATCCATGCGGCGTGCCGAGCGGGAGCGCAAGCGGCTCCGCGCGGAAGGCGGGATTGCGCGCGAGGAAGGCCGCGACCTGATCCGCCCCTTCCGCATCGAGCAACGAGCAGACGATATGGATCAGCGCGCCGCCGGGGCGGACCAGCGCCGCGCCGACATCGAGCAACCGGGCCTGTGTCTCGACCAGCCGGGCGAGCCGCGCGGGGGTGAGCCGCCAGCGCGCCTCCGGGTTGCGGCGCCATGTGCCGGTGCCCGAACAGGGCGCGTCGATCAGCACGACGTCCGCGCGCTCGGCCCAGTCGGCCAACGCCTCCGCCTCCCGGTTGGGGTTGAGCAGGCGGGTTTCGACGATCTCCACCCCGGCCCGCTGCGCACGTGGAGCTAGACGCGAGAGGCGTGCGCGGTCGCTGTCGCTGGCGAGGATCGTCCCCTGCCCCGCCATTGCGGCGGCTAGGGCGAGGGTCTTGCCGCCCCCGCCCGCGCACAAATCGACCACGCGCATGCCCGGGGCGGCGGCAGCGGCGAGCGTCACGGCCTGACTGCCCGCATCCTGCACCTCGAACCAGCCCGCGTCATAGGCGTCGCTCTTGTCCACCTGCGTGTCGGCGGACAGGCGCAGCGCGAGATCGAAGCCGGGGATCGGCGTGGAATCGGGGAAGGCGGTGGCGAGCTGGTCGCGGTCGGCCCGCAACGGGTTGACGCGCAGGTCGAGCGGCGCGCGGTCGAGCAGGGCCGCCGCCTGCTCGCCGTCCACGCCCGACGCGGCGAGCGCATCGATCAGCCAGACGGGGGCGGTGCCGGGAACGGCGGCAGCCTCATCCGGAGCGATCGGCGCAGGGCCATAGGGGGAGCCATCGAAGGTCGCGGCGAGATCGGGGTCGCGCGCGGCGAGCGCGCGCAGCGCCGCACGGCCACTCGCCGGAATCTCGCCGCACAGCCGGATCGCGTCATAGACGAGGGCACGGATTGCGCGGCGGTCCTTCGACCCGGCATAGCGGCGCGCCGCGAGTTCGCGTGCGATCAGCACGTCCGCCGACGCCCCCCCGTCGCGCGCGGCGGCGATGATCGTGTCGAGCAGTTCGATGGCAGTGCGCGTGCGCGCGGCGGGAGTCATTCCGGCGCTTTAGGGGATCGACAACGGTTCGGCGAGGGTCTGCGGGAACGCGCGGATGATCGCCGGGGCGAGCTTGCCGGCGAGCGTTGCGGGCACATCGGCGCGCGTGCCGGCGGCTTGTGCGGTCAACGCGCTACCGCGCCACACGATTTTGTCGTCCGCGCGGCTGACCAGCTCGACGGTCAGCGTGGTGACGATCAGGCCGCGCAGCTGGCGCTTGCCTGATGGCAACGCGACGCTGACCGCGCCGCCCCAATTGCCAAGGCCGCCCGATGCGCCCGGCTCGCGCCCGTTCGACGCAACCGCGCCGCGCTCGGCCCGGGTCACGCCGATCCGCGCGATGTAGCGCCCGCGTGCCTGCGGTGGCAGCGCGGTGAAGCGTGCATCAAGCAGCGCCTGTTCGACCGCGTCGGCGAAGACCTGACGGATTGCAGCGGGAGTCGCTTCGTCCGCCACCGCCTCGACCGTCACTGTGCCGGGGGTCAGTGTCGGTGCGTCCTGAACGCCGGAGGCCAGCAGGGCCAGAGCTGCAATCCACATCATTTCCGTTCCTTCCAAGAACCTACCGCACGCGCGTTGAATCGAGTTCGTAATCGATCCGGATCCGCACCCATTCGCCAACCTGATATTGTCCACGCAGCCGCGGCGGGCGAACGCGGAATTGCCAGGCGGCGGCGAGCACGGCGCGGCCAATCTGCGCGCCGTCCGGATATTCGTCGAGCAATGTACAGCTGTCGATGCGGTAATCCTGCACCGTCCGGCACGCGATCAGCGCCCAGCCCGGCGGACGCGCGGTCGAGAGATAACCACGCAATTCGCTATCATAGGGTTCGCGGAACCAGGCGGCGGCGTAGAGCGGCTCGCCATTCGGCCCGCGCCCCTCGACGCGGCGCGAGTCCCCGGGATCGGGGCCGGGCGCAGGAGGCCCAGCGACGCGGCGCGCGGGGGCTGCCGGACCGGCGGCGGGGCGGCGGGGAAGCGTGCCGATATCGGGCATGCGACTGAGCGGGATGTCGAGCAGCACGGGCGGCGCGGGGGGCGGATCGGCGACCACCGGGTCGGACGTCGGCGGCGTGTCCGCATCGCGCGGCTGGGCGCGCGCTTTGGGCTGGGCCACGGCGTCTGCGGGGCGAGCCTCGGACGGCGGCTCGGGCGCGGGTTCGGGTTCGGGGCTGACGCCGAATGTCGCCATCGGCACGGTCTCTTCGGGCGGAGCCAGGATGTTGGGCGCGAGCGTCAGCAACAGCAGCGCAACCAACGCCTCGATCACCAGCGCCAGTGCGATCGCCATCGCGCGCGTGCCGAACCGTCCCCGCACCCGCTGAAGCAGCGGACGCGAGTCTTCGGGCTGAGGCGGGACGGCGATACTCGACAAGGCGCAGTCGGATTGCCCGCGCATTGCGTCGAAATGATGTCGGGCCCGTTGCAACCCTCCCCCTGGCGGCGGAGGATGATTGCCTACACCCGCTGCAGCATCGCATCCGCCACGGCGCGCTCAAGATCGGCCTGGGTAAAGGGTTTGTTGAGGCGGAGGAGATGCTCGGCGGCTTCGGCGGGGGTTTCGCCATAGCCGGTGGCGAGGATGATCGGCAGCTCGGGACGCCGCGCGCGGACGTGCGCAATCAGTTCGGTCCCGGTCATCCCCGGCATTGCCTGATCGGTGATGAGCAGCGCGATATCCTCCCGCGCCGCAAGCTGGTCGAGCGCGGCGGCACCGGACTCGGCTTCGATCGCCTTGTGCCCCAGGTCGGTGAGCAGATCGGCGGTGTTCATCAAGACCAGTGGATCGTCATCGGCCACCAGCACGACCAGCGACCGGGTGGCGGCGCGACCGACGACATTGCGCAATACGGTCACGGCAGGGCGCGCAAATTCCCCGGCAACCGGAAGCCAGATATGGGCGTGTGTGCCCCGGCCCGCCTCGCTTTCGATCTCCAGCATCCCGCCATTCTGACGGGCAAAGCCGTGAATCATCGACAGGCCAAGGCCCGTTCCCTTGCCCACCCCCTTGGTGGTGAAGAACGGCTCGGTCGCGCGGGCGAGCGTTGCGGCATCCATGCCCGTCCCCTCGTCGCTCACCGTCATGCGGACATAATGACCGGAGGTGAGGCCGCGCACCTCGCCGATCACCTCGCGTTCGACGCCGCGAATGCAGATAAGGCCCCCGTCGGGCATCGCGTCGCGCGCATTCACCGCCAGATTGACCAGCGCCATTTCCAGCTGGTTCACGTCGCCGGAAACGGCGGGCAGGCGATCGGGGAAATCCATCTCGATCCGCCATGCCGGCCCAATGGTGCGTTCGAGCAGGCCGCGCATGTCGGCGACCAGCGCGGGCACGTCGATCCGTTCGGTCTTGAGTTCCTGTCGGCGGGCAAAGGCGAGCATACGCTGAGTTAGCGCCGCACCGCGATCGGCGGCCTGCAGCGAATTGTCGATCAGGCGGGTGATCTGGGCATCATCCTCGGGCAGACGTTTGCGCAGCAGGGTCAGGCCGCTCATGATCGCCATCAGCAGATTGTTGAAATCATGCGCGACCCCGCCGGTCAGCTGACCGATCGCCTCGATCTTCTGGCTCTGGAACAATGCCTCGCGCGCGACTTCCAGCTCGCGCTGCGCCTCTTCGCGCTCGGTGATGTCGCGGGTGATCTTGGCAAAGCCGATCAGCTTGCCGTCATCGTCATGGATCGCATCGAGCACCACGCTGGCGCGGAAGCGCACGCCGCCCTTGCGCATCCGCCAGCCCTCCGCTGCGAAGCGCCCCTGTCGTCGTGCGGTTTCGAGCGCGCGTTGCGGCTCTCCGGCGGCGCGATCCTCTTCGTGATAGAAGGTCGAGAAGTGCGCACCCATGATTTCATCGGGAGCGTAGCCCTTGATTCGCTGCGCCCCGGCGTTCCAGCTGGCGACAATGCCGTCGGGATCGAGCATGTAGATCGCATAGTCGGTCACGCCCTGCACCAGCAGGCGGAACTGGGTGCGGCTCTGCTCCAGCGCGGCGGCGCGCTCGGTCGCACGGGTTTCGAGTTCGGCGTTGAGTTCGCGCAGCTGGATCGCGGTCTTGCGCAGCTCTGCCTCGGCCGCCGCACGCTCGACATGCGCCCAGCTGCGGTCGGTTACCTCGCGGATCAGCGCGACTTCATCGGCGGTCCAGACATGGGGTTCGTCGTGGTGCGCCGCCATGAGCGCGATCAGCCGACCGTCCTTGACCAGCGGCATGCAGCACGTGGCGGCGATACGGATCGCCTGGAACGCCGCCGCTTCATGCTCGGGCAGTTCGATGGCATTGTCGTCGAGGATCAACGGGCGCCCCGCGCTGAGTTCGCGCACCGCCTGTTCGCCGAACGCGGCGAACTGGTAATGCCCGACGGTCGACGGCAATCCGGGGCGCACCCAATCGCCGCGGATCGTCAGCCCCGCGCCATCTGCATCCATATCGGCATAGGCGCAGTTGGACGCGCCAAGATGTTCGGCAAGCTTGGCCGTCGTGATCGCGAGGATTTCCAGCGGATCGGTCGCACGCCCGGTGTCGCGGTCGAGCGCATCGAGGAAGCGCAGCCGCGCCTCGCTTTTGCGCAACGCCTGTTCGGCGAGGACCGACTCGGTCGTCTCGACCACCACCGCCATCACCCCGGCCGGGTGCCCGTCATCATCGAACACGGGCGAGTAGTCGAGGTCGAGCCAGCAATCCTCGAACACCCCGGTGCGGTTGAGCTTCAATCGGTGGTTGCGATAGGCGAGCGTGCCGCCGGCAAGGCCGACGCGCATGACGTGGGCGTTGAGATCGGCAACTTCGGGCCACGCCTCGAGCACCTTCATGCCGAGCAGTCCCGGATGCCGCTCCCCGGCAAAGGCCGAATAGCCATCATTGTAGATGAGGTGTCCGTCCTCGCCCCACAGCATGACCAGCGGCACGGGCGAGTTGACGAGAAAGGCGACGATGCTGCGCAGGCTCTGCGACCATTGCGCGATCGCGCCGACACCGGTCGTCGACCAGTCATAGGCGGCGATGCGCGCGCCCATCTCTCCGCCATTGGCCAAAAATGCCGAGACGTCCGCCACCGGTGTCGCGCTGGATTCCACGCTTGCTCCGCCATTCCCCCGGCGATGCATGTGCATCGGCCCAGAGGATTGAACGCGCGCGTAAAACGATCGGTTCCGCCGCGGCTAATTTTTGTAATTACATATGTTTAGGCAGGTTCAGCGCGTCGGGTAGTTCGGTGCCTCGCGCGTGATCGTCACGTCGTGGACATGGCTTTCGCGCAGGCCGGCATTGGTGATGCGGACGAACTTGCCCTTCTTCTGCAGCTCGGGGATCGTCGCCGCGCCGGTATAGCCCATCGCCGCCTTGATGCCGCCGATCAGCTGGTGGATCACGTCCTTGGCCGGGCCCTTGAACGCGACCTGGCCCTCGATCCCCTCGGGGACGAGCTTCAGCTGATCCTTGATATCGCCCTGGAAATAGCGATCGGCCGAGCCGCGGCCCATCGCGCCGACGCTGCCCATGCCGCGATAGGATTTGTACGCGCGACCCTGATACAGGAAGGTTTCGCCCGGTGCCTCTTCGGTCCCGGCGAGCAGCGACCCGACCATGCAGGTCGACGCGCCAGCGGCAAGCGCCTTGGCAAGGTCGCCCGAAGTGCGCAGGCCGCCATCGGCGATCACCGGCACGCCCGACTTGGCGGCTTCGTTGGCGGCGTCCATCACGGCGGTCAGCTGCGGCACGCCGACGCCCGCGACGACGCGGGTGGTGCAGATCGATCCGGGACCGATGCCGACCTTCACGCCATCCGCGCCCGCGTCGATCAGCGCGCGGGTGGCCGCTGCAGTCGCGACGTTGCCCGCGACGACCTGGACGCGGTTCGACAGCTTCTTCACCCGCTCGACCGCGCGCGCGACGTCCTTGTTATGGCCGTGCGCGGTGTCGATCACGATCAGGTCGACTTCGGCATCGACCAGCGCCTGCGTCCGCTCGAAGCCCTTGTCGCCGACGGTGGTGGCGGCGGCGACGCACAGGCGGCCCGCGCCGTCCTTGGTCGCATTGGGATAGTTCACCGCCTTTTCGATGTCCTTGACGGTGATCAGGCCGACGCAGCGATAGTTTTCGTCCACCACCAGCAGCTTTTCAATGCGGCGCTGATGCAGCAGGCGGCGCGCCTCTTCCTGCCCGACGCCGATCGACACGGTGGCGAGATTGTCGTGGGTCATCAGCTCGCTGACCGGCTGGCCCGGATTCTCGGCGAAACGCACGTCGCGGTTGGTGAGGATGCCGACTAGCTTGCCGTTTTCCTCGGTCACGGGAATCCCGCTGATCTTGTGCCGCGTCATCAGCGCCTGCGCCTCGGCCAGCGTGCCGCTGGCGCGGATCGTGATCGGGTTGACGACCATGCCGCTTTCGAAGCGCTTGACCTGCCGCACCGCCTCAACCTGCTCGTCGATCTCGAGATTGCGGTGCAGGACGCCGAGGCCGCCGAGCTGCGCCATGACGATCGCCATGTCCGCTTCGGTCACCGTGTCCATCGCCGAGGACAGGATCGGGATGTTGAGCGCCAGCGACTTGGTCACGAACGTCCGCGTGTCGGCCATGCTCGGCAACACCTCGCTCTCGCCCGGATAGAGCAGAACGTCGTCGAAGGTGAGGCCGAGCGGGATATCCATGGGGTGCGCCAATGTCCTGAGTCGAAGATTGGCGGCCCATGTAACCGCGCTATGTGACGCGCGCTAGGGGGTGGGTAAGGAAGACGCTTTGGATCGCACAACGGCGCATGTCAGACGGGCGCGGCGGATCCTTCATCGGGTACGGCCCGCCCGCCGGCTTTTGAGAATTCGTTTCGCCTCGGTTATGGTGTATGGTGAGGTCGACTTCGCGAGGGACATCATTTCGATGCAGAGGTTGACTGAACGCTTCGGCGTCCGCCGGTTGCTGATCGGCGGCTTGGCAGCGGTCATGCTGTTGATCGCGATTCCCGTTGGTTGCGGGTGGCTTCAATCGGCTCCACCGGCTGACCGGGCCGATCTTTTGCGCATGAT
The DNA here is from genome assembly GCA_002280565.1 of Sphingomonas sp. 32-66-10. Lineage (GTDB taxonomy): Bacteria > Pseudomonadota > Alphaproteobacteria > Sphingomonadales > Sphingomonadaceae > Sphingomonas. The sequence goes on from NCEF01000005.1 coordinate 115,824, forward strand.
CGCAGAGGCCCGCGACAGCCTGGACGCGCCGGGCAGGACCGTTGTCGAAGCCGCGAAACACCTGGAAACGGCCGAGGCCACGCTGGATTTCGTGCGCGATCAGGTAACGCTCGCCGACTATCGATACCGTCGCCTCGATCCCGATATCGCGCTAGCGTACCGCAGCGCGAATGCAATCGACAAGGCGGCCCTGCTCGCGGCGTTGCTCAAGGCGCAGGGCCATGACGTGCAAATCCACTATGCCGACTGGCCAAGGGATGTGGAGCCGATCCGCGCAACCGGCCTAAAGATGCCGGCGGCGGTTCAGCGGCTGATCCGTGCGCTCGGTGCCGAGGCGGACGGCGAATCCGACGCTGAAGTCCGCAATCGCGGCGCGGCGCTGCGCGCCAGCGTGGAACGCGCATCGACGGTCGTTACCCCGCATGTCTATGGGCCGGCCAACGACCGTGGCGTTCGCGCGCCGCGCTATCGTTATTGGGTGCGCGCCCGAAGGGACGGCGGCGAGTGGCAGGATTACGACCCGGTTTTCGCGGATCAGCCGACGGATAAGGGATATGCGGTGACGCTGGATGACGTCGTCCCGGTGAAGATCGAGCTGTTGAGCGAAAACAGGGCGGGCGTGCGACGCACGTTGCTCAGCTGGCGCGGCCCCATCACTGGCGACATGTCGTTGACCTACCTCCCGACGGTTGGGGCACAAGCCTATATGAAGGGTAACGCCGGACCTGAAACGGTACCGCTGTGGACACCGGTTCTCGCGGTTGGCGGCAAGACGATCGCAGGACGCCCATTTACCCCCGACGGATCGGCGGCCCCGGCAAGCCGGGATGGCGGCCCGCTGTTCGCGTCGGACGCGGCGGTGCCCGTCCCGACGATCCGGTCGCTGAACATCGAACAGGTCGATGCCACGAAATTTCCGCGCATGGAGGCGTTGATCAGTGCCGACGTGGCAGGCGAAACGGTTTGGCGCGCGCAGTTCCTGAAGCTGACCGACAATGGCAAGGCGTCGGCGGTACGGATCGAGTCGCAACCTGCGTCGGTTTATGGCGGCCGCACATTGATGTTCGTGATCGACAATTCCGGATCGATGACCCCGCATCTCGACAGGATGCGGCAGATCATGTTCGACCTGATCGACCGGCTCGGCCCGGGTGTTCGCATCGGCATGACCCATACCGAAGCGGCAGACAAGCTGGTGGTGCCGCCCCGCTTCCTGACCGACAAGCCCGCGTTGAAGGCAGAGATCGACGCGGCAATGAAGCCCGGCGGCGCGAACCGGGAAGTCGCAGCGATCAAGACCATCCTGCGCGACGTCACGACACCGGTCGATATCCTGCTGGTCGGCGATGGCGAACTGGACAATCCGGCCACGACAGGATTGATCCGGTCGATGATCGTGGAACGTCAGGGCGACATCTATTCGATCCTGGTCACCGGCAAGCCCGATCTGTACCGCGCCTTTTCCGCCGAGGTATGGAGCGCCCTGCCCGGCCAAGTTCCCGACGCGCTGACCGCCCGGCTCACCGACCGTTTTTCGGACCAGCTGCGAATCTCGTGGACGGCAAGCGGCGATGCGCGCGATGGCCGCCAGGTGACGCTGGCGAGCCCCGGCTGGTCGGGAGGCCTTGCCCGATCGACCTATGATGTCGCAGCCACCTCAGGCGATATCGCCACCGACTCGCCGCTTGGCCCTGGCCTGATTCTCAGCGTCAGCACCGAAGCCGATGACGACGTGACCCACCTTCGCCGCATCGTACCGCTTGAGGGGCCGAATCCGGCAGCAGCGTTGATGTCGGCCGCCCGAATATCGCTGGTCCCCGGCCTTACGCCGGTTTCGGCGATGCTGGCCGCCAATCTCGATGCCTGGCACGCCATCGGCACTGCGCGCCAAAGCGGAGGCACGGCAGTTCCGCCATATCGCGCAGGCCCATCCTTTCTGGCGATGGCGCGCAGCAACGCGATGCTGCGGGCGGCAATGGTCGCATATGGCGACGCGCTCTACGCAGAGCGCCCCCTAGTGCTGGTCGAGCGCGTTGCGATCGCGACAGAGGGCGGCAATTCCAACCCGGGCGATGGTGCAACGCTGACCCGCACGCTAGATCTGATGAACCCCGAGGCTCTGACCCAGCGCAGCGACGAACCCAAACCCTGGCGGATCGGGTTGGCGATCGGAGCGGGGGAAGGCGCAGCGCTGGAAGTCGACGGCCTGTCCAGGGCCATTGTCGACAGCAGCAGGCCAATCGTCGTCCGGCCTCAAGACACGCTCCCGCCAACCTTGGCGGCAATTGCCGAGGCGCGATCGATCCACACCGCCACCCGCGACGGTTCCCGCACCCTGATTACCGGGGATAAGGCTGGCCCCGCCGCATGGGTGGTGGGACGTGGCGGCTATCTGGAGGTTCGCACCTTCGACCCGCCGGGCAAGGGGGCCAATGCCGAGCAGGCGATCCGCGAATTCAAGCGACAGAAGGACAATCTGCGGCGCGCCGGGATTTTGTGGAGCGGGCTGGCCGCGCCCTATGGCGTGCCCGGTGCGCCGCTGGGCGGCATTGTCGGCCTGCTGGAGGCGAACCGAAAGATGTGGTGCTATTCATCGGTAATGATGGGCTATGTCGCAGACGACATCGCCGGACAGAATTACGCGGATGAAACCGATGCAGCGCAATGGCAGCAACGCGCGGGGACCGCGTGCGAGATCAACCCTGAGAATTTCGGTCGCGAACTTGGCGCAAGCATGGCCAGTGGCGCCATCTCCAACCAGTTGACCGATATTCTCGGCGGCGCGGCGGGCGCGGGTTACAAGAAATGGGCGGGCGACGATCTGAGCCCCTGGGCCACTGCATTGCTCAGCGGAGGTCTGAGCGCCGGGTTCGACACTGATGGCGGCATCAACCACCATATTTCCAGCGCCCTGCAATGACGCACCCAGGCGCCGTATTACCCGAACCGGAACGGGGGCGGCACTGACCGCTAACGTAAGCCTACCCGCGCCAGCAGCGCCCTGGCGCGATCGACGTGCATCTCTTCGATCATCGCGTCCTTGTAGCGTTCCGCGCCGCCAGTGAACGCCGCGACCAGCGCGCGTGCGTCTTCCAGTTCCGCTTCGGTCGGGTCGAACGCGGCGCGGGCGATGTCGATCTGGTTGGGGTGGATCAGACTCTTGCCGTCAAAGCCGAGCAGGCGGCCCTCGGCGCATTCCGCCGCCAGCCCTTCGGCATCGTCGAGGCGATTGAACACGCCGTCGAGCACCCACAATTCCCGCGCCCGCGCCGCCAGCACGACCAGCTGCAGCGACAGCGCCATCTGCGCGCGCCCCGCCGCCGGGGGCAACTTCAACGACGCCGCAAGGTCGTTGGTCCCGACGATCAGGCCGGCCAGCTCGACGCCCCAGCCGGTGGTGCTGGCGATCGGACCGACATTCATCACCCCCGCCGCAGTCTCGATCATCGCGAGCACCGGGCGGTCGGCGTAGAGCGCGGCATAGGTGATCGCCTCCGCCGTCTCGACCTTGGGCACGATGACATGGGTCGCGGCGGATTTCTTGACCGCCTTCAGATCCGCCTTCCAGTGATCGCTGTCCTTGCCGTTGACGCGGACGCCGAACGGGCGATCGCCAAAGCCCTCGACCGCTTTCACCGCCTCGCGCGCCGCTTCCTTGTCCTCCGCTTTCACCGCATCCTCGAGGTCGAGGATCACCATGTCAGCCTTCAACCCTTTCGCCTTCTCGATCGCGCGGGCATTCGATGCGGGCAGGAACAGCGCAGTGCGCGGCGGGGCGTAAATCGCTTTGCTCATGGCCCCTCTATGCTAGGATCGCGGGAAGTAGGAAACCCAGGGGACGCGTGATGGAACTAACGGTCGGCGCATTTTTCATCCTGATGGTGCTGGTGCTGCTGTACCTGTTCGCCAGCATCAAGATCGTCCGTCAGGGCTATCATTACACGATCGAGCATTTCGGCCGCTTCACCAATGTCGCGACGCGCCTATGAGGTGTCGGACCTGTATGTCGCGCTGCTCCAGCTGACGACGACCAACCTGCGCACGGTGATGGGGTCGATGGACCTCGACGAAACCCTGTCCAAGCGCGACGAGATCAACGCGCGGCTGTTGTCGGTGGTCGACCATGCGACGACGCCCTGGGGGGTCAAGATCACCCGCGTCGAGATCAAGGACATCCGCCCGCCCGCCGACATCGTCAACGCGATGGGCCGCCAGATGAAGGCCGAGCGTGAGAAGCGCGCCAATATCCTTGAGGCCGAGGGCAGCCGCCAGTCGGAGATTCTGCGTGCCGAGGGCCAGAAACAGGCGCGCATCCTTGAGGCCGAGGGGCGCAAGGAATCGGCCTTCCGCGACTCCGAAGCCCGCGAACGTGCTGCGGAGGCCGAGGCCAAGGCGACGCAGGTCGTCAGCCAGGCGATCGAAAGCGGCGGCACCCAGTCGCTCAACTATTTCATCGCGCAGAAATATGTCGAAGCCATCGGCAAGTTCGCGACCAGCCCCAATGCCAAGACGATCCTGTTCCCGGTCGAGGCGACGCAGCTGATGGGCACGCTGGGCGGGATCGGTGAACTGGCGAAGGAGGCGTTCGGCAAGGTCGATACACCCGCCGCGCCGCCCGCACCGCAACAGCGCGTGCGCCAGTCGCCGTTCAAGACGGAGGAATGATGGACTGGCTTTCCGACCAGGCTGGCTTTGTCTGGCTGATCGTCGCGGCGTTGCTCGCGATTTGCGAGCTGATGATCCCCGGCGTGTATCTGACGTTCCTGGCGCTCGGCGCGGCGGCGACGGGCGTGCTGGCGCTGCTCTTTCCCGAGCTGGGCGCGATCGGGCAGTTCATCAGCTTTGCCGCATGGTCCACCGTCGCGGTGCTGGTCGGCAAGCGCTGGTATGGCGCGAACCCGGTGCCGAGCGCCGACCCCGACCTCAACAACCGCGCCGCGCGGATGATCGGGCAGAGCGTCACCGTGGTCGATGCGATCAGCGGCGGCAGCGGCCGGGTGCGCGTTGGCGACGGCGAGTGGCCGGCCGAGGGACCGGACCTTCCTGCCGGGGCGAAGGCACGGATTTCCACGGTCCGCGGCGGGGTAGTGGTGGTCGAGGCGGTCCCTGCCCTTCCGGCGGATTGATGCCCGCGCTTACCGGATTGAAGGAATTTCGCCGCTAATCCTGCGCATCAGGGAGCGGATCGATGTACGTTGAGCGGATCAACTGGGCGGAGCAACGCAACGGTATCGCGGTGGCGCGGCATCCGGGAATCGACGGCGCCATGGATGCGCTGACGCCGTTCCTGTCCCCGCAGCACCGCTTTCTGCGTGCCGCCTGGTTCGGTGCAGCCGATGACCGCGACGCCGCGACGCTGATCGCCTGGCGCGGCGACGACACACCGTTAGCGGCGATCCCGACAATCGGATTCGGCCCGGCGCTGGTCGGTGCGCGGACCGTGCCGGGCAGCTATTGGCCGTTCCGCGGACTGCCGATCGCGGCGGATGCTACCGCCGAGGAACTTGCCGACTTCCTTGCCCATCCGGTGGCACTCGGCGCGCTGGGGCAGGTATGGCGGCTTGGTCCGACTTATGCCGATGATCCCGCGACGCGGCTTTTCTCGCGCGCCGCAGCGATGGCCGGGTGGACGGTGCTGTCGCGTCCGCTGGGCCAGACCTTCACCTTCGATCCGGCGACCGGTTGGCCGCGCGCATCGACGCGACGGCGGCTGGCCAATTATGCGCGGCAGCTGGAGCAGCAAGGTGCCGTCACGATCGACTCCGTGCGCGGAGCCGGGTGGAGCGCGGCGCTGCTCGACGATCTCGGCGCGATCGAGCAGGCGAGCTGGGTCGGACGCGCGACCGATGGGACGGGTGCCAAGTTCCTGTCCGAAACGCGCCGCGCCGCCTGGCACCGCGTGCTGGGCGATCCGGTGCTGGCCGAGATGCTGATGGCGACCGTGCTGCGCATCGACGGTCGGCCCATCGCCTTCTCGTTCGACCTGCTGACCCCGCCAGTCCAGTACAGCATCGCCAGCAGCTATGACGAAGCCTTCGCCGCCTATCGCCCCGGCAAGCTGGTGACCGCACATCTGGTAGGCCAGGCCGAATCGCTGGGCATCGACCGCATCGATTTCGGATCGGGCGACTCCGGCTACAAGCGCGAGATGGGGGCGGAAGCGGGATCGCGGATCGTCGACCTGCTGCTGGTGCGCAACCGCGCGGCATCGTCGCTGATCCAGCTGCGCTGGGGCCCGGAATGCGCCATCGCCGCCGAAGCCTATCGCACCGCCAGCCTGCTCCGCCATGCGGCACGCGCGCGCAAGGGTCGCAGCCGCATCGACATGCTGATGGCGATGGGCGCGATCGCGGCGGCGGCGATCAGCGTCGGGGAATAGCGCGCGGCCGAAGCCGATCAGCCCCGGCTCGTCACATAAGGTCGCACGAACAAATACATGCCGGTTGCGATCAGCAGCGCGAGGGGCAGTAGCGGCGCATAAGTGATCACGGCCGGCGGCGGGCCGAATGCCATGGCGATGAAATTGGCGGCGACGCTGAGCGTCAATGCCAGGCCAAGCCAGCGATGGCCGGCGCGGATCCAATGATGTCGCATCATCCACCCCCTCAGCGTTCGACCAGCTTCCAGCCATTGCCGGACGGATCGCGAAAACTGGCATCGACCGCGCCGTAGCGCTCGACCGGTTCCTGGGTGAATTCGACGCCGCGCGCGCGCATCTCGGCATAGGCGGCGCGACAATCCTTCACCGACAGCACGAGCGGGGGCATCGCCCCCTTTGCCACCGCCGCGTCGAGCGTCTGCGCCGTCGCATCATCAACCATTGGCGCACCGGGCCTGAACAGACCGAGCTGGACGTCCTGCCCGGGATATTGCACGGTCAGCCAGCGAAAATTGCCGTTGCGCACATCGCTGTGCACGCGAAAGCCTAGCTTGCCGACATAGAAATCCAGCGCCTCATCCTGATCGCGCACATAGATGCCGGCGACCTGCACCCCTTCCATCGTCATTCCTCCTTACTGTGTGACGCCGGGGTAATGACAGCGGCGCGGCGGCGCTTCTCCGAAACTGCTATCTTTAGGTCAGGGCGCTCGGCGGCACGCAGATAGCATTGCGGCATTGCGGGCGGTCCGGCCGGTGCCGCGCGCAATTGGGTCGGTGTCTTGCCGGTAACGTCGCGCACCGTGCGACTGAAACTGCCGAGGCTGCTCCAGCCGGTCTGGAACGCGACATCGGTGACCGACGCGTCGGTCTCGCGCAACAAAGCCGCCGCCCGCTCGACCCGGCGGGTGAGCAGATAACGATGCGGTGGCATCCCGAACGCCTGACGAAAGGCGCGGGCGAAATGCGCCTGCGACACCCCGCTCACCCGGGCGAGCCGAGCTACTGGCCAATCCTCGTGCGAGGCAGCGTCGATGCGATCGCGGGCACGCAATAGCCGCCGCAACAGGCGCGGGTCCTGTGTGATCGAAGGATCAGCTTCAGTCGGTCCGTTCATTGCCGCGCGATGATGCCCGCCCACCGGGCGATGCACAACGCACGCTGTTCCCGCCAGGGGGTGGCGCGGCGCAGGGCGCGCGCTAAGGTAACCGTCGCAACCATCCCCTCCCGCGTATCCGGAGCCGTCATGATCGCCAGCCGCCGCCAGTTTCTTGCCTCGACCGCCACGCTTGCCGCATTTCCCGCCCTCCCCGCCTGCGCGCAGGGCACGCCGTCGGCGGATGCTGCAGCCGATGCGCTGCTGAGTGCGACCGCCGAACAATTGCTGACCAGTTCGCCGGAAAGCGCGACCTCGCTCGGCATCGACAAGGGCGAGCGCGCGCATCTGCGGTCGATGGTCGAGGATCGCAGCGTCGCAGGCCGCGCGAAGGTGGCCGGGGGGCTGCGCGCGCGGATCGCACAGCTCGACGCGCTCGACCGCAACGCGCTGTCGCCGGTGATGCAGACCAATGTCGATGTCGTGCGCACCGCGTTTCAGGTCGGGCTGGACGGCATGGCGTTCGGCTATGGCGATATCGCGGTCGGCGGGTGGCGCAATGCCCCCTATGTCGTCGTGCAGAATGTCGGGGCGTATCTCGACATGCCGCGCTTCTTCGACAGCGAGCATAAGGTCGAGAGCGCGGCGGATGCGGCGTCGTGGCTGGCGCGGTTCGAGGGCTGGGCCGGACAGATCGACGGCGAGACCGAACGGCTGAAGATCGCATACGACAAGGGCGTCGTCGCGCCCGACTTCCTGCTCGACAAATGCCTGCGTCAGATCGCGCTGACCCGCGGGACCGATGCCGGCAAGTGGGAACTGGTCGAGAATTTCACCGGCAAGAAGGTCGTGACCGGCGATCAGGCGGTGGCGGCGGCGAAGCTGGCGGCGGGCAAGATCGCCCCGGCGCTCGACCGCCAGATCGAAGAGCTGAAACGCCACCGTGCCAAGGCCACGAGTGACGCGGGTGTGTGGAAGTTCCCGGATGGCGAGGCGTACTACGCCTGGGCACTGCGCGCCGGCACCACGACGACAATGACGCCCGACGAGGTTCACAAGGCCGGGCAGGAGGAGCTGAAGGCGCTCCAGTCCGAAATGAATACCATCCTCAAGAAGCTCGGTTATTCCAAGGGAACGGTCGGCGCACGGATGACCGCACTCGGCAAGGATCCCAAGTTCCTCTATCCCGACAATGATGCCGGGCGGCAGGAAATCCTCGCCTATATGACCAAGACGATCGAGGACATGAAGGCGAAGATGCCGCAGGCGTTCCACACGCTGGTGCGCGGCAATGTCGAGGTGAAGCGCCTGCCACTGGCCGAAGAGCCGGGCGCGCCGGGCGCCTATGGCGGGGCGGGGTCGATCGACGGGACGGTGCCGGGGCGCGTCTGGCTGAACCTGCGCACCACGCATCTGCACACCAAATACAGCCTCGCCACCCTCGCCTATCACGAAGGCATTCCGGGCCATGCGTGGCAGGGCGAATATACGTTCAAGCTGCCGCTGGTGCGCTCGCTGCTGGGGTTCAACGCCTATAGCGAGGGCTGGGCGCTGTACGCCGAGCAATTGGGTGCGGAGCTGGGGGCGTATGGCAGCGACCCGGTCGGCCGGCTCGGTTATCTCCAGAGCCTTGCGTTCCGCGCGTGCCGCCTCGTCGTCGACACCGGGCTGCATGCCAAGCGCTGGACGCGGGCCCAAGCGATCGAGTGGTTCGCGACTGCCAATGGATCGTCGGTCGAGGAAGTCAGCGGCGAGGTCGATCGCTATTGCAGCTGGCCGGGTCAGGCGTGCGGCTACAAGCTCGGCCACACCGCGATCAACCGGCTGCGGACCAGGGCGCAGCGCGAACTCGGCCCGCGCTATGATTTCCGCGCGTTCAACGACGCGCTGGTGCTCGGCGGCGGGGTGCCGATGAGCGTGCTGGAAGGCGTGATCGACCGGCATATCGCCAGCCGGAAGGGCTAATCTCGCCCCTCTTCGGGGATCGCGCCCGCCCCGCCGCTGGAGCCTTGCTCCCCCGGCGCGGGCGGCACGGGTAGCGCCACCGGTTCGCTCCAGCCGGGGCGACCCAGCTCCATGCGGCCGCGCGGTAACGCTTCGGGCATCTCGTCGCGGATGAACGCCAGCATCCCTTCACGAATGTCGCAGCGCAGGTCGAAGGCGTTGGCAGCGTCGCGTGCCGTGACGAGCGCGCGCACCTCGATCGCGTCCGGTCGGGTGTCGGTGACCTGCAGCACAAAGCCGCGCCCGTCCCATCGCTCATTGGCGCGCACCAATTCCTCGAGCCGCGCGCGCAGCCGGGAAATGTCAGCGGTGGGGTCGAGCCAGAAAAAGGCGGTGCCGTGCAGCTGGCTGGAATTGCGCGTCCAGTTTTGGAAACTGTCTTCGAGGAATTTGGATACCGGTACCACGAGCCGCCGCTCGTCCCAGATCGCGACCACGACATAGGTCAGGCGGATTTCCTCGATCCGTCCCCATTCGCCGTCGATAATCACAACATCGTCGATGCGGATCGGTTCGGTAAAGGCCATCTGGATGCCGGCGATGATGTTCTTGAGCGCAGGCTGCGCCGCCGCGCCGACCGCGAGGCCGGCAAGACCGGCCGAAGCCATCAGCGTCACCCCGACCGATCGCACGCTGGGGATCGACAACAGCATCAGGCAGATGGTGACGAATCCAACCAGGAACACCGCAACGCGCGTCAGGATCGCGCTGCGCGTGCGGCGGCGGCGGGCGAGCAGATTGTCGGCGACGCTGATATCGGCGCTGAGTTCGACCGCCCGACCGCCCGCGCGGATCATGTTGACCGCGAGCCAGCCGAGCAGCAGCGGCACGACCATCCCCGCCGCCTGCCCCCAGAAGGCGCTCGCCCCTTCGCCCAGGTGCAGCAGCCGGCGGACCGAGGCGAGTGCCAGCGCGACGAAGATCCAGAGCAGCGGCCGCTCCGCCCGGTCGACGAACACATCGTCGATCGACTCGGGGGTGCGTGCGGCCAGGCGGCGCGCGACCCGGATCGCAATCCAGTGCAGCACAAATGCCGCCACGACTGCGGCTGTCACAGTCAGCGCGTCAATGACGATGGGCGGCACGTCCCAGTGCGCGGGGAAAACTTGCTGCATTGCAACAGGAACCGGCTGCGAACGCGCCGGTTCCCGCTGCCATCATTTCTTGCCGAACAAGCCGCCTGCCATTCCTGCCAGATCGTTGAGCGGATTGCCGTCGCCGTCGCGGTCGAGCGCGCCGAGAATACCGGCCGCGCCGTCGGTCTGGAGCATCGTCGCGAATTTGCCGAGCGCGCCTTCGCCGCCGATCTGGGTGATGAGCTCCTGCATCTTGTCGAGCGGCAGGCCGGTCGCGGCCGCCGCACCCTCGGCGGTGTCACCGGCCATCTGATGATGCTTGGCCAGCGCCTGCACCGCGGATTCGACATGTTCGGGCGACAGCCCGACCTTGGCCGCAAGATTGGTGAGGCCGTCGGTGCCGCCGACCTGGCCGAGAATGGTGTCGAGGATGCTCATCTGCGTCGCTCCTTGAATGGGGAAATGCCCCGCGCGATCCTACCTCAGCGGGTGGAGCACGTCGAGGCGGGCAAGCACAGCGCGGATGCCGTCATCGTTGGCAATGGCAAGGTCGATCGGGCGGGCATCGAGCCCCGGATCATGCGCGTTGAGGAATTCGAGCACGGCCGCATTGTCGCGCAGCCGTTCCCACACCAGCGTCGCCACGCGTCCCTGCCGTGCCACCGCTTCAGGGGCGAGGCGCGGCTTGTCGCTGTGGCGGCGGAACTGGCGGGTGCGGGGCTTGTCCGTTTCGGCGGGGGGTGGGTTCAGCATGGCGCGCGCGTCAGCGACCCTTCCTCGCCCAGCGCGCTGCGCAGTACGCGAATGCGCTCGGCATAGCCGTTTGCGAGCCCGCGATGCGACCGGCTGGCGCACAGGCAATCGGACGATCTGGCGCGCATCAGCGACACCTGATGCCGATAGAGGAGATAGTTGAGGTCCATATGGCGGCTCCTGTCATGTAAGCGGGAGCGCGAAAAATCTCTCAGTCGCCGGCGCCTACGGAGCATGTGCCGACGATGATCGTCATATAGGGGCTGGCACCGGAAATAGCCAGCGATGGCCCGACCGGCGGCCGGGCCATCGCGGCCGATCAAGCGGGCTCGGTCGCCTTGTTGCGGCTCTGCGGCGCGGCCTGGCGCACGCCTTCGTCGACATGATCGGCGAACTGCGCGAAATTGGCGACGAATTCGTCCACCAGCTTCGCGGCGGTCGCGTCATATTCGCCCTTGTCCGCCCAGGCGGCCCGCGGGTCGAGCATGTTGGGGTCGATATCGCCGACCGCGACGGGCACCATGAATCCGAAATTGGGGTCCTGACGGAACTCCGCATCCTTCAGGCTGCCGTCGAGCGCGGCGTTGAGCAGCGCGCGGGTGACGCGGATCGGCATCCGCTTGATCCCTGGCATCGTCGCCTTGCCGCCGCTCCAGCCGGTATTGACCAGCCAGCAATCGACCCCGCCCTTCGCGATCCGCTCCTTGAGCAGATTGCCATAGACCGACGGGTGGCGCGGCATGAATGGCGCACCGAAGCAGGTGGAGAAGGTCGCGCTCGGCTCGGTCACGCCGATCTCGGTCCCCGCGACGCGCGCGGTATAGCCCGAGAGGAAGTGATACATCGCCTGATCCGGTGTCAGCTTCGCGATCGGGGGCAGCACGCCATAGGCATCGGCGGTGAGGAAGATGATGTTCTTCGGCACCGGACCCAGATTCTTCTCGCTCGTATTCGGGATGAAGTCTAGCGGGTAGGATCCGCGGCTATTCTCCGCGAGGCTGTTGTCGTTGAAATCGAGCGTTCGCGTCGCATCGTCCATCACGACATTTTCGAGCACCGTGCCAAAGCGCTTGGTGGTCGCGAAAATCTCCGGCTCGGCCTCCGCCGACAGGTTGATCATCTTGGCGTAGCAGCCGCCTTCGAAATTGAAGACCGCAGTGTCGGACCAGCCATGTTCGTCATCGCCGATCAGCGTCCGGCTGGCATCGGCCGACAGCGTCGTCTTGCCGGTACCCGACAGGCCGAAGAACACCGCCGTGTCGCCGTTCGGGCCGATATTGGCCGAACAATGCATCGGCATGATGCCCTGTGGCGGGAGGAGATAATTGAGCAGGCCGAACACGCTCTTCTTCATCTCACCGGCATAGGCGGTGCCGCCGATCAGGATCAGCTTTTCGGTCAGGTTGACCGCAATGACGGTCTCGCTGCGGCAGCCATGCTTGGCCGGATCGGCGCGGAAGCTGGGCAGGTCGATGATCGTATATTCGGCGACGAAATCGCGAAGCTCATGCGCTTCGGGGCGGACCAACAGGGTGCGGATGAACTGGCTGTGCCAGGCGAGTTCGTTGACGACACGCACGGTGACGCGGTGCTCAGGCTGCGAGCCGCCATACAGGTCCTGAACGAACAGCGTGTCCTTGGTACCCAGAGCGCTGAGGAAATCGGCCTTGAGCGCTGCGAAATGCTCGGGCGTCATCCCGACATTGGTGCTGCCCCACCAGACATTGTCCTCGGTCTCGGCATCGCGGACGATGAACTTGTCCTTGGCGCTGCGTCCGGTGTGCTTGCCGGTTTCGACGACCAGCGGCCCATCCTTGGCGAGGCGGCCCTCACCGCGACGCAGGGCATGCTCGACCAGTTGGGCAGGCAGCAGGTTCCAATGAATGGTGGCCCCGGCCGCGACGCCCAGCGCGTCGAGGCCGATCTTGGGGGTACGATCGGTCACGTCTCTCTCCTCGGCCGAGCCTCTCCGCACGGCATTGCATTCGTATGCGTGGAGTCGCGCATAGGCAGCGGCGGAAACGGGGGTCAACGCCAGTAACCGGTGTCAAAAGCGCGATAACCGTCTATTTTTGGGTGACAACGCTGACTGTGGCATACGGACCGCGCGCGGTCGTGAAGCGCATATGCAATCCGCGCAATGGACCAGGTCAGTGGGCCCGAATCGACTCGATCACGCCCATTTGAAGCCAGTGGTTCAGGATTGCGCCCGCCGCAGCTGCGGCCTCGCCCTGGCCAAGGCGTTCGGCCAGTCCGGCGCAGATCTCTCCGAAGCTTGCACCGCCAACCGCCGCGGCCAACGCCACCCCCTCATGGTCGGGGAGCAGAGCGAACACTGCTTCCTCACCTTCGCGCCAGACCAGCAGCCAATGGCGCGCCTCCAGCCGTTCGACCGTCGCGTGACCCGACTCGTTGGACAGCGAGCACCACAGCCGGGGCAGATCATGCGTCACCGGGCGCAGCGCCGTGCCTGCGATCGGCTCCAGAACAAGCTGTTCCCAATCCGCCGCGTCGAACGCCGCCGTCGCGGCGGCGAACCCTGCATGGGTCAGCGGCGTCGCATCGGCGGCGGTAAAGGCGCATTGCATCGCCCATTCGAGCCAGGCGAGCTCCGCCACATCGGGGTCATGGGCGAACAAGTCGGCGCAGGTGTCGGCGAACCCCTCCCCCGCCCGGTCAATCGTCCAGGCCGATGGGGGATGCGCGATCAGGTGGTGCGCTGCGGCCTGATGAAAGGCCTCTACACCGACCAGCCGCGCAGTGCGCGGATAGGTTTCGGCCAGCACGTCGAGCAGCCGCGCGCGATAGCCGTTGCGATAGACCGCCATGCCGGCCGCGCGGGTGGCGTCCAGGCCGGGCGGCAACGGCGCGCCATCGTCGTGCAGGCAGGCGATAAACGCGTCCTGCAACTGGGCGAGCGCGGTCATGCCGCCGCCTCCAGCCGCGCGGTGGCGGCGAGGCTGCGCGCCTGATCGAGTTCGGTCAGCAGTTCGGGCAGCGGCGGGATCGCGTCGTCGCGCTCGATCATCACCGCGACCGGCCCGAGCAGCGCCATCGCCCGGGCGAACAGCGCCCAGACGGCATCGCAGACCGGGCGGTCATGCGTGTCGATCACGATCTCCCCCGGCGTGTGCCCGGCGAGATGCACCTGCCGCACCCGGTCGGCGGGGATGCCCGCGAGATAGTCGCGCGGGTCGAAGCCGTGGTTGCACGCGCTGACATAGATATTGTTGACGTCGAGCAGCAGGTAGCAGCCGGTACGGCGGCTCATCTCGGCCAGGAATTGCCATTCGGCATATTCGTCCTGCGGAAAGGACAGATAGCTCGACGGATTTTCGAACAGCATCGCGCGGCCCAGTGCATCCTGCGCGTGATCGATATTCTCGCACACCAGGTCGAGCGCGGCGCAGGTCAGCGGCATCGGCAACAGGTCATGGCTGTTGTGCGCGCTGGTTCGCGTCCAGCACAGATGATCGGACACCCAGAGCGGATCGATCCGGTCGGCCAGCGTCCGCAGCCGGGCGAGATGATCCGCGTCGAGGCCCTGCGCCGATCCGATCGACATCGAAACACCGTGCAGGATCACCGGCAGCTTCGCGCGCACCTGTTCGAGGATGCGCAGCGGACGCCCGCCATCGACCATGAAGTTTTCGGAGATCACCTCGACGAAATCGACCGCGACCTCGCCCTCGAGGAAATCGCGATAATGGTCGCGGCGCAGGCCGAGGCCGAAGCCGGCAAATGGCGTCACTGCATGCATGGCTTGCCCTCGACAACTGGGGAGACGATCCGGCGGGCTTGCGGTTGCGGGGGAGCAGCCCGCCGGATCAGGCGGGATCAGCCGAGGTCGCCGATCGTCCCACCCTTGGAGAGGCATTCGCCGGCCTTCATCGCCTTGAAGCCATGGCCCTTGCAGGCATTGTTACCCTTGCACTGATGCTCGGTCGTCGCGCAGTCCGACTGGCCCTTGCAGCTGTGCAGGCCGTAGCAATGCACCGTGTCGTTCGCACCGATCGCGCGGCCCTTGCTGCCTGCGGGCGTATCGGCGGCGAAAGCGGCAACCGAGCCCAGCGCGATGGCGGCGGCGGTGGCGGCGATGGATGCGGCGGTGCGCGTTGCGGTCTTCATGTCGCTATTCCTTTCAAGCGGATCGTCGTGCGAAAGCGCACTCCGACCAGTTCGCCGAACCCGGCGCCGGGGTTACACCCGAAACAATTTTTCACCGGCTGTAACGCCCCTCTGTCTCGTCACGAATGAGCAGCCGTGCCGACGATCCTATGCGTGGGCACCGACCACAGCCGGAGACGATGACGATGACCACTTCCACGATTGCGCGCCTCGCCGGGCTCGCCGCCACCGCCGGACTCGCCGCAGCGCTCGGCACCGCACCCGCCGCCGCGCAGAAGCCCGAGATGGAAAAATGCTATGGCATCGCCAAGGCGGGCAAGAATGATTGCGCGGCCGGTCCGGGCACCAGCTGCGCCGGCAGCTCGACCCGCGACTATCAGGGCAATGCCTGGAAGCTGGTGCCCAAGGGCACGTGCGCAAAGACCGAAACGCCCAAGGGCAACGGTTCGCTGACCCCGGTCCAGCGCTGATCCCTTCGCACCTGACAGGATAATAACATGCAGCGCATCGCATCTTTGGTCGACCGGGCCGTCACGCTGGTCGGTTCGCGCACGGCAGAGGGCGTTGCGCTGCTGCTGGTGCGGGTCGCGCTCGCCGGAATCTTCTGGCGCGCGGGCCGCAGCAAGGTGGTGGAGGGAAGCTGGTTCGAACTCAGCGACTCCACCCGCTATCTGTTCGAGAATGATTACAGCGCGGTTCCGCTGCCGCCGGAGCTCGCCGCGCCCATGGCGCTGATGGCAGAGCATCTGTTCCCTGTCTTATTGCTGATCGGGCTCGCGACGCGGTTCTCGGCGCTCGCTCTGCTTGGCATGACGCTGGTCATCCAGCTGTTCGTCTATCCCGACGCCTGGTGGGCGACCCATATTCTGTGGGTTGCGCTGGCGGGCATCCTGATCGTGCGTGGCGGCGGCATGGTCTCGCTCGACGCGCAGATCGCCAAGTGGCACCGTCGGCGGGGCTGATACCGGGTCAGGACGGCGGGGACGGCGATGATTGCAGATGAAGCCGGCTTCGTGCGGCTGATGATCGCCGCGCAGGCGGGCGACAGCCGCGCCTATACCGTGCTGCTGACCGAGGTGCAGCTGTGGCTGGAACGCTATTTCCGCCGCCGCGTCGCGCCCGGCCAGCTCGACGATCTGGTGCAGGAGGTGCTGCTGGCGCTGCATGCCAAGCGCGCGACCTGGGACGAGACGCGCGCGTTCCTGCCCTGGCTCGCGGCGATCGCCCGCTATCGCTGGGTCGATCATCTGCGCCGGGTCTATCGCTCCGCCGAGGACGCGCTGGAGGATCAGGATTCGGCTGAGGACAGCGACGAAGAGGCAGTGCTGGCGCGGATGAGCCTGGCGCGGCTGTTCGTCCACCTGCCACGGGGCCAGTGCGAGGCGATCGCGCTGGTGAAGATCAAGGGGCTGTCCGTCACCGAGGCAGCCGAACGTAGCGGTCAGAGCGAAAGCCTGATCAAGGTGAATATCCATCGCGGCTTGAGAAAGCTCGCCGCGCTCGTAGAAGAGGCCGACTGACCATGACCCCCCCGCCCCCCCCCCGGGCCTGTGGTCCGGCCCGCTGCATGGCGAGGCGACGGGGATGTTCTTTGTCGCCAATGCGCTGATCGGACTTGTCGGGCTGGTCGCGGCACTCGCAGTCATCCGCATGGCCGGCCCACGCGTCGGCGCGCGGCAGGACGGTGCGCGCTGGCTGCTCGCGGCGTTGGCAATCCTCCCCATGACCGCCGTGATCCTTGCCGCGATCGAGGGCCAAATCGACTGGCATGAACACGCGACCCATGGCCTGGAGTGTTTCGTCGCCGGAACCGGCAGCGGCGCTTTGGTGGCGGTAGCGCTGGTCGCATGGCTGCGGCGTGGCGCGCCGGTCACCCTCAATATCGCCGGATTCTATACCGGTGTTGCCACCGGCGCGCTCGGCAGCTTTGCCTATGGCCTGACTTGCCCGGTGGATTCGATCGGCCATCTCGGCATCTGGCACGTCGCGCCGGTCGCGCTGTCGGCGGCGCTGGGGCGGTTCATCGTTCCGCACTGGGTGCGGTGGTAGGCGGAATGCCCCTCCCTTGTTGAGCCGCACGGCACATTCCGCTACCCCGCATGCATGACCGCAACGATTGCGCTGGTCGATGACGACCGCAACATCCTGACGTCCGTGTCGATCGCGTTGCAGGCCGAGGGGTTTGTGACGCGCGTCTATTCGGATGGCGAGGCGGCGCTGAAGGCGCTGGTCGACAATCCGCCCGAGCTGGCGGTGCTCGACATCAAGATGCCGCGCATGGACGGGCTGGAGCTGCTGCGGCGGCTGCGCGAGAAGAGCCAGATCCCGGTAATCTTCCTGACCAGCAAGGATGACGAGCTGGACGAGGCGCTGGGCCTGGCGATGGGCGCGGACGATTATATCGCCAAGCCGTTCAGCCAGCGGCTGCTGATCGCCCGCATCCGAGCGATCCTGCGCCGGACCGAGCTGGTCGCGGCGACCGTTCCGGGCGAGGAAGCGGCGGCGGTCGAGGCACAGCCGGTGATCGAGCGCGGCCCGCTGACGATGGACCCGGCGCGGCACAAGGTGACGTGGAAGGGCGACAATGTGACGCTGACCGTCACCGAATTCATGATCCTCGAAACGCTCGCCCAGCGGCCCGGCATCGTCAAGACACGCAACCAGCTGATGGATGCGGCGTATCAGGACGACATTTACGTCGATGACCGCACCATCGACAGCCATATCAAGCGCGTGCGCCGCAAGTTCCGGCAGGTCGATCCGACATTCGACGCCATCGAGACGCTCTATGGTGCCGGATATCGCTTCTCCGACGAATAGGCCCGCCGCGACGCGGGAAGAGCGCGACCTGTCGCTGCGCTGGTCCGGCCGGGTCAGCCTGACGCCGCGCATCCTGGCGGTGAACATCTTTGCGCTGGTGATGCTGGCGGGCGGGTTCTTTTACCTCGACAGCTATCGCGCACGGATCGTCGACAGCCGCGTCGAACAGGCGAGCCGCGAGGCGCGGCTGATTGCCCAAGCCGTTGCGATGACCCCGCCCGATGACCGCACTGCGCTGGTCCGCCGGGTGGCGAGCGAGGCGGATATCCGCATCCGCCTCTATGATCGCGCCGGGCGCGTGACACTCGACACGCGCGCGCTCGGCCTCAACAATTTCGTGCTGCGCGATCCCGACAAGGACCCGTGGAACCAGAGCGCGGCGCGCTTCCTCGATGCGGTGATCGACACCGTCGCGGGCGCAGATCGCGACCAGCAGTTTCGCGAACGCGCGCCGACCAAGGGGCTGGACTGGCCCGACCTCGCCGCTGCACTGCGCACCGGCGAGTCGAGTGCGACCGTGTGGCGCGCGCCCGATCGCACGCCGGTGATCACCGCCGCCGCGCCCTATGGGCCGGAAGGTGCGGTATTCACCAGTTCCAATGCGCGCGACATCACCCAGACCGTCCGGGTGGAGCGGTTCCGGCTGGGACTGGTGCTGGCCTTTACCGCAGGGCTGTCGATCTTTCTGTCGCTGTTCCTGGCGCGCACCATCGTCCGGCCGCTGCGCCGCCTCGCCCGCGCCGCAGTGCGGGTGCGGCTGGGGCGTGCGCGCGAAGTGGTGGTGCCGCGCCTGCCCGAGCGGCGCGACGAGATCGGCCACCTCGCCCGATCGCTATCGGACATGAGCCTGGCACTGCGCGCGCGGATCGATGCGACCGAAGCCTTTGCCGCCGACCTGGCGCATGAGATCAAGAACCCGCTCGCCTCGCTCCGCTCCGCCGTCGACAGCCTGATGGCGGTGCGCGACCCGGCGCTGCAGAGCCAGTTGCTGGCGGTGGTGCGCGACGACGTGCTGCGGCTCGACCGGCTGATCAGCGACATTTCGGAGGCGTCGCGGCTCGACGCACAGCTGTCCCGTGCCAAGTTCGATCCCGTCGATCTGGGTGCGATGCTAGCGGCGATGGTCGAGCAGCGCACGGCGCGCGGCCTCGAACGCGATATTCGCCTGCGCTTCGACGCGCCGGTCGGGCCGACACCGATGGTGATGGGCGAAGGCGCCCGGCTGGAACGGGTCTTCGCCAATCTGATCGACAACGCCGTGTCCTTTTCACCCGATGGCGGCACGGTGGCGCTGTCGCTGATCGCGTCCGGCGACATGCTGGAGGCGCGGGTCGAGGATGAGGGACCGGGGGTGCCGGAAGAGGCGCGCGAAGCAATCTTCCGTCGCTTCCACACCGACCGACCCGAGGGCGAGGAATTCGGCAAGCATTCCGGACTGGGGCTTGCGATTGCGCGGACCATCGTCGAAGGCCATCAAGGTACGATCGGCGTCGAAACGCGCGAGGACCGGATACAGGGCGCGCGCTTCGTCGTCCGCCTGCCGTTCGTTCAGGCGGGTTGAGAGAGCAGGGAGTTAGAAGCGTGGCGATCCTGTCTTCCGAAACGCTGCACGCATCCTGCGTCGCGATCGATGGGCGCGCCGTGCTGATCGAGGGCCGTTCGGGTGAGGGCAAGTCCGATCTGGCACTGCGCCTGATCGACCGGGGCGCGCTGCTGGTGTCCGACGATTACACGATCTGCACGCGGCGCGATGGCGTGCTGCACGGCGCGGCCCCGGCGACGATTGCGGGCAAGATCGAGGTGCGCGGGATCGGCGTTGTCACCCTGCCCCATGCCGACAGCGCGCCGGTCGCGCTGCTGATCACCATCTTCGACGATCCGCCGCGCATGCCGGAAGGGCCGCACTTGCGGAAGATCGCCGGGGTCGATGTACCCGTAGTGGCCCTCCCCGCGCTCGAACCCTCCGCGCCGATCAAGGTCGAGCTGGCGCTGCGACACCTGACGGAGCTGAAGCGATGAACAAGCGGCGGGCCAAGCAGATCCTGCTCGTCACTGGAATGTCGGGCGCGGGGAAGTCGACCGTGCTGCGGACGCTCGAGGATCTGGGTTGGGAGGTGGTCGACAATCTGCCGCTGCTGCTGCTCAACCGCCTGCTCGACACCGACCCGCCCGAGGGCAGCGACGGCGATGATCGGCCGCTCGCGCTCGGCATCGGCACCCGCACGCGCGGATTCGACGCCGACAGCATCGTGCGCCGCATCAAGAAGCTGCGCGACGAGCGCGGCTATGATATGGGGACGCTGTTCCTCGATTGTGCGGGCGCGGAGCTCGAGCGGCGCTATTCGGAGACGCGCCGTCGCCACCCGCTCGCGCTCGACCGGCCTGCAGGCGACGGGATTGTGCGTGAGCGCGAATTGCTGCAGCCGCTGCGGCGCTGGGCCAACCGCGTCATCGACACGACCAGCCTGTCGTCGAACGAACTGGCGCAACAGATCCGTTCGACCTTTTCCGGACGCGGCCTGGGCGAGACGGTGGTGTCGGTGACGTCGTTCGGCTTTGCGCGCGGCGTGCCGACCAGCGCCGATCTGGTGCTCGACATGCGTTTCCTGCGCAATCCGCACTGGGTCGAATCACTGCGCCCCGGCACGGGCAAGGATGCCGATGTCGCCGCCTATGTCGCCGGGGACCCGGCCTATGCCGAGGGGGTGACGCGGATCGAGGAGCTGCTGCTGCTGCTGCTTCCCCGCTATCAGGCGGAGGGGAAATCCTATGTTACCATCGCCTTTGGCTGTACCGGCGGGAGACACCGGTCGGTCCATGTTGCCGAACGCGTCGCTGCGCGGTTGCGCGACGCGGGTTTTTCGCCCACGGTAACCCATCGTGACTTGCAAACCGCGCCGCAGGACTCGCTAGAAGGCCCGCCGGCTGCAAGATGAACCGCATGGGACAAGCGTAGAGACATGATTGGACTGGTACTCGTGACGCACGGGCGGCTCGCGGAGGAGTTCGTCGTCGCGATGGAGCATGTCGTCGGTCGTCAGGACCGCATCGCCACCATCTGTATCGGCCCCGAGGACGATATGGAGGAGCGGCGCGCGGATATCGCCAAGGCGATCGTCGCGGTCGATGGCGGACGCGGCGTGATCCTGCTGACCGACCTGTTCGGCGGCACGCCGTCGAACCTGGCCATTTCGCTTCTGGAAGCGGGCAAGGTCGAGGTGATCGCCGGCATCAACCTGCCGATGCTGATCCGGCT
>NCEF01000052.1 GCA_002280565.1 Sphingomonas sp. 32-66-10
GCGCCTGCTGCAGGCGTTGCTTCTGACGACGGCCATCGCCGGGGCCGGGCTTGCGAGCGGAGCGCAGGCCCAGAGTGCGGAGCCTGCAACCACGAGTGGAGCATCAGGCGTCGGCTTGCAGGAGGTGGTGGTCACCGCCCGGCGCCGGTCTGAGAATCTGCAGGTCACGCCGGTCGCCGTGACGGCGATGTCCGCCAACGTCGTCAGTCAGTTGAACCTGAGGCAGTTCCAGGACCTGCGCGGGGTGGTCCCCAACCTTGAGGTGCTGCCCCAGGCCGGAGGCGGCGCCAATCTGACCATCCGCGGCGTGGGCCAAGCCAGCGCCCAGGCGAACGTCGACACCAAGACGGGCTTCTATGTCGATGAGGTCTATATCGCCCGCCAGGAGGGCAACACCCTCTCGTTCTACGACATCGATTCGGTGCAGGTGCTGAAGGGGCCCCAGGGCACGCTATTCGGCAAGAACACCACGGCGGGCGCCTTCCTGCTCTCGACCGCCAGGCCGACGGCCGACCCCGGGGGCTACGTGGTGGTCCGCGCCGGCAACTACAAGCGGATCGACACCGAGGGCGCCGTCAATCTGCCCCTGACCGACACCGTTCTGACCCGCTTCAGCTTCCGCACGAACAATACCGACGGATATATCAAGCACCTGCTTGACGACGGGCGCAGCAAGAACATCAACGACAAGTCCGGCCGGGTGCAGGTCCGCTGGTTTACGACCCCGAAACTAACGACCGACTTCCTGGCCGAATACAATCAGTCGAACACCAACGGCGAACAGAGTATCACCCGCGGGTGCCTATCGACCGCATCCTACGTGCGCAACTATGACTCCCTGCACTCGGTGCCGTTCTGCACCGCCTATCCGCTGCTCGGCGAGCCCTACCTCGTCTACGGCGGGGCGACGCTCAGCGTGCCGACCAGCTCGATCGTCACCGATATCGCCCGCGGCGGAGACGCCCTGAGCAGCGGCATCACCCGGAACGGCAGCCATCGCAGCCCGTTCAACGACACCTACGTCGGCACGCTGAACCTGCGCCTCAACTACCAGTTGACGGACGACATCACCCTCAAGTCGATATCGGCCTATCGCCGTTCGGTCGCACGGTTCTTCAACGCGACGGTCAATGTTCCGAACGACATCTACGGCGAGATCGACGACACCGAGACCAAGCAATGGAGCCAGGAATTCAACCTGAACGGCCGCGGATTCGGTGGCCGGCTCAACTATGTGCTCGGCCTCTATTATTCGTCGCAGAAGACAGATTTCCTGCAAGATACAGGCCCGGACTGGATCGATCCCGTCGGCTACCGGTTCTACGCCTATAACGATTTCCAGAGCTATGCCGCCTACGCCCAGGCGTCGTTCAAGATCCTGGAGCCCCTCGAACTGACCCTCGGGGGCCGCTACAGCTCCGACAAGAAGTCGGCGGTCAGCGACGTCTTGCTGCAGACCGTCTTCACCCCGCCCTGCAATGGTTTCGTCAACGCTTTCAAGTCCGGCGAGGCCTTGTGCGCGGGTCACTTGACCGGCGCCGACAGCGACAGCTGGCACAGCTTCGACCCCCGTGCGCAGCTGTCCTACCGGATCAATCCCGACCTCTTCGTCTATGGCAGCATCACCCGGGGCTACAACGCCGGCGGCTTCAACCAGCAACTCGGCTCCACCGTGCCGGGGAACAAGCTCATCTCGTACGCGCCCGAAAAGCTGACGTCCTACGAGATCGGCATGAAGTCGGAGTGGTGGGACAAGCGCGTGCGGTTCAACATCGACTTCTTCTATCAGAAGTACGCCGATATCCAGTCGACGCTCACGGTCATCATCAATGGGGTCAATACACGCCAGGTGCAGACCGGGGCGACCGCCCACGAACAGGGGGCGGAAGCCGAGCTGGAGTTCATGCCCACCCCGGACCTGGTCATCCGCGCCAACGCCGCTTGGCTGGATCAGGCCTATGACACCATCGTGCCCAGCGCCGTTTCGGCCAACTTCAACCTTGGCCTGCCGCTCAACTCGGCGCCCAAGTTCACCTATGCGATCGGCGGGGAGTACACCTTCCACCTCTTCTCCGACGCCACCCTCGCCGCCAGTCTTGACTGGCGGGCGGTCGGCAAGAAGCCGAACTGCACGCCGGTGGGGTCTTGCTACACCCCGGCCTACGGCATGCTGGGCGGCCGGCTGAACTATCGCCCGTCGAGCGACAGCGACTGGACGGTTTCCCTGTGGGGCACCAACCTGCTCGACGAGTATGTGCAGCTGAACGCCACCAGCAGCAGCGCCTCGGGCGTCTATGCGGTCAACCCTGGTCGTCCGCGCGAGTATGGCTTCGAGATCAGGCGGACCTTCTGACCACACCGCGCCCGGACCTTCCAGTCCGGGCGCGTCCTTGGTGGCGCTCCCGGGCCCGGCGGCGACGCCGGGCCCTGTTTCATTGGTCATTTGGCCATTCGTGGCGGCGGGGAAGGCGAGGCGGGGGCGGCCGGCGTCGTGATCCCGGCCATGAAGGTCCGGGCCGGATTGGCCTTCATGAAGTGATAGGCCTGCACCCCATAGGGGATCGGCTCCCGGTCGTCCTGGTCCAGCTGCCAGGGCACCACCTTGCGGAACGCCGTCCAGGCCGCGGTCGCGGCCGGACCGAAGCTGCGGGCGGGGGTCTGGATCTTGCGGACGTCCAGCCAGTAGGTCGAGGTGATGAAGTCGTAGGACAGCAACTGCATGAACAGGTCGACCGCCTTTAGTCCCCGGTTGGCCTTCAGGCGGCTGACCGCCTCCAGATCGGCGACACCGAAGTCCGAACCGCTGGAATCCGGCGGCACGGACTGTGTCAGCACCTGAATCTCCTTCCACACGTCCAGATAGGTGAAGAAGGGCTCGGACAGGTGCGGCGAGCGCGCGTACTGCTCCGGTGTGAGGACGTCGGTGGGCTTGATCACCGTGAAGAAGGCGGTCGGACCCCGGTCGTTGAAGCGGTCAATGCGGCTAGCCACCGTCACGGCCATATTGGCGAAGGCGAGGTTGAAGGCTTCGATGTCGTTGGTCATGGGATAGGGGTCCCAGTTCGCGTTCGACAGCACGAAGCCGGTCCGCCCGTTCGAGAGCGGGCCGCCCTTGACGTAGTACTTCATCACCCAAGGGCTCGACAGCACCCAGGCGTCCGTCGGTTTCGCGTCGAGGAAGATCGCCGGGTTCTGCTCGCCGGAGTTGATCTGTTGGACGACGCTGTCGCGCAGCCGCGCCCAGGCCTGCCAGGCCGAGCCCAGCCGGATGTGTGAGGCGCGCAGGCTCTCCGCGTCTTGAAGCACACGCGTGGGGTCGTCCTGCAGCAAATAGCTCTCCCGCAGGGTCTCCAGTAGTTTGGCGGCTTCCCAGTTCACCCATTGAAAGGGCCGGCGCCCCTGCACCAGAGGCGTCAGGGGCGTGATGCTGGAGTTCATGGCCAGCAGGTCCATGGCGAGGGTCAGGTCCGCCCACTCCAAGGCGTCCTTCCCGTCCATGACCAGAAAGGC
>NCEF01000006.1 GCA_002280565.1 Sphingomonas sp. 32-66-10
ATCCTGAAGCCCTTCGGCTTCCTCGGTCGCAGTCGGAGCGGCAGGGGCCTCCTGCGCCAGCGCGGCAGAAGCATTGGCAACGAGGATCGCGGTCCCCGCGAGAAGCAATTTTTTCATCAGACAACCCTCCCATGGGCGCCGCTTCGGTGAGCGCGCCTCCGCATTGAGGATGGTCAAAGCCGATCAATTATCATAACGATTTGTTTCTATGATTTCGCACAAATGGAATTGATGGATGCGGCTCGATCAATTCGATCTCAACCTGTTGATTGCATTCGATGTCCTGATCGAGGAACGCAGCGTTACCCGCGCCGCGCAGCGTCTGAACCTCACCCAATCGGCGATGAGCGCGGCGCTGAAACGGTTGCGCGAGTCATTCTCGGACGAGATTTTGGTGCAGCATGGCAAGCGCATGGTGCCGACCGCCGCCGCGCTGTCGCTTGCCCCCGACGTCTCCGCCGCGTTGCTTAACATGCGCGCCATCCTTGCGAGCGGCATGCGGTTCGACCCGGCCAGTTCACAGCGCAAGTTCCGCATCGTCGCGTCGGACTATATCACGACCGTATTGCTCGGCCCGGCGCTGCGGATGCTCCACAAGGAAGCGCCACAGATCCAGATCGAGATCACCCTGCCGCGCTCGGACATTCTGGAAATGCTCGACGATGGCGAGATCGACCTGCTGATCTCGCCCGAACAATTTCTTAGTCCCGATCACCCCCGCGAATTGCTGTTCGAGGAACGGCATGTCGTGGTCGGTTGTGCGACCAATCCCATCATGCAGCGGCCGCTTGACGTCGAAAGCTATTATGCCAGCGGCCATGTCGCGACCAGCGTGTCGCGCGACGGCACGTTTATCGACAATTATCTGCGCGGACAGGGCGAGCAGCGCCGCGTCGATGTGATCTGTGCCGCATTCTCCCAGGTCCCGTGGATCTTGCCGGGAACCTCCCGGCTGGCACTGATGCATGAGCGGCTTGCCAAGGAACTCGCCCCGGTTCTCGGGCTCGTCATTCGGGAGCCGCCTTTCCCGCTGCCGGTGATGCGCGAAATGATGCAGTATCATAGCGCGCGCAGCATGGATCGGGGATTATCGTGGCTGTGTGCCCGGCTGAAGGCCGTCGGGGCGACACCGGCGACCGCCTGACCCTGTGGGGTGCCCGGCGTGTTACCCCGGCGTCGGGCGAAAGCTCAGTGTCGCGATCGCGCCCCCGCCCTCGCGCGGTGACAGGTCGAAACTGCCGCCAAGCTGTTCGGCCAGTGTGCGGATGATGCGCAGCCCCAGGCTGGTCGCTGCCGCGGTCGAATGGCCGGGCGACGGTCCTGCCCCGTCATCGGCGATCGTCAGCGTAACGGCGGCCGCGCTGGCGCGCATCTGCACGTCGATGCGTCCGGCGTCGCGATCGGCAAAGCCATGCTCGACGGCGTTGGCGATCGTCTCCGCCACGATCAATGCAATCGGGATCAGCGCATCCGGCGGAAGCATAATGCCCAAATCGACATCCACCGACGCCGTCACGCCCGGCTTGCCGGCCGTGGAGATCACGTCGTGCACCAGATCGGGGAGCATCCGCTCCAGCGTCTGGCGATCGCCGCTCGGGTTGTAGAGCTGGCGCTGGATCCGGCCGATCGTCTGCAATTTATTCGACGCGTCGCTCAGTGCCTGGCGCGCCGCCGGGTCGCTGACGCTGCGCTGCTGCAAGGCCAGCACCGCACCGACCATCTGCAGGTTATTCGACACCCGGTGCTGCAATTCGCTGAACAGCAACTGGCTGTGCTCGGCGAGCTTCTCGCTCCGCTCGCGCTCCAGCCGCAGCTGCGCGGTGCCGCGCTGCATCCAGTCGATCAGCAACAGATCGACCGCGACCACGCCGACATAAAAGCCCAAGGCAAGCCCCGCGCCGGGTGCCAGCGCAAGGGTCATCACGGGTGGAATGAAGAAATACCAGGCAAGCAGCCCGCACAGCACCGCAGCAAGGATGCCCGGACCACGCCCGAACAGAAAGCCCGACAGCACCACTGCGGGGAAGAAGGTGAGAAACGGGAATCCCGGCGGGAAGGCATCGCCCAGCGCCCAACGCGTGAGCAGTGCGAGCAGCGACAGCGCCAACGCCGCAGCATAGCCCTGCCAGCGATGTGCGCGGGCGAGCGGAAGTCGTTCCAGCAATCTGCCCGTATGCCCGTCCACGTCTGCTTCCCCCGGTCCCGCCAAAGCGGGGCGCCATCTTGGATGGAAAAAGCCTCCGAAGCCAGCGGCTCCGGAGGCTCTCGCTGTCCGATCCGGATTGATCCGGAACGTGAACTTACTTGACGTGCTTCGCGATGTGCTTGTTCATCTCGAACATCGTGACCTTGTCCGCGCCGAAAATGGGCTTCAGCTTGTCGTCGGCCAGAATCTCGCGCTTGTTGGCGGGGTTCTGAAGATCGTTCTTCTTGATGTACTCCCACATCTTGCTGACGATCTCGCTGCGCGGCAGCTCTGCGGTGCCGACGATCGCGGCGAGCTCGGGCGAGGGGGTGACGGGCTTGGCGATCCCGCCACGGGCGCCGCCAGATGCCTTCTTTTCGGCCATTCTATTCTTCTCCTCTGCGGGCCGGCAACGCCGCCGGACCGTGATCTTGGTCAGCGCCGGGGGCTCGGGCATTGCCCCGAACCCGGTGTCGCTGCGCCGGATGTAATCCGGTCCGCCGCACGATGCACGTATTTGATGCGCTTCCAAGGGGGTTTGACATGTTTGTTTGTGGAGAACTCGTCACTTTGCCGCTCCAATGGGGCGATCCGTCGCCGTTGGGCGGCGTTTCGGGCGGTTCGATCACCCGATGCGGCGCAAAACGCCCAAGAAAATGGGGCGCGCCCGGTGTCCCGAACGCGCCCCGATTTTCGCAGGACCGGATCGCCCGGCCCCGATCAGACCCTGATTAGAAGCCGACCTTAGCCTTGACGCCAAAGAAGCGCGGCAGGCCCGGATAGGCGGCATAGTTGCCGGTCTGCTCCGGCACCGCAAAGCCGGTGATGTGGTAATATTGGTTGGTCAGGTTCTCGACGAAGAACTCCAGGCTCTTCTTGCCGTCATTCGTCTGCACGCCGACACGGGCACCCAGCAGCGCATAGCCCGGGTTGAACAGCGCGGTCCGACCGGTGGTCGGGTTCGGGTTATTCGACGGGATATTCACTTCACTGTTGTAGCGCATGTCGACATGCACCAGCCCGCGGATGCCGCTGGTGATCTGCGGCGTCCAGGTCGTTGCGATCGTCACCGTGTGCTTGGGCTGGTTGCTGACCTGAAGGCCTTCCTGGCCCTGCAACGGCGTGCCGACGAAATTGTTGTCGGCATCATATTGCGCGTCGATATAGCTGTAGCCCATGCGGAAGGTGAGGTTGCGCACCGGCTGGATGATCGATTCAACCTCGATGCCCTTGCTGGTCGTGCTGTCGACATTCTGGACGACAAAGTTGTTCCCGCTGAACACCAGCGACTGGAGATCGCTGAACTTCTGGTAGAAGCCGGCGATGTTGAGGGTGAAGGCGCGGCCCCACTGGGTCTTCACGCCGATTTCATAGGCATCGACCGATTCCGAACCGAACGCCAGGTCGCTGGCCTGCGGACCGTTGCCGCCGAGCAGAACGCTGTCGAACGTCGCCTGGTCCATATTGTAGCCGCCCGACTTGTAGCCGCGGTCATAGCCACCATAGACCAGGATGTCCGAATTGACCTTGTACGCCAGCTTGGCGGTGCCGGTGATCTTGCTCTCGTCCTGATCGTGCGCGTAGCTGCCGTTGAACTCGGAGTTGATCGCCGGGTTGCAGGCCAGCAGATAGAGGTTGTTGAACAGGCCGAGCTGGCGCAGCAGCGTGGCATATTGCACCGCCGCCGTGTTGCCCGCGCGCACCTGGTTGAAGAAGGTGCAGCTGCCGGTGTTGTTGCTGACGGTCGCGGTGAAGTCCTTCTTTTCGTAGTTCCAGCGCGCACCCAGCGTCAGCGACAGCTTGTCGCTGATGTTGATGATGTTGTGCGTGAACAGCGCGAAGGCGTTGGTCTTGACGCGATAGTCGTTGTTGTTGCCCTGACCGGCGCTGACGCCGGGCAGCGGGCCGGCGGCGAGGGCGGCGAGACCGGCCACCGGCGCGCCTGAATAGCCGAGCGCGTTGCAGGTCGCGACCGGCACGGTGCCCGACGGCGCGGTTCCGGCGGCGGTGCGGAAGCAGCCGACCAGCGGTGCCAGCGACGCCCCATAAACCGCCTGATAGGCAGCGAGCGAGTTCGGCACCGCCGGGTTCAGCAGCACTGCGCCAGGCGTCGGAGCCGTACCAAGCGATCCGAAGAACTGCGTCGATCCGCCGAACGACGGGCCGGCCAGCGCGTTGAAGATCGAATCGACATAACGATTGCCGTCATTGCCGACGCGGACGGTGTCGTGGACCTTGTTGGTTTCGTTGAGATAGAAGCCGCCGACGAGCCAGTCGAGCGCGCCGCCGAACGCCGAACCCTGGAAGCGCAGCTCCTGGGTGAAGTCGGTCAGCTCGTTGCGATAGCCGTCGCGATAGGCGCGGTCGATGCCCGAGAAGTCGACATCCTGGTTCCGCAGCGCGCGCCAGTCGCGATAGGCGGTGATCGAGGTCAGCTTGATGTCGCCCAGCTCGGCGTTGATTTCCGCCGACAGGCCATAATCGCGCACCCGCTCGCTAAAGTCGCGATTGGGCGATGCCGCCATGCGGCGCTGCTCGGGGTCGACCGTGGTCGGCACGCCGTTCACGGTGCGCTGCGTGCCGGTATACAGGCCGTCCAGGCCCTGCGCTCCGGCAATCCCCTCGATCAGCGGCGCGAACGCCCCGCGCACGACCGAAATCGCGCCACAGCATTGCTCGTCGGTCTCATAATAGTCGGCGATCAGGCGGAGCGAGAAGGTCGAGGTGTCGTACAGCGCCTGGCCGCGCGCATACCAGCGATCGACATTGTTGAACGCGCGGTCGGAATTGACGTCCTCGATATAGCCGTCGCGCTTGCGATAGCCGCCATCGAGGCGCAGCGCGAGCTGGTCGGTCACCGGGCCGGTCACCGCGCCCTTCAGCTCGAACGCGTTATAATTGCCGTAGCTGCCCTCGAGATAGCCGCCGAGCTCGAACGCCGGCTGGGCGGTGAAGATCGACAGCGCGCCGGCCGAGGTGTTGCGGCCGAACAGCGTGCCCTGCGGACCACGCAGCACTTCGACGCGCTCAAGCTGGGGCAGCTCGGAGATGGCGACACCGGCACGCGCGCGGAACACGCCGTCGATGAACACGCCGACCGCTGGCTCGAAGCCGGGATTGTCGCCTGCGGTGGTGATGCCGCGGATATACAAAGTGGTGCCGGTCGCCGACGACTGGCCGGTCGAGCTCTGCAGCGACGGCGCGAGCTGCTCCAGCCCGCGAATATCTTCGATGCCCGCATTTTCGAGCAGCGCTGCCGGGACCGCGGTCACCGCGATCGGCACGTCCTGCACGGTTTCGTTACGGCGGGTCGCGGTGATCACGACCTCGTTGCCCGAAGCTTCTTCTTCCTGCGCGGCAGGGGCGGAGGCATCCTGGGCAATGGCGGGGGGGGCCGCGATCAGCGCGAGCGCGGATGCGGAAAACAGCTGGAGTGTGCGCATGGGTCTCTCCTCTCTGGGTCCGCCGGGGGTGTTTCCCTCCGGGACCGGTCTTCTTGTTGTTGTTGGGTCGCACGCTACCGTCGCTCGAATCCTTACGTCAACGTCAAATCACGCTAGGAATCCGGCGGAAATGCTTGCTATTTCCCGTTACGACACCGTTTGTTGCGCCAGGGCAACACAGCGGCTCCGCTTGCCGTAGCGTCACGCGATAGAATAGGGCTTTGACCAATATGAGTTGCCATCACGACGAAGACCCCGCCGATGGCGACCTCGCCGCGCCGACGCCAAAGATTCCGGTGCCCGATGAGGTTGCCGATGCCGTCCGCACGCTGCTGCGCTGGGCCGGCGACGACCCGAGTCGCGAAGGGCTGATCGACACGCCGCTGCGCGTTGCGCGGGCGTGGAAGGAATATTGCCAGGGCTATGGCGAGGATCCCGCCTATCATCTCAGCCGGGTGTTCGAGGAAGTTGGCGGCTATGACGACATCGTCCTGCTCAAGGACATCCCGTTCCAGTCGCATTGCGAACATCATCTGGCACCGATCATCGGCAAGGCGTCGATCGCCTATCTGCCGGGAAAGCATGTGGTCGGGATCTCGAAGCTCGCCCGAGTGCTGCACGCCTATGCTCGCCGGCTCCAGGTGCAGGAGCGGCTGACCGCGCAGGTCGCCGATTGCATCTGGGATCATCTGAAGCCGCGCGGCGTCGCGGTGGTGATCGACGCCAGCCATGCCTGCATGACCGCGCGCCGTTCCGTGAGGATGATCGCAGCCGCAAGGAAGTCCTCGCGCTGATGGGCTATTGATGCGGGTTCTGGTTACCGGCGGCGCACGGCGGATCGGAGCGGCAATCGTGCGCCGCCTCGTCGCCGACGGCCATGCCGTGGCGGTGCATCACCATGATTCACATGACGAGGCCGATGCCTTGGCACGCGAACTCGGCGTGGCGTTGGTGACCGCTGACCTTGCCGATGCTGCAGACACAAGCCAGTTGATTGCCACCGCCGCCGATGCGCTGGGCGGGCCGGTGGAGGGGTTGGTCAACAATGCCTCGCGCTTTGCCTGGGACGCGATCCCCCTCGCCGACTACAGCGGGCTCGACCGCCACATGCACATCAATCTCGGCGCGCCGCTGCTGCTTGCCTCGGCGCTGGCGGCACAGGTCGGGCTGGGGCAGGGGGCGATCGTCAACCTGCTCGACCAGAAGCTCGCAAATCCCAATCCCGACTTCCTGACCTATACGTTGAGCAAGGCGGCGCTGGCCGAGGCAACGACCCTGCTCGCGATGCAGCTCGCCCCGCGGATCCGCGTCAACGCCGTCTCGCCCGGCCTGACGCTCCCCAGCCTCGATCAGACGCCGGAGGAATTCGCTGCGGTCGCCAGCGCCAACCTGCTCGAACGCCCGGTCGACCTGTCCGATCTTGCCGCGACCGTCGGCTATCTGCTCACCACACGCAGCATCACTGGCCAGAATGTCTTCGTCGATTGCGGCCAGCGCCTGGTGAAGCGCGACGGCGACGTGATGTTCGCCGAAAGAGGCCGCCCGCATGGCTGAATATACGATCCATCTCGACGGGCTGGTGGTCCAGATCGGCCTTGGCATCCACGATCATGAACGCGCTGCGCCCCAGCGGGTCGAGCTCAACGTCGCGATGCGCTGCATCTATCCCGAGGTGCCGCAGGACCGGATCGATGCGGTCGTCGATTACGATTATCTGCGCACCGGCATCCACGCACTGGCAGCGCAGGGGCATATCGAGCTTCAGGAAACGCTGTGCGACGCCGTCGCCGCGCTCGCCCTGCGCGCCGACCCGCGTGTTGCCGAAGTCCGCGTCCGATCGATGAAGCTCGACGTCTATCCCGACGCCCGCGTGGGGTGTGAGGTGGTGCGGGTGAGGCCGGGGTGACCTGGCTAGGCCAATCGCCGCGGGATCGCGCAGGGGGCGCATCCGCTCGGTCCGACACGATCCGTGCGGCGATCCTCATATGCGCTGCGGTCGCACTGGCCCTCGGCGGGCTATGGATCATGGCCGGGCAGGGCGAGGTTGCCGTTCGCGCACCGTCGCCGGACCTCAGCCTCGCCAATCGCCCGGCCACCCCCATCGGTAACCCTGCTGCCTGGGTGACGCCCGACGATTATCCCCAGGACGCGCTGCATCGCGGGGGACAGGGCACTGTCGCGGTCGCGTTCATGGTCGATGCTCAGGGCACGGCCACCCAATGCCGCGTGACCAGCACATCCGGCTTCAGGTCGCTCGACGTTGCGACGTGTGCGCTGATCGAACGCCGCGCCCGCTACAGCCCCGCACGCGACGGACAGGGACGCGCGATCGAAAGCACCCAGATGCTGCGCTTCCGCTGGGAGATCGACCCAAGCCTTAAGCCGTAGCCATCGGCGGACGGCGGCGCCCACTTTTGGACTTGGAGTCGGTCGCCCCAACCCCTATGTCCGCACGGTCCGTCGTTCAGCGGCGGGCAACAAGGGGCCGTTTAACGGGTTTTCGCGTGCAATTGCTGCTGTTTCTCTCTGCGCTCCTCGCGAGCCTCACCGGTGCGATTGCCGGTGACCGCGACCTGCGCGGGTTTCAGCAGCGCAGCGACACCGCCATCTCCCGCACCGCCGAAACCGCCGCTGAAGCGGTGGCGAGCGTTGCGGGCGCTGTGGTTAGCCGTCCCCTTGCCACCCGCGAAGCGCCCGTTGCGGCGCCCTTTGCGATCCATGCCGCTCCGGCCGGGCGTCCCGCCCGCCTGACCAGCGAACGTCGGCTCGAATAGCCGCGCGCGCCGCCGCTGAACTGCGGCAGGCATCCATTTCGCATTCGAATCGTTGGCGCTCGTAAATCGGGCGCGCACCCCGCAATTTCATACGACTGGAAATCATCATGTTCGGCGGCTTGGCCAAGTCCCTGTTCGGTTCGTCCAACGACCGGTATGTTCGTTCGCTCAACCCCATTCTCGCCAAGATCGCGGGCTTCGAACCCGCGCTCAAGGCAATGTCCGACGACGAATTGGCGGCACAGACCGTCAAGTTCCGCGAGCGGCTTGAAAATGGCGAAAAGCTCGATTCGATCCTGCCCGAAGCGTTCGCCACGGTGCGAGAGGCTGGCGTCCGCGTGCTCGGCATGCGCCATTTCGACGTGCAGATGGTCGGCGGCATCGTCCTTCACCGCGGCGAAATCGCCGAAATGCGCACCGGTGAGGGCAAGACCCTGGTGGCGACGCTCGCTACCTATCTGAACGCGCTGCCGGGCAAGGGCGTGCACGTCATTACCGTGAACGACTATCTCGCGCGCCGCGACTCCGAATGGATGGGCCAGATCTACCGCTTCCTCGGCCTCAGCGTCGGCGTGATCGTCCCCAACCTCGCCGACCATCAGCGGCGCGAAGCCTATGCATCGGACATTACCTACGGCACGAACAACGAATTCGGCTTCGACTATCTGCGCGACAATATGAAATATGACCGCGCGTCGATGGTTCAGCGCCCCTTCGCCATGGCGATCGTCGACGAGGTCGACTCGGTGCTGATCGACGAAGCGCGCACCCCGCTGATCATCTCCGGCCCGACCGACGACAAGAGCGAGCTCTATATGGGCGTCGACGCGATCGTGAAGCAGCTGTCCCCTGAGCTGTACGAAAAGGACGAGAAGCAGAAGAGCATCGTCCTGACCGAAGATGGCATGGAAAGCGTCGAGCGGATGCTGGAGGATGCCGGCCTGCTCAAGGGCGCCAACCTCTATGATTTCGAAAATACCCAGGTGGTCCACCACCTCAACCAGTCGCTGCGCGCGAACGTCATGTACAAGCGCGACATCGACTATATCGTCAAGGACGGCAAGGTCGTCATCATCGACGAATTCACCGGCCGCATGATGGACGGCCGCCGCTGGTCCGACGGCCTGCACCAGGCGGTCGAGGCGAAGGAAGGCGTGACGATCGAGCCGGAGAACCAGACGCTCGCGTCGATCACCTTCCAGAATTATTTCCGCATGTACCCGAAACTGTCGGGCATGACCGGCACGGCCGCGACCGAGGCGCCGGAATTCTTCGACATCTACAAGATGAACGTCGTGTCGATCCCGACCAACGTCCCGGTCAAGCGCATCGATCAGGACGATGAGTTCTACAAGACGATGCAGGACAAGTTCATCGCCATCGCGCGGACGATCCGAGAGCATTCGGCGAAGGGCCAGCCGGTGCTGGTCGGCACCGTGTCGATCGAAAAGTCCGAACTGCTCAGCGAATATCTGACCAAGGAAGGCGTCGACCACTCGGTCCTCAACGCCCGCTTCCACGAACAGGAAGCGCATATCGTGGCGCAGGCCGGCCGGCTCGGCGCGGTGACCATCGCCACCAACATGGCCGGTCGCGGCACCGACATTCAGCTGGGCGGCAATTTGGAGTTCCGCATCGAGGCCGAACTCGCCGAAATGCCCGAAGGGCCGGAGCGCGACGCCGCGATCGCGCAGATCAAGGCCGAGATCGCCGCCGAGAAGCAGCGCGTGCTGGCGGCCGGCGGCCTGTTCGTGCTCGGCACCGAACGCCATGAAAGCCGCCGCATCGACAACCAGCTGCGCGGCCGTTCGGGCCGTCAGGGCGACCCGGGTCTCAGCCGCTTCTACCTCAGCCTCGACGACGATCTGCTGCGCATCTTCGGCCCCGACACGCTGTTCGCCAAGATGATGCGCAACAACATCGCCGATGGTGAGGCAATCGGCAGCAAGTGGCTGACCAAGGCGATCGAAACCGCGCAGAAGAAGGTCGAGGCGCGCAACTACGACATCCGCAAGCAGGTCGTCGAATATGACGACGTGATGAACGATCAGCGCAAGGTTATCTACGAACAGCGCGCCGACATCATGGACGCCGACACCGTCGGCGACGTGGTCGAGGATATGCGCGCGGAGACGGTCAACGATCTGGTCGGCACTGCCTGCCCGCCCGAAACCTATCCCGAACAATGGGATATCGAGGGGCTGAAGGCCCGCGTGCAGGATACGCTGGGCATCGAGGCACCGGTCGAACAATGGATCGCCGAGACCGACGGGATCGAGCCCGAGGATGTCGAAACCCGCATCCGCGAACTGGCCAGCGCGCGCGTCACCGCCAAGTCGGACGAGCTTGACCCGGAAACCTGGACCTCGATCGAAAAGTCGATCCTGCTCCAGAATCTCGATCATCACTGGAAGGAGCATCTCGCGATGCTCGACGCGCTGCGTCAGGTCGTCCACCTGCGCGCCTATGCGCAAAAGACGCCGATCAACGAATATAAGCAGGAAGCGTTCGCGATGTTCGAACGCATGCTGGGCGCAATCCGCGAGGATGTGACCCGCACCCTCGCTTGGGCCGAATTCCAGTTCCAGGCGCCCCCGGGCCTTCCTGAACTGCCCGATTTCCTGACGACGCATATCGACCCGCTGACCGGCCTCGATAACAGCGCCGACTGGGATGCGGGCAGCGCCGGGCTGATTTCGAACGAGCTGCCGGCGATGCAGATCCCGCGCCCGACCGGCGAAGCGCTGGGTGACGATCCGGCATCGTGGGAAGGCCGCGTCAACCGCAACGCGCCGTGTCCGTGCGGCTCGGGTCGCAAATACAAGCAATGCCACGGCGCGGTGGTGTGACCGCCGCCCGTCGCTGACACGAAAAAGGGCCGCCCGAGACGATCGGGCGGCCCATTTTTTGGTCAATCCTCCCCTTTGCGGAGGAGGATTGAACTACCTCACCGCGGGCGCGGCGGGGCGATCGACGTGCCGAGATTCTCCAGCACCTCGCGCGCGTTGAACGCGCGGACATTGTCGGGCTTGCGGCCCTTGCCGATCACGATTTCGGCGCTCGCTTCATAGCGCTCGACCGTGCGGATATCGACGTCGCGGTCCCAGAAGGGATCGCCGCCCCACGGGCTCCAGCTGCGCCAGCCCCAGCGCGGGCCGTAGTAGCGCCATGACGGGCCCCAGCCGCCCCATGGGCCGCCGGCAAACGGGCTGCTGGTCGCATAGGTGCGCGACTTCTTCTCGGTATCGCGGTCGGACAGGATGAAATGGTCGCCGCCGCGCTCAACCGTCAGCTGCGCCGCGCGATAGAGCAGATAGCGCTCGACCGTCTCGCGCGACGTCATGCTGTTGCCGGCAAAGGTGACGCGGAAGCGGTCGGATTCGATCTGCTCGTCCCAATAACCCGTGCGATACGAACCGCTGCCGGTCGCGGGCTGATACGGGGTCGGGGTCGAGCAGGATGCAAGCACGCTCGCGCTGGCCAGCGCAAGCGCGACCGCCGCGATACGCGAGCGGCGGGCGGGGACGGTGGACATGATTTTCCTCCTAAGCATCTCGTATTGCGGCGAATCGTGCCGATGCTGCGGCGATAACGTTCAGCACAGGCCAAATGTCCCTATGCTGAACGAAACGACAGAAACCCGCGCGGCGCAAGGCCTGCGGCTGGTGTTGTGCCATCGCTGTTCGGAAATGTCGTTGGCTCCCTGAGTAGGATTCGAACCTACGGCCGCTCGATTAACAGTCGAGAGCTCTACCGCTGAGCTATCAGGGAACACCAGCGAGGGCGCGCCTATACGAAGGGGTGCCGGGCAATGCAAGCGGGGAAAGGGGGATTTTTGTGCGGCATCGGCCTGCTTCCTTATCTTCCTCCCCCGGAGGGGGAGGGGGACCGCCGAAGGCGGTGGAGGGGGAGCTCTCCTCTTGGCGTCGCCGCTTGCCGAAACTACCCCTCCGTCACCGCTGCGCGGTGCCACCTCCCCCTCCGGGGGAGGAGTTCGCGTCACGCAATAAACTGTTCCATCGTGATCCGCTCATCCAGCGCATGCTCGGGGTCGAACAGCAACGTCAGGTCGCGGTTGCGGTCGATCGCGATGTCGACCTGTGCCACGTCGCGCACCTCGCGCTGGTCGGCGACCGCGCTCACCGGGCGCTTGCCGGGGTCGAGCACGCGCAGCGAGATGCGCGTTTTTTCCGGCAGGATCGCGCCGCGCCAGCGGCGTGGGCGGAACGGGCTGATCGGGGTCAGCGCCAGCAGCCGCGATCCCAGCGGCAGGATTGGGCCATGCGCCGACAGATTATACGCGGTCGACCCCGCCGGAGTTGCGACGAGAATGCCGTCGCATACCAGTTCGGGCAGCACGACGCGGTCGTTGACGCGCACCTCCAGCTTGGCGGTCTGGCGCGTCTCGCGCAGCAGCGACACTTCGTTGATCGCGGGCAGGACGTGGCGCTCGCCATCCATCGTGGTCGCGGTCATCACCAGCGGCGACACCTTGAACGGCCGCGCCCGCGCCAGTCGTTCCTCCAGCCCCTCGGGCTGCCAGTCGTTCATCAGGAAACCGATGGTGCCCAGGTTCATGCCGAACACCGGCACGATCCGCCGCCG
This sequence comes from Sphingomonas sp. 32-66-10, assembly GCA_002280565.1. Taxonomy (GTDB): domain Bacteria; phylum Pseudomonadota; class Alphaproteobacteria; order Sphingomonadales; family Sphingomonadaceae; genus Sphingomonas. The sequence goes on from NCEF01000006.1 coordinate 13,008, forward strand.
CTCCAGCATCGCGTGCAGTGTCTGGAGCATGAACCCGTCGCCGCCCAGCGCGACGACCATCTCGGCATCCTCGACCGGCACCCAATCGCGCCCGGCGAGCAGTTCCGCCGCAGCGGTTTCCGCCGGCGTGGTGGGAGAGGCGGCAAGCGCCCGGCGCACGCTGCTCATCCGCCGGTCACGCTCATATGCCGCGTCACTGCCGGTGCGGCGCCCGGTGCCACATCGAAATCGTGCCGCGCCGGCTTGCTCGCCAGCGCCGCATCGATCGCGGCATCGACCGCCGTCAGCCCGCCGCCGCGGATCGCGGCCTTCAGATCGACCTGGTCGTCATGGCCCAGACAGGTGAACAGCTTACCCTCCGTAGTCAGCCGCACGCGGTTGCAGCTGTCGCAGAAATTACCCGTTAGCGGGGAAATCAGGCCCAGCCGCGCGCCGGTCCCGCCGACCCGCCAGTACCGCGCCGGGCCGCCGCTGTCATGGGCATCGCGGGTCAGGTCGAACCGCGCCGACAAATCGTCGAACACCGCCGTCAGCGGCACGAAGCGGTCGGCGCGATCCTCGTCGATCCGCCCCAGCGGCATCGTCTCGATCAGCGTCAGGTCCATGCCCTGCGCGCTGGTCCACTCCAGCATCGCCGGAATCTCGGTGTGGTTCAGCCCCTTGAGCGCGACCATGTTGATCTTGACGGCGAGGCCAGCCGCGCGCGCCGCCGCAATACCGTCCAGCACCTGTGCGACATCGCCATGCCGGGTGATATGCCGGAACATCTCGGGATCGCGGCTGTCCACGCTGACATTGATCCGCCGCACGCCCGCCTGCGCCAGCGCCGCCGCATGCGCCGCCAGCCGTGTGCCGTTGGTGGTCAGCGTCAGTTCGTCGAGGCCTGCACCCACGCTGCGGCCCAGCCGCCGCACCAGCTCCAGCGCGTCGCGCCGCACCAGCGGTTCGCCGCCGGTCAGCCGAATCTTGGTCACGCCGCGCGCGACAAACCGCTCCGCGATCAGCGCGATTTCCTCCAGCGCCAGCACTTCGCTGCGCGGCAGGAACGTCATGTCCTCGGCCATGCAATAGCGACAGCGCAGGTCACACCGGTCGGTGACCGATACCCGCAGGTAACGGATCGCGCGGCCGTGCCGGTCCACCAGAGGCCGATCGCTCGCCATGGGCATAGGAGCTAAGCTGTTCGTAGCGCCGGGACAAGGCTTGCGTTAGGAAGACCTGCAATGACCGACGCCGCGCCCGCCTCTGCCACACCAATGACCGGGCGCGACCGGCCACTGTTCCTGCTGTCCTTCCGCCAGCGCGACGAACTCGCGGCGCAGGCGGCGCGGGCCGGCTGGCGCGTGGTCGCGGCGCGGCGCGGGGAGGGGGCGGATCACCGTTTCCTCGCCAGCGGCGCGGCGGTGGCCGTGGTCGATGCGCGCGGTTCGGTGGCAGAGGGGCTGGCCGCGACCCGCGCGCTGGCACCCGTCACCAGCGCGCATGGGGCGGCGCTGCTCGCGCTCGTCTCACGCGACGACACCGGTCGGCTCGGCGAATTCTACGACGCCGGTGCCACCCACTTCCTCGCCAGCCCGATGCGCGAGGTGGAATTTGTTCAGGCGCTGCGCTTCGCCGCGCGCCATGCCCAGCGCATTGGCAGCGATGCGCACCGCGCGACCGGGGAGCCGCTTGGCTGGCGCTACGATCCCGCGCTGCGCTCGCTTCAGCTGACACCGGCGCTGGCAGCGATGCTGGGGCTCAGCGCCGCGCCCTCGCTGCGCACCATGTTGCGCCATGTCGAGGCGGCGGATCGCGGTGCAATGCGCGGCGCATTGGCGCGACTGCGCGACGGGATTCAGGCAACCGCCTTCGCCCACGACCTGCCCGGCGCGGGGCGGGTGGTCGAGCATCTTCAGCGCGACGCCCGCACCGGCCGCATCCACGCGCTGATCGAACGGCTGGGCGAGGTGGACGCGAGCGCCGTCGTCCGCGACGTCCTCACCGGCGTGCGCGATGACGCCGGAATGCGCCGCTGGCTCACCCGCCGCCTTGAGGATGCGCAGCCGGTCGGCGTCGCCCTGATCGCGCTCGGCCGGTTCGACATGGTCAACACCGCCTATGGCCGCGACGCCGGCGATTCGGTCCTGCGCGCCGCATCGACGCGCATCGCCGATGCCGTGCGCGCCGTGCTCGGTCGCCGCGCAACGCTCGCGCGGATGGGCGGGGCTGAGTTCCTCGTCGCGGCGGAGGGTGCCGACGTCGAGGCGCTAACCGCCGCTGCCAAGGCGATCGAGGAGGCGCTGACCCGCCCCTTCGTCATCGGCGACGTCATTGCCCCGGTCGGCGCGCGCATCGCCACCGCCACCGCACGGCCCGGCGACGATGCGGCGGCGTTGCTCCGGCGCGCCAGCGAGGCATTGGCGGGCGAGGACGACGACAGTCGCGCCATCCCGCTCGATGCGCTCGCGGTCGATCTGCGCCGCGCAATGGAGGCGGGAGAAATCGAATTGCGCATGCAGCCCCAGGTCGCGGTCGCCACCGGCGCGATCGTCGGGGTCGAGGCATTGGCGCGCTGGCGTCACCCGCAGCATGGTGAGGTCGGTGCGGAAACCTTGTTCGCCGCCGCCACCCGCGCCGAGCTGGAGGTCGCGCTCTCCGAACATGTCCAGCGCCTCGCGCTGGCCCAGGCGGCGCGCTGGCCGGCATCGCTCCGCCAGCTGCGCCTGTCGGTCAACGTCACCGCCGCCGATGTCGCGCGCTCCGGGTTCGCCGACCTGTTCCTCGACTGGGTCGACAGCAGCGGCTTCCCGCGGTCGCGCCTGACGGTCGAAATCACCGAAGGCGGGCTGATCGACGATCTCGGCGAAGCCTCCCGCCTGCTCAGCGAGCTGCGCGCCGCCGGCTGCCGCGTCGCGATCGACGATTTCGGCACCGGCTATTCCAGCCTCGCCTATCTGAAAGCCCTCCCGCTCGATTACCTCAAGGTCGACCGCCGCCTGACTCAGGACATTACCGGCAGCGCGCGCGACCGTATCGTCGTGCGTGGCGTGATCGACATGGCCCGCTCGCTTGGGCTCACCGTCATCGCCGAAGGGGTCGAAACCCCCGAACAGCTCGATCTGCTGGCCAAAGAGGGGTGCCAATATTATCAGGGCTATCTCTGCGCCGAGCCGCTGACCCTGCCCGAACTCCTTGCCCTGGTGGACTCTGTATGAACGACCCCCGCGACGCGACCGGCGTCTGGTATGGCCGCTACTTCGCGACCGGCTGGGACGTACCCGAAAACAGCTTCATCGCGCATCTTGAGGAATTTGGCGGCGCGGTCGAGGGCACGATCACCGAACCCGATGACACCGGCCTGTCCGAAATCCGCCGTGCCTTCGTTTCCGGCAGCCGCAGCCTCGACACGCTCACTTTCACCAAACAATATGACCCATCCGGCCCGCTCGCGCACAGCGTCGCCTATTCGGGCCGGATCAGCGAGGACGGGACGCAAGTCACCGGCGACTGGCGCTTCTCCGGCTATCACGGCAGCTTCGTGATGAACCGCGAGATTTTCAGCGCCGAGGAACTGGACGAAGAGGCGGCGGTGGACGAAGAATTGCTGATCGAATTGGGGGACCCGGCGCCGCCCGCATGGCGCCTGTGACTTGGGAGGGATTGAGATGATGAACCGCCGCGGCCTGTTCGCGACACTGGCGATGCTGCTGACCGCAGCGTTGCTCCCCACGCCCGCCGCGGCCAAGGGCTTCACGTCCGACCGCATCGCCGTGACCGTGGAGGGGAAGGGCGCCGACGTCATCCTGATCCCCGGCCTTTCCTCCAGCCCGCGCGTCTGGGCGGAGATGACCGCCGCGCTGCCCGGCTATCGTTACCACAAGGTTCAGGTGCGCGGCTTCGGCGGGCTCGACAAGGGCGGCAACACCGACGGCAATGTCGCCGCCCCGGTGACCGAGGAAATCGCGCGCTACATCGCCGAACACAAGCTCGGCAAGGTCGCGGTGATCGGCCATTCGATGGGCGGCACGATGGCGATGATGCTCGCCGCGCGCCACCCCGATCAGGTCGGCAAGCTGATGGTGGTCGACATGCTGCCCTTCCTCGGCGCGATGTTCGGCGGCCCGCAGGCAACGCCGGAGACGCTCAAGCCGATCGCCGACCAGATCATGGCCGGCATGCGCAACAGCCCGCAGGACGCCTATGCCAAGCAGCTTGAAGGCACGATCGCATCGATGGTCGCGACCGAAAGCATGCGCGCGCCCGCGCTGGACGACGCGATGAAGTCCGACCGCGACGTCTCGGCCCGCGCCTATGGCGAACTCGTCGTCACCAACCTGATGCCGGAACTCAGCAAGGTCACCGCGCCGACCACGGTCCTCTATGTGACGCCGAAGGGCGCACCGGTCACCGACGCGCAGATGGACGGCTTCTACCAGGCGTCCTACGCTCCGATCAAAGGCGCAAAGCTGGTGCGCGTCCCCGCGTCGGCGCACTTCATCATGTGGGACAACGCGCCCTTCTTCCAGGCTCAGGTAAAGGCGTTCCTCGCAGTATGAAGCCCACCATCGCACTCGCCGCCGCGCTGATCGCGCTCCCCGCCGCCGCACAGGATGCCCCCGACCGCTCACAGGACGTCGCGTGGCATAATCAGCAATCGCTCGCGCTGGCACAGCGTCACGGCGGCGCCGGCTGGAACGTGACCAGGAGCGGCCTGCGCTGGCGATTGGTCGCGGGGAACGGCTCCGGCCAGCGCCCCGGCCCGACCGACCGCGTGACCGTCCATTATGTCGGCACCTTCACCGACGGCGCCGAATTCGACAGCTCGGTCAAGCGCGGCCAGCCCGCCACCTTCCCGCTAAACCGCGTCATCCGCGGCTGGACCGAGGGCGTCCAGCTGATGGGTGTGGGCGACACGGTCGAATTCGCGATTCCCTCCGAGATCGCCTACGGCCCCAACGGCCGCGGCCCGATCCCGGGCGGCGCGACGCTGCTGTTCACGGTGGAACTGCTGGGGATTGAGGGGGCGGGGACCGCCGAGTAACCGCAACACCCATCGTCGCCCCGGGCTTGACCCGGGGCAGGGCTGCCTTGGTGTGTGCGTGCAGAGTAGAAGAGCTAGAAGCCCCGCCCCAGGTCAAGCCCGGGGTGACGATAAGGGAGGGATCACCCCAACGCCTCGAACGCCCCCGTCTCGAAATCCTCGCCCAGCATCGCGACGATCCGCGCCGCCACCTCTTCCGGCGGCTTGACGCTCTCGGGTGCCTCGCCCGGATAGGCGCGTGCGCGCATCTTGGTCCGGGTCGCGCCCGGATCGAGCAGAGCCACGCGAACCTTGGTCAGGTTGCGCACCTCGTCGGCATAGCTCAGCAGCAAATTCTCGAACGCCGCCTTGGTCGCACCGTACAGGCCCCAATAGGCGCGCGGCTGACGCCCGACCTTCGACGTCACGCCGATTACCCGCGCCGCGTCCGACTTGCGCAGCAACCCGTCGAATGCGCCGATCAGCGCCGCCTGCGCGCTGACGTTGAGCGCCAGCACCTTGGCCACTTCCTTGGGGTCGAACGCCGAAACCTGAGACAAGGTGCCGAGCGCGGCGGCATTCAGTACCAGGATGTCGAGCTTGCCCCAGCGCTCCGCCACGGCGGCGGCGAGGCGCGGGATCGAATCCGTCTCGATCAGATCCATCGGCGCGATCGTCGCCGATCCGCCCGCTGCGAAGATCGCTTCCTCGACCTCTTCAAGGCCCCCGGCGGTGCGCGCGGTCAGCACGACATGCGCGCCCTGTGCCGCCAGTGCGATCGCCGTCGCCGCGCCAATCCCGCGGCTCGCGCCGGTGACGAGCGCGATGCGCCCGGCAAGTGCCTGTTCGGTCATGCGATCAACGCTTTTCGTCGAGCAGAGCGAGCTGGCCGACCGCCTGCTCGTCATGGTCGGTCAATTGGGTCGGATATTCGCCGGTGAAGCACGCGTCGCAATAACGTGGCAGCACGTCGCCGCGCTGCGCCTCGCCCAGCGCGCGATACAGGCCGTCGATCGACACGAACGCCAGGCTGTCGGCCTTGATGAACTTGGCCATCCCGGCCACGTCATGCTGCGCGGCGAGCAGCTTGGAGCGCTCGGGCGTGTCGACGCCATAGAAACAGCTGTGCGTCGTCGGCGGGCTGGCTATGCGCATATGCACTTCCGCCGCGCCCGCTTCGCGCATCATCTCGACGATCTTCAGGCTGGTCGTCCCGCGCACGATCGAATCGTCGATCAGCACGACACGCTTGCCCTTGATCAGCGCGCGATTGGCATTGTGCTTGAGCTTGACGCCCAGCCGCCGCACTTCCGCGCTCGGCTGGATGAAGGTGCGGCCAACATAGTGCGAGCGGATGATGCCAAGCTCGAACGGAATGCCCGATTGCTGGGCATAGCCGATCGCGGCGGGCACGCCCGAATCCGGCACCGGGATCACCAGATCGGCATCGACCGGCGATTCGATCGCCAGCTCGGCGCCGATGCCCTTGCGCACGGTATAGACCGACCGGTCCTGTGCGATCGAATCCGGGCGGCTGAAATAGACCCACTCGAAAATGCACGGGCGCGGCGCAATCGCGGTGAACGGGCGGATCGATCGCATCGCGCCGTCCTGCACGATCACCAGCTCGCCCGGCTCGACATCGCGGACATAGGTCGCACCGACCACGTCGAGCGCCACCGTCTCGGACGCAAAGATAAAGCTGTCGCCCAGCCGTCCCATCACCAGCGGCCGGATGCCCAGCGGGTCGCGGCACGCGATCATCCCCGCCGGCGTCATGCAGATCAGCGAATAGGCACCCTCGACCTGCTTGAGCGCATCGATGAACCGGTCGAGCAGATCCTTGTAGCCACTGGTCGCGACCAGATGGATGATGGTTTCGGTATCCGACGTCGACTGGAAGATCGAACCGCGCCGGATCAGCTCGCGGCGCAGATGCATCGCGTTGGAGATGTTGCCGTTATGCGCCACCGCAAATCCGCCGCTCGCCAATTCGGCATAGAGCGGCTGGACGTTGCGCAGCGCGGTCTCACCCGTGGTCGAATAGCGGACATGGCCGCACGCCACGGTCCCGGCCAGCGCGCGGATCACCTCGTCGCGGTCGAAATTGCCCGCGACATGGCCCATCGCGCGGTGCGTGTGGAAGTTCGCCCCGTCAAAGCTGGTGATGCCGGCGGCCTCCTGCCCGCGATGCTGGAGTGCGTGCAGGCCCAGCGCAACGAGCGCAGCCGCGCCCTCCGCACCGGAAACACCGAATACGCCGCACTCTTCGCGCAGCTTGTCGTCGTCAAATGGATGTGTGGTCAGCATCGGCCCTTCGGGGGAGTCGTTGGTCGATGGCCGCGCATATAGGGGGCCGATCCGGCTTTGTCGCCTGTTTGTCACATCAAATCGGGGATCATTGTGTTTCTCCGTAGGTTGGTGGGGTGAAAGGAGACCGGCCATGGCCAAGGATCACGGACCCCAGATCAAGGACGACACGCTCTACGAAGACCTGCGCAAGGACGGCGCCTCGAAGGAGAAAGCTGCGCGCATCGCCAACGCCAAGGCGGAAGGCTCGCTCGATCACAAGGGCACACGGCTCGAGGATCGGACGAAAGAAGAGCTGTATGACGAGGCGAAGGAAATCGGCATCGAAGGCCGCTCGGACATGACCAAGGGCGAGCTGATCGACGCGATCCGGCCTCACTGAATTCCGACTCTGTTCGGCTCAATCGATGACTGAACGATGACATAATCGATTTCCTCACTCGCACTGACCGGTTTATCCCGTTTCCTACCCGCGCTGCGCTCCGATAGCGTCACGCCAACACAACCCACCCAAGGAGGGATTCCAACATGGACGCAAAGACCGGATCGATCGACGGCGGCGGCTGCCCCGTGCACGGCAATGGCGGAGTCCGCGCGCTGCTCGGCCGCACCAACAAGGATTGGTGGCCGGAAATGCTCGCCACCGAAATCCTCAACCCCAACGGCCCGTCCAACCCGATGGGCCCCGACTTCGATTATGCCGAGGCGTTCAAGAAGCTCGATTATGCTGCGCTCAAGGCTGACCTGACCGCGCTGATGACCGACAGCCAGCCCTGGTGGCCGGCCGATTACGGGCATTACGGCCCGTTCTTCATCCGCATGGCCTGGCACGCCGCCGGCACCTATCGCACCGCCGACGGTCGCGGCGGCGCCAATAGCGGGCAGCAGCGCTTCGCCCCGCTCGACAGCTGGCCCGACAATGGCAATCTCGACAAGGCGCGCCGGCTCCTGTGGCCGATCAAGCAGAAATACGGCCAGGCGATCAGCTGGGCCGATCTGTTCATCCTCACCGGCAATGTCGCGATCGAGAGCATGGGCGGCCCCGTGTTCGGCTTCGGCGGCGGCCGCGCCGATGTCTACGAGCCCGAGCGTGACATCTATTGGGGCAGCGAAGACAAGTGGGTGAACGAGGGCGTCCAGACCCGGATCAGCCCCGAACACGGCATGCACGAGCTGGAAGGCCCGCTCGCCGCGATCCAGATGGGCCTCATCTACGTCAACCCGGAAGGGCCGGGCGGCAACCCCGATCCGCTGCTGTCGGCGCGCGACATGAAGGCGACGTTCGAGCGGATGGCGATGAACTCGGAAGAAACCGTCGCGCTCACCGCCGGCGGCCACACCTTTGGCAAGGCGCATGGCAATGGCGACGCGTCGCTGCTCGGCAACGCGCCTGCTGGCGGCGACATCACCGCGCTCGGCTTCGGCTGGGTCAGCAGCCACGAGAGCGGCGGCATCGGCGAGCATACCGTGACCAGCGGCATCGAAGGATCGTGGGTCAACACGCCGACGCAATGGTCGGAGAATTACTTCCGCCTGCTGCTCGACTATGATTACGAGCTCGTCCACTCGCCCGCCGGCGCACAGCAGTGGCAGCCGATCAACCAGCGCGAAGAGGACATGGCCCCCGCGGCATGGGATCCGAACATCAAGGTCCCGACCATGATGACCACCGCCGACATGGCGCTCAAGATGGACCCCGAATTCCGCGCGATCAGCGAGAAGTTCCGCAACGACCACGAAGCGTTCAAGGACGCCTTTGCCCGCGCCTGGTTCAAGCTGACCCATCGCGACATGGGCCCCAAGGTCCGCTACCTCGGCCCGGAAGTGCCGGCCGAAGACCTGATCTGGCAGGACCCGATCCCCGCTGGCACCATGCCTTCGGACACGCTCGTCGCGCTGGTGAAGGATCGGATCGCGAATAGCGGCCTGACCGTCAGCCAGCTGATCAAGACCGCATGGGCCTCGGCCAGCACCTATCGCAAGTCCGACCATCGCGGCGGCGCCAACGGCGCGCGCATTCGCTTCGCTCCGCAAAAGGACTGGGAAGTCAACGAGCCGGAGATGCTCGCCAAGGTGATCGAGACACTCGATGGCCTGCGTGATACGATGTCGCTGGCTGATGCCATTGTGCTCGGCGGCGTGGTGGGCCTCGAAAAGGCGATCAAGGATGCGGGCCACAACGTCGCCGTCCCGTTCACCGGCGGCCGCGGCGACGCGACCGAGGAGCAGACCGACGCCGACAGCTTCGCCGTGATGGAGCCGGAGGCCGACGCCTTCCGCAACTATCTCGGCAAGAAGAAGCTGGCGGTGAAGACCGAGGAAATGATGCTCGACCGCGCGTCCTTGCTCGGCCTCTCGGTCCCCGAACTGGTCGTGCTGGTCGGCGGCCTGCGCGTGCTCGGTGCCAACCACGGCGAGCGCGGCCACGGCCACTTCACCAAGCGTTCGGGCCAGCTGACCAACGACTTCTTCGTCAACCTGCTCGGCATGACCAATGTCTGGAAGGCCGCCGAAGGATCGGACGATCAGGAATTCATCGCGACCGACCGCAAGGGCGGCCATGAAACCTGGCGCGCGACCCGTGCCGACCTGATCTTCGGCTCCAACTCCGAACTGCGTGCCGTCGCCGAAGTCTATGCCGAAAACGGCCATGAGGAAAAGTTCGTGCGTGACTTCGTCGCGGCCTGGACCAAGGTGATGAACGCCGACCGCTTCGACCTGAAGGCGTAAAGCCCCCTTCTTCCCCCCTCCCGCTTGCGGGAGGGGCCGGGGGAGGGCCTGTCCACGCACGAAACGGCCGCGCCGGGACACCCCGCCGCGGCTGTTCTTGCGCTCTTGGTTTCGACAAATGGCCGCCGGTAGCCCGTTGCATCGAGTGATGTCAGTCAGCGACCATGCACGGCTTGAGGAGTTTGATGATCCAGTCGCGCACTATTTCAATGCGCAGGGGCAGATGCTTGCGGCTCGAGTACAGGATCGTCATCTGCGACGTTGACGGTGGATAATCGGGCAGCACCTCGACCAGATCACCCGACTTCAAATGTTGCAGGGCGTCAAACCGCGGCAGACTGATCATGCCGAGGCCGGACAGGCCGGCCTGGATATATCCTTCGGTTGAATCCACGGCCACGCTCACGCGCATCCGCACTGGCGCGTCGCCGAACTCCAGCGTTGCCCACCCCCCTGCTTCGGGCTGTCCGTAGGAAATTGCGCGATGCGTCCGAAGGTCGGCGGGCGTTTCGGGAATGCCATTCCGGCGGAGATATTCGCGCGACGCGCAGTTCACGAACGACAGGTCGCACAATCGCCGACAAACCAGACTTGAATGGTCCAACGCGCCAACCCGAAGAACAAAGTCCAGCCCTTCCGATACGATGTCGAGACGCTCGTCAGAAATGCGCAGGTCGATCATCAGATCGGGATGATCATTCAGGAACTGCGATAGTGCCGGAATCACGATGTGATGCGCGATCCGTCCCGGCATGCTTATTCGCACGCGGCCGGACACCCCCTTGCTGAACATCGTTTCCAACATCTGCGCTTCGTCGATCACGCTGCGCGCGCGTTCGGTGAGGCGAAGCCCTTCTTCGGTCGGGGATACCACGCGCGTCGTACGATGAAGCAGACGCGCGCCAATGCGGTTTTCCAGTCCGGAGATTATGGTGGACAGAGTGGACCGCGGTACCCCCAACCGTTCGGCTGCCGAGGTAAAATTTCCCGCGTCGATCACTGCGATCAGCGCTCGATACTCGCGTAATTGGTCCATTCATGTGCTATTGTTCGCAATTATTGACAAGTCAATTCACGTGTTGGCCCATTATCTGCGGATTTGGAATCGCTAGATCGGGTGTGACAAACAAGGAGTCGTGACATGACCGATCATTCGATAGCCGGAAAAACCGCCCTCATCGCAGGCGGTGGTAAGAATCTTGGTGGGCTGATCGCGCGCGAACTGGCGGCTGCCGGTGCAAGGGCCATTGCGATCCATTACAATGGCGACAGGACCAAAGCGGCTGCCGAAGAGACGGCGGAAGCCGTGCGGGCGTTGGGCGCGCAGGCCGCGATTTTCCAGGCGGATCTGACCACGGCGGCCGCCAACGCGCAGCTCTTTGCCGACGCGGAACGCGCCCTCGGTAAGATCAACATTGCGATCAATACGGTTGGCATGGTGCTGAAAAAGCCGATCGTCGAGATATCCGAAGATGAGTATGATGTCATGGCGGCGGTCAACTCAAAGTCCGCCTTCTTCTTTCTCAAGGAAGCGGGAAAGAACATCAGCGACCATGGCAAGGTGCTCACCATCGTCACGTCATTGCTTGGGGCGTTCACGCCATTCTATTCGGTCTATGAAGGATTGAAGGCGCCGGTCGAGCATTTCACCCGCGCAGCGTCCAAGGAATTTGGAGCGCGGGGGATTTCGGTGAATGCTATCGGACCCGGGCCGATGGATACCCCGTTCTTCTACGGTCAGGAGAGCGCGGATGCCCAAGCATACCACAAGGGCGCGGCGTCGCTCTCGGCCTATTCCAGGACAGGCCTGACCGACATTGAAGACATTGTGCCTTGGGTAAAGTTGCTCGTGTCCAGTGGATGGTGGATGACTGGTCAGACCATCCTCGTAAATGGAGGTTACACAACGAAATGACCGGAGTATCCCGACATTAGAAAGTAAGCGACCGCGGGGGGAACAATGACCATGACGAAACTCATCGCCATCGTGGCCCCCCGCGATCCGGAGCAAGGCCACCGCGCGGCCACTCCTCTCGAACTGCTGTTCGATCTGGCTACGGTCATCGCCATCGCGGCGGCTGCAGCCGGCCTTCACCACGCGATTGCCGAGGCGCATGCGGGGGAGGGGATACCCAAATTCCTGCTCGCCTTCTTCGCAATCTGGTGGGCTTGGATGAACTACACCTGGTTTGCCTCGGCCTATGACAATGGCGACGCGGTGTTCCGTTTGGCTACCTTCACGATCATCGGCGGTGCGTTGACGATGGCGGCAGGGATCGCGCCGCTGTTCGATGCGGTCGATTTGTCGCTCGTCATCATCGGCTATGTCATCATGGCCTTGCCCAGGCGTTTCTGTGGTTGCGCGCGGCACGTGGCGACCCGCAACGGCGATCGGCCAATCTGGCCTATGCGATCGGTCTTGTGATGGTGCAGGCCTATTGGTTGGCGTTCATTGTGTTCCCCGTGCTGCGCGAGGCATATGTCGTGCCGTTCATCGTGATCGGCGTGCTCGCCGAACTGCTGGTGCCAGTGATTGCAGAGCGCATGGCCAACACGCCCTGGCATCGCGCGCATATTGAGGAGCGCTACGGCCTGCTCACCATCATCGTGCTGGGCGAAGTGCTGCTCGCGGCGATGCTGGCGCTGCGCACCGCCTATACCGGCGAATATAACATCGCCTTCGTCCACACCGCGATGTCGGCGGTGGTCGTGACCGGGGCGATGTGGTGGCTCTATTTCCCTGGCGGCAAGCATCTGCACAGCACGCAGCTGTCGGACGCGCTGCTATGGGGCTATGGCCACTTCCTGATCTTCGGATCGGTCGCCGCCGTTGGTGCGGGCTTTGCCGTGCTGGTCGATATCATCGCAGGCAAGGCCGCGGTCGGGATCGTTGTCGGCGACTATGCGGTCGGTATCCCGCTCGCGCTGTATTTGTTCGGCCTCTGGCTCGTGCGCGACCGGCATGTGTTGACCGGGTGGGGCCGTCACGTCCTGCTTGTGTTCGCCGTCGCGACCCTCGCTTCGCTGGCGATTCCGATCGTGCTCGAAGGGCTGGCGGCGTTGGCAGTCGGCGCTGTTGTCGCGCGGGAATTGGTGGTGCGCGTGAGCGTTGGCCGCCCGACGGGGTGACCGCTTTGCAGGTTCGCACGGCGGCGCTAACACCGCCGCATGACCGACCCCCGCGATTCCACGCTCGAGCTGAACCCGAATTACGATGCCAACGGCCTGATCACCGCCGTCGCCACCCACGTTGTGACCGGCGAGCTGCTGATGCTCGCGCATATGAACGCCGATGCGCTGGCCAAAACGCTCGACACCGGCGAGGCGTGGTTCTGGTCGCGCAGCCGCCAGCGGCTGTGGAAAAAGGGTGAGAGCAGCGGCCACGTCCTGCGCGTGGTCGAGGCGCGGATCGACTGCGATCAGGACGCGCTGTGGCTGAAGGTCGACCCCGCCGGCCCCGCCTGCCACACCGGCGAACCCAGCTGCTTCTTCCGCCGCATCGAAAACGGCAAGCTGGTGCGCGGGTGAGTGCAGGGGCGAGCCTCATTCCTCCCCCAGCTTGCTGGGGGAGGGGGACCGCCGCCGAAGGCGGTGGTGGAGGGGCCTCCCCGCAGAGGGCGGTCAGCATCTCGGCAAAATTCCGCCGTCTTCGCGGCGGCCCCTCTGTCAGCGCTACGCGCTGCCACCTCCCCCGTCGGGGGAGGAATTCCGCGATCCTCGCCACCCTCCTCCTCGCCGCTTGCTCCGGCAGCGGGCCGCAGCCCGGCGCATCCCCCACGCCCCCCAGCCTCGAATCCGCCGCGATCGAACGCGGCCTTGTCCGCGATCCCAAGGCGAGCGACGTCACCGGCCTCTACGCCCGCGACACCGACCGGCTGTGCGTCGTGCCCGACGGCACCGCCTATCGCGTCGGCGCGTTCGTCGATTATGGCGACAAGGTCAGCTGCACCGGCCGCGGCACCGCTGCCCGCTCCGGCTCGACCCTCGCGATCGAGTTGAAGGGGCGGAACGGCGAGACCTGCAGCTTCGACGCCAAGTTCGACGGCGACCGCATTACCTTCCCCGCCACCGTCCCCGATTCCTGCGCCAAACTCTGCGGCCCCCGCGCCAGCTTCGCCGCACTCGAAGTCGAGCGCCTCAGCGAATCCGCCGCCGAAGCCGAAGCGCTCAGAAGTGCCGAGGGAGTCCGGCTCTGCGGTAGTTGACGTTAACGTCAACCGGGCGTAAATCGACTCGCATGGCAACGAAACTGAAAGCCGTCGCCAGCTTCGCCCCGATCGAGGCGCGGCCGGACAAGGAGAGCTTCTCGATCTCGGACCTGTGCGCCGAGTTCGAGGTCACCGCACGCGCGCTGCGCTTCTACGAAGATGAAGGGCTGATCAGCCCAGAGCGCCGCGGCCTGCAGCGCATCTACTCGCACCGCGACCGCGCCCGGCTCGCCTGGATCCTGCGCGGCAAGCGCGTCGGCTTCAGCCTGGCCGAGATCCGCGAGATGATCGACCTCTACGACGTCGGCGACGACCGCCGCACCCAGCATCAGGTCACGCTCGACAAATGCCGCGCGCGCATCGAGCTGCTGGAGCGGCAAAAGGTCGACATCGACGCCGCCATTGCCGAACTCGACGATTTCATCGCGGTCCTCGAAGGCCGCGCCGCACCGATCAAATAGAACAGGATAGAGAGATGCCCCGCTACAATCCCCCCGTCCGCGACACCCGTTTCGTCCTCGACCGCGTGCTCAAGATCGACCGCTACGCCGACCTGCCCGGGTTCGCCAACGCGACCCCCGACACCGTCACCGCGGTCCTCGAAGAGGGCGGCAAGTTCGTCGCCGAAGTCCTCTTCCCGATCAACCATAGCGGCGACCAACAGGGCTGCACCCGCCACCCGGACGGCTCGGTAACCACGCCCGACGGCTACAAGGAAGCCTATAACCAGTTCGTCGAATCCGGCTGGGGCACGCTGAGCGCGCCGGAGCAGTTCGGCGGCCAGGGCATGCCGCACGTCGTCTCGACCGCGTTCCAGGAATATATGATCTCGGCCAACATGGCCTTCGCCATGTATCCCGGCCTCACCCACGGCGCGATCGAGGCGCTGCTCGCCAAGGGCAGCCCGGAGCAGCAGGAGAAATACGTCCCCCGCATGGTCTCGGGCGAATGGGGCGGCACGATGAACCTGACCGAACCGCATTGCGGCACCGATCTCGGCCTCATCAAGACCCGCGCCACCCCCAATGCCGATGGCAGCTGGTCGATCACGGGGACGAAGATCTTCATCTCCTCCGGCGAGCATGACCTCACCAGCAACATCATCCACCTCGTCCTCGCCAAGACGCCGGGCGCGCCGGAGAGCAGCAAGGGCATCTCCCTGTTCGTCGTCCCCAAATTCATGGTCAACGACGACGGCAGCCTCGGCGACCGCAACGCCGTCTCCTGCGGCTCGATCGAGCACAAGATGGGCATCCATGCCAACTCGACCTGCGTCATGAACTATGACGGCGCGACCGGCTGGCTGGTCGGCGAAGAGATGAAGGGCCTCGCCGCCATGTTCATCATGATGAACGCCGCCCGCCTCGGCGTCGGGCTTCAGGGCCTCGGCATCGGCGAGGTCGCCTATCAGAACGCCGTGCAATACGCCCACGACCGGCGTCAGGGCCGCGCGCTCACCGGCGCCGCCGAGCCACAGGAAAAGGCCGACACCCTCTTCGTCCACCCCGATGTCCGCCGCATGCTGATGGAGGCCAAGGCGATGACCGAGGGGTTGCGCGCCCTGTGCCTGTGGGGCGGCCTCCAGGTCGACCTGTCGCACAAGGCGGCGAGCGAGGAGGAGCGTCAGCTCGCCGACGACCTGATCGGCCTGCTCACCCCCGTGATAAAGGGCGTCGGCACCGACGCCGGCTACCGCATCGCGACCGACAGCCAGCAGGTTTATGGCGGCCATGGCTACATCGCCGAATGGGGCATGGAGCAATATGTCCGCGATGCCCGCATCGCGATGATCTATGAAGGCACCAACGGCGTGCAGGCGATGGACCTGGTCGGCCGCAAGCTGGCGCAAAATGGCGGCCGCGCGGTCCAGACCCTGTTCCGCATCGTCGCGGAAGAGGTCGCCGCCGCCAAGGCCAAGCCCGAACTAACCCATCTCGCCGAAGCGCTCGAAAAGGCCAATGGCCAGCTTCAGGCCGCGACCATGTGGTTCATGGCCAACGGCATGAAGGACCCCAACCAGGTCGGCGCCGGCGCATATAGCTATATGGAGCTGATGGGCACCGTTGCGATCGGCCTGATGTGGCTCCGCATGGCCGACGCGGCCGTCGCGGCACTGGCCGAAGGCGACGACGACAAGGCGTTCTACGAAGCCAAGCTGGTCACCGCCCGCTTCTACGCCGACCGCATCATGCCCAACGCCGGCGCGCTGCGCCGCAAGATCGAAAGCGGCGCGGAGACGATCATGGCGCTGCCGGTGGAGGCGTTTGGGGTTTGAGGGAGAGGGGGCAACGTCGACCTACGGCCCCTTGGTGATATCTTCGGTCACAACTTTTATGGTCGTCAGATATCTTTGAATATTTGATACAGGAAAGAGGTTTGTAGTGAGTAAAAAGTACCCGAGCTGTATATTGCGATCTTGCCCATACTGAGCCCTAACCCACTTCATGTATTTTTCCCGTGAGCTCGAGTTTTTGTGAGCGGCATGATGTCGAACTTCGAATATTTCGGCTATTTGTTGGCCGAAGTGCCGGCATGTTTGTAGGTAATGACACGTAGGGTCCAGCACTCCCTTGACCGACTCCCCTATGAAAGCCGCCTTCGTCCACTTGAGGAATTCTTTTGGGTTGGCTCTTGCGCCCCCTTCATGGCGCATAGCTGTGCGTGCGCCCTGTAGAGAGCGAGCGGCAACTAGAACCCTGTCGCCTGCTCCCGTTGGGAATGTCGCGCCGCAGGCAATTTTATAAGCCATTGCCGCTAGCGCGCTTTCGAAGACGGCCGCAGCCCGTATCAGAACGATTTCTGATAGCGCGTAGCGAGACGCAGCGGTGGCTGGCATGTCGTCCAGTATTTGGCTCAACCGGGCCAGCTGACCGTTAACTTCTCGCTGCGTAGCAGGCAGCGAGAAGCTCATCTAAAGATGCTTCTTTATGAAAGCGTCGCGAATCCTGCGTGATGATATTCGCTGCGTCGTCGAAGCAACTGCGCTGCGGAATGCCTCAATCTCATTGCTCTTAAGAGCTTCATCTTTGAACTGGGCATCCATCTTGAAAAGACTGTCCTGAAGCTTTTGCGTTGTGATATTTTTTCCGTCGAGCGCCAACATTAGAGAAAAAATCAGAGGTTGCCTCTGGAATATCGTATCAACAATAGACCGCTTATCTAATGAGAAAATTTTCTCGAAGATATAATTTAAGCGATCTGAAATTTCCTTTTGCCGTGGGAATTCATCGTCGTTTTCCTCGTAAATTCTATCCAACGATGCCGGCGTGAAATCGGAAAGTCCATTCATCATATTCAATATGATATCAGACACGAACTGAACTTCGTTCATACGTGCGATATCATTCGCCGTAAAAATATTGAAATTTCGCCAGAAATTTAAGCGACTGGCTGACTCGTGAATGACGAATTGCTTAAACTCACCGCTGAAGCGGGCGTTTCTTTTTTCTTGGGCATTGAGAGTCTTGCTGACTGAGTTAATGCGGGCGAATATGTCTATAACATCTTTGTCTGTTGCACCTAGCAGGAACCCAACAGAAATAGGCGTCAACAGAAACTTCTCCCTCTCGGTCGGCGTCATCTGTAAGAAACTTTTCCGCTCGCTCAATATTCCGGTTCTAGCGGTAAACTCGTCATCACAAAATTCGATGATCGTACGCGCACGCTGCTGACCATCGACGACCTCTTTTATGCTCTTTCCTTTATCCATGTCTATTGAATGGCGAACATAGATAGCGGGAATCGGCTTACGTTCTAGAATTGTATTTATCAAATAAGCCTTTTGCGGCCGGGTCCATACGGAACGACGTTGATACCAAGGATTTAGATCCAACTTGTCGTCACGATAGTCGTTGACGAGATCTTGAACAATCATCGACTGGTAATCAACGCGATCCATGTTTTCTCTTCCGCCTGTCGGTGCCGCTGTACCCGCCCCATGGTTAAGGGACGGTCCAGTGATAACTCATTGGCGCTCTCACGCAATGAGCACCTAGCGGTACGGAACAAAAATAGAACTTTCCTACAGCCCCTGTTCCGGCATACCTAACCGGTCCTCTGCATCACATCAGCAAAGGACCGGCAGACATGAACGCTTTCACCACGCCAGAACCGGCGCCATACGACGTCTCGACCTTCAACCACGCCGCCTTCCACGAACTCGAACCCGGCGTGCCCGATGCCCAGCGTTACGACGGCTGGACCCCCGAAAAGCAGAAACGCTTCCTCACCGCCCTCGCGCGTGGACATAACGTCACCAAGGCGTGCGCCATCGTCGGCATGTCGCGCCAGACCGCCTATGCCCTGCGCGACAGCGCACGCGGCGCGGCGTTCGCGCTGGGGTGGAAGGCGGCTCAGCTGCGCAGCCGCGATTGCCTCGCCGACGAACTGATGGACCGCGCCTTCAACGGCGTGCGTGAATCTGTCACCGGCGACGATGGCCGCATCACCACGCGGCATCGCCACGATAACCAGCTGGCGTGGAAGATGCTCAACCGGCTCGACAAGCGCGCCGACGCCGCCTGCACCGATGCCGACGCCGCCGCCGTCCGGCTCGCCGCGGCGGACTTCGAACAATATCTCGATCTGGTCGAACAATCGGCGGCACCGGGCCGCGCCGGCCTGTTCCTCGCCGCGCGCTTCGGCGCGGCGGGGGTGGCGAGCGAGGACGACCTCGCCCCGATCCGCGCGCTCGCCCGCGCCGATCGCTGGCTGCGCACCCATGTCGACGCCGGCGCCGCCGTCCCCGCCACCGACCTCGACCCCGCCGACCGCGCCACCTGGACCGACGAACAATGGCGCCGCGCCGAAGCCATCGGCCTCGTCGCGCTCGCCTCCGAAGCCCCGCCGGAGGAGGAGGCTGACAGTTCGTCGGACACACGCGATTCTTGTCAGGATCGTCCGGACAGTGACGATGACTATCACGGTTCGGTCTGGTGGTCCGACGAGCATCGCAGTTGGCGCACCGATTTCCCGCCACCCCCCGGCTTCGATGGCTTCGAGGAGGGTGACCCCCTCGCCGACGACTATCAACGCGAACTGACCGAGGAAGAGGAAGCCGCTGTCACGGCCGCCGACGCCCTCGAACGCGCCGAGCTGATCGCCGCCGGCCACGCCGCCCGCGAAGCCTGGCTCGCCAAAACCCGCGCGGCGGCGGGGGAGGAGGCAACTCCCAATTCCTCCCCCGAGCTTGTCTCGGGGAGGGGGACCGCCGCCGCAGGCGGTGGTGGAGGGGCCGCCCTCGCAGAGGGCGGAATTTTGTCGAGCCGTTCACGGCCGTCTGCGCGGCCGCCCCTCCACCAGCCTGCGGCTGGTCCCCCTCCCCGAGACAAGCTCGGGGAGGAATAGTCGCGCCAACCCCTTGAGCCTTTCTCCCCCCCCGCCATAACGGAGGAATGCTACTCCCGGACACGCCGCTAAACCCGCTCGAACATGGCCAGCTCAAGGCGATGCGCCTGTCCGCCGCCGTCTTCTGGACGATCGCCACGCTCGTCTCAATCGGGCCGGGCTTCGCGCTTAGCCGGGCCATCGACTGGTTCCCGATCTGGCTGCTCGCCGCCGTTATCGCGCCGATTGGCCTGTGGTCGGTGCTGATCGCGACCCCGGCGCGCTGGCGACGCTGGGGCTGGGCGTGGACGGGGAAGGAACTGCACGTCGCCTCCGGCTGGCTCGCCCGCCGCCACACCATCGTCCCCGCCGCGCGCGTCCAGCATATCGACGTGACACAGGGGCCGGTCGAGCGGATGTTCGGCGTCGCCACTTTGGTGCTGCACACCGCCGGAACCGCGAACAGTGAAGTCGACCTGCCCGGCATCACCCGCGAAACGGCGGAGGAGATCCGCGACGCCATCCGCGACCAGCTGACGGTCGACCCATGGTGAGCGAGGAGGTGCCCGAAGATCTGGAGGACCACGGCCCGCGCCGCGTCCACCCGCTGACCGTCGTCATCTGGTTCCTCAAAAAGGCGCCACAGAATGTCCTCGGCCTGCCCGCGATCATCGGCATCACCTCCGGCCGGGGCCTCGGCTGGATCGCCCTGGCGGCGGTGGGGATCGGTGTCGTCAGCCTGGTGTGGACGTGGATCAACTGGCGGCGCTTCACCTATGAAGTGACCGACAGCGAATTGGTGATCGAACGCGGCCTGTTGAACCGCACCCGTCGCTCGATTCCCTTGGAGCGCATCCAGGACGTCGGCATCGAACAGGGCCCGCTGTCCCGCATCTTCGGCCTCGCCGAAGTCCGCGTCGAAACCGGCGGCGGCGACAAGGACGAAGCGGTGCTGGACAGCGTCACCCTGTCCGAAGCCGCCAGACTGCGCGGCGCCCTGCGCGGGGCGCCGGTCAAGCGGGCCAGCGTCGGCCTCGATCAGCCGGTCGAGGACTCGCTGACCGAAGTGTTCGCAATGACACCCGGCCGGGTGTTGCTGCTGGGCCTGTTCAGCTTCTCGCTGGTCTGGATCGCTGCCTTGGCCACCGGCATCCAGTTCCTCGGCGATGCGATTGGTTATGGTTGGGACGAAATCGCCGATCTGGCGGAAACGGCCCAGGGCGAAGTGCAGAGCCGGTTGACCTACTCCACCGGTTTCGGCCTGTTCGGACTGGTGGTGCTGCTGGGGGTGGTGACCGGCGTGGCCCGGACGGTGCTGCGCGAATGGAATTTCAAGCTGCGCGCCGGGATCGGCCGCTTCCGCCGGACCCGCGGCCTGCTGACCCGCAGCGAAGTGGTCGTGGCGATGCGCCGCATCCAGCTGGCGCTGATCCAGCGCGGCCCGTTCCGCGGCCTGCTCGGCTGGAATGAACTGAGTGTTCAAACACTTGGCGGCAGCAACGACCCCAGCGGCCGCCAGGTCCTCGCCCCCCTGGCCCGCGATTATGAAGTGGCCGGCATCGTCGAGAAAGCGGGCCTACCCCCCTTCGAACGTTTGCCGCTCCGCCCCGTAGCCCCGGCCCACATCCTCCGGGCCCTGGTGTTGGCGATCCCCCTGCCATTGCTGGTCATCGCCGCCGCGCTGCTGCTGACCCCCTTCGCCTGGCTAGGCCTGATCCTGACCCTCCCGCCAGTCGTCACCGCCCTGCTGCAACGCAAATTCCACCGTTACGCCCTCCGCAGCGCCAGCCTGCAAGTGATGCGAGGGGTGCTAGCCCAGCGCGACTGGATCGTTCCGGTCGAAAACGTTCAGGTCGTGACCCTGCGTCAGGGCCTGATCCAGCGCTGGCTCGGCCTCGTCACCATCGACATCGACACCGCCGGGGCGAGCCTCACCAGCACCCCAGCCGTTGTCGATGTCGTTCTTGAGGACGGCGCGACCCTGGCCCGCGACCTCGCCGCCGGGATCAGTTAGCGGCGGGAGTGGGGGACGGTGTCGGCGTCGGAGCCGCCTTGCGCCGCACCCCGCTCAGCACCTCCGGCGTTGCCGACGGAACCGGCGCCGGGGCAGCCGCAGCAGAAACCGGCGTCCGCCGCATGCATTGGATCGGACTGGGCCGCTTGAACTCCCCACAATTCCACAGTGCCTTGCCGAACCCCTGTTCCTTGTCCCGGAGGTAGCTGAACGACATCGCCTCGATCTGCGCCGGGGTCAGCGCCGCGCCGACCGCCGGCACCTTGGTCCGGTCGGTCCAACCGAGGAACTTGCAATAGGGCCGCTCGCCGCACGTCCGGATCGCCAGCGCCGCAAAGGCATCCGCGCCCAGCGCCTTGTCCAGAACGACATGGAAATTGTCGCCACCCGCCGCCACCGGCTTTGGCACTGCCGACTCCGGAATGGTGTCGGGGTCCAGCATCGCCGCCGGATCGACCACTCCGGCCAGCGCGACCTCGGTGCTGCTGTGGAAGGGCGACAGCGCCGCCATCTTCGCTACTACCGGCTCGGCACCGGCATAGCCCCGCCGGAAGGCGGGCGGGGTGCCCCACCAGCCGGTCCAGCGGAAGAAGAGGTGGGTGTTCACCTCTGCCACCTTGTCCAGGCTGGAACTCCAATAGGGCACCACCCAGTCGGTATGGTAATGCGTCGAATGCCCGACCTTTGCAAAGACCGATCCGGTCAGCGCCTGCCGCGCAATCGTCTGTGCCCGACCCCAGGCGGCGGGGGCGGGGGTCCGCCGCATCGCACCGTCGCAGGTGAAGGTGAACTGGCAGCCGGTACGCCGCTCCTGCCCCTGAAACACCACGCCGCAGACCGATTTGGGGAAAGCGGGGTGGCGCATACGGTTGAGCACGACCTGCGCCACCGCCCGCTGGCCGACCGGATCGTCGCCCGCCTCATACCAGGTCGCGGCAGCGAGGCAGTCGACCGCGCGACCGAAATCTTCGGCACCAGCGTCGAGGATCAATGGGCGCGCTGCCGGATTTGGGTCGGTGGAAAAGGGGATGGCGGCGTTGAACGTCCGTGCATCGTCCATCGACAATGCAGCGAGGCGCACCGGCTCGACCTCTGGCAGTTCGGCCTTCGGCACCACGCGTTTTGGCCGCGAAATCTCGGCGAGCACTGGCACTGCCGCAGGCGGCTCCGCTATCTGCACGACGGCCAGCGGAACTGCGATGGCCGCCAGCGCAATCGCCACGAGCGCGATCCACAGGCCCAGAGCCGGGCGGGGCGTGGTTGCCAGAGCGGGAGATGAGGTCACGGGGAGCGCGCGGTCCTTCAGCGGCAACAAACCAGCGGCGCTGGCCGTCGCCCTTTAGCGCAAGACGCGCTGGCGGCAAACCGCGCCCTTCGTCTGCAGCGTCGGACCGCCTCAGTTCAGGGCCAGAAGCCCGTCGCCTCGCACAGGTCCCACTGGTCCGCCACCTTCATCCGGCAGCTGCTGTCAATCGCACTACAGCGCGCATATTCGCGCTCATAGCGTTTGAAGCAGCTTTCCAGCGCCTTTGCTTGCGGTGCCCCCGCAGGCTTGACGGCAGTCTTAACCAGCCGCGCATCGGCAGCAGTGGCACCAGACGCGGCCACGGCCGCGACCTTCGCCCCGGCTGCCCGAACGGCCGATGTCTGTTCGCTGCCGAACACCATCGGCCACGCCAAAAACATTGCCAGCATCACGCTGACGCAAATCATTGCATTCCGCACGATTTCCCCCCGGAATCCGTGTTCCCCGACTCAGGACAGTTTATCCGTATCGGGACAGAATGCGAGTCATTACGCCTCGGGAAGAAAGTCCGGAACGCTCAGATAACGCTCACCTGTATCATAATTGAACCCTAGCACCCGCGAACCGGCCGGAAGGTCGCCCAACTTCTTCGCAATCGCCGCCAGAGTCGCGCCCGACGAGATGCCGATCAGCATCCCTTCCTCACGCGCCGCGCGGCGGGCAAACTCCTTCGCATCGGCCGCATCGACCTGAATCGCGCCGTCGATCGAGTCGGTGTGCAGGTTCTTCGGCACGAAACCCGCTCCGATGCCCTGGATCGGATGCGGCCCCGGCTGGCCGCCGGAGATGACCGGCGACAGTTCGGGTTCGACCGCAAATACCTTGAGCGCCGGCCAGTGCTGTTTCAACGTCTCGGCAACGCCGGTAATGTGGCCGCCGGTGCCGACACCGGTGATGATCGCATCGGGCGGGGTATCGGCGAAGTCCTTGAGAATTTCCTGCGCCGTGGTGCGGACATGGACGTCGATATTGGCCGGATTTTCGAACTGCTGCGGCATCCATGCGCCGGGGGTCGATTCGACGATCTCCAGCGCGCGCTCGATCGCGCCTTTCATCCCCTTTTCACGCGGGGTAAGGTCGAAGCTCGCGCCATAAGCGAGCATCAGGCGGCGGCGTTCGATGCTCATGCTTTCGGGCATCACGAGAATCAGCTTGTAGCCCTTCACCGCCGCAACCATCGCGAGGCCGACGCCGGTATTGCCGCTGGTCGGTTCGACAATCGTGCCGCCGGGCTTCAGGCTGCCATCGGCCTCCGCCGCCTCGATCATCGCCAGGGCGATGCGGTCCTTGATCGACCCGCCGGGATTGGTGCGCTCCGACTTGATCCACACCTCGGCATCGGGGAATAGCCGGGCCACGCGGATGTGCGGGGTGTTGCCAATCGTTTCGAGGATGTTGTTCGCCTTCATGCCTTGATCTCCTCTGGCGGGGGATTGTCCAACGATGCGGGCGGATCGAAGGTCCGCGCGCGCCGCAATTCGGGGAAGATACGCGCCCACAGCGCGGTTACCAAGATGGCTGCGACGCCGCCTCCCACGGTCGCGACGACCGGACCGATCAGCGAGGCAAGAAAGCCCGAGCGTGCCTCGCCCAGCTCGTTCGAGCTGGAGATGAACAGCGTCGATACCGACCCGACCCTGCCGCGCATCGCGTCGGGCGTATGCAGCTGGATCAGCGACGAGCGGACATAGACCGAGATCATGTCGAACCCGCCCAGCGCGATCAGGGCGACGATCGACACCAGCACTGCCGGGGCCAGTTCGCTCCCGATCATGCTCGGACCGAACCAGCGGCTCATCAGCGGCCCGGCCCAGCCAAACACGGTGGTCGCCGCGCCGAAGCCGATGACTGCCCACAGCATCTTGACCCCGACATTGGTCTTGAGCGGACGCCAGGACAGCACGACCGCCACCGCCACCGCACCGACCGCCGGCGCCGCGCGTAAATGGCCCAAGCCATCCGCGCCGATCATCAGCACGTCGCGGGCATAGATCGGCAGCATCGCCGTGGCCCCGCCGAGCAGCACCGCGAACATATCCAGAGAGATCGCGCCG
Source organism: Sphingomonas sp. 32-66-10 (assembly GCA_002280565.1). GTDB lineage: Bacteria > Pseudomonadota > Alphaproteobacteria > Sphingomonadales > Sphingomonadaceae > Sphingomonas. The sequence goes on from NCEF01000006.1 coordinate 37,957, forward strand.
AGGACGAGCCGGTTGCGGCGGACATAGCGCAGCCCTTCGACCATCTGCATCAGCGGGTTGCCGATGCGCGCGATCGTGCTGCGCGCCACCGGGGTGACCAGCATCATCATCAGAAACGCGACGCCGAACAATGCGGTCGCGACCCAATAGGGGACGGCGGGACCGACGGCGTAAAGATAGCCGCCCATCGCCGGGCCGCCGATCGACCCGACCTGCCATGCCAACGCGCTCAGCGCGATCGCGGTGGGGAGCGAGGCGGCCGGGACGAGATTGGGGGCAAGTGCCTGTTGCGCCGGGCTGATGAAGGCGCGCGCGACGCCCAGCAGCGCGGCGATGCCAAACAAAGCGGGCAGGGTAATGGTGTCGGTCTGCGTCAGCCAAGCCAGAGCCGCAGCGCAGCCCAACTCCAGCGCGATCGCGGCGCGCACGATCCAGCGACGGTCGAGCCGGTCGGCAACCCAGCCGGTGACGAGGGTGAGCGCGAGCAGCGGCAGAAACTGAACCAGACCCACAAAGCCAAGCTGCAACGCCGCCTCGCGAATGCCCATCGTTTCGCGGGCAATGTCGTAGACCTGCCACCCAATGACCACGACCATCGAAAGTCCGGCCAGTGTCGATGCGAGCCGCGCGATCCAGTAGACGCGGTAATTGTGGATCGAGAAGGGATGGGCGGCCATGCGTTCCTGTCCGGCCGTCGGTCCCGATGACCGGCGGACGAACCGGCCTTAGGGGGTCGCGAACGCTTCGCGCAACGAAGTTATCGTTGCGCGCGGCGTTCGCGACGGTTGGCGTGGGTCAGGCGAGCGAGACGTCGGCGACCTTGTCCTGATAATCCGCCTTCGGGTCCGAGCCGAGCAGCATCTTCAGACCCGCGAACAGGCTGTTTTCATTCAGCCAGATCTGTCCATGTTCGGTGTCGAGGCGGAGAAGCTGAAGCTTCGGATCGTCCTTGCCGCCTTCATACCATGCTGCAATGAACGGGTTCCACAGCCGTTCAATGGTGGCGCGATCATGGTCGGCAACCAGATCGCCGTGGATCGTCGCCCACAGATCATGACCCTTGGACACGAAATGCGCCATGGCGCGGTTGCTCTCGCTCAGCGCGGCGACCAGACCGTTGTCCTTGGTGGTAAAGAACCAGATCGGTCCACCATTCTGCCCGTCCTCACGCAGCGCCGTCATCGGCTGCGCATGGCCGTCGCGCGCACCATCGAGGCCGAGGAAAAGGGTGCGGTCGCTGTCGAGCGCCGACCAGAATTTGTCGGCGAGTTCCTGCGGGGTCGGCATCGGGCTGCTCCTGAATGGTGGGATTGCAGCGGGAACGGCCGATGCCCGGACGCGGTTCCCTATGCTAACCCAAATCAGGCGGCGGCATGCGGCCGCGAATATAGGCCGTGCCGGGATGCTCCATCGGAAAGCCGCACAGGGCGAGCCGTCCGAGCAGCTGACGCGCGCGGTTGGCCAGCGCCGTGCGGGCCGCGATGGCTGGTGCATCGGCAACCGGATGCAGAATGGCGCCCGATCGGGTCAACAGACCGCGCGCAACGAGCGCATCGATATTGCGGGACGTCGTCGCATAGGGCAGCCCGAGCATGCGCGCGGCGTTACTGGTGCGGATCATCGGATCGGACTTGCCATCCGGCCCGGCATCGGCACGGCGGCTATGGCCCCATTCGACCGCCAGCAGCAGGGCGAGCCGGGTGAAATTCTCCTCGCGCGGCCCATGGCTTTCCATCGCAGCGAGGATGAGGTCGAGTGCGATCCCCACCCCGGATCGCGGGTCATAGGTGATATCGGTGGCGGTTGGCGGCAACACAAGGCCGCCCTTGCCCAGATCCTCGACCAGACCGACGAGCAGATCGTGGCAGCTTTCGGTAAAGCGCGCCAGGCGCGGTTCGACAATCGCATCGGTCGTCACAGAAAGGCCGCCCGGCGCGCGGGCGATCAGCCCGCCCTCGACCAGTGCGATGGCATGGCGGCGCGTCGTTTCGAACGGCCGGCCGATCGATGCCGCCAGCGCATTGATGCTGACCGGTCGCTTGCGCCCGGGGGACTGGTCGAACGGGCCACAGGCACGTGCCGTTGCCGCGAACACGACTGCGCTGTTGAGGCTGCCGAACATTTCCAGCGCGTGCGCCATCGCCGACACGCCAAATTCGAGGACGTGCAGATCGAATACGGGCCCCGATAGCGGCGCCGCTGCCTCAAGATCTTTGCCGGGCCTAGGCAACATGGCGGCGGACCAGGTCGATGCACGTGAAGTTCGCACGCAAAAAAGCCACTACTTTCCCCAAAGTGGAGCAAAGTAAGGGCGCTCTGCGGCAGCGGCGCAACGCGCCAGCTACTCATTTTGCGCGCTGGACGGCGCTGTGGCCAACAAATCCGAGTATTTGCGACCCAAAAGCCACATCGCGGGGCGGCGCAATTGCGCGGGACGGGTCGGCGATCACGTCAAAGATACGGCCATATTGGTACAATGTGACCGCTCGAGCTGGACCGGGGCGCGGCTGACCCGCGCCCCGACCCGGGTCAGGCATAGGCCGCTTCGCGCATCGGCACCGGTGGCAGCCGGTCGCCAAGGGCACCGAGCGGGCCCACCACCAGCCGCCGCATCGGCTGCCAGAAGGCCGACAGGGTCAGCAGCGCCGATCCGATTACCAATGCCGTCAGTGCCGCACCCAGTTCGACCGCGCCCGCCGTCTGCAGCAGCGCATACATGGCGTAGAGGACATAGGCGAGGCTGGAGACGAGCAGCGCGCGGCGGTCTACCGCAAGGGCAACAATCGCGAAGCCGACATAGAGCAGCAACACGACGGCGGCGATCCCCGGCTGAACCGCGCCGTCGAACACGCCGAGCATATGGAACACCGGATGCGCGATCATTGGCGCGGCGGCAAGGTGCAGCCAGAAGGCGACATCGGCGCGGCGCGTCTTGCGCTCGCGGTCGGACATGTCCCAGCGCATGGCGAACAGGAACATCAGCACCCCGCCGGCCAGCACGATCGGCATGGCCCAGTCCTGCGCGGCGGGAAATGCGATCATGATCAAGGCGATGAGCACGCCGATGACCGCCGCTGCCCCCGCCGCAACGGTGATCGGCACCATGAAGCGCCGCCAGTGCAGCCATGCCGCCGCCGCCGTGGCGAGCCCAACAGTGGCCGCGATGCCCGCCCCGACCTGACGCGCCAACATCTCATTGTCCGGATCGACATAGCGTTCGAGCCATTCCACATTGTCGGCCACCACACCGACCAGGGTCGCGGCGATCCCCCCGACAAAGGCGAGCAACAACAGGATGCTGGGCAGCGCCATGCGGCGCACGCGGGTGAAATACTCGGCCAGCCCCCAAGCCAGTGCCGCGACCGCGAGGCCACCCAGCCATGGCTTGATCTCGCCGCCGATCCAGGCGACCGCGACGAGCATGAGCGCCGCGGCGATCGCGACGAAAATGTCGTTGAACCCGGTCAACAGCCGGAAATGCTCCTCATCCGCGATCGGCGCAGAGCGCATCGACGCGATATGATCGCGGAATGCGGCGGCGGCCTCCGGGCTGATCGCCCCGGCCTCCACCGCGCTGTTCAGATCCACTTCGCTATACATGGCAGTCCCTCCTGTGCCGGAGAGACTGCCACAAGTGTGTTAGTGATGCAATACGCCGTGGTGCTGGTCTGTGCTCAGCTTACACTGGGCCCGTGCCGCCTCACCGAGACTTCACCCTTGCAGCTTGGCCATGATCGTCATCGCCTGCTCGCCGCCCGATTTGGGCACGATTTCGCCAGTGCGATCGGTAATCTGTGCCCAATGCGCGGCGACACCCTCGGGGCTCATCTCGTCGCCGGTCAGTCGCACACCCTGAGTCAGCGTTACATAAGCGGCCTGGAACACACCGGCACCTGCGCCGACGATCGCGTTGGTCGGCGCATCGTCGCTGACCAGGAACAGCGCAGCGGGCGCAACGCTTTCAGGGGTGAATGCCTTGAATGCGGCTTCCGGAAAAATATCCTCGGTCATGCGCGTGCCCGCGGTGGGGGCGAGGGTGTTGACGCGGATGTTGTATTTCGCACCCTCCAGGTAGAGCGTCTTGGTCAGCCCGGCGAGGCCGAGCTTGGCCGCACCGTAATTCGCCTGGCCGAAATTGCCGTAAAGGCCGCTGGAAGATGCGGTCATCAGGATGCGACCGTAATTCTGATCGCGCATCGTCGCCCACACCGCCTTGGTCGCATTGGCCGATCCGTTGAGATGCACATCGATGACGAAGCGGAAATCCTCCGGCTCCATATTCGCAAAGCTCTTGTCGCGCAGCACGCCGGCATTGTTGATCAGGATGTGGACGCCGCCCCATTTCTCCTGAGCCTGCGCGACCATTTCCAGCATCTGGGCATAATCGGTAACGCTGCCGCCATTGGCGATTGCCTCGCCGCCCGCAGCTTCGATCTCGGCGACCACCCGCTCGGCGGCATCCGATGCACCGCTGCCATCGCGCGATCCGCCCAGATCGTTCACCACGACCCGTGCACCGCGCCGTGCGAGTTCCAGCGCATAGGCGCGACCGAGACCACCGCCGGCGCCGGTTACGATCGCGACACGACCTGCAAAACTGATGCTCATAACCCTCTCCGCATTGACGTTTCCGTCAAGCTATGCGGCGCGCATGCGCGGCTGGCAAGCGGGGAGGTGGGGCGGGGTAGCACCCGCCCCACGGGGGTCATCCGCCGCGCTGGCGGCAATTGTCATACTGGCCCTTCTTACAGATCGGATATTCGCCAAGCGGGGCGGGGGCCGGGAAAGCGACGTCCGGTGCAGGTGCCTGCTGGAACACCACCGTCGCACCCGGCGCTGGCGGCGCCGTCATTGGCGGCGTTGCAGGCTGGTAGCCGCCAATCGGATCTTCGGTCGTCGCGGGGGTTGTGGTGGTTTCAGGCGCGGCGGGGGCAGGGGCCGCCATGTCCTGCGCAGCAGCGGTCCCGGCCACCGCCAGCGCTGCGGCGAGTGCGATCAGCTTCATCTTCGTTCTCCTGACATTGTTACGCTTCGGAGCGAATTGCTCGTCGCGCCAACGCGTCAGGATGGGAATCTTTCCGATCTACCCGAGCGGCGCTGTTACTGCCCGGCGTCGAGCGAATAGCCGGCAGAGCGCACGGTACGGATAATGTCCGGGCGGTTGCCGATGTTGATCGCCTTGCGCAGCCGCCGGATATGCACATCGACCGTGCGGCTTTCGATGTCGCTGTCATGGCCCCACACCGCGTCGAGCAGCCGTTCGCGCGAAAAGACCCAGCCCGGATGCTCCAGGAAATGCTTGAGCAGGCGGAATTCGGTCGGGCCGAGCGGGACGACTTCGCCGCCGCGCCGCACCTTGTGGCCGACCGTGTCCATCTCGATATCGGCATAGGTCAGCGCCTCACCCGCCAGCGCCGGGCGCACGCGGCGCAGCACCGCGCCGACGCGCGCGACCAGCTCCCGCGGGGAGAAGGGCTTGGTGACATAGTCGTCCGCCCCGGTCTCGAGACCGCGTACGCGATCCTCTTCCTCGCCGCGCGCAGTGAGCATGATGATCGGCACATTCGCCGTCTCGCTCATCCGGCGCAGGCGGCGGCACACCTCGATCCCCGACAGGCTTTCGACCATCCAGTCGAGCAGGACGATGTCCGGCGGCGATTCCTGGGCAAGCAACAGGGCTTCCTCGCCATCGGGAGTGTGGCGAACCTCGAAATCCTCGCGGCGGAAATGATAGGTGAGGAGTTCAGCGAGTGCCGCATCATCCTCGACCAGCAGCATGCGGGCGCGGCTCATCTCAGGCCTCCGGAACCTCGACCGTGTCACGTTCGGCCATGTAGCTGCCGGTCGCGGCAAAATAGACCATTTCGGCAACGTTGGTCGCATGGTCGCCGATGCGCTCGATATTCTTGGCGACGAACAGCAGATGCGCGACTTCGCTCACCGTCCGCGGATTTTCGACCATATAGGTCACCAGCGTGCGGAAGATGCTGTCGTAGAAATCGTCGAGCCGGTTGTCGCGCTCGACCACCCGGATCGCAGCCTCGGCATCGCGGGCGGAAAAGGCGTCGAGCACGTCATGCACCATCTCGCTCGCCATCTGTGCCATGGCGGGCAGGATCGAAATCGCTTCGATCCGGTCGGCACCGGGGGTGTGGACAAGGGGCACGCGCTTGGCGATGTTCTTGGCATAATCGCCGATCCGTTCCACGACCGCAGCGATCTTGAGCGCCGCGACCACTTCGCGCAGATCGTCGGCCATCGGCGCGCGCAGCGCGATGACTCGGACCGCGAGCTTTTCGACTTCAGCTTCGATCGCGTCGATTGCCTTGTCCTTGGTGCGGACATCCTTGGCCAGTGTGGTGTCGTTGCGAGTCAGTGCCAGCATCGCATCGGCAATCGCTTGTTCGGCAAGGCCACCCATCTGCGAGATCAGCGCGCGCAGATGCTTGATGTCCTCATCGAACGCCTTGACCGTATGTTCGTGGCCCGTCGCCATCATCCGTACCTTCCGGTGATATAGTCTTTGGTCCGCTCTTGGCGGGGCGCGGTAAATATCTGGTCCGTCTCGCCATATTCGACAAGCGTGCCGAGGTGGAAAAAGGCGGTGCGCTGGCTGACGCGCGCGGCCTGTTGCATGTTGTGGGTGACGATCACGATCGCATATTTGCCGCGCAGCTCGTGGATCAGCTCCTCGATCTTCGCGGTCGCGATCGGATCCAGCGCCGAGCAGGGCTCGTCCATCAGGATAACTTCGGGATCGACCGCGATGGCGCGCGCGATGCAAAGCCGTTGTTGCTGGCCGCCCGACAGCGCGGTGCCGCTGTCCTGCAGCCGGTCCTTGACCTCTTCCCACAGCCCGGCGCGCTTGAGCGAGCGTTCGACGATCGTGTCCATCTCGTTGCGCGAGCGGGCAAGGCCGTGGATGCGGGGGCCATAGGCGACGTTTTCGTAGATCGACTTGGGGAAGGGGTTCGGCTTCTGGAACACCATGCCGACGCGCGCGCGCAGCTGCACCACATCCATGGTGCGGTCATAGATATCCTCGCCGTCCAGCGTGATCTTGCCATCGACCCGCGCGCTGGCGACCGTGTCGTTCATGCGGTTGAGCGTGCGCAGGAAGGTCGACTTGCCACAGCCCGAAGGACCGATGAACGCGGTCACATTCTCCATGTCGACATCGATCGACACGTCGCGGATCGCCTGTTTTTCGCCATAGAAGACGTTGACGCCGCGCGCCGACATCTTGGGTACAGCTCCGGCCTGGGCGGGCGCGGCGCTGTCGACGGCGGTGCTTGCATAATCGGTTTGGGTCATCACCAGCGGGTCTCGAAGCGGTTGCGGAGGTAGATGGCGATGGCGTTCATCGCGAGCAGGAAGATCAGCAGGACGATGATAGCGGCGCTCGTCTTCTCGACAAAGCCGCGGCTCACCTGGTCTGACCAGAGGAAGATCTGCACCGGCAGCACTGTCGCCGGATCGAACACGCCGCCCGGCGGCGTGACGATGAAGGCGCGCATACCGATCAGCAGCAACGGCGCCGTTTCACCCAGCGCGCGGGCCATGCCGATGATCGTGCCGGTCAGGATGCCCGGCAACGCCAGCGGCAGGACGTGGTGGAACACCACCTGAATGCGGCTTGCGCCGATGCCGAGCGCAGCGTCGCGGATCGACGGCGGCACCGCCTTGATCGCGTTGCGACCAGCGATGACGATCACCGGCATGATCATCAGCGCCAGCGTCAGCCCCCCGACCAGCGGCGCGGAACGCGGCAGGTGCAGAAAGTTGAGGAACACGGCGAGCCCGAGCAGGCCGAAGATGATCGACGGCACCGCCGCCAAATTGTTGATCGACACTTCAATAAGGTCGGTCCAGCGGTTCCGCGGCGCATATTCTTCCAGATAGACGGCGGAGCAGACGCCGATCGGGAAGGCGATCAGCAAGGTCACCAGCATCGTCAGCAGCGAGCCCTTGAGCGCCCCCCAGATGCCGACCCCGGTCGGATCGGTGGCGTCGGAACCCATCAGGAAGTCGATGTTGAACCCCTGGGTCAGCGTCCCCTGATCGCGCAGCCGGGTCGCCACCTTGATCACTTCGGGGTCGCTGCCATCGCCCTTGGCGGCAAGCGCGATCGGCGACGAGGCGGGGACGTCGATCGACGCGCGCCCCTGCAACAACTCGGGCCGCGCCTTCAGTTCGTCGCGCACGGTGACCCATGCACTTTCGGAGATATAGTCGGCGCCCTCCGGGCCGAAGGCGGCGACGGCGGCATTGGCGACGACATCGTTCAGCCCCGCGCTGGCCAGCGCCAGATCGGCACCCTTGCCGCGCAGCTGTTCCGGCGTGACCTCCAGTGCCGCAGCCTTGAAGTCGATCGGCAGTGCGATCTCGGCGCGCTGGAACCCGCCAATGCCCTGCCACAGCATCGTGACGAGCAGGAAGGCGAGGAAGCTCGCCGAGCCGACGACCGCCGCCAGCCCCCACATGCGGAAGCGACGTTCCTTGGCATAGCGGGCACGGATGCGCTTTTGCATCGCGTCGGTTTTCCAGCCGGTCGGGGCCGCGCGTGCGGGCTCTTCGTTACCGGTCGGCAGCTGCGGGATGAGGCTCTCACTCATAAGCTTCGCGATACTTTTTGACGACGCGCAGCGCGACGATGTTGAGGAGGAAGGTGATCATGAACAGCGTCAGGCCCAGCGCGAACGCGGCGAGGGTCTTGGGGCTGTCGAACGCGGTTTCGCCGGTCAGCAGGTCGACGATCTGCTTGGTCACGGTGGTCGCGCCATCGAACGGGTTAAGCGTGATGTTGGCAGCGCCCGATGCCGCCATCACCACGATCATCGTCTCGCCAATCGCGCGGCTGACCGCCAGCAGGATGCCGGCAACCACGCCCGGCAGTGCGGCGGGGATCAGCACGCGCTTGATCGTCTCGCTAGTCGTCGCGCCCATGGCGAGCGACCCGTCGCGCATCGCGGTGGGAACCGCGGCGATCGAGTCATCGGCCATCGACGACACGAACGGGATGATCATGATGCCCATCACCAGACCCGCCGAGAGCGCGCTTTCGGCCGAAGCGAACTGAAAGCCCAGCATTACGGCGAAATCGCGGATCAGCGGGCCGACGGTCAGCGCGGCGAAATAGCCGTAAACGACGGTCGGCACACCCGCCAGGATCTCAAGGATCGGCTTCATCCACGCGCGGAAGCTGCGCGGGGCATATTGGGTGAGGTAGATCGCGCTCATCAGGCCGAACGGGATCGCGATGATCATCGCAATGACGGCGCCGATGAAGAATGTGCCCCAGAACAGCGGCAGCGCGCCCAGATTTGCGCCGGGATCGTCGGCGCGGATGACCTGGGGGCTCCAGTTCAGTCCGAACAGGAAGTCGGTGATCGGCACGATCGAAAAGAAGCGCACGCTTTCAAAGATCAGCGACAGGAAGATGCCCAACGTCGTCAGGATCGCGATCAGCGACGCGACCAGCAACAGCATCATCACCGCCCGCTCGAACTTCGTCCGTGCGCGGAAATCCGGTTTGACCTTGGTGAAGGCGAAGGCGCCAAAGGCAAAGGCCAGGATCAGTGCCAGCGCGGTGCCGATCCAGTCATAGCGGTTCAGTGCGGCGGCATAGGCCGGCGCAAGCTGTTCGGCGAGGGGGTAGAAGGCGCCTTGGCTGCTGCCCTGTGCAAGGCTGCGCGCCTCGTTGAGGATCGTCTCCCGCTCGAACCCGAATGCCGGAAGCTGGGCGGCCGCCGGGGTGGAGAGCACCGTTTCGGTGACCAGCCCGGGGCTGATGTTGACCCAGAAGACCAGGAAGATCAGCGCCGGGACGACCGCCCAGGTCGCGACATACCAACCGTGCTGACTCGGCAGGCTGTGCAGCCGCTTGGCGGGCAGCCCGCGAGCCATGCGCGCCGCACGCGCACGCGCCGTCAGCCAGCCAATCAGGCCCAGGCCGAGGATCAGGAACAGGAGTGCGAAAACATTCACCGGTCGAAGCCGCCTATCTGGGAACGATGTTGGTATCGGTTCGGATTAATTCAGATCGCTGCGTTGCATCGTGAGGCCCTTGGCGATGGTATCGCTCGCCTTGCTGCGGTCCGCGTCAGACGAGGCGATCATGCCGCGCTTGGCCAGCGGACCCCCGGGCCCCCACATCCGGGTATATTGGGCCAGGAATTCATTGATCCCCGGCACCGCCTTCAGATGCTGTTTCTTGACATAGATGAACATGGCGCGCGCACCCGGATACTGGCCCGACGAGATCGCCGCATAGCTGGGCTCGACCCCGTTGACCGGCACGCCCTTAAGCCGCGATGCGTTTTCCTCAAGGTAGGAATAGCCGAACACGCCAATGGCGTTGGGATTGGCGCTGAGCTTCTGGACGATCAGATTGTCGTTCTCGCCCGAATCGACATAGACGCCGTCCTCGCGCACCCGGGTGCACAGCTCGGTCGCCTTGTCCTTGTCGGTCTTCTCGATTTCCTTGACCTGCGGATAAGCCTCTTCGCAGCCCGGATGCATGATCAGCTCGTGCAGTGAATCGCGCGTACCGCTGGTCGCCGGCGGACCCATCACCGAAATCGGCACCGCCGGCAGCGACGGGTTGATGTCCGACCACAGCTTCGACGTATTGGGTTGGCCCATCGGACTTTCGGCGAGCGCGCGATACGCTTCGGCCAGCGTCAGCCGGATCTTGGGGCCATTGACCGATTCGGCAAAGGCGATGCCGTCCATGCCCACCTGAACCTCGAGAATGCCGGTGACGCCATTGCGCTGACACAGGTCGAATTCCGACGCGGTCATCCGGCGCGACGCGTTGGTCATGTCGGGGTGCTGCGGGCCGACGCCTGCGCAGAACAGCTTCATGCCGCCGCCGGTGCCGGTCGATTCGATCACCGGAGCCTTGAAGCTGCCCGAATTGACGAATTGTTCGGCGACCATGGTGGTGAAGGGGTAAACGGTTGAAGAACCGACGATCTTGATCTGATCGCGCGACGCCTGACCCCCGCCGCCACAGGCAGACAAGGTCAGCGCCGAAAGCGCGATCAGCGAAAAACTGCGCATCGTGATTCCCCCCGGCCATCTTGCGAGTCGCGAAACGGGGGCCGGTCCCGCCCGCGCTGGCCGTCTGTTGCAGTTGCGTGACGCTATGATGACACGGCCCCCGGAATCGGCGCGACAGGCAGCAGAATAGTGACCGACGTACCCTGACCGACCACACTGGTGATGTCGAGACGACCGCGATGCCGCTCGACGATATGCTTGACGATCGCCAGGCCGAGGCCGGTTCCGCCCGCCGCGCGGCTGCGGCTCGAATCGACCCGATAGAATCGCTCGGTCAGGCGCGGCAGGTGCTCGGGCGCAATGCCTTCGCTCTCGTCGCGCACGGTCAGGCGGACCATCGCCGAATCGGTCGCGTCGAGCGCAACGGTCACCGGCGTCCCGGCTCGGCCATATTTCATCGCATTGCCGATGATATTGTGCAGCAGCTGCGAGAGTTGCACCCGGTCGCCGCGCACGCCAGGCAGCGCCTCGACGCTCAGCGCGATGTCGGCGGCCCGCGCCGGAGCGAGGGAGGCCATCTCGTCGCGGACCTGCGCGAGCAGCGCAGCGAGATCGACGACATCGTCGGGCGCGCGATATTTCTCCGCCTCGATCCGCGACAGCGAGATGAGATCGTCAATCAGTCGCCGCATGCGCCGCGCCTCATTATCCATGACCTTGAGGAACCGCGCACGGGTTTCGGGATCGTCCGCGGCATCCTCGAGCGTCTCGATAAAGCCAAGGATCGAAGCGAGCGGGGTGCGCAGCTCATGGCTGGCATTGGCCACGAAATCGACCCGCATCCGGTCCGCCGCATGCGCGCCGGTGCGATCGCTCAAATGGACGACCCGCGCCCCGCCGGGCAGCGCGCGCACGCGCATCTCCCAGCGTTGGTCGCGGGTCCCCAGACCCACCAGATGGATCGGGCCGCCCGGCGCGCCCTCGACCGGATTGAGCAGCCGTTCGGCGGCGGCCGGGTGCCGGATCGCAACGCGGACATCCTCGCCAAGAATATGCTCGCCGAGCAGCGCGCGCGCGGCGCGATTGGCCGCTTCAACCCGCTGCGCCTCGACCAGCAACATCGGTTCGAACACCGCCTCGATCGCTTCGGCCACGCCGGCGGGGGCAGTGCTGACCGGGTCGGGGCCGGGGATTTCATGGGCCGGTTCTTCGGGCGGGGGCGAAGCGATCAGCGCCGCCAGCGTCGCGCCGACCAGTGCGATCCCGCTCGCCTGTGGTCCGGCGGTGATCCACGCGACGATCGCGGTGACGAGGACAGCGATCAGCGCGGCGAAGGTGCGGGGGTTGGTCAGGCTGGGCATGATTTCATGCCTAACCGATCAGGCGCGCGATTCACACTTGTGAAAGGCCATTGTGCGAGGGAAGAACGGATATGGCCGACACGACGCCCCCCAAGGACGGATCGCCGAAACGCCCGAGCAGGCGCGCGCTGATGCTGGGTGCCGCAAGCGCATCGGCGATCGTGTCGATCAAGCCGGCGCTGGCCCAGACCGCCGGATCGGTGCTGAATTGCGAGATTCCGGTCCCCGATGCGGGACGCGCGGGCAATTATATCGCCGCCGATGGATCGTTGGTGCCGGCCGGGACGCAGGGCGCGTTTCCGCCGGCCGGACGAAATTTCAAGGGCGAAGAGGTCAAGCAGGCGCTGAACGGCGCGAACCTGCCCGGCACGACCTATGAACAGAGCCGCGCCTATACCAACTATATCCGCCGGCTGCAGCGCGGCACGAGCGGCTTTACCTGTTTCGCATCGCTTCAGATGCCGCGCGGGTAACGCCGCGTGATTCGGTATCGCGCCGCGCCCGCCGCGACGCTGCGGATCGAACCGCTCGATGCGCTGACGCTGATCTATCACCGTGCGTCGGGGATCACGCATCTGGTGGATTCGCCGGTGCCCGAGCTGATCGAGTTGCTGGCCGAGCCGTTGACGGTTGATCAGGCGCTGGCGGCGCTTAGCGAGCGGTTCGATCTGGTCGATCCTGACCGCGATGCACTCGCCGCGCGGATCGACGAGTTGGTCGCGTCCGGCCTGGTGGAGCGGCTGTGATGCGGCACGCGACCATGCTCCGCATCGGCCCGGTAGGGTTCCGAATCGGCAGCGACTGGCGCGTGCCGGTTGCTGCGCTGGACGATCTCTACCGCGACTATCCGCAGCCGCAGGACGGCATCCCCGATTTCACCGTGCGGCTGTTCGCTGCGCGTCCGTGGCGGCGCTGGATCCGCCCTGCGGTGCATCTGGGCGGCGATTTCGTGATTCCGGAGGCCGCGCCGTTGCCGCTGGCACTGGGGGTGCTGGCGGCGGAAATGGCGATGAATTTGCAAATGGCGCTGGGGCAACGGCGCTATCTGCTGCTCCACGCCTCGGCGGTCGAGAAGGATGGTCGCGCACTGCTGATTACCGGGGAGAGCGGGGCGGGCAAGTCAACGCTCGCCGCATTGCTGATGGCGCGCGGGTGGCGGCTGATGGGCGATGAGTTCGCCCTGCTCGATCCGGCGACGGGGATGCTCCACGGCTTTCCGCGGCTGATCAGCCTGAAGAATGACGCAATCGGGGTGATGGAGTCAGCGCTGCGCGATGCGCGCTGGGGTCCGTTGCTCAAGGGCACGCCCAAGGGCGATATCCGCCACCTCGTCCCCGATGCCCGCGCGATTGCCGCGATGGATGCGCCTGCGCGGCCTGCCTTGATCCTGTTCCCCGCCTTTGGCCACGCCGTTGCCGAGCGGGCGGTGGAGCCGAGCGAGTGTTTCGTGCGGCTGACGCAAGCATCGACCAACTATGTCGCGCTGGGCGAGGCCGGGTTCGATGCGCTGACGGGACTGGTGCGCGGGGTGCCGGCGCGGGCGATCGACTATCCCGACACCGATGGCGCGATTGCGCTGGTCGAGCGACTCTGGGGGGAGCTGGGGTGAGCGGCGCGCTGGTCGCCCGCGCGCTCCGCGACCCGGCGTCGGTGTTGACGCTGGATGCGGCAGGCTGGACCGCTTTGCTATGCGCGGCGCGGGCGGAGACGCTGATCGGCAGCCTGGCGCACCGCGTCGAGGGGCTGGCAATCCCGGCAGCGGCGGCGCGGGTGCTGGCAGATGCGCGCGCGGCGGCGGAGCAGGGGCGGATGGCGGCGTTGTGGGAGGCGGACATGGCGCGGCGCGCACTCGCGCCTAGCGGCATGCCGGTTGTGCTGCTCAAGGGCACTGCGTTCGTCGCGAGTGGGCTTGCGGCGGGGCAGGGGCGGCAGATCGGCGATCTCGACATCCTCGTGCCGCGGGACCGGATCGACGAGGCCGAGGCGCTGCTGCTCGCTGCCGGATGGGAGTGGGTGAAGCCCGACCCCTATGACGACGCCTATTACCGCCGCTGGATGCACGAACTGCCGCCGCTGATCCACCGAGAGCGCGACCGGATGATCGACGTGCACCACACGATCCTGCCGCTGACGGCGCGACCCAGGCCCGACGCCGACATGCTGATCGCGCGCAGTGAGCCGCTCGAAAACGGACTGCGGGTGTTGGCCCCGGAAGATATTGTAATTCACGCTGCGGCGCATCTGATGGCCGATGGAGATTTGCAGGGGGGGCTACGCAACCTTTGGGATATCGACCGGCTGTGCAGAGAGTTTGCCGAGCGGCAGGAGGGCTTCTATCTTTCGCTTTTTGAGGAAGCGCATTGCCATGGGCTGCTCCACGCAGTCACGCGCGCGCTCCGCCTGTCGCATCAGCTGTTCGAGACACCGGTAGTCGGCTACATTGATCCGGTCCGCGTCGCCCTGAATCCGCGTCCGAGCGATGCGCTGTTCCGCCATCGCCTGCTCGCCCGCGACGGCTGGGGCCAGCGCACCCGCAAGCTGACCGAATTCGCCTTCTACCTGCGCGGCCATTTCCTCCGCATGCCACCGCTCATGCTGGCGCGGCACCTGTGGACGAAGTGGCGGAAAGGCTATCGCCCAGCCGGATGAGCGTCGGCACCAGTTCGTCATAGCCGTCGATCACCGCGTCCGCGCCGAGTTCCGCGACCGGCTGCATCAGGAACCCGAAGCTGACCGCCACGCTCGGGATGCCGGCATTCTTCGCGGCGAGGATGTCGTAGATCGAATCGCCGACAAACGCCGCGCGGCCGCCGCCACAGCGCGCGATCATCTCATGGATTGGCGCTGCAGAGGGCTTGGCATTGCCGCGCCCCATCGTGTCGCCGCCGATGACGCATGCAAAACGGTGGTCGATACCGACTTCGCGCACCAGCCGGGTTGCGAACCGCTCGAACTTGTTGGTGACGATGGCGAGTTTCACCCCGCGCGCCGCGAGTTCGTCCAGCGCTTGGCTTAGCCCGGCGAAGGGCACTGTGCCGTGCGAGAGATTGTCGCCATAAAACTCCAGCAGCGCCGGATAGGCCCGACGCATGACGTCTTCGTCATAGCCGCCCGATTCCTCCAGCCCCTGTTTGAGCATATTCTTTGCCCCGCCGCCGATCATCGTCCTGATCCGGTCGGGCGCGAGGGTCGGGCGGCCCACCAGCGCGAGCGCATGATTGGTTGCGGCGAGCAGGTCGGCGCTGGTGTCGAGCAGCGTGCCGTCGAGGTCAAACCCGACGATATCGAACGGAAAATCGGTCATCGCGCCAAATGCCTGCGCCGCTATGGAAATTGCAACATGATCGTGGCAGTGCGCCCGGCAAGGGGAGCTATCGACCAATGACCAAGCCGATCGCCGCGATCATCCTTGCCGCCGGAAGCGGGACGCGGATGAAGTCCGATACCCACAAGGTGCTGCATCATATCGCAGGCAAGCCGATGCTCTTGCATCTGACCGATGCCTTTGCGGCGGCGGGCGCGGCGGAGAAGGTGGTGGTGGTCGGCGCGCGGCGTGAACAGGTCGAGGCGGCGGTCGCACCGCTCGGCGTCAAGATCGCGCATCAGGCCGAGCAACTCGGCACCGCGCACGCCGCACTGATGGCGCGCGAATCGCTGGCGGGATTTGACGGAACCGTCATCGTTGCATTCGGTGACACACCCTTCCTGTCGGCACAGACGATTGCGGCGATGGCAGCGCGGCTCGACGCGGCGGATGCGCCGCGCGTCGCGGTGCTCGGCTTCCGCCCCGACGATGCCAAGGCCTATGGCCGGATCATCGCCGATGCCGATGGCGCGATTGCCAAGATGGTCGAGTATAAGGACGCGACCCCCGAGGAGCGCGCGGTCGATCTGTGCAATTCGGGCGTAACGGCCGTGCGCGCCGCCGATTTGTGGCCGCTGCTCGACCGGGTCGGCAACGACAATGCGGCGGGCGAATATTACCTCCCCGACATCGTCATGCTCGCGCTGGCCGATGGCGACCGCGCGGTGGTGGTCGAAACCGATGCCGACGAGGTGATCGGGATCAACAGCCGCGCCGAACTCGCCTATGCCGAGGATCGCTGGCAGGCGGCACGGCGGGCGCAGGCGATGGCCAATGGCGCGACGCTGATTGCGCCCGAAACCGTGTGGTTCGCGCACGACACCCTTCTGGGCCGCGACGTGATAGTGGAGCCCAATGTGGTGTTCGGCCCCGGCGTGACCGTCGCGGACGGAGTCACCATCCGCGCTTTCTGTCATATCGAGGGCGCGACGATTGCGACCGGCGCCGAAGTCGGCCCCTATGCCCGGCTGCGCCCCGGCACGGTGCTGGGCGAAAAGAGCAAGGTCGGCAATTTCGTCGAGACGAAGAAGGCCGTGCTGGGCAAGGGCGCCAAGGCCAATCACCTCACCTATCTGGGCGATGCACAGGTGGGGGAGGGCGCCAATATCGGCGCGGGCACGATCACCTGCAACTATGACGGCTTCTTCAAATATCCGACCGTGATCGGGGCGGGGGCGTTCGTCGGGTCGAACAGCGCTTTGGTTGCTCCGGTCAGCATCGGCGACGGTGCAATCGTCGGCGCGGGCAGCGTGGTGACCAAGGATGTCGAAGCCGACGCGCTCGCGCTGGTTCGCCCGGAACAGACCGGCCTGCCTGGCTGGGCGAAGCGGTTCCGCGCGGCGATGACGGCACGAAAGGCGCCGAAATGAGCGATATCTATGAAGGCAAGCCGTTCCTGAAGCTGCTCGACGCCTATGTCCTCGACGCCATCGGCGCGCTCGATGCCGACAGTGATGCGGCGCTCAAAGCACAGGAGCCGACGTTCCACGCCCTGTTCGGTGCGACCGGCGACTGGCGCAGCATCGTTGTTCAGCGGATGCAGTTTCCCGAAGGCATGGCGGGCGCAATCAATGAGGTGTGGACGAAGGGGCGCGCCAGATTCATCGCCGCGCAGGGGCATGAGCCGGATCCGGTCGAATTCGTGCGGAACTTCGTCGATAGCAAGTTCCCGCATTGACATGATATCATGATATGATATCAATATATCAATGACCCGCATCCTTGCCGATCTGCCCGATGAGGACATCAAGTGGCTTGACCAGCGTGCTGCCGAGTTGGGCAAGTCGCGCGCGTCGGTGCTGCGTGAAGCCGTCGCAGCCTACAAGGCCGAGGCGCCGAAGGACTGGCTGGAAATCGGGTTCGGCGCGTGGAAGGATCGCGACGATATCAGCGACGCGGTTGAGTGGCAGCGACGCGAGCGCGCTTCATCTACCCGTCCGTGGGACGATGACTATGAAGAGGTCAGGGCCGAGTTCCCCGACCTCTTCGACGCGGAAGATGATCGTCAGCGCCAAATCTATCTCGACATGAGCAAGGGGCACTACCCCGATCCGAAGAAGCCCGCCAAGTGAGCGGCTTCGCGTTCGATTCCAATATCCTGATCGACGCGCTCAAGGGGCTGGAGCCTGCGCGCGACGAACTGCGCCGCGCGACGTCGGGCGGCGCGCGCGCGTGGATCAGCCGCATGGTGTGGATCGAAGTGCTGTCCAAGGGATCGGGGGAGGGCCTCCGCCGCGCTGAAATTTTGCTGTCGGGCTTTGGCATCGACGAAATGGACGTTGAGATCGCGACCCGCGCCGCCAGTCTGCGTCGAGAGCGTCAGCGTTTGCGTTCGCCCGATGCGGTCATCCTCGCCACCGCGATGCTGCGCGGTCGCGTTCTCGTTACCCGCAACACAAAGGATTTTCCGGCTAACATGCCGGGGATCCGTGTCCCCTATACCCTCTAGAGTCGAGAGCAGACCCCATGTGTGGAATCGTTGGAATCCTGGGCAATGACGCTGTTGCCGACCGGCTGCTCGACGGCCTGAAGCGGCTTGAATATCGCGGCTATGACTCGGCGGGGATCGCGACCATCGTCGATGGCCGCATCGCCCGCCGTCGCGCATCGGGCAAGCTGGTCAACCTTGGCAAGGTGCTGGCCGAGGATCCGCTGCCCGGCACTGTCGGCATCGCGCATACCCGCTGGGCCACCCATGGCGGCCCGACCACCAACAACGCCCATCCGCACGCGACGGGCGAGGTCGCGTTGGTCCACAACGGGATCATCGAGAATTTCAAGCCGCTGCGCGAAGAACTGCTGGCGCGCGGCCGCGTGTTCGAGAGTGAGACCGATACCGAAATCGTCGCGCATTTGGTGAGCGAGCAGGTTGAGGCGGGTCTCGATCCGGTCGCGGCGGTCAAGGCGGTGCTCCCGCGCCTGCACGGTGCCTTCGCGCTGGCCATCCTGTTCCGCAGCCATCCCGACATGCTGATCGGCGCGCGGCTCGGTTCGCCGCTCGTGGTCGGCTATGGCGAGCGTGAGACCTATCTCGGCTCCGACGCGCTCGCCCTCGCCCCGCTGACCCAGCGCATCTCGTATCTGGAGGAAGGCGACTGGGTCGTCCTCACCCGCGACGGCACGCAGGTTTATGACGTCGAGAACAACCCGGTCGAGCGCCCGATCGTCAATTCGGGCGCATCGGGCCAGCTGATCGACAAGGGCAATCACCGCCACTTCATGGCGAAGGAAATCTACGAACAGCCGATCGTCGTCGCCCAGACGCTGCGCGGTTACCTGCAGCGGCTCGAGGAAAAGGTGACGCTGCCGATCCCCGAGTTCGACCTGTCGGCGATCCGCCGCGTCACCATCGTCGCATGCGGCACCAGCTACTACGCCGGGATGGTCGCCAAATACTGGTTCGAGCAGTTTGCGCGCGTCGCGGTCGATATCGATGTGGCATCCGAGTTCCGCTACCGCGCGCCGGTTATGGAGCCGGGCGGCCTGATGATCGTCATCAGCCAGTCGGGCGAGACCGCCGACACGCTCGCCGCGCTGCGCCACGCCAAGGCGGAAGGCCAGACGATCGCCGCCGTGGTCAACGTGCCGACCAGCACGATGGCGCGTGAGGCTGACCTGCTGCTCCCCACCCATGCCGGGCCGGAGATCGGCGTTGCATCGACCAAGGCGTTCACCTGCCAGCTCGCGGTCCTCGCCGCGCTCGCCGCCAACCTCGCCAAGGCGAAGGGGCGGATGACGCCGGAGGAGGAAAAGGAAATCGTCCTCCACCTCGCCGAAGCCCCCGCCGCGCTCAACGATGCGCTCAGCCGCGACGAGGCGATCGAGGCGATGGCCGGCAGCGTCGCCGGCGCGCGCGACGTGCTCTATCTTGGCCGTGGCACCGACTATCCGCTGGCGATGGAAGGGGCGCTGAAGCTCAAGGAAATCAGCTATATCCATGCCGAAGGCTATGCCGCGGGCGAGATGAAGCACGGGCCCATCGCGCTGATCGACGAAAATGTCCCCGTCATCGTCATCGCGCCGAGCGGGCCGCTGTTCGAAAAGACCGTCAGCAACATGCAGGAAGTGCAGGCGCGCGGCGGCAAGGTCGTGCTGATCTCTGACGCGGAAGGCATTGCTGCAGCGGGCGACAATTGTCTCGCGACGATCGAGATGCCCCGCGTCCACCCGCTGATCGCACCGATCGTCTATGCGGTGCCGGTGCAGCTGCTGGCATACCATGTGGCGGTGGCCAAGGGGACGGATGTGGACCAGCCGCGCAACCTCGCCAAGTCGGTCACGGTGGAGTGAAGATGTAGCGAGTAGCTGGAGCGGGTGAAGGGAATCGAACCCTCGTCGTGAGCTTGGGAAGCTCCTGCTCTACCATTGAGCTACACCCGCGAGGCGCGCCGAAATCGGGGGTTTGCGCGACGTTGTCAAGCCGGATCGCGTGTATTCGCTGCAGCGGTGGCGTTGGCCGCATGGCTAATCCAGAGTTAGCCAGTGTTGGTGACGCTTGGCTAGCAACGTTGTGGGTAGGCCTGCAGCTGGGAGCCATAGGGCCGGAGCTGGAGCGGCGAGCACTCTTTCTTCGGTGAACGTCTGCTCGCGGGAGCAATGCCCGTGAATGTCGATCATGCGTCGGAAGCGACGCTGCAACCCGACGATGATCGCCGCGCTGACGACCGGACGACGACCCTGTTCCAGGTCGCACGACTGCTTACCGAAGCGGGGACGCAGCATCTCTGCCTGATCCGCAATATCGGGGCGGGCGGCATGATGGTCGAAATCTACGCGCCGCTCGAACCGGGGACGCGGGTGCGTATCGAACCCAAGGTGTGCGATCCCGTCGCCGGGGTGGCGCGCTGGGCACAGGCGGGGCAGGCGGGGATCGCCTTTGACGATCCCATCGACGTTCACGCCTATCTCCACACCCACAATGTGCTGCTGCCCGATCAGCTGCCGCGTTGCCCGCGCGTGACGACGACCTTGCGGGCACGGCTACGGATCGGTGCCGTCTGGCACCTCGTCCCGCTGATCGACCTGTCGCAGGGCGGGGCGAAGGTCGAAACCGACCTGCCCGTCGAACTGGGGCAGGGGGTCGAGATCGATATTGCCGGCATCGGAACCCTGGGCGCGCATGTCCGCTGGGTGCGGGGCGAGCGGATCGGGCTGATCTTTACCAGCGCATTGCGGCTGGCGCGCGTCGCCCAATGGATCGCGACCCATGGCGCGGAACAGGGCAATGTCCGCGCCGCATGATCGCGCTCAGTCGATCGTGCGCCCGAGCTCGCGGTTGAGCCAAAGCGCCACCAGCGTGCCGATTGCGCCGGACAGCAGATAGGCACCCGCCGCGAGCAGGCCGAACTCCGCCGACAGCCACAGCGCCGCCAGTGGCGCGAAACCGGCCCCGAACAGCCAGGCAAGGTCGGAGGTCAGCGCGGAGCCGGTATAGCGATGGCGCTGCTGGAAGCTCGCCGAGAGCGCGCCGGATGACTGGCCGAAGGTGAGGCCGAGCAGGACGAAGCCGAGCAGCATGAATGCGGCCTCGCCCGCTTCGCCCATCTCGAGCAATTGTGGCGCGAAGCCGCTGAACGCCGCGATGGCGGCGGCGGTGGCGGCGAGCACGGTGCGGCGGCCCACGCGGTCGGCAAGATAGCCCGACGCGATGATCGCGCCAACGCCGAGCGCGGCCGCGACCGCCTCGATTGCCAGGAAGCGGACCGGCGATTCCTCGGTGTAGAGGAACACCCAGGACAGCGGGAACACGGTGACCATGTGGAACATGGCAAAGCTCGCCAGCGGGGCGAATGCGCCAAGGATGATCGTGCGCCATTCCGACCGGATCGTCTCGGTCATCGGCGCGGGCTGAAGCTCGCGTCGCTCGAACAGGGTGGCGTATTCGGGCGTCACCACGATACGCAGCCGTGCGAACAGCGCGACGACGTTGATCGCGAACGCGACGAAGAACGGGTAGCGCCAGCCCCAGTCGAGGAAATCCTGCGCGGGCAGGGCGGCGATCA
Organism: Sphingomonas sp. 32-66-10; assembly: GCA_002280565.1. Classification (GTDB taxonomy): domain Bacteria; phylum Pseudomonadota; class Alphaproteobacteria; order Sphingomonadales; family Sphingomonadaceae; genus Sphingomonas. The sequence goes on from NCEF01000006.1 coordinate 59,688, forward strand.
GGAACATGAAGAGCAGGCTGGCGACGATCAGGCCGAGCGGCGCGCCCAGCTGCGGGATCATCGCATACCAGCCGCGCTTGCCCTCCGGCGCGTTGAGTGCGAGCAGCGAGGCGAGGCCGTCCCACGATCCGCCCAGAGCGACGCCCTGACCCATGCGGAACAGCGCGAGCAGCAAGGCCGATCCGACGCCGATCGAGGCATAGCCGGGGAGGAAGGCGATAGCGGCGGTCGATCCGCCGAGCAGGAACAGCGCGATGGTCAGCTTGGCGCCCCGACCATAAGCGCGGTCGATCGCGGTGAAGATCATCGTGCCGACCGGCCGCGCAACAAAGGCGAGCGCGAAGATCGCGAACGACCAAAGCGTTCCTTGCAGCGGATCGAGATGCGGGAAGACCAGCGACGGGAACACCAGCACCGAGGCGATGGCATAGACGAAGAAGTCGAAGAACTCGGACGTGCGCCCGATCACCACGCCGATCGCGATCTCGCCCGGGGCGATCTTGTGCCCATCCCGCGGGCCGTCGGAATTGACCGCGCGCGCATCGCGCTCGGCTTCGGTCGTGGGGACGGTTTCGGCGCTCATTCCAGTCTTCCCGGCTTGCCCCGCTGACGCGGCGCGACTCACTCATGCGGGCCAGTGTCGGCTTCCCGCAGCGGAAACGCACTGCTGCATTGATGGGCATCAAGGGATTGGACAAAATGTCCTATGTGCGCGCCGGGGGCACAGGCGTAGGCGCCGAACATGGCCCAGAACCCTGTCCGATTCCGCCATCGCCTTCGGCCCCTGCTCGCGCTTGCGGCCCTGCCGCTGCTGTCCGGCTGCGGGCTGATCGTCCTCGACCCCGCCGGTGAAGTGGCGCGGCAACAGGGCAATCTGGTGATGATCTCCACCGCGCTGATGCTGTTGATCATCGTGCCGGTGATGGCGCTGACCGTGTTCTTCGCGTTCAAATATCGCGCGGCGAACCAGGACGCGACCTATGATCCCGACTGGGACCATTCGACCCAGCTGGAACTGGTGATCTGGGCGGCGCCGCTGCTGATCATCATCTGCCTTGGCGCGCTGACCTGGGTCGGCACGCATCTGCTCGACCCGTATCGCCCGCTCGCGGCCGCTGAAGCCAAAGGGCCGGGCGCGCCGGAGACCGACCGCGAAAAGCCGCTGGAGGTGCAGGTCGTCGCGCTCGATTGGAAGTGGCTGTTCATCTATCCCGAACTGGGGATCGCGACGGTCAACGAGTTTGCCGCGCCAGTGGATCGCCCGATCCGCTTCCGTATCGCGTCGTCGACCGTGATGAATAGCTTCTACATCCCGGCGCTGGCAGGCCAGATCTATGCGATGCCGGGCATGGAGACCAAGCTGCACGGCATCTTTAACGAGACCGGCAATTTCGTCGGCTTCTCCGCCAACTATTCCGGCGTCGGCTTCTCCAACATGCGCTTCGCCGCGAAGAGCATGGAGCGCGGCAAGTTCGACGCCTGGGTGGCGCAGGTGAAGGGGACGGCGACGCCGCTCGACCGCGCCACCTATCTCAAGCTCGAACGCCCGAGCGAGAAGGAGCCGGTGCGCCGCTTTGCGCAGGTCGAGCCGAACCTGTTCGACCGCGTCGTCAACCTCTGCGTCGAGCCGGGCAAGATGTGCTTGCACGACATGATGGCGATCGACGCCCGCGGCGGGCTGGGCCTCGCCGGCACGTACAACGTCCGCGACCTTGCCTATGACAAGTTCGCTGCGCGCGGCACGTTGCCGACGCTCAACACCCGCTATGTCGCCGCCGTTTGCACCACGCCGATGGTGCCGATGACGGGTCCCGATCCCAAGCCGGTGGACAGCACCCCGCTGACCGGCGCCGGCCTGTCGCGCATGCGCCAGCCGACCCCGCCGATCGCGCGTACCGCGATGACTGACATTCCCGTCCTTCCGGAAAGCTGAGCAAGCCCGTGTCCGATCCCATTGCGCATCCCGCCCCGTCGGTCGATCCGATCTTCGGCCGTCTGTCGCTCGACTCGATCCCGCTGCACGAACCGATCCTGATCGTCACCTTTGCGGTGGTCGCGATCGGCGGCATGGCGGTGATCGCGCTGCTGACCAAATATCGCCTCTGGGGTTATCTGTGGAAGGAGTGGTTCACGAGTGTGGACCACAAGAAGATCGGGATCATGTACATGATCCTGGGCCTCATCATGTTCCTGCGCGGCTTTGCCGATGCGATCATGATGCGGTTGCAGCAGGCGATGGCGTTCGGTGGAAACGAAGGCTATCTCAACGCGCATCACTACGACCAGATCTTCACCGCGCATGGCGTGATCATGATCTTCTTCGTGGCGATGCCGTTCATCACGGGCCTCATGAACTATGTCGTCCCGCTGCAGATCGGTGCGCGCGACGTCAGTTTCCCGTTCCTCAACAATTTCAGCTTCTGGATGACCGCGGCGGGTGCGGCGCTGACGATGGTGTCGCTGTTCGTCGGTGAGTACGCCCAGACCGGCTGGCTCGCCTATCCGCCGCTGTCGGGGATTACCTACAGCCCCAATGTCGGCGTCGATTACTACATATGGTCGCTACAGATAGCGGGCGTCGGGACGACATTGTCCGGCATCAACCTGATCGTCACCATCCTGAAGCTGCGCGCGCCGGGCATGGGCCTGATGAAGATGCCGGTGTTCACCTGGACGTCGCTGTGCGCCAACATCCTGATCGTCGCCAGCTTTCCGGTGCTGACCGCGGTGCTCGCGCTGCTCGGACTCGACCGCTATGCGGGGACCAACTTCTTCACGAACGACTTCGGCGGATCGTCGATGATGTACGTGAACCTGATCTGGATCTGGGGCCATCCTGAGGTCTATATCCTGATCCTGCCGCTGTTCGGCGTGTTCAGCGAAGTGACCTCGACCTTCTCGGGCAAGCGGCTCTTTGGCTATACCTCGATGGTCTATGCGACGGTGGTCATCACCATCCTGTCCTACGTCGTGTGGCTCCACCACTTCTTCACCATGGGGTCGGGGGCGAGCGTCAACAGCTTCTTCGGCATCACCACCATGGTGATCTCGATCCCGACAGGTGCAAAGCTCTTCAACTGGCTGTTCACCATGTATCGCGGGCGCATCCGGTTCGAGCTGCCCATGATGTGGACGATCGCGTTCATGCTGACCTTCACCATCGGCGGCATGACCGGCGTGCTGCTCGCGGTGCCGCCGGCCGACTTCGTGCTGCACAATTCGCTGTTCCTGATCGCGCACTTCCACAATGTGATCATCGGCGGCGTGCTGTTCGGCCTGTTCGCGGCGATCAATTACTGGTGGCCCAAGGCGTTCGGGTTCAAGCTCGACAAGAAGTGGGGCCTGGTGTCCTTCTGGTGCTGGGTCGTGGGCTTCTGGCTCGCCTTTGCGCCGCTCTATGTCCTTGGCCTGATGGGCGTGACGCGGCGGATGCGGGTGTTCGACGACCCGTCCTACCAGATCTGGTTCATCATCGCCGGCATCGGCGCGGCGACGATCGCGGTCGGCATCTTCGCGATGCTGGTCCAGTTCGCGGTGAGCATCTGGAAGCGCGAGGAGCTGAAGGTCGATGGCGACCCGTGGAATGGTCGCACGCTGGAATGGGCGACCAGCTCGCCCCCGCCGGAGTACAACTTCGCCTTCACCCCGCGCATCCATGACCTCGACGCCTGGTACGATATGAAGAAGCGCAACGCCGTGCGCCCGGTCGACGGGTTCCGCGACATCCATATGCCGCGCCCGACCGGGGCCGGGATCATCCTGTCGGGGATCAGCCTGGTGCTGGGCTTTGCGCTGGTGTGGCATATCTGGTGGCTGGTGATCGCGGCGTTCGTCGCGCTGCTCGGCGCCGCGATCATCCACACCTTCAACTATAACCGCGACTTCCACATCCCGGCGGCGACCGTCGCCGCGGTGGAGGATGCGCGCACCCGCCAGCTGGCCGCCGGAGCCGCCGCATGACCGCCGTGACCGCAGACCCCAACACGCCCCCCGTCTTCTACGAGCTGGAGGAGCATCCGCACCCTGAGGGGCACAGCACGATGCTGGGCTTCTGGATCTATCTGATGAGCGACTGCCTCATCTTTGCGATCCTGTTCGCCTGTTACGCGGTGCTGGGCGGCAATTACGCCGCCGGGCCGGGGCCAAAGGACCTGTTCGACCTCAAGCTGATCGCGCTCAACACCGCGATGCTGCTGTTCTCGTCGATCACCTATGGCTTTGCGATGCTGTCGATGCAGCTGGGCAAGGTCCGCGCGACACAGGGCTGGCTCGCCGTCACCGGCCTGTTCGGCGCGGCGTTCCTGGCGATCGAGCTGTATGAGTTCGCCCACCTCATCCACCTCGGTGCGACGCCGCAGCGCAGCGCGTTCCTGTCGGCCTTCTTCACCCTGGTCGGCACCCACGGCCTGCACGTCACCTTTGGCCTGATCTGGCTGGTGACGCTGATGGTTCAGCTGGGGCGCAAGGGGCTGATCCCCGCCAATCAGCGCCGGGTCGCGTGCCTTGGCATGTTCTGGCACTTCCTCGACGTCATCTGGATCGGCGTCTTCACCTTTGTCTACCTGATGGGGATGCTGCGATGAGCGCGCACCATGACGAGCACCACGCCGCCGCCGAGCTGCCGCACGCGACGCTGCGCGATTATGTGATCGGTTTCGTGCTGTCGGTGATCCTGACCGCGATCCCGTTCTGGCTGGTGATGACGATGCCGCTGAGCGCCGGGGTCACGGCAGCCGTCATCATGGGCTTTGCGGTGGTGCAGATCATCGTCCACATGATCTTCTTCCTGCACATGAACCCGAAGGCGGAGGGCGGCTGGACGCTCACCTCGCTGGTGTTCACCGTGATCGTGATCTTCATCATGCTCGCCGGATCGCTGTGGGTCATGCATCACCTCAACAGCAACATGATGCCGCAGCATCTGGAGCAGCAGGTCCCGTGACGCTCCGACGCGCCGTTCCAGCGGCGCTGCTGCTGATGCTCGCCGCCGGGTTCGTGGCGCTGGGCATCTGGCAGGTCGAGCGGCGGGCGTGGAAGCATGCGCTGATCGACGCGGTCGAGACGCGCAGCACCGCGGCGCCGGTCGCCGCGCCGGCTCCCGGGGTTGCGGTGAGTGCCGAGGCGGACGCCTATCGCCGCGTCCGGGTGACGGGCCGATTCCTGCACGACCGCGAAACGCTGGTGCGCGCGGTCAGCGATCTGGGCAGCGGCTATTGGGTCGTCACCCCGCTCGATACCGGGCGTTTCACCGTGCTGGTCAATCGCGGCTTCGTGCCCCCCGACCGGCGCGACGCCGCCAGCCGCGCGGGGGGGAATGGGGCGGGGCCGGTAACCGTCACCGGCCTTCTGCGTGTGACCGAGCCGGGCGGCGGGTTCCTGCGCAGCAATGATGCGGCGACGGATAACTGGTATTCGCGCGATGTCGCCGCGATCGCCGCCGCGCGGGGGCTGAGCAACGCCGCGCCCTATTTCATCGACGCCGACGCCGCCCCCAATCCGGGCGGGTGGCCGCGCGGCGGGCTGACCGTGCTGCGCTTTTCCGACAATCATCTGGGCTATGCGCTGACCTGGTTCGCGCTGGCGCTGCTGTCGCTCGGCGCCATCTGGCTGATGTTGCGCAAAGCGGCGGTTGCGCCCAACAAGGGGTCGTGAACCGGCAGATCCTTGAGCCCGCCTTTCAGCCGGCGGATGCGGGGCGGCGCAACATGCTGCTGCTCACGCAATTGCGCTGGCTGGCGGTGGGCGGACAGCTGGTGACGGTCGCGGTGGTGAACTTCGCGCTCGGCATCGACCTGCCGCTGACGCAATTGCTGATGTCGACGGCGACGCTCGCCGCGCTCAACATCGCCAGCCATGTGCTGATCGCCAGCGGTGCGCGCTTCACCGATGGCGCATTGGCCGCCGCTTTGCTGTTCGATGTCGGTGCGCTGACGGTGCAGCTCAGCCTGTCGGGCGGGATCACCAATCCGTTCGCGGCACTGTTCCTGCTGCACATCGTGCTGGGCGCGGTGCTGTTGCGGCCGCATTATCCCTGGACGATCGTCGCCGCGACGCTGATCGCGCTGGGCATCCTGTCGCTCGACCCGACGCCGTTGGTGCTGCCGGCCAATCTGCCGGTCGATCCGGTCAATCTCTACCTGTTCGGCGGGTTCGTCTGTTTCGTGCTGATCGCGGTGCTGCTGGTGATCTTTATCGGCCAGATCAGCCGCAATCTGCGCAGCCACGACGCCGCGCTTGCCGCCGTCCGCCAGCGCGCGGCGGAGGAGGACCATATCGTCCGCATGGGCCTGCTCGCCTCGGGCGCGGCGCATGAGCTGGGGACGCCGCTGTCGCTGCTGTCGGTCGCGATCGGCGACTGGCGGGCGATGCCGCGGCTCAGGGACGATGCCGAACTGCAGCAGGAGCTGGCCGAGATGGACGGCGCGGTGCGCCGCTGCAAGGCGATCGTCAGCGGCATCCTGATGTCGGCAGGCGAGGCGCGCGGGGTCGCGCCCGAAGTGACCAGCGTCCGCCGCTTCCTGACCGAGATTGTCGCGGATTATCGCGCCAGCCTGCTCCCCGGCACGCTCGATTTCGACGACCGCTTCGGCGCGGACGTCACCATCGTGTCCGATCCCGCGCTGCGCCAGGTGATCGGCAACGTCATCGACAATGCGATCGAGGTGTCGCCCGGCACGGTGACGCTCACCGCACTGCGCGAGGACGACGCGCTGGTGATCGAGATCGCCGATCGCGGCACCGGCTTCGCGCCCGAAATCCTCGCGACTTTCGGCCAGCCCTATCGCTCGACCAAGGGCAAACCGGGCGGGGGGCTCGGCCTGTTCCTGCTGGTCAACGTCCTGCGCAAGCTGGGCGGGGAGGCGAGCGCGGAGAACCGGCTGGACGGCGGCGCGCGGGTGCGGATCGTCCTGCCGCTTACGGCGCTGGCGATGGCGGCACCGCGATGACCGGCCGCCTGCTGATCATCGTTGAGGATGACGAGGCGTTCGCGCGGACGCTCAAACGCTCGTTCGAGCGGCGCGACTACACCGTGCTATGGGCGGCGAATCATGACGAGCTGGCGGCACTGCTGACCGACCACGCGCCGGAGTTCGCGGTGGTGGACCTGAAGCTGGGCGGCGCATCGGGCTTGGCCTGCGTGCAGACGCTGCGGGCGAGCGATGCGGGGATGAAGATCGTCGTCCTCACCGGCTTCGCCAGCATCGCGACCGCGGTCGAGGCGATCAAGCTGGGCGCCAACCACTATCTCGCCAAGCCATCGAACACCGACGATATCGAGGCCGCGTTCGCGCGCGTCGACGGCGATGTCGACGCCCCGGTCGGCGGCCGCACCTCATCGATCAAGACGGTCGAGTGGGAGCATATCCACCAGACGCTGGTCGAGACCGACTTCAACATCTCCGAAGCCGCGCGGCGGCTGGGGATGCACCGGCGCACGCTGGCGCGGAAGCTGGAGAAGCGCCCGGTGCGGTAGGGGGGAGACCTCTCGGCGGTCGCTGTTGGGGCGATGGCTGAACGGCCTAAATTGGGGGGAGCGGGTTATGTGTCGAGTGTGATGTCATACCATCGGTCAGGCCCGGTTAACCACTCAAGCGCCCGCCGCCGCTCAATGATTACATAAGGCTCAATCGGAAAGTCTTTGCGCTCACCGGCGAGGGAGGCATCTCGTAATGCCCAATGCAGGCAGTAGCCAAGGTCCGCCGCCTGCATGATCTCTACGGTGTCCCGCATTCTCGCGCTGGCGCAAAGAGACTGCAAAGGCTCGCCGAGCTTAAGGTTCGGCAGGCGATGCACGAAGGCATTATCAACTGCGTCAAACCAGTCGATGCTCTCTTCTATCCCTAGAGCCCAACAAAGGGCAAATATTCCTTCAACCTGATATGCAAAACGATTGCCGGATTCCTGGCCTCGCAAAAACGAAGCCTCTTCTTCTTCTAAGAACGAAGTGAGGCTTTGCGCTTCTATCCAAGCGAGGGACTTGACCCGGGAAAAGCCAAAGGCTGAAGCTGAACAAGCGTGCAGGCAGGCAAGCCTTTTCAGTGTCTCGCCCTCATCCCTTAGTTCGCTTGGATCAAGAGGCGGAAGGTGGGCAGGCACGGCGAGCCCGAGGCTCGCCAGCGTGCTCATCGATTTTAGCCTAAGCGCTTGGGGGTCCATAGAGACGTATCATGCCATCGGGCTGTTAACGCCGGCAATGGGGTCGCTTGCAGCCAGCCCGTTTTATGCGTCTGGGGCCTAATCACCTCCCCCGCCAAGGGGAGGATTGGTTGGATGCCACCCTTGCAGCGCGGCGCGCGCAAAGGCATGGCGCGGGGCACGAGAGAGGAAATCCGATGCGCCTGCGCTCCTTGTTGTTCGTCCCCGGTGACCGGCCCGACCGGATGGAAAAGGCGCTGGCCAGCGGTGCCGATGCGCTGATCCTGGACCTTGAGGATTCGGTGACGCCGGAGCGCAAGGGCGATGCGCGCGCGGCGGTGGCGGCGTTCCTCGCCAAGCAGCATGGCGGCCCGGCGCTCTGGGTCCGCATCAACCCGCTCGACAACGGCATGACGCCGGACGACCTTGCCGCCGCGCGCGGGGCGGATGGCATCGTGCTGCCCAAATCGGCGAGCGGGCAGGATGTGGCGGCGCTCGACGCGATGCTCGCCGGCGTGGCGGCGCGCATCCTGCCGATCGCGACCGAAATGCCCGCCGCGATCTTTGGCCTGGGCAGCTATGCCGGCTGCTCGTCGCGCCTCGCCGGGATCACCTGGGGGGCGGAGGATCTGCCCGCCGCGATCGGCGCCCAATCCTCGCGCGAGGCGGACGGGCGCTACACCCCGCCCTACGAGATGATCCGCGGCCTCACCCTGTTCGGCGCCCACGCCGCCGGGGTCGCGCCGATCGAGACCGTCTATCCCGATTTCCGCGATCTCGACGGGCTGGCGGCCTATTGCGCGCGGGCAATGCGCGACGGCTTTACCGGCATGATGGCGATCCACCCGGCGCAGGTGCCGGTGATCAACGCCGCCTTCACCCCGTCCGAAGCCGCCATCGCGCATGCGCAGGCGGTGGTTGCCGCCTTCGCCGCCAATCCGGGCGCGGGGGCGTTGCAGCTCGACGGCAAGATGATCGACGCGCCGCACCTGAAACAGGCGCGCGCGCTGCTCGCCCGCGCGGGAGTGGCATGACGCCAGACTTTCACCACGACGACCTGAACCGGCTGGAACGGGCAGGGCGGCTGCGGTCGCTGAGCCCGCGCACCGGGCTGGATTTCGCGTCGAACGACTATCTCGGCCTCGCCAATGATCAGCGGTTGCGCGATGCGGTGGCCGATGCGGTCGCGCGTGGCGTGGCGGTAGGGTCGGGCGGATCGCGGCTGTTGCGCGGCAACGACTGGGAGATTGCGGCGCTGGAGGCCGAAGCCGCTGCGATGTTCGGTGCGGAGGCGTGCCTGTATTTCGCCACCGGCTTTGCCGCCAATGTCGCGCTGCTGGCGACGTTGCCGCAGCCGGGCGACCTGATCGTCCATGACGCCATGATCCATGCCAGCATGCATGACGGCCTGCGCCTCGCCCGCGCGCCGGCGGTGGCGGCGGGGCATAATGATCCGCAGGCGGTGGACGATGCGATCCGCGCCTGGCGCGCGCAGGGCGGGACGGGCACGCCGTGGATCGCATTCGAGACACTGTATTCGATGGACGGCGATTGCGCGCCGGTCGCGGACTTCGCGGCGGTGGCGGCGCGGCATGACGCCATGCTGCTGGTCGATGAGGCGCATGCCACCGGCGTGTGGGGCGCGCATGGCCGAGGGCTGAGCGAGGCGCTGGAGGGCGCGGAGAATGTCGTCGCCCTGCACACCTGCGGCAAGGCGCTGGGCTGTCAGGGCGCGCTGGTCACCGGCCCGCGCGTGCTGATCGATTTCCTGATTAACCGCGCGCGCCCCTTCATCTTCTCGACCGCGCCATCGCCCCTGCTGGCGAGTGCGGTCCGCGCGGCGCTCCGTATCGTGGCGGAGGAACCGGAGCGGCGCGCGTGGCTCCATGCGCTGATCGCCCATGCCGAAACCGCACTCGCCCCGCATGGCGTGACCGCGACGGGGACGCAGATCCTGCCGCTCATCATCGGCGACGACACGGCGACGATGGCGCGCGCGGCGGCGGTGCAGGCGCGCGGCTTCGACGTGCGCGGCATCCGCCCGCCCACGGTCGCGCCGGGCACCGCGCGGCTGCGGATCACGCTGACGCTCAACGTCACCGCGCAAGATATTGATTCACTGGCAGAGGCTCTCGCATGATCGTCGTCACCGGCACCGATACCGGGGTGGGCAAGACCGTCGCGTCGGCGGCGCTCGCCTGGCGGCTGGGCGCGACCTATTGGAAACCGGTGCAGGCCGGGCGCGAGGAGGCGGAGAGCGACCGGGAGGCAGTCGCGCGGCTGGCCGGGGTGGACACGCTGCCCGAAGCCTATTTCCTCGAAACCCCCTGCTCGCCGCATCGCGCAGCGGAGATCGACGGCGTCACCATCGACCCGAACCGCCTGACCCCGCCAGCGGGGCGGTTAGTAGTTGAGGGGGCGGGGGGTGCGCTGGTGCCGGTGACCCGCGACCTGCTCTACGCGGACCTGTTCGCGCGCTGGGGGCTGCCGGTGGTGATCGTCGCCCGCACCGCGCTCGGCACGATCAACCACAGCCTGATGACGATTGAAGTGGCACGCGCGAGGGGTGTGCGCGTGGCCGGTATCCTGTTTTCCGGCGATGAAGTGCCCGACAGCCAGGCGACGATCTGCACGATGGGGCGTGCCGCATCGCTCGGCCGCCTGCCGCGCCTCGACCCGCTGACCCCGGACAGCCTGCGCGCGGCGGCGGCGCAGCTCGATCTTCGGCCGCTGGCATGACGTCCCCCGTCTGGCATCCCTTTACCCAGCATGGCCTCAATGAGCCAGTACCGCTGGTGACGCATGCGCAGGGCGCGATCCTGCACACCGCCGATGGCCGCCGCGTGATCGACGCCATTTCGTCCTGGTGGGTGACGACGCACGGCCATTGCCACCCGCGCATCATGGCGGCGATCCGCGCACAGGCGGAGAAGCTCGATCAGCTGATCTTCGCCGGCTGGACCCATGAACCCGCCGAGACGCTGGCGCGCGACCTCACCGCGATGATGCCGCCCGCGCTGACCAAAGTGTTCTTCTCCGACAGCGGATCGACCAGTGTCGAGGTCGCGCTGAAAATGGCGCTCGGCCATTTCGCCAATCGCGGCGAGGATCGCCACCGCGTCGTGGTGATGCAGGGCAGCTATCATGGCGACACGATCGGCGGCATGTCGGTCGGCGCGCGCGGCGTGTTCAACAAGAGTTACGCGCCGCTGCTGTTCGATGTCGACGTCATCCCGTTCCCGGCCGAGGGGGCGGAGCAGGCGACGCTCGATGCGCTGGAGGCGTGCTGCCGCGCACGCCCGGCGGCGCTGATCGTCGAGCCGTTGATCCTGGGCGCTGGCGGCATGCTGATCTATCCGCCGCGCGTCCTGCGCGCGATGCGGGAGATCTGCGCCGCGCATGGCGTGCTGTTCATTGCGGATGAGGTGATGACCGGCTGGGGTCGCACCGGCACGCTGCTGGCGTGCGAGCAGGCGGGGGTGGTGCCCGACCTGTTGTGCCTGTCCAAGGGGCTGACCGGCGGGTCGCTCCCGCTCGCGGTGACCATGGCGACCGAAGAGATCTTCGCCTCGCACCTCAGCGAGGACCGCTCGCGCATGTTCTTTCACTCGTCCAGCTACACCGCCAATCCGATCGCCTGCGCGGCGGCGGTGGCGAACCTCGCCCTCTGGCGCGACGAGCCGGTGCTGGAGCGGATCGACCGCCTCGCGCGCCGTCAGGCGGAACTGAGCGCGCCGCTGGCACCCCGCGTCAGCAACCTCCGCCAGATCGGCACGATCGTCGCGATGGAGCTGGAGGATCGTGCGGGCAGCTATATGTCGGCGCTCGGCCCGCGGCTGATGGCGTTCTTCCGCGAGCGCGACGTGCTGCTGCGCCCGCTTGGCAACACCGTTTACGTCATGCCGCCCTACAGCATCGCCGACGATGATCTGGCGCGGGTCTATGCGGTGATCGCGGAGGCAGTGGAAACGCTCTAGGCCGCGCGCAGATCGGACAGGAAGCTGCGCACCGCGCCGTCGAGCGCGCTGGCCTCTGCATAGATGCGGTTGGCGAGGCCGCTCATCTCCTGCGCGCTCTGTGTCGCCGATCCCGCGCTGCCGCTGATGGCGGCGACATCGTCGGCGATCAGCGCGCCGGCGCTGACCGTTTCGTCGACCGTGGCGGCGATCAGGCGCGTCGTATCGCGCTGGGTCGCGACGGCATGTTCGACCGTGTCGCACAACCGCGCCATCGCCGCGATCGCGCGTTCGACCTCTTCATGCCCGCCCGCCACCTGCGCAATGCCGTCACAGATTTCGGCGACATGGGTGGTGATGCGCCCGGCGGCAGTCCCGGCTTGGCTCGCCAGCGCCTTGACCTCGTTCGCGACCACCGTGAAGCCGCGTCCGGCCTCACCCGCGCGGGCGGCTTCGATCGTGGCATTGAGCGCGAGCAGGTTCACCTGCCCCGCAATCTCGCCGATCAGCGCGATGACCGCGTCGATCGACTGGGCCGACCGCATCAGCTGACGCATACGCGCGCCGCCCTCGCCGACCAGGCCGACAGCGTGCTCCGCCGCGCGCTTGGCCCGCGCCGTGTCGCTGTTGATCGCGGCAAAGGCATCGGCGAGCATGCGCCCGTGCTCGGCAATGCCGTTCATGCCAAGGCTGGTCTGCGATGCCGCCGCCGCCACCGTCGCGGCGCGATCGCCGGTATCGGCCGCGCGCACCGCCGTGGCGCCGGCATGGGTGCCGATGCGCTGGGACAGGGTGCTGAGCGTCCCGGCAAGCGCCGCGACCTGCGTTTCGAACTGGCTCGACGCAGCCTCGATCCGCCCCGATCGCCGCAGCTGCGCGCGCGCCTGGATCAACTCACGCTCGACCGCCAGGCTGACGATGCGGCGGTTGGCGACCACCGCGAACAGCCGCCCGCGATGCGTCAGGATCATGCCCTCCTGCCCGCTGGCGGCGCGATAGGCGTCGAGCACCGCGCCGATATCCTGATCGACCTCGGCCTGGGGGCAGGGGCGGATATGCGCCGCAATCGCGCTGCCATAGGCCGGATTGCGCATCAACGCGTGACCGAACGGGTTGAGCAACAGCCGCCGCACATCCTTTTCGAACAGCGCGCCAATCGCGCGGTGATTTGCATCGACCACCGGCAGCAGGCGCAGTTCCATATTGGTCTGGAACATCTCCGTCGCGGTGAACAAGGTATCGTGTTCGCGCAGGAATGGCGGGTTGCGCTCGGCCGTGGACAGCCATTCCCGCGTGGTCGACGCGGCAGGGACGGAAGCGGGATCGGCGAGCGCAAACATGGACCCGATCTAGGGGCGCTAGGGTAAATGCGGCGTTATCCGGGCGTGACACTTCGGTTACAAATGGCTGATTTCCGCGATTTCTCCCGAGTGAATGCGACAAACCGGTAACAATCGTAACTTGTGGACTTGCCGCGCAAGGGCTGGCGGGTGCATGAGCGCCGCAACAAGGAGAGGCATCATGGCGGCGTCCGTTCGCGAGATCACCCATTTCATCGGCGGCGCGGCGACCGCCGGCACCGGCACGCGCCGATCGGACGTGTTCGATCCCAATAGCGGCGCGGTGCAGGCACAGGTTACGCTCGGCAGCCCGGCCGATCTCGACACAGCGATGCACAAGGCGCTGGCCGCGCAGGGCGCATGGGCCGCGACCAACCCGCAGCGCCGCGCGCGCGTGATGTTCGCGTTCAAGGCGGAAGGGCGATATCCAGCGCGGCCTTGAAGTGATCGAATTCGCCTGCGGTATCCCGCATGTGCTGAAGGGCGAATATACCCAGGGCGCCGGCCCCGGCATCGACGTTTATTCGATGCGCCAGCCGCTCGGCGTTGTTGCAGGCATCACCCCGTTCAACTTCCCGGCGATGATCCCGATGTGGATGTTTGGCGTCGCCATCGCCTGTGGCAACGCCTTCATCTTGAAGCCCAGCGAGCGCGATCCCAGCGTGCCGGTGCGCCTCGCCGAACTGATGCAGGAAGCCGGTCTGCCGGACGGCATTCTGCAGGTTGTGCAGGGCGACAAGGAGATGGTCGACGCGATCCTCGACCATCCCGAGATCAAGGCGGTCAGCTTCGTCGGCTCGTCCGACATCGCGCATTATGTCTATCGCCGCGGTGTCGAGGCCGGGAAGCGCGTTCAGGCGATGGGTGGCGCGAAGAACCACGGCATCGTCATGCCCGACGCCGACCTCGACCAGGTGGTCAACGATCTTGCCGGTGCTGCCTTCGGCTCGGCGGGCGAGCGCTGCATGGCGCTGCCGGTCGTCGTGCCGGTCGGTGAGAAGACCGCCATCGCGTTGCGCGAAAAGCTGTTGCCCGCGATTGCCGCCCTGCGCGTCGGCGTTTCGACCGATGCACAGGCGCATTACGGCCCGGTCGTCACCGCCGCGCACAAGGCCAAGATCGAAAGCTACATCCAGATGGGCGTCGATGAGGGCGCGGAGCTGGTCGTCGACGGGCGCGGCTTCACGCTGCAGGGGCATGAGCAGGGCTTCTTCGTCGGCCCGACCCTGTTCGACCGCGTGACGCCGCAGATGCGCAGCTATCAGGAAGAGATTTTCGGCCCCGTCCTCCAGATGGTGCGCGCCGACAGCTTCGAGGAGGCACTGCGCCTGCCGAGCGAGCACCAGTACGGCAATGGCGTCGCGATCTTCACCCGCAACGGCCACGCCGCGCGCGAATTTGCCGCGCGCGTCAATGTCGGCATGGTCGGCATCAACGTGCCGATCCCGGTGCCGGTCGCTTATCACACGTTCGGCGGGTGGAAGCGCAGCGCGTTCGGCGACACCAACCAGCACGGCATGGAGGGGGTCAAGTTCTTCACCAAGGTGAAGACGATCACCCAGCGCTGGCCCGACGGTGGGGTGGGCGACGCCGCCAACGCCTTCGTCATTCCCACGATGGGATGAGGGTTGTGGCCCGCCGGGTTCGAGAATCGGTTGCGACCATGCTAACCATATCCCGCACTCTGCGGGGGATGCGCGATGGTCTGGCTGTTTCGAATCATGGTCGCGGTCGCGGCGCTGACCTGCATTGCCTGGGCGGCGCCGCTCGCGCTGTCGGCGCGCGAGCCTGAGCGCGTGGACAAGCGCATCGCCATCACCTTTGACGATACGCCGCGCGGGGCCGGGGCGTTCCTGACGCTGGAAGCGCGCGGACCGAAGCTGATCGCGGCGCTGGAGGCTGCAGGCGTGCGGCAGGCGGCGTTCTTCATCAACCCGTGCCGCATGCAGAGCGACCGCGATGGCGCACTGGTCCGCGCGTATGAGACGGCGGGTCACGTCCTCGCCGACCACACCTGCACCCATCCCGGCCTGTCGCGGGTCAGCGCCGAATTCTACCTCGCCGATATCGACCAGTCGCAGGCGTGGCTGCGCGGCCGCCCGACCTATCGCCCCTGGTTCCGCTTCCCCTTCCTCGACGAAGGCGGGAGCGACGCGGCAAAGGCGCAGTCAGTGCGCGATGGCCTCACCGCACGCGGGCTGACCAACGGCTATGTCACCGCCGACGGCTATGACTGGAACATGGAGCGGCTGACGATCGCGGCGAAGCGCGCGGGGCGGACGATCGACATGGCGCGGCTGCGCGACCTCTATGTCGAGACGCATGTCGGCGCGGCCGAGTTCGCCGACCAGCTTGCCGTGCGCGCCACCGGCCGCCACCCGGCGCAGGTGCTGCTGCTCCACGAAACCGACCTCGCCGCGCTGTTCCTGCCCGACATGGTCGCGGGGCTGCGCAAGGCGGGCTGGACCATCGTCACCGCGGACGAGGCGTTCGACGACCCGATCGCCCGTCGCACGCCGCAGGTCGATTTCGCAAATGGCACGCGCATCCAGATGCTGGCCTGGGAAAAGGGGCTGGAGGGATCGCGCTGGTACGACCGCACCGACGGCCCCACCGCCGACCGGTTGTTCGAGGAACGGGTGATGCAGGGAGCAAGCGTCCAGTGAGGATCGTCGCGACGCTGCTCGCCTGCCTGCTGGTCGCGCTCCCCGCCGCCGCGCAAAAGCGGATCGCGCTCAGCTTCGACGACGCGCCGCGCGGGGCGGGGGCGTTCCTCGATCCCGACGACCGCGCGAAGAAGCTCACCGCTGCGCTGAAGCGCGCAGGCGTCAAACAGGCGGTGTTCTTCGTGAATCCCGGCAACATCGGCCAGCCGGGTCATGGCGATGGTGTCGCCAATCTCGACCGTTATGTGAAGGCAGGCCACGTCCTCGCCAACCATAGCTGGTCGCATCCCAAGCTCGGCAGCACCGACGCCGACGCCTATCTCGCCGATCTGGACCGCGCCGAAGCCTGGTTGAAACCCCGCCCCGGCTACCGCCCGTGGTTCCGCTTCCCGTTCCTCGACGAGGGCGGCAAGGACAAGGTGAAGCGCGACGCGATCCGTGCGGGGCTGAAGGCGCGCGGCCTGACCAACGGCTATGTCACCGCGGAATCGTCGGACTGGAACATCGAAAGCCTGACCATCGCCGCCAAGCAGGCGGGCAAGCCAATCGACATGACGGCGCTGCGCGACCTCTATGTCGAAAGCCATGTCGAGGCGGCGGAGTTCTATGACGCGCTGGCGGTCAGGACACTGGGCCGGTCGCCCGCCCACGTCATGCTGCTCCACGAAACCGACATCGCCGCCCTGTTCATCGGCGATCTGGTCAAGGCGCTGAAGGCCAGGGGCTGGACCATCGTCACCGCCGATGAAGCCTATGCCGACCCGCTGCGCAACGCAGCGCCCGACACGCCGCATGCCCAGGGCACGCTGATCGAGGCGCTGGCGTGGGAAAAGGGCCTGCCCGCGCCGCGCTGGTACGACCGCAACGACCTGCGCATCGCCAATCCACTGTTTGCGAAGCGGGTACTGGGGGAGGGGAAATGAGTGCGCTACATCGGCTTCTGCGGCCCGCGCATCACTTCCTCGACCGCACGCTGCTGCGGCGATCCGTAGCGTGGGGTTTGGTCGCGCACGGTGCAGGACGAACTCTGCTCGCACACGCCAGCAGCAAAGGTGTTGAGTCCCTCTGCCGAGGTGCAGGCAGCGGCGAGCAGCAACGGTACGGCGAGCAACAAACGAAGTTTCATGTGACGACCCCCTAAAGACGCTATCCGGATCGCACGCCTCGACCCGGCGTTCCTCCGACAGGATCAGACAGAGAGAATGATGGACCAGCAATTCGACCTGACCGAAGACCAGCGCGCGATTCAGGAGATGGCGCAGCGCTTTACCGCCGACGCGATCACCCCGCACGCGGCGGAATGGGACGAAAAACACATCTTCCCGCGTGAGACGGTGAAGGCCGCCGCCGAACTCGGCTTCGGCGCGATTTACGTCAGCGAGGAGAGCGGCGGGATTGGCCTGGGTCGGCTCGAAGCGGCGCTGATCATGGAGGCGATGGCCTATGGCTGTCCCGCGACCAGCGCGTTCATCTCGATCCACAATATGGCTGCGTGGATGATCGACCGCTTCGGGTCGCAGACGGTGAAGGACAAATATCTCGCGCAGCTCGTCACCGCCGACTGGCTGGCAAGCTATTGCCTGACCGAGCCATCCTCCGGCTCCGACGCCGCCGCGCTCAAGACGACGGCGAAGCGGGATGGGGACTTCTACATCGTCAACGGGTCGAAGCAGTTCATCTCCGGCGCGGGCGAGAATGAGCTGTATGTCACGATGGTCCGCACCGGCGTGGATGGGCCGAAGGGCATTTCCTGCCTCGCCATCGAAAAGGACATGCCGGGCGTCAGCTTCGGCGCGAACGAGCGCAAGCTCGGCTGGCATGCGCAGCCGACGCGGCAGGTGATGTTCGACAATGTCCGTGTGCCGGTCGAAAACCTGATCGGCGCCGAGGGAGAGGGGTTCCGCATCGCGATGATGGGCCTCGACGGCGGCCGCCTCAACATCGGTGCCTGCTCGCTCGGCGGGGCGCAGCGCTGCCTCGATGAAGCAATTGTCTATACAAAAGACCGCAAGCAGTTCGGGACCGCAGTGGCCGAGTTCCAGAACACCCAGTTCATGCTCGCCGACATGGCGACCGAGCTGGAGGCGGCACGCGCGCTGCTTTACCTCGCGGCGGCCAAGGTCACCGCCAACGCGCCCGACAAGACCAAGTTCGCCGCGATGGCCAAGCGCTTCGCCACCGACACCGGATCTGCAGTGGTCGACCGCGCGTTGCAGCTGCATGGCGGCTATGGCTATCTGATGGATTATCCGATCGAACGCTTCTGGCGCGACCTGCGCGTCCATTCGATCCTGGAAGGGACTAATCAGGTGATGCGCATGATCGTCGGGCGGGAGTTGACCCGCCAGTGACCGAAGATGTCCTGATTTCCGTCGAGGGCAAGGTCGGCCACATCCGGCTCAACCGGCCCAAGGCGATCCATGCGCTCAACACCGGCATGTGCGCCGCGATCCTCGATGCGCTGGCAGCGTGGCGCGAGGATACCGCAGTCGAAGCGGTAATGATCGACCATGCCGAAGGTCGGGGCTTCTGCGCGGGCGGCGATATCCGGATGCTCGCGACCAGCGGTGCGGATGATGGTGCGGCGGCGCGGGACTTTTTCCGCGTCGAATATCAGATGAACCACGCGCTGTTCACCTTCGCCAAGCCGATCGTCGCGTTCATGGACGGCATCACGATGGGCGGCGGCGTCGGTCTCAGCCAGCCCGCCCGGTTCCGGGTTGCGACGGAGAATACGAAGTTCGCGATGCCCGAAACCGGCATCGGCCTGTTCCCCGATGTCGGCGGCGGCTGGTATCTCTCGCGGCTTCCCGGACGGGTCGGGCAGTATCTTGCCGTCACGGGCCACCGGCTCGACGGCGCGGAGTGTGTCGCGCTTGGCCTCGCCACCCACTATCTGACGGCCGAGCGGCTGGACAATGCCAAGGCCCGGATTCTCGCCGATCCGCAGACGATCGACGCGGTGCTGACCGATCTCGCCACGCCCGTTCCCGACGCGGGCATCCTCGCCCACCGCGCGGCGATCGACCGGCTATTTGCGGGCGACCGGCTTGAAGACATCGTCGCCGCACTGGAAGCCGACCCGAGCGACTGGGCGATGCAGCAACGGGCCGATATCGCGGGCAAATCCCCGCAGTCGATGAAGGTCAGCCTCAAGCTGCTGCTCGACGGCGCGACCATGCCGACCTTCGAGGACGAGATGCGGCAGGAATATGCAGTCGCCACCCGCGTCGTGCAGCGCCACGACTTCATCGAAGGCGTGCGCGCGCTGATCATCGACAAGGATAATCACCCGCGCTGGGATCCCGCCACGCCAGAGGGAGTAAGCGATCATCTGATCGACCAGATCTTCGCGCCGCTCCCCGAGGATGAGGCGTGGACGCCCGCATAGGAGAAGACATGACCTACAACACCATCCTCGTCGAACAGCGTGGCGCCGTCACGCTGGTGACACTCAACCGCCCGCAGGCACTCAACGCGCTCAACAGCGAAGTCCTGTCCGACCTGCTCGCCGCCTTCGCCGCGTTCGATGCCGACCCGTCACAGGGCTGCGCCGTCCTCACCGGCAGCGAAAAGGCGTTCGCAGCCGGAGCCGACATCAAGGAGATGCAGGCGCAGGGTTTCGCCGACATGTACGGCCACAATTTCTTTGCCGGATGGGACCAGTTCACCCGCACGCGCAAGCCGATCATCGCCGCCGTGTCGGGCTTTGCGCTGGGCGGCGGGTGCGAGCTGGCGATGATGTGCGACTTCATCCTCGCCGCCGAAACCGCTAAGTTCGGCCAACCCGAGATCAAGCTCGCGGTCGCGCCCGGCATGGGCGGATCGCAGCGCCTGACGCGCGCCGTGGGCAAGGCCAAGGCGATGGAGATGTGCCTGACCGGCCGCATGATGGGCGCCGAAGAGGCGGAGCGCGCCGGCCTTGTCAGCCGGGTCATTCCCGCCGCCGAACTGCTCGATGAAGCGCTCAATACCGCCGCAACGATCGCGTCGATGGCGCCGCTGGCGGTGCTGGCGAACAAGGAAATGGTCAACGCCGCGTTCGAGACCGGACTGGCGCAGGGCGTCCAGTTCGAACGCCGCCTGTTCCACGGCCTGTTCGGCAGCGCTGACCAGAAGGAAGGGATGGCCGCGTTTGTCGAGAAGCGTCCGGGGAATTGGACGGGGAAATAAGTCCCCCTCCCGCTCGCGGGAGGGGTTAGGGGAGGGCCTGTCCCTCCAGATCAGATACACCGCGCGCGGAAGACAGGTCCTCCCCCGGCCCCTCCCGCAAGCGGGAGGAGAGAGTGGTGATGGCCCGCGTAGGATTTATCGGTCTCGGCAATATGGGCGGCGGGATGGCCGCGAACCTGGCGAAGGCGGGGCATGACGTCCGCGCCTATGACCTCAGCGAAGAGGCGCTTACCCGCGCCAAGGCGGCCGGATGCCTGCCCGTCGCCAGCGCGGCAGAGGCAGCGCAGGGGGCCGAGGCGGTGATTACCATGCTGCCCGCGGGCAAGCATGTCGAACAGGTCTATGCCGACAGCGTGTTCGGCGCGGCGGATACCGGGGCGATCCTGATCGATTGCTCGACGATCGACGTCGATACCGCACGCCGCGTCGCCGATGCGGCGGCGACCAAGGGGCTGATGGCGGTCGACGCCCCCGTCTCCGGCGGCATTGCCGCTGCCAGCGCGGGCACGCTGACCTTCATGGTCGGCGGCAGCGACGCGGCGTTCGAACGCGCCGAGCTGTTCCTGTCCGACATGGGCAAGGCGGTGATCCATGCCGGCGGCAATGGCGCGGGCCAGGCGGCGAAGATCTGCAACAACATGCTGCTCGGTGCGACGATGGTCGCGACCTGCGAGGCGTTTCTGCTCGCGCGCAAGCTCGGGCTCGATCCGCAGACGTTCTTCGACATCAGTTCGGTCTCGTCGGGGCAGAGCTGGTCGATGACGAGTTATGCGCCGTTGCCTGGCGTCGGCCCCAAATCGCCCGCCGACAATAACTATCAGGGCGGCTTCGCGGTCGGGCTGATGCTCAAGGATCTGAAGCTGGCGATGGAGGCGGCGGAGACGGTGCACGCCGACACGCCAATGGGCGCGCGCGCCGCCGAGCTTTACGGCAAGTTCGCGGATGAAGGCCATGCCGGCATGGACTTTTCGGGCATTATCAAGATGCTCGAAGGGGACGCCTGACCCTTATTGCGTCAGGCGGATCAGCGTGGCCGAATTGTAGAACACGCCGTTGACCTGGAACGTCATGCCCGACGCGTCCTGCGCCACTTCCTTGACGAGGCCGCGCGCGGAGATCGACACCGGCACACTCGCGCCGGTCGTGTCCTTGGCCGCAATCTCGAGCTTGTAGGCACCGTCGGGCGCGCGCGTGCCGTTATCAAGCGTGCCGTCCCACACCAGCTCACCCTCCGACCCGGTCAGGTTGATCGTGTGGACCGTCGCGCCCGACGCGTTCTTGATCGTCGCGACGACCGTTTCGGCCGGGCGGCTGGTGGCATAGGTCCATTGCGCCGGACTTGCCTCGGTCAGGCCCGCCTGATCGCTGCCAAAGCTCGCGACCTTGCCGACCACCGATGCCGCGCCGACGAGATTGTCGGACGTCAGCGCGGTCAGGATCGACTTGAGCGACGCATTTTGCTGGATCGACTGCTCGACCTGCGAGAACTGGACGAGTTGCTGGGTATATTCCGACGTGTCCATCGGATCGAGCGGGTCCTGGTTCTGCATCTGCGTGGTCAGCAGGCGCAGGAACATTGTCGCATCAGTGGCGAGCTTGCCTAGCGCGTTGGTCGAACCGGTGTCGGTGGCGGCGGAGGTGGCGGTGACGTCCATGATCGGCTCCTTCAGGCGACAAGATCGACCCGGCCCGAGCTGCGGACCTGGACGGGGGTCGGGGTGGACTTGGCGGAGGCGGCATCGCCCTCGCTCAGATAGGCACGACTGGCGACGCGGCGGCCCTGCTGCGCCTGCTGGTCGCTCTGGCCAAAGCCAC
>NCEF01000053.1 GCA_002280565.1 Sphingomonas sp. 32-66-10
TGGCTATCGCTGGGAAGGGGAAGCCTGGTTCGGCGATCTCGATCGGCTCGTCCTCAAGAGCAAGGGCGAAGGCACCTTCGGCGAAGGCATCGACCATGCGGAAGTTCAGGCGCTCTATGCCAAGGCTCTGGATCCCTGGTGGAACCTGCAATTCGGCGTGCGGCAGGACATCCGGCCACAGCCGGAGCGCACCTGGGCAACGCTGGGCATAGAGGGCCGCGCACCCTATCAGTTCGAAGTACAGGCGGCCGCTTTCCTCTCCGACAAAGGCCAACTGACCGCCCGGATCGAGGGTGCTTATGACCAGCGGCTCACTCAGCAACTGATCCTTCAACCGCGCGCCGAACTCGATTTTTCCGCGCAGGACATGCCCGACCAGCGGATCGGCGCCGGGCTTTCCAGCGCCGAACTGGGCCTGCGCCTGCGATACGAAATCCGGCGGGAATTCGCACCCTATGTGGGCGTCAACTGGACATGGGCAGCAGGCAGGACCGCAGATTACGCGCGCCTCGATGGCAAGGATGTGACGGAACGCAGCTTCGTTGCGGGCATTCGCTTCTGGTTCTGATGGTCCGAACCCAGCCCGCCCCTTCGGATCGCGCAGGCATCATTGTATTTCCTGCACGCTCGGGCAAGCTATCGCCAATCCGGCCTCCGCTGCTGCGCGCCGACCTCAGGAGCCGTCCATGAGTGATACGAATGGGCACGCCCACCACGATCACACCGGCCACAGCCAGTCGAACATGGTCACTGACCCGGTTTGCGGCATGAAGGTCGATCCTGAAAAGACGCCGCACCACGCCGAGCATGCAGGGCAGCACTATCATTTCTGCAGCGCCAGATGCCGCGCCAGCTTCGTGGCCGACCCGGCCCGCTATCTGAGCCCTCCGGAGCCGGAACAGGCACCGGAAGGAACGATCTGGACCTGTCCGATGCACCCCGAAGTGCGACAGGATCACCTCGGCGCCTGCCCGATCTGCGGCATGGCGCTGGAACCGGAAACTGCCGGGCTGGAGAGCGGCCCAAGCCCGGAACTGCTCGACATGACGCGCCGGTTCCGCTTCGGATTCGTGCTGGCTCTGCCAGTGCTGATATTGGAAATGGGCTCGCATATATTCCCGGCGCTCCATCATCTGGTGCCGATGCGGCTGTCGATCTGGCTGCAGCTGGTGCTGGCAACGCCGGTTGTGCTGTGGGCCGGATGGCCGTTTTTCGTGCGCGGCTGGGCCTCGCTCAGAACCCGCAACCTCAACATGTTCACTCTGATCGCCATGGGCACCGGCGTTGCCTGGGCCTACAGCATGGTTGCGGCACTTGCGCCCGGGCTGTTCCCGCCTGCCTTCCGCAACGCCGACGGGAACGTGGCGGTCTATTTCGAGGCGGCCGCTGTAATCACCGTGCTGGTGCTGCTGGGCCAGGTGCTCGAACTCAGGGCGCGCGAACGGACCTCCGGGGCGATCAAGGCCCTGCTTGGCCTCACGCCCAGGACGGCAAGGCGCCTGCTTGCCGATGGCGGCGATGAGGAAGTGAGCCTTGAAAGCATTGGCGTGGGAGACCGGGTGCGCGTTCGACCCGGCGAGAAAGTCCCCGTCGACGGCACGGTCGAAGACGGGCGGTCTTCGCTCGATGAATCGATGGTCACCGGCGAATCCATGCCTGTCACCAAGGCCAGGGGCGACACTGTCATCGGCGGCACGCTCAACCAGACCGGTGCGCTGATAATCACTGCCACGAAGGTCGGGCGGGACACTGTGCTGGCCCGGATCGTCCAGATGGTGGCCGAAGCCCAGCGGTCGCGCGCGCCGATCCAGCGCATGGCCGATCAGGTCTCCGGCTGGTTCGTCCCCGCGGTAATCGCCGTCGCCCTTCTGGCCTTTGCGGGCTGGGGCATCTGGGGCCCGGAACCGCGTTTTGCCTACGGGCTCGTCTCGGCTGTCGCCGTTCTGATCATCGCCTGCCCTTGCGCACTTGGCCTGGCCACGCCCATGTCGATCATGGTCGGGGTCGGCCGGGGAGCCGGGCTTGGCGTCCTGATCAAGAATGCCGAAGCGCTAGAGCACATGGAAAAGGTCGACACGCTCGTGGTCGACAAGACCGGGACACTGACCGAGGGGCGTCCGGCAGTCACCGCCATCATCCCTGCGTCGCACCGCTCGGAAGACGAGATATTGCGCCTGGCAGCCGCCGTCGAGCAGGCTTCCGAACATCCGCTCGCACTCGCCATCGTCGAGGCCGCCAAGGCACGAGGATTGACGCTGCCGCAGGTCGAAGGGTTCGATTCCCCGACCGGGCGCGGTGCGCTCGGCACGGTCGAAGGCATGCGCATCGTGCTCGGCAATGCGCGTTTCCTTGGCGAACATGCAATCGACACCGCTCCTCTTGCCGCCGCCGCAGACAGCCTCCGTCGCGACGGTGCCACCGCCATTTTCGTCGGCGTGGACGGACAAGCGGGCGGAACCATCGCCATCGCCGATCCGGTGAAACCGACCACGCCGGAAGCGCTCGAAGCGCTGCGCCGCGAGGGCATCCGCGTCGTCATGCTGACGGGCGACAATCTCACCACCGCCGAAGCCGTCGCCCGCAGGCTGGGGATCGACGAAGTGGAGGCCGATGTCCTGCCCGACCAGAAAAGCGCCGTCGTCGCGCGCCTGAAGCGCGAAGGCCGGGTGGTGGCTATGGCGGGCGACGGGGTCAACGATGCACCGGCCCTCGCCGCCGCCGACGTCGGTATCGCCATGGGGACAGGCACGGATGTTGCGATCGAAAGCGCAGGCGTGACGCTACTCAAGGGCGATCTTACCGGTATCGTCCGCGCCCGCCGCCTCAGCCAGGCGACCATGTCCAATATCCGCCAGAACCTGGTATTCGCCTTCATCTACAACGCGGCCGGCGTGCCAGTGGCCGCCGGCCTGCTCTATCCCCTGTTCGGCATATTGCTTTCGCCGATGATCGCCGCAGCCGCGATGGCCTTGTCATCGGTCAGCGTCGTGACCAATGCGCTCCGGCTAAATCGCCAGACATTGTGACGGCCGGACGAGACGCTGATCCAGCGGATGCCCGCGCTACTGCTGACGCGGGCGGCTTGCCGTCATTCCCGATCGCCGATGTCAGAGGCCGAGCGATTCCCAGAACTCTGCCGGGGTAAGCGCTCGCGCCCGTGCCGCCGTAGCAGCATCGCGATGACGCCAGGAAGGGTGCGGCGTGGCCGGAATTCTGGAAGGTGTCGGTGGGTAGGGCCGCGAGGGCCGGCTATTCCCGGTCATTCGTATTCTCCTTGCGAA